>JAZKYE010000053.1:0-56770 GCA_045611965.1 Eubacteriales bacterium
ACCTGACCTTATCTATCTTCCCGAGCGCGCGTTCTCTTTTGATGAGTTTATTGACGACGTTAGCGGGGTGCTTGCGACAAAGCCCGCCGTGCTCGTCTGCGTTTCCGAGGGAATACGCTTTAGCGACGGTACTTACGTTGCGGCATCGGGTGCCGCAGCCGACGGATTCGGTCACGTTCAGCTTTCGGGCGCGGGCAAGGTGCTTGAGCATCTTGTCAAGGAAAAAATCGGCTGTAAGGTGCGCTCTATCGAGCTTAATCTGCCGCAAAGATGCGCCTCGCACCTCTCGTCACTCACCGATATAAGCGAGTCCTCGGGCGTTGGCGCGTACGCTACTACCCTTGCAAAAGAGGGAAAGAGCGGTGTTATGGCAACCATCCTGCGCGGCGAAGGTGAGGAATACTCGGTATCCTTTGGCTCTGCCGATATATCGCTTATCGCAAACGAGGTAAAGTGCGTAAATCAGGAATATATCAACGAGGCGGGCAACGGCATCACCAAGGCAGGAATAGACTATATCCGCCCCCTTATCGTAGGCGAGGCAGATATTCCGTACGAATACGGCATGCCAAAGCATTTTAAGTTTAACTGATTAAATCACAAGACATTTTAAAATTAATTTTAAAAAGACAAAACGGTTGCTTCCGGCAAAATGCGCGAAGTAACCGTTTTTTAATGTATTGTATCACTTTGTGAGGGGAAGCAATTGCCAAAAATTATATCGTTTGTATGTTGATAAGCTTTTTATTCAGCTTTTTTGCATATTTCATAGCATTATATGCGCCACCATCGTCGTGCTCTACATAAACTATCACAAGGTCTGACTGCTCAACCATCCACCGATTTCTTAATGTAATTGCAGATTTTGGATGTGCGGTGCTGACGCATTCGGGAATTATAATGCTATCGTAGTAATTCTCGTAGTATTCAATATCTGCTACCTTGTAGGGAAGCACTAATATCAAATCGTTGTTTTCAATTCCGGCTGCTTTTTGTGCGCGTTTTATAACTGATGCTACATATTCGTCAAAGTCGCCACAGCGTCCAATGAGAAAAGATACATAATATTTCATTTTTATCAGTTCTTCAATTATCGGTTTTAACTTATTCTCTAATTGTCGCATGTCCTGAATTAATCTATGTCCAAAAAGAGAAACTGTATATATATCCATAAGAGCGACCTCTTTGCAGTTACTATAAGCACAAAATTTCGATGCTTAATACTTATAGTATATCACCGCGAAGAAAAAATATCAATAGTCTATGGAAAATGCGTTTGAATACTTATAGACTATACATATCGCTAATATAGGTGGGGATAGTTATGACTGAAATTGCAAAGGCTTTAGGGCAGAGAATAAGAAATTACAGAACTGCTATGGGACTTAGCCAAGAAAGGCTTGCCGAGCTTTCGGGATGTCATCCGACTTATGTCGGTCAGCTTGAGCGCGGTGAGAAGAATGCTACTATTGAAAGCATAGAGAAAATTTCTGCCGCCTTGAATATTTCATTGTCAAAGCTGTTTGAAAAGCTTGGTGCAGGCGAGGACGGAACGCGCAACATTCCGCTTGAATGCTATGAATTTATCTCGGCAAAGACAAAGAATGAGCAGGAACAAATCCTTCGTATTTTGCTTGATATTGAAAAATACAAGAATAATTGATTATACCCACAATGAATAATAAAAGGACGAAGACCTTGAAGTGGAACCAAAAGATAATACTTTTGGATACGCATATCACTTCATACGCTTCGTCCTTTTTACTTAAAATTAATCATCGGTCAGTAAAAGAAGTGACTCGACGAACGTATCGTACTCGTTCTTCATTCTTTGTATCTGCGAGGCGGTGTGGCTTGGCATCGGGATTATTTTCAGCCCTGCGTCGAGCCTTTCTGAAAGGCGTTCAAGTATGGGGCGCTTTTCGTTTCTTAAATAGTCGTTGTAGTAGCGGCGGAACATATCGCCCTTATAAACGACGAGGGTTATGCTGTCGTTTTCTATTATTCTTCGCATTTTATCGGCAAAGCGCGAGCGAAGCGGCTCACAATGCTCGGCAGGACCGAGTCTTAATCCTTCAAGCGGGCCGAGAAGCGGCTCGGTATCCTTGTCGGTCGGCACGAGGATGTGGTTGGATATATAAACCGTAGCAGGGGATAGTGCCGTCAGAAGCGCGGTAGCCTCGCCTAAAATTTTAGAGCCGCCCGTTGTTTCGTCTGCGGTGGTGGGGTAGCCGCGGCTTATATCGCGTCGCTTCGGAAATGTGTCGAAAAACACGATGCGCGTGTCATCCTTCATATTATCGTCAAGAAAGTACGCGGGATTTTTTGAATTAAGGTAGGTGTTGATATCCATAAATTATTCCTGCCCCTCGTTATGCTTTTTAGTATATTATACCTTGATGATAACGACATTTCAAGGCGGTTTTAAAAAAATAGTAAAACTTTGCACAAACTTGTCCGAACCTCTTGATTTTTTCTTTCGGTTATGCTAAAATAATTCCGTTAAATTTAATATGCTTATCAAGAGTGGCGGAGGGACTGGCCCTGCGAAGCCCGGCAACCTGTTAATATAAGGTGCTAATTCCTGTAAGATGAGTTTTGTGACCTCGGGAATTAAGTGCTGTCCCGAGGCTTTTTTATGCCGCTAATGATAAGTGGAAAGGAAAATAAGGACTTTGTCCTTAAAGAGTTTAAAATGAGAAGAGTATTATTTACATCCGAGTCGGTTACCGAGGGACATCCCGACAAAATCTGCGACAAGATTTCTGACGCTATTCTTGACGAGATGCTTCGTCAGGACACTATGAGCCGTGTTGCGTGCGAAACCTTTGCAACTACGGGTATCATCACCGTTATGGGTGAGGTTACCACAAACGCGTCGGTTGATATTCAGCAGATAGTACGCAAGACCGTTGCCGACATCGGCTACGACCGCGCAAAGTACGGCTTTGACGCACACACCTGCGCGGTTATGACCTCGCTTCACAAGCAGAGCGCAGATATTGCGCTTGGCGTTGACAAGAGCCTGGAAGCAAAGGCAGGCGAGAGTGACGGATTTGATACGGGTGCCGGCGACCAAGGACTTATGTTCGGCTACGCCTGCGACGAAACGCCCGAGCTTATGCCGCTTCCCATATCCTTGGCACACAAGCTTGCAAAGCGACTTACCGAGGTAAGAAAGAACGGCACGCTCTCATATCTTCGCCCTGACGGAAAGACGCAGGTTACGGTTGAGTATATCGACGGTGAGCCGAAGCGCGTTGACACTATCGTAATTTCCTCACAGCATTCAGAGGATGTAAGCGCAGATAAGATACGCAAGGACATTATAGAGAAGGTTATTCTTCCTACCGTACCCACCGAGCTTCTTGACGGCAAGGTACATATCCACGTAAACCCCACGGGCAGATTCGTTATCGGTGGACCTGCGGGTGACACGGGACTTACGGGAAGAAAGATTATAGTTGACACCTATGGCGGATATTCGCGTCACGGCGGCGGTGCATTCTCGGGTAAGGACCCGACAAAGGTTGACAGAAGCGCATCCTACGCGGCAAGATACCTTGCGAAGAATATCGTTAAGGCAGGTCTTGCAAGAAAGTGCGAGGTGCAGATTGCATACGCGATAGGTATTGCAAAGCCGGTTTCGGTTATGATAGACACCTTTGGCACGGCAGTATGTGACGAGCAGAGAATTTCGGATGCAGTAATGCAGCTCGTTGACCTTCGCCCTGCGGCTATTATAGAAAGACTTAATCTTCGCGCGCCTATTTACTCTGACCTTGCCGCTTACGGACATATGGGAAGAGAAGAGCTTTCGGTTAAGTGGGAAGAGTGCGACATCGCGGACAAGCTTCGCGAAATGTGCCTTTAATAACGATTAGCACATGATGCGACCTGTCATACGGCAGGTCGCGCCTTAAATTTATGAAGAGGGGGTACGGCTTTATGGCGCAAGACAATAATACCATAACAATATACGGCGTTATAGACGGCGTTGTATTTTACAGCGAGGAAAGCGACTATGCCGTGCTCGATATAGAGTGTGATGACGGCTATCTTATTACTGCTGTCGGAAGCATCCCCCTGCCAAGAGAGGGTGAGCGAGTTACCCTTACGGGTAAATGGACCTATCACAAGGAATTCGGAAAGCAGTTATCGGTAGAAAAATATGAAAAGACGCTTCCCGTAGGGGCTGACGAAATATACAAGTATTTAGCCTCGCAGACCGTACGCGGAATAGGACCGAAAACGGCAAGGAAGATAGTTGACCGCTTCGGTGAGGACACCTTTGAGGTGCTTTCAAATCACCCCGAGTGGCTTGCGGATATAAGCGGTATCACGATGCGTAAGGCAGCCGAGATTTCCGAGGCGTTTCGCGAGCAGAACGCGATGCTTGGCGTTGTGATGTTCTGCCGTGACTTTATGGATATAAGTCAGGCGTGCAAGGTCTATAAGCGATTTGGCCCTGCGGCTGTGGGACATCTTCGTGAAAATCCCTATATACTGTGTGAGGGCCCGTCACCTCTGCCGTTTACCAAGGCTGACGAGATAGCAAGCTCGATAGGCTTTGATATGTACTACCCCAAGCGCGTAGAGCACGGCTTAAAGTACATACTTAACCGTCACGCATCGGCAAACGGACACACGGCGCTTCATATATCAGAGCTGCTTGCAAATGCCGCAGAGCTTCTCTGTATTGAGAGCGACTATATTAAAGAGTGCCTTGACCTCTTTTTGAAGGAAGGCTCATTCCGTCGCTTTAAGATAGATGACGAAATATTTATACAGACCGATTTTCTTGCCGAGTGCGAGGACAATATCGCAAGGCTTTTGCTTATGCTCGACGCAGGCGCAATATCCTATGGCGGTGAGGATGTCGGCGCGCTTATTTCAGGGCTTGAAGGACGGTTAGGCATCACCTACGGCACAGCGCAGAGACGCGCAATTGCCGAGGCTCTGTTTGGCGGTGTTCTGCTTCTTACGGGTGGCCCGGGTACGGGTAAAACCACCGTAGTCAAGGCGCTGTTATCCATATTTGACAGTATGGGGCTGAAATGCGTGCTTTGCGCGCCTACGGGCAGAGCGGCAAAGCGAATGAGCGAGGCTACCTCGCACGAGGCTATGACCGTTCATAGGCTTCTTGATGCCGAGAGGGATGAGAAGAGCGGTGAGATTATCTTCGGCAGGGGAAAGAACAACCCCATTGAAAAGAACGTTATTATAGTTGACGAGGCATCAATGCTTGACGTGCCGCTGACATCAGCGCTTCTTTGCGCTATAAAGCGTGGGTCAAGACTGATACTCATAGGCGACAAGGACCAGCTTCCGTCTGTTGGCGCAGGTAACGTGCTTGGCGACCTTATTTCGTCGCATCTTATACGCACGGTAACCCTCGACGAGATATTCCGTCAGTCGGGGCAGAGCCTTATCGTCACGAACGCGCATAGAATAAATAAGGGGCAGATGCCCGACCTTACGCACGCAGACCGCGACTTCTTCTTCATCAGGCGCGACAGAGAGAGCGATATTGCCGAAACCGTGTGCGACCTTATAACGAGCCGTCTGCCAAAGCGATACGGCAAGAGCATATCCGAGGGTATTCAGACGGTCACACCGTCAAGGCAGGGTGTCGCAGGCGTGCTTGCGCTCAATACCGCCCTGCAAGCAAGACTTAATCCGCCCTCGCGTCAAAAGCGCGAGTTAAGCGCGCACGGCACACTATTCCGAGAGGGCGATAAGATTATGCAGACGCAAAACAACTACGACCTCGAGTGGACGCGCGGTGACGACGAGGGACACGGCGTATTTAACGGTGACATCGGTAAGATTATAAGAATTGACCGAGAGGAAAAGCTCTTGTATGCCGATTTTGACGGCAGAAATATAAAATATCCCTTCGACACGCTCGACGAGCTTGAGCTTGCGTATGCGATTACCGTACATAAAAGTCAGGGAAGCGAATACCCCGTGGTTATAGTGCCGATATATTCCTGCCCGATAATGCTACGGTCAAGAAACCTGCTTTACACCGCCGTAACGAGGGCAAAGGGTATGGTTATTCTCGTCGGCAGAGCAGAGCTTCTGCCTGCGTGGGTGGAAAACAATAGGGAAGCGGTGCGCTTTACCACGCTAAAGCACCGACTGCTACTGCGCGCCTGACGCGCCTTACTTTTAAAAATATATCTTGAAATTTCATCAAGAGTGTGCTATACTGTAATATGAAAAAATTTTGACGAAAGGATGCTCTATGGTAAATAAGATAGGTCTTGACCTCGGTTATGCCAATATAACGATAAGCGACGCGAGCCTTGAGGTTGTGCGTGAGCCGTCCGTTGCTCTGCTTGACGGAAGAACCAGACGCATTCTTTCCGTCGGAAATGCCGCTATGAGCACGTCGAGTGCTGACGGCGCGCTCGTGCGCCCCTTAAAGAACGGTATTCTTTACTCTGCCGAGTTTACAGAGCAGATTATAAAGAACACCCTGAAGCCCTTCCTCGGTGGGGCTGATATAAGATGCGTTTTCGGTATTGGCGCAGAGCTTAAGCCGAAGCATCTTTCCCAGCTTTGCGCGATACTTCACGACGCAGGGGTAAAGGACTGTTACTTCGTAAACCGCGCCCTTGCCGCAGTAGTAGGCGCAGGCTTTATACCCACGATGAGCGTTGTGAGCGTAAATATTGGCGCAAGGGCTACCGAGATTGCTATACTTCACGAGGGCGAGATAGTCTATTCTGCCACCGAAAATATCGGCGGTGAGGATTTTGACGAGGCTGTGCGCGAGTATATTCTCAAAAACGGCGAGCTTACCATAACCCTTCAGGATGCAAGGGCGATAAAGGAAAGCATCGGTGCTGTGTGGGATGGCAGAAATGCCGAGCCTATCGAGGTGACGGGCACGCTCGCACTTACGGGCAACCGAATACATATGTCGATAGCGACCGAGGATATTCTCGGTGTGTTTGAGCGACCGCTTCACGATTTGCTAAAAGCGATAGCCGTACCGATGCGCGAGCTTGACCCAAAGTACATTGATGCGGTTATCGAGAACGGCATCGTGCTTACGGGCGGTGGCGCAAACCTTTACGGGCTTGATAAGATGATGAGAAACGTTTTCAAGCTTCCTGCAACGCTTATGAAGGATGCTGACGACTGTGTAGCAAGAGGTCTTGCCGCAATATCGGGCTTCCTTCCTGTAAGGATGAGAAGCGAGGGCAAGGATATAACCGAGCGCATTCCCGAGCTGTTTCGTCAGTACCAGTCAGAGAAAAAGAAAAAGTAAGAGTTTTTAAAAGAGAGGAATATAGATATGAAAGATACACCCACTTATGTAAAGGTTATTGCAGGCGTGCTCTGCGTTATTATGATAGGCTCGGCGCTTATCGCAGGCTTGTCCTTCCTTTTCTGAAAATGATGAATACAAAACGGCTACACGGAACAGTTCCCGTGTAGCCGCTTTTTTTGAGTTATGAGATACTTCGCATCGTTGGGCGCAATCCGTAGGGCGGGGGCTTGCTCCCGCCGCGTTATGAGATACCAAAAAGAAATTCACATTGTGGAAAAGTGGTAGAATTTGGATTTCCACATTGTGAATTGTGTGAAAGATTTGCAAAAATTAGTCAAAAATGGGGGATTATGCTACTGAAAGTACGGAATTGGATAGGATTTTCGTGCAAGGTTTTCCACAAATTTCAGAAAGAAGCACGCAACACACATAATTCAACAGCAAAGGCGGCTGTGATACGGAATTGTGAAAAATGAAAATCCGACAAAAATTTCTCTTAAAAAATGCACGGATACACCTAATCTTTTTGCGGCGCATCCGTGCTTGTTTTTTGCCTATCAGTTCTTTTTAATTCTTCTGATTTCGTGGAAGATAATATCGTCGTAATCGGTGAACGCGCGCTGAGCATCGGTCTTGGGTGCTTCAGGCTCGGCAGGGGCAGGTGCCGCCTTGGGTGCGCTCGCGCCAAAAACCTCGTCAGCACTCTCGGCTGCGGGGGCAGTAGCAACGGGCTCTGCTATGGGCGATGCCGCAGGTGCTGCCTGCTCGGGTGCTGCCTGCTCGGGTGCTTGTCCGTAGGCATACTGGGGCGCAGCCTGCTGCTGTGCATAGGGATTATACTGGGGTGCAGCATAATACTGAGGCTGTGCGAAGGGCTGTGCGTATCCCATAGGGGGCTGTGCAGGTGCGAATCCCGCAGGTGCAGGTGCAGGTGCAGGCGCAGGTGCGGGTGCCGCAGGCTGTGCCGCGGTCTGCTGTGCAGGGGTCTGCGTATCGGTCTTTTCATTGTTGAAGCCCGTTGCGATAATGGTTATACGCATTTCGTTTTCAAGCTCGTCATTGAAGGTGTGTCCCCAGATGATGTTTGCATCGGGATGCGCTTCCTGATATACCATATCGGATGCCTCGTAAACCTCTTTAAGCTCAAGGTCGTGCGACGCGGTGATACTGATAAGAACGCCGGTTGCGCCAGAGATGCTTGTTGAAAGCAGGGGGGATGAGATTGCCATAGTAGCGGCAAGTCTTGCGCGTCCCTCACCCTTTGCCGCACCGATACCCATATGTGCATAGCCTGCCCCCTTCATAATAGCGGTTACGTCGGCAAAGTCAAGGTTGACGAATCCGGGGAAGTTAATAACGTCCGAAATAGACTGAACACCGCGACGAAGAACGTCGTCTGCAATCTCGTATGCCTCGGAAATCTTGAGGTTTTCAGCCTCTATCTGCTTAAGACGCTCGTTGGGGATAACGATGAGCGAGTCAACGTACTTGGAAAGCTCGTCGATACCGCCAACAGCCTTTTCCATTCTCTTTCTACCCTCAAACGAGAAGGGGGTAGTGACGATACCTACGGTAAGGATGCCCATCTCACGCGCAATCTTTGCAACGACGGGGGCTGCGCCCGTACCGGTTCCGCCACCCATACCTGCGGTAACGAATACCATATTAGCACCTGCGAGAAGTCCCTTTATGTCCTCGGTGCTTTCCTCTGCGCTCGCCTTACCTACGGTGGGGTTAGCGCCTGCGCCAAGTCCCTGTGTGGTTTTAGCGCCGATGCAGAGCTTCTTTGCGGCACAAGAGGTATCAAGTGCCATACGGTCGGTATTTATTGCTATAAACTCGACACCGCGGATGTTGGTCTGTATCATGCGGTTAACGGCATTGTTTCCGCCGCCGCCGACACCAACGACCTTAATCTTGACTGCGCTGTCGTAAATCGGATCAAAATCAAATTCCATCAGAGTTATCTCCTATATAAATATTAGTAAAAATTCCTACTAAATATTTTATATTAAAATAAACTCAATTGCAAGGGGTTTTTATATATTTGGCATTTTCAACAAAAGCGACTTGCTACATTGTTTTATATATATTTAATATGCACTATAAAATCGACGGATTTTTCAGAATTTCGATAATCTCTTTGGCAAAATCGGGGCGATTTTTATATTTTTCTCTCTCTATATATAATTTTTTTCTCAATGAATTTTCATTGAGAAACCTTTTGATTTCGCACACGAGAGCATCGAAGGAAAGGTCGCTCTCGTCGATAATTTTGCTTATGTGCGATGTGGCAAAGCGCTCGGCATTGTGTCTTTGGTGGTCATCCTTTACATTGGGCGAGGGTATCAGTATTGACGGCGTGGCAGTTGCGTCAAGCTCTGCGAGCGTTGACGCGCCGCATCTCGATATACACAGGTCTGCAGCGGCGAGGTAAAGCGGCATATTCTCAATATACGGCACCGCATACGCGCCCTGAATATGCTTTGCGAGGTGCGGTGAGGTTTGCCTGATTTCATCATAGTAGCGTCTGCCGACCGAGTGGATATGGCGCACTCGGCGCTCTTTTCTTGAAAAACGCTCGATTACCTGACACATCACCGAGTTCAGCGCCATAGCGCCAAGGCTTCCGCCCTGCGATAGAATGAAAAAGTCATCCCTGTCGATGCCGAGCCTTTTCCTTGCGTGTGCATAGTCGGTCGTAAAGAAGCCAAGCCGCACGGGTGTGCCGAGGCAGAGCGCGCCCGCTTTTCGCTTTAACCATCCGTCTAATGTATCCTCGGGCAGGATAAGACGGCTTACCCTTTTGGCAAGGCTTCTCGTAACCAGCCCTGACCTTGCGTTTGACTCGTGAAGGACGGTTGGTATGCCGAGCTTTACCGCCGCACACAGGGTGGGATAGCTTACGTAGCCGCCAGTTGAGAATACTGCGTCGGGGGCAATTTGTAAAAGCAGCCGTTCAGCATCCCTTTTTGCCGAGGGCAGAAGCCTTATTGCCTGCATAGCACCGCGCGCACCGCCCGATAGCCCCTTTACCTTCAAGGTAAAGAGTGGGTAGCCAAGCGCCTCGATAACGCGGTTTTCAGAGCCGCCCTCGCGCGAGATGAAGTACGCCTCGTCTTGTGATGACAGACGCTCTGCTACGGCAAGAGAGGGGCTGATATGTCCTGCCGTGCCACCGCCTGCGAATACGATTTTCATGAATGTACCCCCAAAAAAGAATTTATTTTATCGCCACAGCCCCTCTTGAAAAGGACAGAAGCATTCCCACCTCGAAAAAGGTCATAATCAGGCTTGAGCCGCCGTAGCTGAAAAAGGGAAGCGAAATTCCCGTGTTAGGTATGGTGTTCGTAACCACCGCCACATTGAGAAGCGCCTGCACGGTTATCTGATAGCATACACCGAGCGTGACGAGCCTTTCATAGGTGCTATTCAGGCGGCTTGCTATATAAAGGCAACGAAGCGAAAAAAGAGCAAAGAGCAAAAGCACGAAGAGCGCACCGACAAGCCCGACTTCCTCACAGATAATTGCGAAAATCATATCGTTTGCAGGCTCTGACACATAGCATCTTTTCATAACGCTTTTACCAAAGCCAACCCCGAAAAGACCGCCCGAGCCTATTGCCATAAGCCCCTGAAGCGTCTGCCAGCCGCCCGTAAGCCGATAGGCTTCGGGATTTTGCCATACGGTGATGCGTTCCTTCGTATAGTCGGTGAAGAGCGCGAGCGAGAGCACACCGACACCGCCCACCGCTGATGCCATACCTATGTATTTTGCATCAGAGCCTGCCGAAAGTATCATAAGAATACCGAGAAGCCCTAAAATTATGATGCAGGAAAGGTGCTTTTGAAGCATAACCAAAAGTATCGGAAGCGCCATTATGCTTATAGGTATCAGCGTGCCGTAAACAAAACCGCGAGTGCGTCTTGCTGTATTTTGCTCACCTAACCTTGAAAAGTAGAGCGACAGCGCCATAACGAGTGCCATTTTTGCAATTTCCGAGGGCTGAAGGGTTAGAGGTCCTATCGAAATCCACCGCTTTGCACCGTTTCCGACAAGACCGAAAATAAGCACGGTGACAAGAAGCACTACTGTTGAGATATAAAGGGCAGGCGTCAGGCGCGCATAGACGGATGGGGGGATAGTCGATGCTAAAAGCATCGCCACGATACCGATAGCGAGAAAGATTATCTGACGCTTGATGAAGAAATAGCCGTCACCGTACCTTGCCTCGGCATACGGTGTGCCTGCGGAAAAGACGAAAAGAGTGCCGAGGGCAGAGAGGGCGAGGGTGAGTATAATTAGGCAGGCATCGGGCGCGCCCCGCCTCTTTTTTGTATCACCTATTATCCTTGGAATTTTAATTTTCATACGAACAGCACCACCGAAAGAAGTGAGGATGCGAGGGTTATAAGCATAAAGGTTACCACTATCTTGTTTTCAGAGAAGCCGCATTTTTCAAGATGGTGGTGGATAGGTGCCATTTTAAACACGCGCCTTTTCGTTGCCTTAAAGCCAAGGACCTGAATTATAACCGACACGCCCTCGATAAGATATACCGAGCCGAGCACGAGGACTATCAGGGGATTTCCAAGCGCGATAGCACATCCGCCGAGTGTCGCGCCGAAGAAGAGCGAGCCCGTATCGCCCATAAAAATCCTTGCAGGGTTGATGTTGAAGATTAGAAAGGCAAGGCTGACACCTGCCTGAACTATGCCGACAAGCGCTGTGTCGGGGCTTTGAGAGTAGGAAATATAGAAAAGCGAAATTCCGATAGCGAATGCAACGCCCGAGGCAAGACCGTCAACACCGTCGGTAAGGTTTGCACAGTTTACGGTTGCAATAAGCATAAAAAAGGCTAAAAGATAGTAAAGCGGTCCTATGTCGAACGAAGCACCCGAAAAGTATATAATACTTTTTTCTGACAAAAGCGAGTGTCTGCTAAAGATAAAGAGCACGGCAAGAAGCGACTGAAGAATAAGCTTTGCCCTTGGGGTAAGACCGCCGTTTTCGCGCCTTTTGAGTTTTACCAAATCGTCGATAAGACCGACGAGTGCGTTGCCGATAGCATATGCGCCGACGGTGATGAGCGAAAGCGCCGTGCGCTCGCCCAAGCGGGAAAAGTATATAGCGCCGATAATGAGTGCCACCGCTGATGCGATAACGAAGGATATGCCCCCCATAGTAGGCGTGCCGCGCTTGACCTCGTGCCAAGACGGTCCTTCTGTGTAAATCGGTTGCTTTGCAAACCTTCGCAGTCTTGGAATACTGATGTTCTCAAGCGTCACCGTCAGGGTGAAGGCGAGCGCTAAAGCAACCATATATATCGGCATATTCGTGTCGGTCATTGTTTTTTCACCTTAAGCCTTTCCTTTAATTTCGGTATAAGCTCATAAAGCCCCGTGGCGTGCGAGCCCTTGATAAGAAGCGCGTCGCCTGCCCTTACGATGTCGCAAACTCTCGTCGATAGCGCATCCGTGCTATTTGCATCCGAAAGATTTATAATTTTTTCCTCTGACATACCAAAATTTCTCGCGCCAAGTGCGTAAATATGTGCAAATTTACCGTAGGTAAGCAGAAAATCAATATTCTTCCTCGCGCACTCGCCACCGCACCTCTCGTGAAGCGCGCCTGCGTGCGAGCCAAGCTCAAGCATATCCGAAAGAAGCGCGATACGGCGCGAAGCCTTGACATTACACAGAGTGTCAAGTGCGCTGATTACCGCCTCGCAGGACGCGTTGTAGGTGTCATCAATAAGGGTGATGCCCGAAATGCAGATAAATTTCTGGCGCGAGAGCGAGGGAAGTGCTTGGCGTACAGCGTCGTTTAAGTGAGAAAAAGGCACGGATAGAATATCGCATACGGCAAGGGCGAATACAAGACAGCCTTGAATATGTGCGCCGCGCGAGGTATCCTTGATATTGCCGACAGGGTGTCCTCTCTTAAAGAAGTGAAGGTAATCCTCATTTTTTATAAGCGAGTAGTCTGCGTTAGTGTCGGTGAGCGACACCGTAAGCCTGCCGTCTGCCCCAAAAAGAAGCGGCTCGTCCTTTGGTACTATCACAAACGGGCGCGTCATTCCCGCCAGCACCTCAAGCTTTGCTGATGCGATATTTTCTCTTGATGCGAGATTTCCTATGTGCGATGTGCCTATATTCGTAATTATCGCAATGCTTGGGGAAAGTGCTACTGAAATCTTGTAGATTTCATTCTTCATATTCATTCCCGCCTCGATAATCAGAACCTCGGTGTCAGAGGGCGCTTTCAGCACAGTAAGCGGTGCGCCTACGGTATTATTAAGATTTCCCTCGGTAAAATGACATTTATACCGCACGCAAAGGGTGTGGTAAAGAAGCTCTTTTGTGGTAGTTTTGCCGACACTACCCGTAATTATAACCGTGTGGATAAGGCGCGTCAGCTTTGATTTGTAAAGTGTAGCGAGTGCGAGCAGGGGAAACGCTTTTTCCGAAACGCGAATATCAGCCTTATCACTTACGCCTACCGTTATAGCGCCGCGCGCCTTCGCCTCGGGAATAAAGTCGTCACCCGAAAATCTCTCGCCGCGCAGTGCTATAAAAAGGTCACCTGCTTCGCACAGTGACGAGCGCGTGCAGATATATTTTACCGATTCAGGTAGCAAAGCGCTTGCCGAAGCGGGTGCGAGGGCTGACAGTATTTCTTCGGTTTTCAGCGGTATATCAAGCATAATTCGCATAAAGCTTTTCCTTAACCCTTTCTTTTTTCAAGAACATAGCTTATAATTTCCTCTTCGGAAAAATATCTGTACTCGCCTGCTTCTATTATGTATTTTTCGTGCCCCTTTCCTGCGATAACCACAACCTCACCAGGCTCTGCCGTCTCTATCGCATACTCAATTGCAGCACGCCTGTCAAGGATGATGCAAAGGTCGCAAATCTCGCTGTCCTTTAGCATATCAAAGAGGATTTCGCCCCGTCTCTCGCCGCGCGGATTATCACTCGTCAGGATAAGCTTGTTTGCATATTTTCTTGCGATTTGTGTCATTATCGGACGCTTCGCTCGGTCGCGCTCACCGCCGCATCCGAACACAACCGTTATATTCTGCCCGATATTAATAGCCGAATATACAGTATTAAGCAGTTTTTCAAGTGCCTGCGGTGTGTGGGCGAAGTCGCGCACGACTGTGATGCCAAGGTGCTGCGTAACTGTTTGCCTGCCGTCGATTTTTATGCCTTCAAGCACACCTACGCACCGTGGCAAATCATTCCCTAGTGCCTTCATCGTGCAAAGGGCTAACATAATATTTATACGGTTGAAGTCACCGATAAGTGTGCTTTTCACCCTGCCGTGGGCCCCCGGCATTCGGTAGGTAAATTCGCATCCCGAAAGTCCTATGTCATATGCGTCGCACGCGTATGCGTTGGCGGTGCTGTCAAGTCCTACCGACAGAGCGCGCTTTGAGAAAAGTCCTAAAAGCCGCTTGCCCCACTCGTCGCAGCATGCGATAACCGAGAGCTGGGATTTTTCGAAAAGGCGCACCTTTGAATTAAAGTATTCTTCCATAGTTTTGTGATAGTCAAGATGCTCTTGCGACAGTCCTGTGAATATTCCAATATCAAACGAGATAGGGTCGAGCTTACAGAGGGATAACGCGTGGCTTGACGCTTCCATAGCAACGAGCCGCACCCCCGCATCCTGCATTCTTTTAAGGGTGGGATAAAGCACCTCGGGGTCGGGGGTGGTCATAGAATAGATGCTATCTGTAATACACTCACCGTTAATAAGGATTTTTCCCGTACCGATAAAGCCTGCCATGGTGCCGCACCCACGCGCCATTTCGTAGATAAGCGCGGCGGTGGTCGTTTTGCCGCAGGTGCCGCTGATTCCGATGAGCGTCAGAGCTCTTTGGTCAAAGCCCGAAAGTCGATAGCACGCGTGCGAGTAAGCGCGCCTTGCAGAGCGCACCTTTATTATGGGTATGTCGTGCGGAAAGGATACGCCCTCGTTTTCTGTAACTATACAAATCGGCTTTTTTGAAAAGCCCACGCACTCACGCACTCTGCCGTCGGTGTGGGGAAGGTGAAAGAATATCGCCCCCTCATTACATTCGCTCTCGCGGCAGGTGCATTTTTCGGGTGAGATATTGCCTATTTTTTCAGGTATGGCAGTATCGGGGGTAAAAATATCACGAATTATCATATATCAGTCCTCAAAGTCAAGGTGTAGTATTCCGATTTCGATAACCGTACCGAGCGGTACGACGGCACCTGCCGTAACCGACTGTGAAATCACATTAGCACCCTCGCTCACATCTGCGCCGACAAGTCTTACCGATAGCGATTTTTCAAGCAAAAGCCGCCTTGCCTCGTCTGCCGTCATCGACATAAGGTCCGGTACGGTTGCGTATGCGCCCTTTTCGTCGGTGTTAATTATTACGCGCGCATCTTTCAGCGTTATAATCTCGTCGGGTGCAGGCGTTTGTGATATAACCCTATCCCCACTGCCTGCTATCTCGTAGGTGATGCCCATTGATTTTAGAGTTTTTTCGGCATCGGCAAGCGTCATATCTCTTATATCGGGGATTTTTGCCGTTTGCACAGGGGTGCTCGGCTCGTAGCCGAGGTAGGGCAGAGCGTAGGACATAAATTCCGAAACGTAGGGCGCGGCAGTGACGCTTCCGTATTTTATCTGTCCCTGCGGCTCGTCGGTCATAATTATCGTGGCAATTCCGTCACCGCTATCACTTACCGAGTAGGCAACGCAAGAGCCAATGCGAAGAAATGACGCGCCGTTTGCGTCGAGTATGTCAAACTTCTGCGAGGTGCCCGTTTTTCCTGCTATACCGTAGCCTGCGACCGCCGCGTTTTTAGCACCGCCGTCACCCGACGTGCCTGCGACGAGCACGGCACTCACTTCCTTTGCCACGCCCTCGCTGATAACGCGGCGCACCTGCTGTGGCTTGGTCTTGCTTATCACCTCGCCCGTGTCTGATATTATACTGTCAACTATATAAGGCTTCATAAGCACACCGCCGTTTGCCACAGCGCAAATAGATGTGAGCTGTCTTATTAAGGAAACCTTAAATCTCTGACCGAATGATGCGGTTGCAAGCTCGGTTTCGCCAATAGCGCCGGGTTTATGAAAGATAGACGATGCCTCACTCGGCAAATCAACGCCCGTTTTTTCAAGATAGCCGAAGGCGTTTACATAGTCGTAGAATTTGTCAGCCCCAAGCCTTGCCGCAACCGTCATCATACAAGGGTTGCAGGACATCTGAAGTCCGTATGCAAGAGAGAAGCCCGAGCCGTGACCCCTTGCCTTGTGGCATCTTATGTGCCATCCACCTACGGTGAGGTAGCCGTGGCAGGAAAATGTGTCGCTGACCTTTGCCACCCCTGCGTCAAGCGCCGAGGACACCGTTATTATCTTAAAGGTTGAGCCAGGCTCATAGGTTTCGCTAATCGCCTTATTTGACCACATTATCGACAGAAGCTCGGACTTGTAGGCGCGATATTCGTCACTGCCCTCGGCATAGCCCGATGTGTCGAGCTTTTGCTGTGAGGTGGCATCAAGCCTCATCGGCTCGTTTGGATTAAATGGCGACGAGGTTGCTATCGCGAGTATCGCGCCCGTCTTAATATCCATACAAATTCCTGCGGCGCGGCTGGTGGTGCTTTGCTCGATGCGGATTTTTTCAAGCGTACCCTCAAGCTTTGCCTGAAGCTCGTTTACCACCGTCAGTACAAGCGAGCTGCCCGATTTTGGCTCTACGATATCGGTATAGCCGTCGGGCAGGGGATTTCCGCCGGCGTCCTTGCCGTAAAGGTAGTAGCCACGCGTGCCGCTCAAAGTTTTATCATAGTAGTATTCAAGCCCGTAAAGCCCCTGCGCGTCAGCCCCGACGAAGCCGAGGGTGTGCGCGAGCCTTGTTCCCTCGGGATAGTAGCGCGTGTTCGTTGCCTCGACTGATACGCATTTTTCAAGTCGCTGCGCCGAAAGTGCGCGTGAGAGAGCCTGATATTCTTCCTCGTCTATGTTCTTCTTGATATTAATATCAAGGCTCGCCTTTGCCGTAAGCCTTGCATAGAGGGTGTCAGAATTTAAATTAAGGATAGGGCACACCGCGTCGCACACAGCCCTTGCGGCATCGGTGCCGCTTTGCTTTTTATACGCCTGAAGCTGTTTTGTCGAGGTAAAGACGCGATAGGTGGTTTTATCGGTGGCGAGGACTGTCATATTCCTATCGTATATAATTCCGCGCTTGGCAGAAATTGACGACTCGCAGGTAATCTGTTCAAGCACGCGCTCGCGGTATTCGTCAGCGGCAGAGAGGGTGAGGCTGGCGAGGTTGTATATCAAAAGCGAAAGAAAGAGTGAAAACGCGATGAATATAATCGACGCGCGCCGCCTTGTCTTATAGACGGTGGTGTGATGACGGTTTTGCATAGTCTGCCCCCTGAAAACAAAAAATATAGCGACAGCACACCGTGCCATCGCTATATCTTATTTATGTACTTGTGATTTTATGATTTTTTATACAATATCCTCGTACTCATCGTAGCCAAGGGTGTCGTAGCACTCGGTAATCTCGGTAAGAGGCTCGCTTGCGATACTGCTGTCATCGCCACCGCGAAGTCCTGCGACACCGTAGCATACTGCAAGAGCGCAGATGATAAACGCACAGCATACAGAGCTTAAAGCGGTACGAAGAGGGAAGCGTCTTATCGTTCTGTCACGAAGGGGTGCCTTCTTTACGGTAAGCTTCTCGTTTACATAGGTGAAAAACGCACTTACAACTGCGCGTGCCTCGTTCTTCTTCACCGCGACGGGAAGATTTGATTTTTTCTTTGCAAGCTCTGCCGCCTGCACCTGCTTCGCATTCTGCGAGCGCGCACGCATATAATCGCCAAGACACATATCGTCCTTGCCGTCCTGCTTTACAGCGAAAAGCTTAACCATATCGGAATAAAGTCTGTTATAAGTAATCTTCTCGGTCATCGGTGTATCTCCTTTAGTGAATTTATATCTTTTCAGCGACGCGAAGCTTCGCGCTTCTTGCGCGTGGGTTGTCGTTAAGCTCACCGTCGCTTGGTAATATAGGCTTTCTTGTTACATCGGAAAGTATCGGGCGTCTTCCGCATACGCATACGGGGAAATCAGGCGGGCAGGTGCAGGTGCGTGTGTGCGAGCGAATTGTCGTTTTAACTATCCTATCCTCAAGCGAGTGGAAGGATATTACGGCAATTCTGCCGCCGCTGACGAGTGATGCCGCCGCCGCGTTAATCATCGGGGCGATGCTGTCAAGCTCGCGGTTTACCTCAATTCTTATTGCCTGAAAGGTACGCTTTGCAGGGTGCGGTCCGTCTATTCGCTTTGCCTTCGGTATTGCCCCGCGGATTATATCCGAAAGCTGTGTTGTAGTTTCAATAGGCTTTGCCTGACGCGCGTTTACTATCGCACGCGCTATCTGTCTTGAAAAGCGTTCTTCGCCATACTCGTATATCAAAGTAGCAAGGTCACCCTCTGCGTACTCGTTTACAACCTCAAAGGCAGAGAGCGGCGCATCCTTGTTCATTCGCATATCGAGCCTTGCCTCGTTGTTGTAGGAAAAGCCGCGCTCTGCACAGTCGAACTGGAAGGACGAGCATCCGAGGTCGGCAAGCACACCGCCAAGGTTTGTGATATTAAGCTCTTCAATCACGCGCGCAAGATTTATAAAGTTATCGTTGACGAAGGTGATTTTATCGGTGTAATCCGAAAGTCGCTCTCTTGCGCTCGCGAGCGCGTCGGTGTCGGTGTCGAGGCAGATGAGGCGAGAGCCTTCGGGAAGCCTTTTTGCAATTTCGAGCGAGTGTCCACCACCGCCCGTGGTGCAATCTACGTAGGTCATTCCGTCCTTTATGTCAAGTGCTTCAATGCACTCGTAAAGAAGAACGGATTTGTGTGAAAAGGGAATTGACGCCATTACCGTCACCTCTTATAAGCCGTAGCTCGCAAGAGTCTGACGAAGCTCTTCGAGGTCGAGCGACTCTTCCTGCTTCTGCCAGATTTCCTCTGCCCAAATTCTTATCTGATGTCCTGCGCCTGTAAATACCACGTTCTTGTCTATCTTTGCGTGGTCCATAAGCTTGTCGTTCAGGACTATTCTGCCTGACGAGTCTATGACACACTTCTGGGCGTAGGCGAGGATGTAATCCTGAACCTTTGAGGCAACCGACTCGGGAAGGGCTGATATTTTGTCAACGTACTCAAACCAATCCTTTGCGGTGTAAACAGAGAGATAGGGCGCAAACTTTCTTGTGATGTAGAACTCGCATCCGAGCTCTTCGCGGAATTTTGCAGGAATGAACACGCGCTTCTTTGCATCAAGGGTGTGTGTGTAGCTTCCAACGAATGACATATTATCTCTCCTTCCTCGCAGTTTTGTGTGGGGATTCCCGTAGTCCTTCGGTGCTATTCGGGATGACGGATGCGCTTTGGCATCAGTCGGTGGTCTTTTAAGGAATTTTGCCCCACTTAGCACCATTGAGTATATTATATAATAACTTTACGCGCTTGTCAAGGGTGTTTTTCATTTTTTTTACTAAATTTCAAAACTTTTTTCAGAGGGTGAAAAGCGGCGGTGGAAATTGCCCCGTTCAGGCTTTAAAAAACGGCTTGTTTAAGCCTTTTTTGACAAAATGAGAGGAAGATAAGGCGCAAAAGCTCAGTGGTGCGGAAAGAGCGCAGAAAAAACGAAGTGGGGGAAGCGGTGCGAGCGAGGCTCGCAATAATGATGTTACACCGTAGGGCGGGTCGGGGCGCGCCCCCGACAGTTATAGGATGCTACGCATCGTTATGATTGGGCAGAGCCCAAGTGATGATTGCCCCGTAGGGCGGGGGCTTGCTCCCGCCGTGTACGACCTTGTAAAAAGGATAGCGCCGTGTGTAAAATTGTTCGATTTCTTGGAAAATTTTGAAAAGACCTTTATTTTTATATTAAATTGTGTTAAAATATTTAAGAACAACACATACGGGGGAAGATATGTCGATTTTCTCAAGGCTTTTTTCAAAAAAGAGTGACCCCACGAGCTATGAGTTCAGACTTAAGCGCGTGAGAGAGCTTCACGGACAAAGTATAAAATATGTTACCGAGCACCGTTCAGGCAACGAGGATGTGGTCGGACGCGGTGGCGCGCTGTGCATTCACGGGGATGAGTTTATCGTCGATTCCTCGGGGGACAGACTTTTCTCGTGCAAAATCCGTGACCTTGAAGCGAGCTATCTTATGAGCGGTGACGGTGTTATTATCAAGGGCCCCGATATTCAGAGCGGTGGCAGGATGCGTACTGTCACGGTTCACTTCGTCTATTACAGAAAGTAGGCAGGACTGTTGTGAGAGAGTGTGATTTTTTAAAAGAGGATAACTTCACCGCGGTTGCCGTAATCCTCGCGGCAGGGTGCGGAAGTCGTTTTTCGCAGGATAAAACGAAGCAGAAATACGAAATCGCAGGCAAGAGCGTTCTTCGACGCTGCCTTGAAGCCTTTGATAAATCCGTAGTGTCACGCATTGTCGTGGTGTACAGAGAGGGTGAAGAGGACTTTGTCAGGTCCTCTATATCGGGGCTTGTAAAGCCGATTAGCATATGCGTTGGCGGTAGCTGTCGCGCGGCGAGCGCGAGGATAGGCTTCGGTATGTGCGGTGAGTGTGATATAGTTATGATACACGATGCGGCACGCTGTCTTATTAAGCCTTTGCAGATAGACGAGGTTGCTCGCGCGGCATACAAGCATGGGGCGGCATCCTGCGCGTGCGAGGTTACCGACACTGTAAAGCAGACGAGGGATGGCAGAATTGTATCAAGCCTTGACCGAACCTCGCTCGTTACTGTGCAGACACCGCAGGCGTTCTCGTACGCGCTTTATGCGCGCGCGCTTGAGATAACCGATGACGGTGAGGACATCACCGACGATAATATGCGCGCAGAGCGCGCAGGCGCTACGGTAGTGCCTGTGTTCGTTGGTAAGAATAATATCAAGATAACGACAAAGGACGATATTATGCTTGCCGAGTACATTATAAAGAGCTTTGGGGAATAAATTATGTCAGAATTCAGATTTGGTCACGGCTACGACGTGCATAGACTTGTTTCGGGGCGCAGGCTTATCCTCGGCGGTGTTGAGATACCCTATGAAAAGGGGCTTCTCGGTCACTCGGATGCCGACGTTCTGCTTCACGCGATAATGGATGCGCTTCTCGGGGCTGTCGGTCTTGGTGATATAGGCAGGCACTTTCCCGATAATGATGAGGCCTACTCGGGAATTTCATCGCTTACTCTTTTAATAAGAGTAGCAGAGCTTATCAGGGGGGCGGGGGCGAGCGTCGTAAACATTGACGCAACCCTTGTGCTTCAGCGCCCGAAAATTATGGGATACGTCGAGAGCATGCGCGAGAATATCGCCTTTGCCCTCGGTATCGATAAATCGAGAATAAATATCAAGGCTACCACCGAAGAGGGGCTCGGCTTTACGGGCTCGGGCGAGGGTGTGAGCGCGCACGCGGTTTGCTCGGTTAAGGTGTAAAGGGGCAAAAGCAAAACGCCCCGCAAGGAATTTGCAGGGCGAAAAAGAAACGCGCAAAGCATAGGCAGGCTTTCTCAAACGTCCCGAGTCTTAAATGTCCTTTGCCCGGCGATGCGCGAGGATTTCACTTAAAAGTATATTATTTTTAAAATATTTTGATACCCGAAAGGGATATGGGGGATTTGTTATGGTAAGAATTTCACCTTCCGTGCTTGCCTGCGATTTTTCGCGCCTTGGGCAAGAGGTTGAGGATATTAAGAGATGCGGTGCAGATATGGTGCACCTTGACGTTATGGACGGTATTTTCGTTCCTAATATCTCGTTCGGAATTCCCGTTATCAAGTCGCTTCGTTCAAGCTCGGATATGATATTCGACGTGCATCTTATGATAGACAGACCCGAGCGATACATAGACCGCTTTATTGACGCAGGCGCGGATATTGTGACCTTCCACATTGAGGCAACCGACGATGTATCGGGGGCACTTGATATGATTAAGGCGCGCGGTAAGGTAGCGGCAATATCCATAAAGCCCAAAACACCTGCCGAGGCGGTGTTCGAATATCTTGACAAATGCGATATGGTGCTCGTTATGACGGTTGAGCCCGGCTTTGGCGGTCAGTCGCTTATTGTCGATACTATCGACAAGGTAAGGGTTATCCGTGAGGAAATCGAAAGACGCGCAATAGTGTGCGATATTCAGTGTGACGGCGGTATAGGCCCTGACAACGCAAAGCTTCTCACCGATGCCGGTGCTAATATCATCGTTGCAGGAAGCTCGGTCTTTGGTGCACCCGACAGACGCGCGGCTATCGACGCGATGCGCTAAAATAAAAATATATTTTCCGCCAAAGCGGTGAATGAACTTTTTATGAAGAGGAAACGGACTTGTGATGAGGCTAACGAATGGTATGCTTCGCTCGGATGGCTTCACAGAATAAACCGCACCGACGCACACGAGATAGGATTTTACGAAGTGGCAGCACGATTTGTTCAGACCTAACCTTCACCCAACACCCCGAATGAGATTGCCCTTATTATGAAGTTCAACGAGCTTGCAAAAAAAGCGAGGGTAGATGATTTTGATTTTCGCTCATCAGTATTTTTCGTGGGTGAAGCACATCTTGAATTTTTTAAAAAAACGACGATAAAAAGAGAGTGGAAATGCAGACGAAGGCATCTGCGTATCCACTCTTTTTCTTATGTAAAAAATATTTCTGCCGTAAAATAAATGGCGAAAACCAAATTTAAAACCTTCCGTACGGGATTTTGAGATGGTCGTAGGCAAGCTTCGTTGCCACTCTGCCGCGAGGCGTTCTTGCGAGGAAGCCTATCTGCATAAGATACGGCTCGTAAACGTCCTCGATAGTCACGACCTCCTCACCGATGGTAGCCGAGAGAGTTTCTACACCGACGGGGCCGCCCTGATAGAATTTGATAATTGCTTCAAGCATTCTTCTGTCGGTATTGTCAAGTCCGAGCTCGTCAATTTCAAGCGAGGCGAGCGCGTGTCTTGCTATGTCGGGGGTGATAATTCCGTCACCGCGCACAAGAGCGAAATCGCGTACCCGTTTTAGCAGGCGGTTTGCGATACGCGGTGTGCCGCGCGAGCGGCTTGCAATTCCTTCCGCACCCTCGTCGGTAATCTCTATGCCGAGAATAGAGCTTGAGCGACGGACTATTTCGGTAAGCTCTTCCTTCGTGTAAAGCTCAAGGCGAAGAAGCACGCCAAAGCGGTCGCGAAGGGGGGTGGTAAGCTGACCTGCTCTCGTCGTAGCGCCGATAAGGGTGAATTTCGGTATCTGAAGCTCAATGGTGCGCGCGCTCGGGCCCTTACCTAAAATGAGGTCTATCTTGTAATCTTCCATCGCAGGATAGAGAATTTCCTCAACCGTCTTTGGCATACGGTGTATCTCGTCAATAAAGAGCACGTCACCGCGCGAGAGGTTTGAGAGTATTGAGGCAAGGTCGCCCGGCTTTTCAAGTGCAGGACCCGATGTTACGCGGATATTTACACCCATTTCGTTTGCGATAATGGTCGCAAGGGTGGTTTTACCAAGACCGGGCGGGCCGTAGAGAAGCACGTGGTCGAGCGAGTCCTGACGCATCTTCGCGCTTTCGATATAGACTTTAAGGTTGTTCTTTGCGACCTCTTGTCCTATGTACTCGGTGAGCACCCTTGGGCGAAGGCTGACCTCAACCTCGCTGTCGCGCGCCTCGTCATACTCGTTTGATACTATTCTGTTTTCAAAGTCAAATTCGTTTACTTCGTTTATCATCTTTTACCTATTTCATCATTTTTTTGAGCGCAAGCCTTATAATTTCGCCTGCATTAAGCTCATTTACATCAACGCCCGAGAGTGCCGCTGCGATGCTGTGTCTGTCGTAGCCGAGCCCAAGAAGTGCCTCGGTTGCATCAGAAAGCTCACGGTTGCCGTGCGCCAAGGTCTGCGACAGAGCGGCAGGCTGTGCCGTATCGGTAACACTTAAACCTATTTTGTCTTTAAGCTCAAGAATAATTCTTGCCGCAGTTTTGTTGCCGATGCCCTGCGACTTTGCAATAGCCTTGGCATTATCGGTTGCGATAGCCGACACGAGGTCCTTTGGCGTTAAGGTCGAGAGAATGCTGATTGCCGCGCGCGGTCCGACACCGCTAACCGAGGTGAGCGACATAAAGCAGCCGCGCTCGTCCTCGCTTATAAAGCCGAAAAGCTCAATTCCGTCCTCTCTTACGGCAAGGTGGGTGAAGAGCTTTGCGACCTTACCGACAGAGCCCGAGAGCGCCTCGTATGCCTTTTGTGATATTGAAAGCTTATATCCGACACCGCCGCAGTCGATTACGCATAGTCCGAGCTCGAGGTGCGCGAGATTTCCGTTAAGATAGTAGTACATAGTGACCTCTTTTTGATTAATAAATAGATTATACCACATTGAAAACAAAAAGTAAAGAGGTTGACAAAGGGATATGCGTATGATATAATTAATTTTATTAAAATATTTAGGTGAGATATGATAATACTTGGAATTGACCCGGGTCTTGCGATAGTCGGCTGGGCAGTTATAGAGGCGCACCGAGGTAATACAAGACCTATTGCCTTTGGCGCGATTACCACGCCTGCACACACCGATATTGAAAAGCGACTTCTTATGATAGAAGAGGACCTTAATGCGGTTATAGAAAAATACAAGCCTGACGAGATGGCGATAGAGGAATTGTTCTTCAACACCAATCAGACGACGGCTATTGCCGTTGCCGAGGCGAGGGGCGTAATACTTCTTACGGCTCACAAGCACGGTGTCAGGATAAGCGAGTACACACGCCTTCAGGTAAAGCAGGCGGTGGTTGGCTACGGAAAGGCTGAAAAGAGGCAGGTAATTGCGATGGTTACGACAATTCTGAAGCTTCCGAAGCCGCCGAAGCCCGACGATACGGCTGATGCCGTGGCGATTGCGCTCTGTCACGCGCAATGCTCAAATTCCGCGATGGGCGGTTACTTTAACAAACGAGGTTAGTATGTGGATTGCAGACAAATGGGTTGACTATGAGATAATTGATACTTCGTCAGGCGAAAAGCTTGAACGCTGGGGCGACTATACCCTTATTCGTCCTGACCCTCAGGTAATCTGGCGCTCGGATAAGAAGCATAAGCTCTGGCGCACCGCAGACGCAAGCTATAAGCGAAGCAAGTCGGGTGGCGGCGCGTGGGTTGAAAATAAGCTTCCTGAGAGCTGGAATGTAAAGTACCGCGACTTAACCTTTCTTATAAAGCCTATGGGCTTTAAGCATACGGGAATTTTTCCCGAGCAGGCGGTAAACTGGGATTTCTGCCGCGACCTTATTGAAAAGGCAGGCCGACCTGTGCGCGTGCTTAATCTTTTTGCATATACGGGTGGCGCAACCGTCGCGTGCGCTAAGGCAGGCGCGTCTGTCGTGCATGTGGATGCTTCGCGCGGTATGGTGGCGCAGGCTAAGGAAAACGCAAGGCTTTCAGGTCTTGCCGACGCGCCGATAAGATATATAGTTGACGACTGTAAAAAGTTTATCGAGCGCGAGATTCGCCGCGGCAATAAGTATGACGGAATAATTATGGACCCACCCTCATACGGCAGAGGACCTACGGGCGAGGTGTGGAAGATAGAGGATAATATTGACGAGTTCGTGAGCCTTACCAAGGGCGTTCTTTCGGACGAGCCGCTGTTTTTCCTGCTCAATTCCTACACGACGGGGCTTAACGCATCTACTATGAAGTACATCACCGACCTGCGACTGCTCGATACATTCTCTGGCAGGTCGTATGCAGACGAGCTCGGTATTCCCGTCGGTGACGGCAGACTTAATCTGCCCTGCGGCTCTACCGTCCGCGTGGTTTTCTCAAAATAAAGCAAAAAACTATTAGGTAAGAGGCAATAAATGAAGGATTTTATCATCAAAGCCGAAAATCTGTCGTATATATACGACGACGGCGCATCGGGCGAGGTATTGCCGAGTCAGATACATCCTGCCGTTAATAACATTTCCTTTACCGTCGGACGCGGTGAGTACGTTTCGGTTTTGGGACACAACGGCTCGGGCAAGAGCACTCTTGCAAAGCTTGTAAGTATGATACTTACACCATCAACAGGTAAAATATATATAGACGGCACCGATGCTACGGATGAAAATATGACCGAGGACGAGGCGTTTGAGCTTCGCCGCAGAGTTGGTATGGTTTTTCAGAATCCCGATAACCAGCTCGTTGCAACCGTGGTAGAGGAAGACGTCGCTTTCGGCCCTGAAAACCTCGGTCTTGCCCCCGAAGAGATAAGACGACGCGTAGACGAGGCACTTGACCTTGTCGGTATGAGCGAGTATAAGCGTCACGCGCCGCACAAGCTCTCGGGCGGACAGAAGCAGAGGGTGGCTATCGCAGGAATTATCGCTATGCGCCCCGATATTATCATTTTTGACGAGGCAACCGCAATGCTCGACCCCATCGGCAGGCGCGATGTTCTTGACATAATGGAAAGACTTAACCGTACCGACGGAATTACGGTCATAAATATCACGCACTATATGGACGAGGCGGCGAGGGCTGACCGAGTTATCGTAATAAACGACGGTGAGGTTCTTCTTGACGGCACGCCTGACGAGGTATTTTCAAACGTAGCCCTGCTTCACTCGGTTGGTCTTGAAGCACCGCAGGGCTGTGAGCTTCTTTACGCCCTTGGCGAGGCAGGTGTCGATATCGGCGCGCTTTCTGTAAGCACCGACGGCTGTATAGCGAGGCTCATATCACTTCTTGGGGGTGATAATAATGGATAAGATAACTATTAGGGGCGTATCGTTCGTTTACAGCAAGGGCACGCCCTTTGAAAGACGCGCATTAGACGGTGTCAGCTGTTCGTTTGAGGCAGGGAAGATAACCTGTCTTATCGGTCATACGGGCTCGGGAAAATCAACGCTCGTAAATCTGCTCAACGGTCTTTACCGTCCCACAGAGGGCAAGGTTCTTCTTGACGGGCAGGATATTTGGGCAAAGCCCAAGCAGATAAATAAGATACGCTCGCGCGTTGGTCTTGTTATGCAGTATCCCGAGTATCAGCTCTTTGATGAAACGGTTTACTCGGATATCGGCTTCGGCCCGAGAAATCAGGGGCTCTCGCCCGAAGAGGTTGATATAAGGGTTAAAGAGGCGGCAGGCTTCGTCGGAATTGAGGACGGGCTTCTTGACAAATCGCCCTTTGAGCTATCAGGCGGTCAGAAGCGTCGCGTGGCTATTGCGGGAATACTCGCTATGCGCCCCGAGGTCCTTGTGCTTGACGAGCCTGCGGCAGGTCTTGACCCAAGAGGCAGGCGCGATATTCTCGGCGGTCTTGCACGCTATGTCAGAGAAAACAACGTCACCCTGATTTTAGTCAGCCACTCTATGGAAGATATGGCGGCATACTGTGACAGAGTTGTGGTTATGAAGGACTCGCGCGTCTTTGCAGAGGGTACGGTTGACGAAATCTTTGCCGATAAGACTATACTTGATGAGGTAGGACTTGATATGCCCGAGGTGGCGAAGATAGCCACGGCGCTTGCTGACGCAGGAATTGAGCTTTCGGGCAGGCTTTACACCGTAGAGGGTGTCAGAGACGCTATTCTTGAAAGAATAGGGGGTGGGCGAGTATGATTTCTGATATTACGCTCGGTCAGTATTTCCCGGGCAATTCACCGCTTCACCGACTTGACCCGAGAACGAAGCTTATTCTCTCGCTTCTCTTTATCGTTGGCGTGTTCATTATAAACTCGCCCGTGGGATTTTTCGCGTATGTGCTCTTAACTATCGGTCTTATTCTTGTCAGCGGCATATCACTTCGTGTAGTGCTTCGCGGTATTAAGCCTATCGTTGTAATTCTTATTATTACAGCGCTTATTAACGTGTTCTTAACGACGGGCGAGGGCGAGCCGCTCGTTTCCTTCCTTATCTTCAAGATTTACAAAGAGGGAATTATACGCGCGATATTTATGGCGCTTCGTGTTATTATACTGATAGTCGGCTCAAGCATGCTTCTGACCTACACGACATCCCCCATAGCCCTGACCGACGGACTTGAAAATCTTCTCTCACCGTTAAAGAAGATAAAGGTCCCCGTGCATCTTTTCGCTATGATGATGACTATTGCGCTTCGATTTATTCCGACCCTCATTGAGGAAACCGAAACAATCATGAACGCGCAGAAGTCAAGAGGCGCGAATTTCACCGAGGGAAGTATTATCAAGCGCGCCCGTGCGTTAGTGCCGCTTCTCGTACCGCTTTTCGTTTCCTCGTTCAAGCGAGCAGAAGAGCTTGCGGTTGCTATGGAATGCAGATGCTATCGCGGTGACAAGGGACGCACGAAGATGAACAAGCTTAAATATAAGGCATCCGATATTCTCTTTATGATAGGCGGTCTTTTACTGCTTGGCGGCTTTATCACCCTTAACGTCCTTTGCGACGATATTGCGGCGGTGTCGGATTTTCTCGCGGTTATTTTCTATAAAATTTAAGACGGTAGGATATGAGATATTTTGCTAAAATTTCTTTTCGCGGAACAGACTTTTCGGGATTTCAGGTTCAGCCAAATCTTCGCACCGTGCAGGGTGAGCTGACGCGCGCTGTGCGCGAGGTATTGGGCGACGGTGCAACCGTTACCGCCTGCTCGAGAACCGATGCGGGCGTTCACGCAAATGCTATGGCGGCGGTCATTGACGCGCCGTCGGCAACCGTGCCTGCCGATAAGCTTCCTATTGCGTTAGTTCCGTTTCTGCCCGAGGATATATCCCTATTTTTCGCAAAAGAGTGCGATAATGACTTTCATCCGCGCTATGATGCGATGGGTAAGGAATATCTTTACAGAATACTTAATACAAAGACGCCAAGCCCGTTTTTGCGCGACCTCGTATGGCATTATCCGAGGGAAATTGACGAGTGTGGAATTAATAGAATGAACGAGTGCGCGACCGTTCTTCTTGGCAAGCACGACTTTCGCGCCTTTATGTCGCAGGGCTCTGATGCTACCGATTTCGTCAGGGATATTGAATATATAAAAATAGAGCGCGTGGGGAATGAAATTCAGATAAGAATACGCGCAGACGGCTTTCTTTACAATATGGTAAGGATTATCGTCGGCACTCTCGTCGAGGCATCGCACGGCAGATTTTCACCCGAGGATATTTCGAAAATTCTTAAATCCCACAACCGAAATCTTGCAGGCGCGACAGCGCCCGCGTGTGGGCTTTATCTCAACTCGGTTTTTTATTAATTTCTTCCTGACATACTAAAATTTAATATGAATTAAAAAATCTCTCCGACACAAGACAAAGAAAAGCTTATGCGGAGAGATTTCTTATGACTTGCAAAAATAAAAGTGAAAAAAGCGGCAGGGGCTTGCGGACAATTTGTATTTTACTTATTGTTCTTATAGCCATACTAATGCTGATAGCGGCAGTGGCGCTTATCGTATATTCGGGGCTTGACACAGAGGGGGATAGAATGCTCTTTCGTGCCGCGCAGGGCGTCGGCTCGCCCTGCTACTATGCGTCGGTCGGTGAGTATTCCGGCCTTAATGATTATCAGCCGAAGCGAGTTTTTCTCGATATGAACACCGACGACTGCAGGATATGGTGTGAGTATTCCTCGCTACCCGAGAATTTAAAGCTCGGATTTATTGCCACAGAGGACAGGAAATTCCTCACCCACTCGGGTGTTGATATAAGAAGGACGCTTTTAGCCGCCGCAAATCAGATTTTTCATATAAAAGGCGAGTTTGGCGCGTCAACCATTACGCAACAGCTTATAAAGAACGTAAGCGGCGATAGCGAGCGCACTTTTTCGCGCAAGATGCGTGAAATATTAAGAGCCGTATCAATAGAGCGTCATTATTCAAAGGAAGAAATCCTTGAGCTTTACGCAAATATAGCCCCGATGGGCGAGGGATTTGTTGGGGTAGGCTCTGCCGCACTTGCCTATTTTGGCAAGGACGTGAGCGACCTTACCTTGTGTGAATGTGCAACGCTCGTCGGTATAACAAACGCACCTACGCGCTATTCACCCCACGATAACCACGAGGCGGCAAGGGCGCGACGAGATGACGTGCTTTTTTGTATGAAAGAGTGCGGTTATATAAGCGACGGTGAGTTTTCTCTTTCTGTTAGCGAGCCGCTTTCGGTTTTGCCAAAAAGAAGCATATCAGAGCGCACGGGAAGCTGGTTTGTTGAAACGGTCAACGATGAGCTTTACGGCATCCTTACAAAGCGAGCAGGGATGTCAGACGGTGTTGCAAGGGCGCTTATTCGGTCGGGTGGGCTTCACATCCTGACAACGCTCGACGAGCAGGTGCAAGGGGTGCTTGACGGTGTTTTTGAGAACGGGGCGACTTTGCCGCGGCAGATTAATGACGGACTTCAGGGCGCGTGTGTCGTTGTAAATTCAAAAAATGCGAGGCTTCTCGGTATCGTTGGTGCTTTTGGCAAAAAGAGTGCCGACCGTCTTGTAAATCACGCGACCGTACCGCATACGCCGGGGTCGGCATTAAAGCCGCTCGCGCTTTACGCGCCGCTTATAAATATGAGAAAAATTACCCCTGCTTCAGTTTTCGACGACGTACCCGTATCCTTTGACAGAGGCGGCGGTTATCCGAGAAATTACCCCGACGTCTATGCAGGACGCATTACTGTATCAGATGCGCTTAAATATTCAAAAAACACTGTAGCTATGCGTCTTTACGGCATGCTTGGGGCGAGGCGGATATACGATAGCCTTGTTCGTGATTTCGGCTTTGATACGCTCTCTATGGGCGGTGAGGTTACCGATTTAGCCCCGGCGCCGCTTGCGCTCGGGCAGCTCAGCTATGGGGTGAGCCTTCGCAGGCTTACCGAGGCTTATACGGTTTTCCCAAGCGAGGGTGTAAGATGCGAGCCGACCTCAATTCTGGCAGTTTATGACTCTCACGGAAATATGCTCTACGAGCATAAGCCGAAAAGCACTCGCATTTTTGATACCGCCGCGGCAAGGGTGATGAATAAAATGCTACAGCGCGTAGTCAGCGAGGGAACTGCGCGACAGATAGGACTTAAATATATATGTGATACCGCAGGAAAGACGGGCACGTCGGGTGATGACCGCGACAGACTTTTCGTCGGCTACACGCCCTACTACACCTGCGGAATATGGGTGGGCTACCCGAGTGCTGACAAGCAGATAGGCGCGCTATCCAAAACGCATCTTGCGATATGGGATGAGGTTATGAGCACAATTCATAAAAACCTTAAAGATGATGAAAAAATGCGTACCTTTTCCACCGAGGGGCTTGTGATGGCTCGGTTTTGTGCCGATTCAGGGCGGCTTTTGTCGGATGCCTGCGCGAGTGATGCGCGCGGTGAGCGCGAAAGATTTGATTACCTTTTGCCTGAAACTGTGCCAAAGGATGAGTGCGACACGCATATTCTCGTCTATTACGACACGCATACGGGTGCTGTCGCAGGGCGAGGCTGTCCTATGGAATGTATCAAGCCGATAGGGCTGCTTCGCATTACCGATAGACGCTTTCCTTATGAAATAACCGTATCTGACGCGCAGTATGTCTATCGACCTATGACGGGTAGTGTGTACTCGTATGATGATAATACACCGTACTTTTATTTTGAGCTTGCCCCACTTGAATATGTGGGTAAATCAAAGAGCGAAAGGCAGTTTAACCGCTATTGCCACGAGCACAACGACTGCGAGTGAAATAAAAATGACTCTTCGAGGTGAGGAAATGACTACTGTAATAAAATATTCAAAAAGAAAAACCGTGGGGCTTCGCGTAAGGGATGGCAGACTTTTCGTTACCGCGCCTATCGGGACCTCTCGCGAGCATATCGACGCGCTCTTGAAAAAGCATTCGCGCTGGATTGAGGGGGCTCTCTTGCGTGATGCGGCAAGGCAGAGAATGGCAAAGAGCCTAATCGGTACGGATAAAGATATGTTAAAGCGACAGGCGCTTGAATATTTTAGACCGATTTGCGAGCGATATGCAAGGGCACTCGGTGTCAGGTACAGCAAATTGTCAATAAGCGAGGCAAAATGCAGATTTGGCTCTTGCTCAAGTAATGGCTCTATAAGGCTTTCGGTAAGGCTTATGGCGTATCCCGAGGTGGCGAGGGAATACGTTGCGCTTCACGAGATTTGCCACCTCGTTCATATGAACCACTCGCGCGCGTTTTACTCTCTGATAGAGCGGCATATGCCCGATTACAAGGTGAGAATGGCGGCACTTAAAATGAAATAAAAGGATGGGTAGTGTGATACGTTTAATCGAGTATCACGCTACCCACTTTCGTTTTTTATTCTGTTACGCGGATTTTTTCACTATTCAGTAGCACTGCGTTTTCTGAAAATAAAACCGTGCTGACCCTGCCGCTGTCGGGGATTATAACCTTTATCTTATTTTCGGTTATCACCTCGGGTGTGTAGGTGAAATCACGAGTGGCATAGCCACCGAGTGCAAGCGTGTCCGAATTTTTGATAAGCAGCTCGCTCATAGGCGAGAGAATAGAGAAGTCGGGTGTCATATAGGTGAAAATTCTGCCGTTGTGAAGCACGGTCAGCGCACACATGTCGTATAGCGACGAATATTCGGGCATCGTGTGCATCATCACAGTCGCGCTACCGAGCTTTTTCTCATAAGCTGTGTCAGCATACCTGATTTCAATGCCGAAGCCGTTTGCTACGGCAGAGATTTCATCGGTAAAACGAAGCTCGTCACCGTCACTCGGTGCTTTTAGCTCTATGCTTTTTACCGAAATACGGGTGAGAATTTTTTTAAGATACTCGTCGCACTCATTCGAAAGCCCCAAAAGGCACAGCGTATCAAGCTCGACGATGCGCTCGCTATTAAGCAGGCTTACCACGGCGAAGTATTCCTTTTCCTGATGCTGTCCTATATCGTAAAGGGTGGTGCTTCCGTCAGCAGTAATAAGAATTTTATCAGCCTCGTACACCACGCGTCCGTCATAGGTGTTTGCGATATTCAGCAAAGCGCCAAGGGTGACGGTAAAGCAGTAAAGCCCTACCGTTATACCGACAAAAAGATGCTTTTTATTGATTTTTAGCACCGCAAAGCCGATTAAAAGGATAAAAATAACAACCGAGAGCACTCTTATGGGAATAAAGTGCTGTGAAAATTCAAGTCCCCCAAGGTCGGCTATTTTGTGGCAAAGCCCCTCGGTGAGCGAGCATAGGTGATTAAGAAGCGACCCTATCGGTAAAATGCCGCCGAGTGCTATGACAAGTATTCCAAGATAAAGCACAGCCTCGGTTAAAATGCTGAAAATTGCCGTAGCCCAAACCGACGCTAAGCTTACCTTATCGAAGTAAAAGCACCCGACCAACGCCGTCGCGCAGAGCGAGAAAACCGAGAACATAACGAGCATCATCGCCTTGCCTCTGATGCCACGGGTTCTAATTCGCCCTTCCTTAATATAGGCGGCGCAGAGAATTATGCCGAGAGTTGCAAGAAACGAGAGCAAGAGTCCGAGGTCATAGACCGCATACGGCTCGACTAAAATTATTATAAGTACACCGATAAGAAGCGAGGTTGGCGTGTCAAAATCCGAGCAAATCAGATAAAGCACCGAGGAAATTATCACCATAACGCCTGCGCGCAGAACAGACGAGGGAAAGCCGACGAGCGCCATAAAGGCAATTATGACGAATATGAGAATGAACCTCTCACCCTTTTGCGATACACCGAGCTTTCCGAGCGTTTTTGAGATTGCCAACGCTAAAAGCGAGATATGAGTGCCGCTCAGTGCGAGAATATGGGTTATACCGAGCCGAGAGAAGGCGAGGCTTGTGCGCTCACTAAGGTTTGACGTGTCACCGAGAAGAATTGCACAGGTAAAGCCTGATGCACCGTCAGAGGATAGCGCGCTTATGCGCTCAGCGATAGCCACTCGCGTAAGGCGCATACGCTCGGCAAGGGTAGGCGAGCCCTCGTTTTCTACTGTCAGTGAGTAGGTATAGCAGGTCGCGACTATCCCACGCGAAAGATAATAGGTGCTGTTACCGTCAGCATCATATACGGGCGTAAAATCACCCGTGAAGGATACCGCGTCCCCGCTCGTTATCTCGGTTATACCGAGATAATTTATAATAATTTTCATAGAGACGTCATCACCGCCGAGGCGAGTGAGGGTTGCCGTCATCTGCTGTGTGTCGGAAAGGGTGGTTACCTCGTCGATTTTCGCCTCTGCATAGTAGGTGTCATTATCTATCCTGCCTTGAAAGAAAAATCCGAGGAAAAGGCGCAAAAGTGAGCCGCAAAGCACGAAAATCAGGCATAAAAGCGCGATTCTTCGGTGCATTGTCAGTCTTTTGTTAATATATATCACCGCCGCGGTGATTAGCATAAGCGGTGTCAGCGCGAGCAAAAGGGCATCAGGTAAAAGAGCATATAAATAAAAGCCGCAAAGTATAATACCGAGTATTACACCAAGCGGCCTTTTTGCAAGCAAATTCAAAAGTCCTACTTATCCTGCGAATACTTGATTTCGCATCCCTTGGGGATAACGAAGTTAAACGCGCGGGGCTCAACCGAGAAATCAATGGTTTTAGCCCCCTTTATCTCACCGTCAACGCAGACGGGGATAGGACCGTCGAATTCCATCCTGAAATGAGATACTCTCTTATAGATGATATGCTTTTTTGCTCTCTTTTTATTAAGATATGTGCCCTTCTTATAAGCGCCAAGAAGTCCTAAAAATGTAAATCTTGATACCTTGTTAATAATAGCAAGGTCCATAATTCCATCGTCAAGAAGCGCCTCGGGGTTTGAGTTGAAGCCGCCGCCGCAAAATCTTCCGTTAGCGATAGCGGTGAGAAGCAGAGTTCTGTCGATAACCTCACCGTCATCGAAAATCAGCTTCATTTTAGTGCCGTATTTCTTGAAAACGGCAACGAATACGCCAAGAAGATAGGAAATGCTTGGCGAGAGGAATTTAAACCTTTTAAGCCTTGCCGCTTCCTTAACCACCGAGCAGTCAAAGCCGATGTTTATCATATTGACACAGTACGAATCGTTCCACTTGATAAGGTCAAGCGCCATAGGGGTGCCGTCTATCTGCGCGTCAATGTCCGAGAAAAGCTCGGTATTGGTAAAGTTTCTTACGAAATCGTTACCCGAGCCGTTGGGAATAACGCCAAACTCAATGTTGGGAAGGGTAGGGGCAGAGTTTACTATCTCGTTTATAGTACCGTCGCCGCCGACGCAGATAAATCTCTGCTTGTCCTTGGTGGTGTTAATCATAGAGCGTACGTATTCGGTTGCGTCACCGATGCTCGTTGTATAGTATATACGGTAGCTTAACTGTCTTTTCTGACAAGCCGAGCGAATTTTCTCGGTCATAGCCTCGACCGTTTTCTTCGCCTGCTTAAGACTCTTTCCCGACATGGGATTGAGGACGAAATGATATATCATAAAGGGCTCCGCTTCTGCACAGAGTGCTTTAATATTTTTAAATATAACAGTATTATATCAAATAGTGCGCTATATGTCAAGATATAAATTATTTTGTCCGAAATCAGCGACGCTTATGAGATGAATTTCGTATCATCTCGTAATACTGCTTCGCAAGAGCCTCGGTCTTGTTGTCACCGAATTCGTAATATTTGCGTCCGATAAGGTCGTCGGGCAGATATTGCTGCGGGACGTAGCTGTTTTCGTAATCGTGAGGATAAAGATATCCGCGAAATAGCGGTGAGCGAAGATGCTCGGGCGGTGTTACACCCCGTCCTGCGTTCATATCCTCACACGCCTTGTGATACGCCATATACGAGCTGTTTGACTTTGGCGCGGTAGCGAGGATGCACACCGCGTTTGCAAGCGGAATTGCCGCCTCGGGTAGCCCAAGCTCGCGCGCACTCTCGCAAAGCGAGCGCGTTATAACCCCTGCCATAGGGTACGCACAGCCGATATCCTCACTTGCAATAACCTGAAGCCGTCTTATCGGTGAAAGAAGGTCGCCAGATGCCAAAATCTTTGCAAGATAGAACACCGCAGCATCCGCATCCGAGCCGCGAATTGACTTTTGCAGGCAGGAAAGCAGGTCGTAATGAACGTCACCGTTTCGGTCAAAATGACCGATAGCGGCAGGTAAAAGCGAGGCGATGTTATCCTCACTTATTTTTCCACCCGATATGTAGTAGGCGTTTTCAAGCACACCGATGCTCATTCTTACGTCACCGGCGCACGCGCTCGCAATAGAAAGAAGCACGCTATCCTCGCACGAGGTCGCAGTGCCAAAATCCGAATTGAGCGTATCAAGCGCACGCATAAGCGAGGGAACGCAGTCCTCGGCACGCACCGATTTGAACTCAAAAACCGAGCTTCTTGATAAAAGCGCGTTGTAAACGCAGAAGTAGGGGTTTTCGGTGGTGGATGCAATAAGCGTTATTTTTCCGTTTTCAAGAAATTCAAGCAGGGATTGCTGCTGCTTTTTATTAAAATACTGTATCTCGTCAAGATAGAGAAGAGTGCCGCCCGACGAGAAAATGTTGTCGGTTGATGCGATTACTTCCTTAATATCCGAGAGCGAGGCGGTTGTCGCGTTAAGCTTGAAGAGCTGCATATCAGCACCCTTTGCGATAATATTCGCAACCGTGGTCTTTCCCGTGCCGGGCGGTCCGAAGAAAATCATATTGGGTATTCTGCCGCTCTTAACAAGCCGCCTTATAATTCCACCCTCACCGACAAGATGAGCCTGACCGCAGATTTCGTCAAACGACTTGGGGCGCAGACGGTCTGCCAAGGGTTGATTTGCCATAAGTTTTTGTATCCTTAAATCAGTAAAATTTAGTAATTTACGATATGCTTGATGGGCTTGCGGTGATAAGCTCACCGAGCTTTTCTTTTATGCCCTGATGCGAAAGCTGTGTAAGATTGGGGTCGTCCGACGCAATTTGCTTTGCCCTTGAAAAAGCGCGTCCCATAAGCTCGCTGTCGTCGCAGAGCTTTGCAAACCTGAACTCAAAACCGCCGCTCTGCCTGAAATTATCCCCCGAATTATGAGAAAAGAAGTCGCCAGGACCGCGAAGCATCAAATCCTTTTCCGCAATCTCGTAGCCGTCGTAGGTCGTACGCATAACTTCAAGTCGCTCTCGGCTGGTCTGATTTTTTGCATCAGACACAAGTATGCAGTAGGACTTCTTTTTGCCGCGTCCTACGCGTCCGCGAAGCTGATGCAGCTGGGACAGACCGAAGCGCTCTGCGTTCTCGATAATCATAAGAGTTGCGTTCGGAACGTTGACACCGACCTCGATTACCGTCGTTGAAACCAGCACGTCAATATCGCCTGACGCAAAGTCCGACATAACCGAGTCCTTTTCCTTTGATTTCATTCTGCCGTGAAGGCATCCTATGCGAAGCGAGGGAAGTGCGAGGGATAGCTCTTTTGCATATTCCACCGCGCTCTTCATCGGGGTATCGGCGTCCGAAAAAACCGTTCCGATAGAGGATATTTCGTGCGCCACAGCACCTTCCTCGGTAGGCTCAATACAGGGGCAGACGATATACGCCTGACCACCGATTGCAACCTGCTTTTCGATAAACGCGTTAAGCCTTTGACGATAGCTTTCATCAACGAGGTAGGTGTCAACCCGCATTCTGCCCTTGGGCATTTCGGTTATACGCGACACGTCAAGGTCACCGTACATTGTCAGCGCAAGTGTTCTCGGGATAGGCGTAGCACTCATAACAAGCAGGTGCGCGCACTCTGCCTTTTCCTTAAGCGTTGCCCTTTGGGCAACACCGAAGCGGTGCTGCTCGTCGGTCACGACAAGTCCCAAACGCAAGAAGGATAGCTTATCCGATATGAGCGCGTGAGTACCGACGATAACCGTAGCCTCGCCTGATGCCGCGTCAGCGTAAATTCTCGCCTTTTCCTTTGCAGTACTTGAGCCGATAAGAAGCTCGCACCTGATGCCAAGAGGCGAAAGAAGCTCGGATATTTCCTGATAATGCTGTCTTGCAAGTATTTCGGTAGGTACCATAAGCGCCGACTGATAGCCGGATGCCGCCGCGATATATATAGCCGCAATGCTCACGACGGTTTTTCCGCAGCCTACGTCACCGACGACTATTCTTGCCATAGGCGGGGGGCTCTGTCCCTTGTTTTTAAGAACGATATCCGAATAAATATCGTTTATAGCCGACTTTTGCGAGGCGGTCAGCTCATAGGGAAGCCTTGATAAAAGCGGTGTAAGTGATGTGGGCGAAAATCTCACACCTTTAAGGTCGTTCTTTTTCCTGACGTTCAGCGCAATTCCAAGCCCGAAAAGCAGAAGCTCGTCATAGGCAAGACGGCGAAGGGCAGAGGAAAGAGTGTCCTTGTCGGTGGGAAAATGAATATTTCTTATAGCATAGCCGAGGTGGCAAAGCCCCTCGTCAAGCCTTATGCTCTCGGGCAGGTAATCGTCGGTGGCGCGCACCGCCTCGTCAATGATGCCCGATACGAGCTTTTCTATAAGCTTTGAGGTAATACCTTCTGTAAGAGGGTAAACTGGTACTATATCCTGAAGCGCCTTGCCCTCGCAGACGGGCTCGTACTTGGGATTAGTCATAGTCGGGTGTCGCTTTGAGTAGTCGATTTTGCCGAAGAAGCGGAACTCGTCACCGAGCGTCAGCACGTCCTTGACGTAGGGGGAATTGTAGAATATTATCTCAACCTTGCCCGTTTCGTCAAAGGCAAAAAGCTTCGTTATCGTAAGTCCGCGCTTCAGCTTTACCGATTTCGGTTGAGTGCCGACGGTGAGAAGCAGAGCCGTTGCCACACCCTCGGGTGCAGAGAGGACTGTGTGAGTTTCGCCTCGGTTCTCGTACGCCCTCGGATAAAATGTGAGAAGGTCGCCGACGGTATTTATCCCAAGACGGTTAAGTCCTTGGGCGCGTGCCTTGCCGACACCGCTGAGCTCGGTTATTTTGCGTGAAAAAAAGTCCGTATCGCACACCCCCTCGTTAATAAATTATACAAAGTAATTTTATCACAGAAGCCAAGGCTTTGTCAATGCTTCGGTGGTGAATATATATACAAAATATTAAATTTCAAAAAGCGGTTTACTTTTTTATTATATTATGTTATAATTTATTGGTATAAATATATTTATGAACGAAAAATCATATCGGGACAGGTTTTTTATATGAATAATTCAGGAAAAAATAACGAAGGACGCGAGGCGCTCTTTGCTACAAAGCGCGATATCGTGCTTTGCGCGCTTCTCGGCTGTCTTAATATCGTGCTTTTCGGGCTTCTTTGCGAGTTTACCGACGTGTCGGTGATACTTCTCGCGCTCGGTATCGTAGCGCTTTACGCAACCGAGGCGGTCTTTATCGGCATAAGACGCGGTGAGGCTCTCACCCGTGCGCCCTTGGGCACGCTTGATGCGCTTCTTTCAGAGGATATGGCGGTTACCGTGCGTAACACAAGCTCGCCTGCGTTCATCTTCGACAGCTACGGCACGATAGTGTGGTACAATGATGCGATGCACGCTATTCTCGACGAGAAGGGAAGCTTTATCGGAAGCAATATTTCGGTAATTATTGATAAGCCTATAAGCGTAGAAAGCATAACGAGCGAGCCTATTTCGATTTTTGACAGACTCTATATGCTTGAGGGCTTCAATATCAGTCAGTCAAACGACGGCTTCTATCTTGCCATACTCTCGGACGTCACCGAGCTTCACACCGTCAGCCGCGCCTACCGCGACGAGCGCGTATGCGTTGCGTACGTCACGGTTGATAATATTGAGGACATCACGACCTTTGCTCACGAAAAATACAGAGATGCCGTAAGCGCGGTTGAGGATAAGATAAAGGCGTGGGCAAAATCAATGGGCGGTGTTATCAAGTCCTACGACAACGAGAAATATCTTATGTTATTTGACTCGGCAAGGCTTGATGAGTGCATCAAAACGAGATTTTCTATTCTTGACGATATCCGCGATACGAGAGTGGGCGACGGTGTTTCGGTTACCGTATCTATCGGTATATCGAAGGTCGGAAGGACGCTTGCGGAGCGCGAAATGAACGCAATCGGCGCGATAGACCTTGCGCTCGGACGCGGCGGCGATCAGGCGGTTGTCAAGGGCGAGGATGCTACGGAATACTTTGGCGGAAGAACAAAATCGCTCTTCAAGCGTTCAAGCGTACGCTCAAGGACCTTTACAAATCAGCTTAACGCGCTGATGGCGAGGTCGGACAACGTAATAATTATGGGACACAGATTCGGTGACTTCGATTCCTTCGGTGCGTCGGTCGGTGTCGCAAGGCTCGCGCTTCTTTGCGGTGTGCGCGCAAATATCGCGGTTGATATGCGCGATAAGAATATTTTACCCTGTATTGAATATATGCAGACAGAGAGCGCCTATTCGCAGACCTTTATAGACGCTTCCGAGGCAAGCCACCTGTTAAAGCAGGATACGCTCGTGGTGCTTGTTGACCACAACATCCTTGCCCGAGCGCAGTTTGCCGATATTGCCAAGCGCGCGCAGAACGTAGTCGTGCTTGACCACCACAGAAAGGCAGAGGCATTTGCCGACGCGGTAAGGCTATCTTACATTGAGCCGAGCGCTTCAAGCACCTGCGAGCTGATAGCTGAAATGCTTGAAAACGCGATAAGCTCGCAAAATCTCTACAAGTGCGAGGCGGATATTATTCTCTCGGGTATCCTGCTTGATACGAAGCAGTTTACGAGAAACACGGGAACGGGCACCTTTGGTGCGGCGCAGTACCTCATCGGTGCCGGCGCTAACCCGACGGATGTTTATTCGCTCTTCAAGACGCTTCCTGACGACCTTTCAAAGGAAGCGCGCTTCCACACCTCTATTACGGTTTACAAGGACAGAATTGCTATTGCAAGCTGTGACGGTAACACCGATGAGAGCTACCGCGTAATTGCCTCAAAGGCGGCGGATAAGATGCTTACCCTTCGCGGCATTGACGCGGCGTTTACGGTTGTAAGAATAGGTGATGAAATTCACATCTCGGGCAGATCGGACGGAAAAATTAACGTTCAGATTATACTTGAAAGAATGGGCGGCGGCGGTCATTTCGATATTGCCGGCGCGCAGATTGAGTCGGATTCGGTTCTTACTGTGCTTGAAGCGCTGAAGGGCGAGATTGACGAATACCTCGACGAGCTTGATAGCGAGGATGAAGAATAAAATTTGAGTGTTGCATATGCAACGGACAAGGAGAATTATTATGAAGGTTATATTGCTTCAGGATGTAAAGGGGCAGGGAAAGCGCAACCAGATAGTTGAGGTTTCCGACGGCTACGCAAGAAACTTCCTTTTCCCCAAAAAGCTTGCTATTGCCGCTGACGTAAAGTCGGAAAACGAGCTTCGCGGTAAGAACGAGTCAATGCAGTTCCGTCTTGCTGAGGAAAAGCGTCAGGCAAAAGAGCTTGCTGAAAAAATCAAGGACACCGAAATCGTTATTACGATGGGACACGGTCAGGACGGCAGACTTTACGGCTCTGTTACCGCAAAGGATATCGCAACCGAGCTTTCCCGTGTTATCGGCACTGCCTTTGACAAGAGAAAAATCCTTATGAAGGAAGCTATAAAGGCATACGGTAAATACACCGTTGAAATTAAGCTTCACCCCGAGGTTACGGCAAGCTTCTTCGTCTGCGTTTCGGAACAGTAATATAGGTTAAGGCTTAAAGTTTAGGAGATTTTTATGGAAGACAACAGCTTGGCAATCAAGCGAATGCCCGTATCCGTTGATGCAGAGCAGGCGTTTCTCGGCTGTATAATCAAAAAGCCCGAGGCGTTTGACGCTGTCGGCGGTATGCTTGTGCGTGAGGATTTCTATCTTGAAGAGCACAAGCACATATACGATGCCATTACGGTGATGTATAACGAGAGCCGCACCATCGACCCCGTTACCCTCGTTAACGCGCTTATTGAGGCAGGTATCCGCGATCAGGCGGGCGGCATTCAGTACATTACTATGCTCGCAGAGAGCATTGCTACTACGGCAAACGTAAAGGATTACGCAAAAATTATCAAGGACAAGTCGATTCTTCGCCGTCTTATTGGCGCGTGCGAGGAAATCACCCTTGAGGCTTACGAGGAAGCAACCCCCGTAAGAGCGATAATCGACTCGGCAGAGCAGAAGATTTTTGATATTTCCAACAATAACGATACGAAGGATATGCGCCACATACGCGATATTCTTCAGGTCTTTTACCGCGACCTTGCCGCGCTTTCGGATAAAAAGGGCAAGACCGACGGTGTAAAGACGGGCTTTTCCGGCGTTGACGAGATGCTCGTTGAGATGGGCAAGGGCGATTTCATTATCGTCGGCGCGCGTCCCGGTATGGGTAAGACCTCGTTTGCCTTAAACGTCGCGACCAACGCGGCAAAGAGCTCGGGCAAGGCGGTTGCTATATTCTCTCTTGAGATGTCGGGCGAGCAGCTTGTTTCGCGTCTTATTTCGAGTGAGGCTATGATAGACTCGCACAATCTTCGTACGGGTATTCTCTCGACAGAGGATTGGGAAAATATCGCAGGGGTTGTCGGCACTCTTTCGGGTACGGATATTTATATCGACGATACCTCGTCGATAGGCGTTACCGAGATGCGCTCGAAGCTTCGCAGAATTTCTAACCTCGGTCTTGTAGTTATCGACTATATCGGTCTTATGCAGACCACGGGCAACAGCGATAACCGCGCTCAGCAGGTCGGTGAGATTTCAAGAAATCTCAAAATTATGGCAAAGGACTTCGGTGTTCCTATCGTCTGCTGCGCGCAGCTTAACCGTGGAACCGAGGCAAGAGGCGTTACCAACAAGCGCCCGACTCTGTCCGACCTTCGTGACTCGGGCTCTATCGAGCAGGACGCGGATATAGTTATGTTCCTTTACCGCGATAAATACTATAAGGATATCGGTGCTTCAACGGACGGCGAGGATTCCTCGCTTCCCGATACCTCTAATACCGCAGAGGTCATTATCGCAAAGAACCGTCACGGCTCGGTAGGCTCTGTTGCGATGGGCTGGATAGGTCAGTTCACAAAGTTCAGGTCGCTTGAGGTCAACAGAACCGAATGATGGATATAAATAGCATTAAATCCGCCACCTCGCGCCTTGTCAAATCGTCTGATTTCAAGGCTATGCTTGATACGGTTGATGGCGCTATTTCGGATTATTCGATGATGGATATGCTTAACCCCTCGACGCTCGTCGGACTTTCCGGCGGACCTGATTCGGTTTTTCTTCTCATATGCCTTTATGAGCTTGCAAAGCGTGAGGGCTTTGAGCTTCGGTGTATTCACGTAAACCACGCCATAAGAGAGGAAGCAGGCGAGGACGAGGCGTTTTGCGTAAGGCTGTGCGAGGCACTCGGCATCGGGCTTCACATAGTGCGTGCAGATGTTCCAAGCTACGCAAAAGAGAAAAAGATGAGCTTAGAGCTTGCCGCAAGAGAGGTAAGGTATTCTGCCTTTGATGCGGAAATGGCTGCGCGCGGTATAAGCTCGGTTGCCGTTGCACATAACTCGACTGACAATCTTGAAACCGTACTGCTCAATATTGCTCGCGGCTCCGGCATCAAGGGGGCTTCGGGTATTCCTGCGGTGCGCCAGAGAATAGTAAGACCGCTTATTTATATAAAGAAGCAGAGCATCGTTGAAATCCTTGATAAATACGGCGTGCCATACTGCATAGACAAAACGAACGCTCTTTGCGATTATTCAAGAAATCTTGTGAGAAACAAGGTTTTGCCTGTTCTTTACGAGATTAACGGTGCACTTGACGATACGGTTTTGCGCCTTGGTAAGAATTTAAGGCGAGATGCCGATGCCCTTGATAGTATAGCCTATGACGTTTTTGCAAAAAACATAAACGACGGCTTTATTTCAAGAGAGTGTATTGACCTGGCGCACGATGCTATCAAGTACCGCCTTATCCGTATGCTCTGCGAGGGACTTACAACGCTTGAACACTCGCATACAGAGGCTATTATTGATAGGCTTAAATCTGGCGGAAGCTTTACGGTTACTCTGCCATCGGGTTATGAATTCTATTCTGACGCATATAAATGTACGGTAAGACGTGCGTGTGAGGATAAAGCGCAAAAGCCAAAGCCCGTGGCACTCGTTTTAGGTGAGAACCGACTTGACGGCTACGGCTGTACGGTTATCGTTGAAAGAGGGCAGAGCACATTTAGTTCTTCAAAAGTTTACAAAAACAAAATACAAATTTCAATTCCGTCTGATATAATTTCAGGTGAGCTTTACGTCAGATCCCGCGCAGAGGGTGATGCGTATCGCTTCGGCGGTATTTCGCATAAGGTTAAGAGTATGATGATTGATGCTAAAATACCGAAGGAAAGACGGATAAATTATCCCATAATCTGCGACGGTGCGGGTATTTTATATCTTCCGCGCTTTTCATACAGAAATTCAAGAGAAATTCTGCCGACGGATGAGCTGATTTCTCTTACGGTATGCTTTGACTTATGATTTTCGGCTTATATATACATTTTTGGGAGGCACAATTTTAAAGTGAAGGTTAATTTTAAAAATATTCTCATTCTTCTCATTGTTATTGTCGTTGTAATATCGATGGTTTCGGTATATACCAGCGCTTTAACCAAGAAGGATAAGTTTCTGTCAAGCGACATCACCGAGATGTTTGACCGAAACCTTGTAAAGGATTTCGTCGTTGACGGAAACCTTAATCTAAAGCTCACGGCTTATATTATCAAGCTTGACGGCGAGGGTAAAGAGCTTTTTGAGGACAAAAACGCAAACGGCTCTAAGGATGCTGACGAGGATTATATTTTAGAGGTCGATGATAAGGGAGCTCTTAAAACCAAGACCTACGAGCACAGATTCAGCTATTCCTTCCAGCTTGAACGCTTAAGCGTGCTTGCAGAGGAAGCTATCACGCGTGAGGGCACTCGCTTTGAGAGCTACGATTTTGAGGCTATACCTGAAACACCTTGGTATATGACCTATCTTCCTTACCTCATCTTCGGCGCGCTTCTTATAGGCTTCTGGTTCTTTATAATGCGTCAGGGCGCTGGCGGTGGAAAGCTTAATTCCTTCTCAAAATCAAAGGCGAAGGTATCGGGTGACAAGAACGCGGTGAAGTTTGCCGACGTAGCAGGCGCTGACGAGGAAAAGGCAGAGCTTGAAGAGGTTGTTGAGTTCCTTAAAGACCCCGAGAAGTTTATAAAGCTTGGCGCGAGAATACCGAGAGGTGTGCTTTTAGTGGGCCCCCCCGGTACGGGTAAAACCCTTCTTGCAAAGGCAGTTGCAGGCGAGGCAGGCGTTCCGTTCTTCTCGATTTCGGGCTCTGACTTCGTTGAGATGTACGTCGGTGTCGGTGCTTCTCGCGTGCGTGATTTGTTTGACAACGCAAGAAAATCACCTGCAAGCATCATATTTATAGACGAAATTGACGCAGTAGGCCGTCACAGAGGCGCAGGTCTTGGCGGCGGTCACGACGAGCGCGAGCAGACGCCCAACCAGCTCTTGGTTGAGATGGACGGCTTCGGCACGAATTCTGGCGTTATCGTTATGGCGGCAACAAACCGCCCTGATATACTTGACCCTGCACTTCTTCGTCCCGGAAGATTTGACAGACGCGTTACCGTAAACTATCCTGATATAAAGGGCAGAGAGGCGATACTTCGCGTTCACTGCCGCAATAAGCCCCTTGAAGCTACGGTTGACCTCGGCAAGATAGCCCAGACGACCATAGGCTTTACGGGTGCAGACCTTGCAAACCTTCTTAACGAGGCGGCGCTTCTTGCCGCAAAGCGCGGAAAATCGCTTATCGGTATGAGCGACATCGAGGATTCTTATATGAAGCTTCTTCTCGGTCCTCAGAAGAAAACCAAGGTCAGAACCGATGCTGACAATAAGCTTTGCGCTTACCACGAGGCAGGTCACGCTGTTGCGTCCTACTTCTGTAAGTACACCGACCCCGTTAAGCATATCACGATTATTCCTGCCGGCTCGGCAGGCGGTGTTACCATATCCGTTCCCACCGAGGACAGAATGACGAGCTCGAGAAATGCTATGATTGACCATATCGTGCTTGCTCTCGGCGGACGGGTTGCAGAAGAGCTTGTGCTTGACGATATTTCGACCGGCGCATCAAACGATATTCAGCAGGCTACCTCTATTGCAAGAAATATGGTTACGAGATACGGTATGTCCGATAAGCTCGGTACGGTGCTTTACGGCTCTGAGCATACGCAGGACGAGGTATTCCTCGGCAGAGATTTCTCGTCAGGACAGAACTACTCGGAAAAGACCGCGTCGGTTATCGACGACGAGATAAGACGCATCATCAGCGAGTCTTACGACAGATGCAAGCAGTATCTTACTGATAATATCGGTAAGCTTCACTTCGTTGCAGGCTTCCTGCTTAAATACGAGTCTATGGACGACGAGCAGTTCCGCGCGGCTATGGAAAACGAAAATCCAACCTTTGAGGAAATTGCTGCTATTGCATCAGAGCGTCGCAAGAGAAGCGAGGAAGAGAATAAGGCACAGAGCGAGCGTCTTGCACGCGAGGCAGAGGAAAAGGCGGCAAGCGAGCGCGCTTCGGCTGACCTTTCCAATATGCTCGACAACTTCTACCGCGACCTGACGAGCGGAAATCTCTCTGACACAAGCGAGGCGTCTGCGCCTAAGGCTTCAGACGAGCAGAGCACAAGCACCCCCACGTCATCAGACAGCGCTGAAGCGCAGGATGAGGGTAGCGACACCAAAAGGGATAACCCCGACGGTGAGTAAGGTCTTTTCTTAAAAAAGACGAATAAAACAGTATAGGCGACCTGCGTTATAGCAGGTCGCCTATATTATATTTTATATACTAATCTAATTTAGTGCCGCGCTTTGACTTTATGTACTAATCTTAATTCGTGGTGTCGAACTTGTAGCCAACGCCCCAGACGGTTTTGAGTGCCCACTTGTCGGATATGCCCTCAAGCTTCTCACGAAGGCGCTTTACGTGCACGTCAACCGTTCTCGAATCACCGAGGTAATCAAAGCCCCATACCTTGTCAAGAAGCTGATTTCTCGTAAATACGCGGTTGCAGTTGGATGCGAGGAAGTAAAGAAGCTCAAGCTCCTTCGGGGGAATATCAATAGCCTTTCCGCAAAGCTTAAGCTCATAGCGCTGAAGGCTTATTTCGATATTATCAAACTTAACGATTTCCTCATCCTTATCGTTCTGATGCGCGGTATAACGGCGAAGCACCGCCTTGATGCGAGCAGAAAGCTCTTTCATCTCAAAGGGCTTTACCACGAAGTCGTCAGCACCGAGCTCAAGACCTAAAACCTTGTCAAAAACCTCGCCCTTTGCGGTAATCATTATAACCGGCTTTGACGAGATACTTCTAATCTCGCGGCATACCTGCCAGCCGTCCTTTCTCGGCATCATTATGTCAAGAAGCACGAGGTCAGGGTCGTAAAGCTTGAAGCAGGCAACACCCTCGCTGCCGTCGTTGGCAGTCTTTACAGAGTAGCCCTCGTTTTCAAAATAAAGTCTTAACATCTCGCAGATATTAAGGTCGTCGTCAATAATAAGAAGCTTTGTATCCATAATATACCCCCTCAAATGTTAACATTGATAAAAATATGAAAATCTTAACAATTAAATTATACAGTAAAGCAAAACTTTTGTCAAGAGGTGCGGTAAATAATTGTACGTAAGATATGAAAATTAATGGAAAGTTAATATTAGTGATATATTTAGGTGTGATTTTGGAAAAATCTATTGCCATTGGGGCTGATTTGTGGTACAATAGTGCAGTAAAACGTGTAATTTGGAGAAAACTTTATGAAGCTTGGTATCGTAGGACTTCCGAATGTAGGAAAGTCCACACTTTTTAACGCACTTACTAACGCAGGGGCAGAGTCGGCTAACTATCCCTTCTGCACGATAGACCCTAACGTGGGCGTTGTTGCTGTGCCTGACGCGCGACTTGATGCGCTTGCTAAAATGTATAACCCCGACAAGTACACGCCCGCTGTAATTGAGTTCGTTGATATTGCAGGACTTGTACGCGGCGCGAGCAAGGGCGAGGGACTTGGAAACAAGTTTCTTGCGAATATAAGAGAGGTTGACGCAATAGTTCACGTTGTAAGATGCTTCGTCAACGACGATATTATTCACGTTGAGGGCTCTATTGACCCGCTTCGCGACGTAAGCACGATTGACATTGAGCTTATTCTTTCCGACCTTGAAATAGTTGAGCGCGCAATCGACAGAACGACAAAGGCGGCAAGGGCAGACAAGAAGCTTCTTGAAAAGCTTGACGTGCTTACGCGTGTCAAGGCTTGTCTTGAAGAGGGCAAGTGCGTGCGCTCGCTCGGTCTTGGCGAAGAGGAAATCAAGCAGATTGAGGAATCGCGCCTGCTCACCTTAAAGCCTATAATCTACGTTGCCAACATATCCGAGGACGAGGTTTCGGGCGATTATACCTCAAACGAAGGATATATCAAGCTCGCAGAGCACGCAAAGGCAGAGAACAGCGAGATTATCGCTGTCAGCGCGCAGATAGAGGCAGAGATTGCCGAGCTTGAGGGCGAAGAAAAGATGGCGTTTCTGTCCGACCTCTGCATTGAAGAGAGCGGTCTTGACAAGCTTATCAAGTCGGGCTATTCCTTGCTCGGTCTTATCAGCTTCTTAACGGCAGGTCCTAAAGAAGTCAGAGCTTGGACAATTACTCGCGGCACAAAAGCGCCTGGCGCGGCTGGAAAAATTCACTCGGACTTCGAGCGCGGCTTTATCCGAGCAGAGGTAGTTTCCTTTGATGACATCATAAGAGAGGGTGACCGAAATAAGGTAAAGGAAAAGGGACTTCTTCGTTCAGAGGGCAAGGAATACGTTATGAAGGACGGCGACGTCGTAGAATTCCTCTTTAACGTATAATCCCGTGAATATAAGTGAGGCAAACGCAAAAAAATGCGTTTGCCTCATCTTTTTTAATAAAGAGTATGACGAACAAGCCTATCGCCGACGTATTCAAGCTTCAGAGAGAAGAAGTCGCATCTCTCGTCAAGCAGGCGCAGGAAGATTTTATCACCTTCCCACGAGGGCAGGGAACAGACCTTTTCAATCGGGACGAATTCAAGCACGCCCTCATCACACACCTCGCGAAGCGAGCCCTCGTAGCCGTCTGCGGTGAAAAGGTGCATATATTCCGTTCCGTAAAGGTCTGACACAAAGGTGATAAGAGCGCGGTATTTGAGATTTTTTGGGGTAAGCCCGGTTTCCTCGTAAATTTCGCGCACAGCGCAGTCGTGGGGGCTTTCGCCATCCTCGATTTTACCGCCTATACCTATCCATTTATCGCGGTTTTCGTCGTTTTCCTTTTTAACGCGGTGCATCATAAGATAGCAACCGTCCTTTTTTATATAAACAAGCGTGGTTTGCTTCATAAAATACCCCCGAGCTTAAAAAAATCAGGCGCAAGAATAGTAAGATCCTGCGCCTGAATGCTTTATCTGTGATTAGTCGATGGTCTTTACGATGTAGGGTGCCATTTCTGCTCTTTCCTGAGCAATTCTCTCAGCTTCAGCAGCAGCCTCTGCCTCTCTCTGAGCCTTTGCCTCAGCGCGTGCAGCAGCAGCCTCTGCTCTCTGCTTATCCTCGATTATAGCGCGGATAGAGAGAGAAATGTTGCGCTTTTCCTCATCAATGTTGATAATCTTAACCTCAACCTCGTCGCCAAGGTTAAGAACGTCGGATGCAGCGTTAATCTTCTCAGTAGAGATAGCCGAGATGTGGATAAGACCGTCAACGCCCTCTGCAAGCTCGCAGAATGCACCGAAGGGGGTAAGAGATACTACCTTACCGCAAACGATTTCGCCAACTGCGTGGTTCTTTGCATATACTGCAAAGGTATCCATATCCTCGGTCTTGTAGCCGAGAGAAATTCTTCTCTTTTCAACGTCAAGCTCTTTGATGTAAACCTCAATCTGCTGACCTACGCTTACAACCTGACCGGGGTGCTTAATGCGCTTCCAGGAAAGCTCGGAATTGTGAACCATGCCGTCAACACCGCCGATATCTACGAATGCACCGTAGTTAGCGAGGTTCTTGACAGTACCGGTAAACTTCTGACCAACCTCAAGAGATGCCCAGATAGCATCCTCTTTAGCCTTAGCCTCTGCACGAAGAATAGCCTTGATAGAGCCGAGAGCCTTCTTCTTTGCGGTATCGAACTCGATAAGCTTTACCTTCTGAACGGTGCCAACGAGCGCGGACATATCCTCACCCTTGGGAACACCGGTCTGAGACGCGGGAACGAATACAGAGTTGCCCTCGTATGCTACGAGAACACCGCCCTTGTTTGCAGATACAACCTTACCCTCGATAACAACACCGTTATCGTAAGCGTCCTTAAGGACAACCCAGCTGTTGTCTGCATCAACTCTCTTCTTGGAAACGGTAGCAATTCCCATCTTGTCATCAACTCTGATAACGAAAACGGAAATCTCGTCGCCAATCTTGAACATATCGCGAAGATTAGCCGAGGTATCGTCGGTTATCTGCTCTTTGGTAAGAACACCCGTTACCTTAACGCCGAGGTCAAGCTTGATCTCGTTGTCGCCGATAAACTCAATCGTACCGTTAACTGTATCTCCTGTATGTAAAGTTTTGAACGTGTCGTCCAGCAGCTGCTGGAAGTCGTTTTTGTTTTCCATAGTTTTTAAAACCTCCGTTATTATACCGTCGGGCGTGGAAGCGCCTGCGGTTATTCCTACGCACTTAGCGTTGCCGAGCGGAATGGTACCTGCGTCCTCAGGGGACTGTATCCAGAATGAATTTTCGCACTCATTCTTACAGAGCAGAAACAGCTTTTCGGTGTTCGAGCTGTTTTTGCCGCCGACCACTATCATAAGGTCGGACGATTTTGCAAGCAGGACTGCCTCGCGCTGGCGTTTTTCAGTGACACTACATATTGTATCAAAAAAAATCGCGTTTGTACATACCTTTTTTAAATTTTTTTTAATTTTTTCAAATATTTCGAGATTTTCCGTTGTCTGCGAGCATAAAACCGCGCACTTTTGCGAGAAGTCGATTTTCTCTACGTCATCTTCGCTTGAAACGGTGTATTTTTCGCCCTTGGCATAGCTCATTATTCCGACAGCCTCGGGATGGCGCGGATTTGCGAAAAGCAGAAAAATCTTACCGTCACCGCTGTTTTCCTCGGCAATTTTATGAATACGCTTGACCGACGGGCAGGTCATATCAATGACGCGGAAATTTGGGTTGCTTTTTGCGAGGCTGTCAAGCTTTTCACTGATTTGCTTCGTAATGCCGTGCGTTCTTATAACGAGCGTTACTCTTTTGCCGTCGCTTGCGGCAAGTAAATCGCAAAGGTCGTCAAATTCAATAGATGGCGCACCGAGTGCTTCAAGCCGCTTGCAGTATGCGTCGTTGTGAATAAGCTTGCCAAGAGTATATATATACTCATCAGCGCGCTTTTCATTAAGAAGCTCAAAGACCTTGGCATCGGCGCGTCTGACACCGGGGCAGAAGCCTGCTTCCTTTGATACGGTTACGGTCACTTGGTATTATTCCTCCGATTTTTCAGAGTCGGGCGCCGTGAGTGCCTTGTGATAACCGCCAAGGTCGCATATTTTTGCAAATACCTCATCCATTGCGCGCTGATACTCGTCACGACCACCCTTGTCAAATCCAAGGGCGGAATTCTTTATCGGCTTACCGAAGATGATATATCTCTTTCTGAAGGGTGCGTATTTTACATTCTTCGTCTTGATGCAGACGGGGATTATATCACAGCCTGCGCGGTGGGCAATAAGCGCGCCGCCGCTCTTGACGGGTGTTTCGGCAGGGTTTACACCCGGATAACGGTGTCCCTGCGGGAATATTACGACAACCGAGCCCTGCTTTATAAGCTTTATTGCCGCTTTTAGTGCACCTACGTCCTTACCGCCACGGTCAAGCTCTACTGCGCCGAGCGCCTTGAAAAGACCGCGAAGCACGGGAACGGAAAACCATTCTTTCTTTGACATAAAACGAAGCTGGCGAGGATATACCGTTCCGAGCATAAAGATATCGTTGACACCTATATGGTTGCAGCACAGAAGCGCGCCGCCCTCTTTCGGTATATTTTCCTTGCCGATGACATGCACGCGCCAGAAAAAGCGGTAGATAGGGGCTACTATTGCGCGAAGGAACATATAGAGCGCACTGCCGCGGCGCTTTCTCATTTTAGTATTTTTTTTTATGATTTTCAGCACCTCGTCAACCGTCTGCTCGGCAGTAATATCAGAGTTGTCAAGCACTACGGCATCGTCAGCAGGGACGCAGGGGGCAATCTTGCGGTTGGTGTCGTTAGCATCGCGCTCGTTCATCTCGGACAGCACCTGCTCGTAGGTGGTTTCGATGCCGCGAGCTATAAGCTCGTCATATCTGCGCTTTGCTCTTGCCTCGGGCGAGGCGGTGAGGAAAATCTTGACCTCGGCATTCGGCAGAATAACCGTACCGATGTCGCGTCCGTCCATTATAACGTCGTTTTGCTCGGCAATTTTTCTCTGCGTGTCAAGAAGAAAGCTTCTGACCTCGCCGATAGCACTGACGTTGGATGCCGCCATAGAAACCTCGGGGGTTCTGATGCTTTCGCCAACGTCCTTGCCGTTGAGAAGTATTATCTGCTTGCCGTCGTTGAAGCTCATTTCAAGCTTGATTTCGGAAAGCCTTGGCACTACCTGCTCGGCGCACTTGGTGTCGGTAACACCTGCTTCGAGCATATATTTTCCGATGCTTCTGTAAAGAGCGCCCGTATCAACGTAGATGATACCAAGACGCTTTGCAACTGCCTTGGCAAGGCTTGATTTACCTGCGCCGCCAGGGCCGTCAATTGCAATTCTTAACATATTCTCTCCATTCCGTCACTAAAGTGACATTGGGTTTATTTTCAAACAATTATAGTCATTTTGTGGCAACGCTATATCCTGCGAGATATCCCGTTGAGAACGCGATTTGCAGGTTATATCCGCCCGTATATGCGTCAACGTCAATGACCTCACCTGCAAAATAAAGGTCATCAACGAGCTTTGATTCCATCGTTTTCGGGGATATTTCCTTGACTTCAACACCGCCGGAGGTGACTATTGCCTCTGCTATCGGACGCGCCATTATAAGCTTAAATCTGAAATCCTTAAGGGCGTGAAGGATGGCGCGACGCTCTTCCTTGGTGATAAGATTAGCCTTTTTCCTCGCATCAATTCTGACATACCTTAAAAACGGCTCTATCATCTTTGAGGGAAGAAGCATACCGAGAACGTTTCTTATGTCCTGATTTATTCTCTCTTTGAAATCCGAGAGCAATCTTGCGTCAAGCGTCTGCTCGTCAAGAGCAGGCTTTAAGTCGATAGATGCGACGAGCGAGGAAAGGTCGGCATCCGTAAGTGCTGCGCTTGCAGAAAGGACCATAGGTCCTGAGATACCGAAGTGGGTGAAGAGCATTTCGCCAAAGTCGCTATACAAGGTCTTGCCGTCAGAGGACAGAATTTTAAGCGCGACGTTCTTTAAGGACAAGCCCATAAGGGACGAGCATATTCCGTAGTCTGCTTCAAAGGGAACGAGAGATGGCTTTATTCTCGTCACGCTGTGACCGAGCGAGGTAGCGAGCTTGTAGCCTGACCCGTCAGAGCCCGTCAGGGGATAGGATGCGCCACCCGTCGCGATAATTACCGCGTCAAAGAAATGCTCGCTTGCGCCAAGGACGCAAAAGCGCGAGTCTCGTTTCGTAATTTTGCGAACATTTTCATAAAGCACCGTAGCACCCTTGCAATACGCCTTCATTGCGTCAACGACGGTTTTTGCTCGGTCATCCTCGGGAAATACGCGCCTTCCGCGCTCAACCTTAAGGCTGACACCCAAATTCTCAAAGTGACGCACCGTATCCTCGGGGGATAGTGCGTTTAGCGCCGTGTAAAGAAACCTCGGGTTTCTCGTTACGTTTGATAAAAATTCGTTAGTGTCGCAAAGATTTGTGACGTTGCATCTGCCCTTGCCGGTTATGGCAAGCTTCTTGCCAAGTCTGTCGGTATGCTCAAAAACAGTTACCTCGCATCCGTAGAGAAGGGCAGTTCCTGCCGCCATCATACCTGCGGCACCGCCACCGATTACGGCGACGCTTTTTGCTTCATAGCTCATTTCTTCGTATATACCTTATAGTCGTCCCAGATTTTTTCAAGTCTGTCAAACCTCTGGCGTATAAGCGCCTCGCGGTGGTTTGTGATTTCAACGATTATAGCATTAATAATGCTAATGGGCGCGATAAGCGAGTCCATATAGGATGAAATATCTGCCTGCGCGATAAGAAGATGGTCTGCATACTGCGCGAGGGGTGAGGTTATGGAATCGGTAAAGCCGATAACCTCAGCACCGCTTTTCTTTGCGAAGTCAACTGCGCTCAAAACCTTCGTCGAGTATCTCGGGAACGAGAAGGCGATAATAAGGTCGCCCTCGCTTACCGAAAAGAGCTGTTCAAGGATTTCCGCCGTTGAATAGGGGGAAATGAGGCTGACGTTATCAAAGATAAGCGAAAGATTGTATTTTAAAATCAAGGCAAGAGGCTCTGCGGACCTGACACCGATTATGAAGATGCGCTTTGCGCGCAGAATTGCCTCGCAGGCAGAGTGAAAATGACCTCTGTCAAGCGATGACATAGTGCGGTTTATCTTGTCCGTGTCGCTCTTTGCCACCTGATTTATAATATCAGAGCCGCCAAGGCGCGCCTTGGTGATATCTATTCTCTGATTAGGGGTAAGGCGCTGGAATACGAGCTTCTGCACCGCCTTCTGAAACTCGGTGTAGCCCTCGTAGCCAAGAAACTTTGCAAACCTCACGACGGTGGATTCAGATACGCCGACAAGCTGCGATAGCTCTGATGCGGTCTTGTATGCTATGCTTTCCGCGTGCTCTATTACCGCCTTGGCAATAGCCGCCTGTCCCTTTGAAAATTCAGCGCGTCTTTGCGCGATAAGCTGTGAAATATCACCCGTCACAAGCCGTCACCCCCTAAAAAAATTGATGAAAAATTCGGTGAAAACCGATAAATCAGATAATTGACAGAGCGTGCTTAATTCTTGCTACCGACTCATCCTTGCCGATAACTTCCATAATTTCAGTAGCGCCGCCGGGTGTTGCGCTCATACCCGAAAGAGCAATTCTGATGCACCACATAATAGTGCCGGTTTTAAGCGAGAGCCTTTCGGTAAGAGGCGAAAGCGCGGCATAGAGCGCATCGTTGGTAAAGTCGGTGATATTATTAATAATATCAAGTGCATTTTCAAGCACGGTTTTGACCGTATTAAACTCGGAAATCTTGTTCTTCTTGTTGAGGAAAAGCTCTTTGTCGTAATCGGGAAGCGAAAGGAAGAAGGACATTCTCTCGTCAAGCTCACCGAGCGTGCTTACACGGCTTTTAAGAAGCGCGAGCATCTTGTCAGGACGGCATACTTCCGAGATGTCCGACTTGATAAAGGGCTTTGCAAGGGTTAAAAATTCCTCGTCGGAAAGCTTGTGGATATACTCGCCGTTGAACCAGAGAAGCTTGTCGTAGTCAAATACCGCAGGGGATTTTGATACGCCGTCGATGGTGAAGAGCGAGATGAGGTCGGACAGAGTGAAGAACTCGCCGTTAGTGTCCTTAGGACACCAGCCGAGAAGCGCGATGTAGTTGATAATCGCCTCGGGAAGATAGCCCTTGTCAAGAAGGTCCTGGAAGGACACGGCACCGTGGCGCTTTGAGAGCTTGGATACCGAGCCGTCCTCGTTTCTGCCCATCATAAGAGGCAGGTGAACGTAGGTAGGTCTTTCCCAGCCGAATGCGTCGTAGATAAGAACGTACTTGGGTGTCGAGGAAAGGTATTCCGAGCCGCGCACGACGTGAGTAACACCCATAAGGTGGTCGTCAACGATATGGCAGAAGTTATAGGTAGGATAGCCGTCAGCCTTGATAAGTATCTGGTCCTGAAGCTCTTCGTTATTCACCGAGATTTCACCGAAAACGCTGTCGGTGTAGCTTGTAACGCCCGTCGTGGGCATCTTCTGTCTTATGACAAAGGGTAAACCCTTTGCAAGATTTTCCGAAACCTCATCATGCGAAAGATTTCTGCAATGACGGTCGTAGCCGCCCGTAGCATCCTCTGCGTGAAGCTCTTCAAGGCGTTCCTTTGAGCAGAAGCAGTAGTATGCGTGACCTGCCTCAACGAGCTTCTTCGCATATTCCATATAGATGCTCTTGCGCTCGCTCTGCACGTAAGGACCGTTAGGGCCGCCTACGTCGGGTCCCTCGTCATAGTTAAGTCCTGTGATTTTGAGCGTGTTTTTGATAATGTCGGTTGCGCCCTCGATAAAGCGCTCTCTGTCGGTGTCCTCAATTCTTAAAA
>JAZKYE010000054.1:0-28867 GCA_045611965.1 Eubacteriales bacterium
CGCGCGCCTTATATCATCAGGTGTGACACTTCCGTACTCTCTTCGCCTCGCGTCAAGGCTGGCATAGCCTCGGTCAAGTACGTGGTTGTCCTGCGCCATAGTGAAGTTAAGCTCTCTTATATCGTCAAAGAGAAGTCCTGCGTTGTCAACGTATGCCGCCTTCATACACTCGTCGTCGCGCAGGCTCTCGCGCTTCATTTTTTCAAGCAGCACGCACACAAGCGCGATAGCCCCTTCGAGCATTGACTCGCGTAGCTCAAAAGAGAAGAAAAGGCTTCCGATATTTGAAAAGCGGTCAAGCCCACCCGTGAGGTCGTAGCAGATTCCGCGCTTCTCGCTCAGCTCTGAAAACAGAATAGAGTTGTACCCCGACACGAGTATATCGTATATCAGGTCACAGCACTCGTACGATACCCTTGACATATCAATATCGAACTGAAAGCGCACCATCGTGTAATCCGAATTTTTAATCTGTACCGCGTCCCCCCTGTTGCCAAATCCGTTTGGTACCGGTGCATAGGCGCTTCGGTTAAGAGTTGCGTCAGATAACTGATATTTGTCTATCTCGCGCGCAAGAAAATCAATACCCTCTTTCGTGGCGCATCCCGTCACGTAAAAGAAAATATTGTCCCTTGTGAACACCTCGCGTCTGTAATTTTCAAGCTGTCGCGCCCCCATTTTGTCGAGCGAAGAGCAGCTTCCCATTATCCCACGAGATAGCGGTGTGCCCGAAAAAACCGTACGCGAAAGATACGCGCCGAGCGAGCTTTTGTCATCCGACTCTCTTATCTCTGCCTTGATACGAAGCCTTTCCTTGTCAATATCCTCGCGAGGAAGCTTTATCTCGGACAAAAGCATCGAAATGTACCTCGCGCCTGCCTCAAAATGCTCGCGAGCACCGCTTATATAGAACTGCACCATCTCTGGAAAGGTTGCGGCATTCAGTTCAAGTCCAAGCCTGTCAAGGTCGCGGTAAAGGGCGCCTTCGGTTATGAAATTAAGATTTCTTATAAGCGTATGTTCAAGAAAATGCGTGATGCCCCACTGCTTTTCCGACTCGTAAAGAATGCCTGCCTTGACGAAAAGTGATATAAAAAATCCGTTTTGAGAGCTGTTCTCACAGCTGTAAATTTTCACGTTACCCTCGCTGACATATACAGACTCTTGTCCGACACCGCCTCTCATACTCGCGCCCCCTTTCTTTTTTTACTATTGTAGCATAGAAAATTAAGATTTGCAAGTGGTAGGACAGGAAGAAAAAGCGCAAAACATAAATATTATTGACACAAATCACCAAAGGTGATATAATGTACCTGCGACGTAAAACCGAATAATCTCACGCGGGGGTGTACTATGCCGTTTTTAGTGCTTCCTGTCTTTTCTATTCCACCGTAAGAGGTCTTGCGTCTTTTGTGAACGATTTTATTAAAAGGAGTAAACGTATGAAAAAGTCATTGGTGCTTATCCTCGCGCTTATCCTTGCGACAGCAGGCATATTTATCCTCACCGCGTGTGACAGTGACACTAACGATGGCTCGACTGATGCAAATCTGCCGACGGTTAGCATTTCGGACGACGGCTACTGGGTAATCAACGGTGAAAAAACTACGGTGAAAGTAAACGGAAATGATGGACGCTCAATAATCAAGAGTGAAATAATTGACGGACACCTATACATAACCTATTCCGATGCACCAAACAATCCCGTAAACGTCGGAAAAGTATCGGATAACTCATCCCCCGTGCAGCTGAGCGACCTTGATTTTTATCCGTTACCTGACGGAAGCTACGCGGTTGCCGTAGGCAAGACGATATTTCTTGAGGAAGTAGTGATACCCGAAAGCTATAACGGAAAACCTGTTACTGTTATAATGGACGAAGGCTTTAAATCTGCCACCAACCTCAAAAAAATAACCATTCCGAACACCGTAACCACACTCGGCGAGTATGCGTTCTATGGTTGCAGCTCGCTTACAAGCATAACAATCCCGAACGGCGTAACCTCAATCGGCAATTATGCGTTCTATGGTTGCACCTCGCTTACAAGCATAACCATCCCGAGCAGCGTAACCACAATCGGCAATCGAGCATTCTCTGATTGCACAGCACTTACCGAAATAAAATTCAACGCAACGGCGATGAACGATTTGTCCGATGATAACTATGTATTCGCTGATGCAGGACAAAGCGGTAGCGGTATCAAGGTAACGATAGGAAAGAACGTAACTAAGATACCCGCATATTTGTTCTGTCCTTCTTATAGTAGTGTTAGTTCCTACGCTCCCAAGATTACAAGCGTAGAATTTGAAGAGGGTAGCGTTTGTACCTCTATTGGCTCTTATGCGTTCGAAGATTGCAGCTCGCTTACGAGCATAACCATACCTAACAGCGTAACCACAATCGGCTCTTCTGCGTTCCGTGATTGCACCTCGCTTGAGAGTGTAACCTTTACCGAAGGAAGTCAACTTACCACAATCGGTCAGCAGGTGTTCTGTAATTGCACCTCGCTTGAAAGTATAAATATCCCGAATAGCGTGACCACAATCGGCTCTTCTGCGTTCTATGGTTGCACCTCGCTTACGAGCATAACCATCCCGAATAGCGTAACCACAATCGGCGATTGGGCGTTCTATGGTTGCACCTCTCTTACGAGTGTTACCTTTGACAATCCTGACGGCTGGTGGTGTTCAGAGTCAAGCACAGCAACGAGTGGCACGAGTATATCGTCGAGCAGTCTTGCCAACAAATCAACCGCAGCGACCTATCTTAAATCTACGTATTACTATTATTACTGGAAACGTGGATAAGCATCATTGGCAGACACAGTCTGTTGACATAGTAAAAAGCAAAGGGGCTACCGCAAATGCGGTAGCCCCTGACACTGTTTTAGTTTTAATTAGGCGAGGGGTGGAGTGCCCCTCGCCGTGTTTTTGGATTTAGTCGATAGTCTTATCGAGCTTAAATCTTGTTATCTTTCTTGACGTATTCTTGGGGAATTCCTCGTTTCTTATCTTTACTCTGCCGATAGCCTTGTAGGGGGCGTTGCGAAGATTAATCTTTCTTATCTCGCCCTCAAAATACTTCTGCGCGTCCTCTATACCGTGAAGAGCAAGCGAGTCGAAGTCGGGGAATATCTCGGCAACGATAACGTCGGTTGAGTGCATATCCTGCGAAAGTCCCTCGTAAACGACGACCTCGCTGACACCGTATATTCCCTGAATGTCGGTTTCAAGCTCTTCGGGATATACGTTCTTTCCGTTAGAGAGAATAATGAGGTTCTTGCTTCTTCCCGTGATGAATATCCACTGGTCCTTGCCGTGAATTTCAACGCGTCCGAGGTCGCCCGTATGGAAGAATCCGTCATCGTCGATAACAGCCTTTGTTGCCGCCTCGTCACCGAAGTAGCCGAGCATTACGTTAGGTCCGCGATAGCATATCTCGCCCTCGCCTGCCTCGTTGGGGTTGTCGATTTTAACCTCACCGCCAATGATGGGCATACCAACCGAGCCCTGTCTGCGATACTCGTTACGGTTGCAGGAAATAAGAGGCGCACACTCGGTAATGCCGTAGCCGTTAAGGATAACGACACCGATGGACTCAAAGAAGTCGATAATGCTCTGGTTAAGTGCCGCGCCACCGCAGATAATCATTTGAAGCTCGCCACCGAAGTTAGAAAGCACCGACTCGCCAAAAAGCTTTTTACGCAGGTCTATGCCAACCTTTCTTAACATATTCGAGATTTTTATACCCTTTTTAAGAGTTTCAAGCTTGCCCGTCTTTTCTGCGGTAGCCATAATTCTCTTGTAGAAGGTTTCAACGAACAGAGGAACTAATATAAGGTGTGTTGGCTTGAATTCCTTGAGCTCGTTAAGTATGTACTTGATACCGCTTGAAATATAGACCTCACATCCCTGTGAGAAGTGGCCGATGAAGTTTACAGTCGAGCCGAAGGTATGATGAGGGGGAAGCACGAACATGGTTTTCGGGGTTATGTTGAAGTTATACATACCCTGTTCCATATCCGAGCAGATGTTTTTAAGCGAGAGCATAACGCCCTTGCCCTTACCCGTAGTACCCGAGGTGAATACTATTGAAGCAAGCGCCTCGCGGTCTATCTCATATTCAAAGTAGCTTCTGTCACCGTCAGCAATTCTTTTCTCACCGCACGCGAGCATATCCTCGTAGGTTCTCGCGCCCTCATACTCGCCACCAAAGACGATAAGCGTCTTAACGCTCGGGCAAAGAGAGAGCACCTCGGTGATTTTATCCGCACAAGCGGCGGCAAACACGATGCCGACACAGCCTGCGGTGTTTATGATAGACGACATATCGGCAACGGGAAGCTCTTTGTCAATGGGAACGGTTATTGCGCCCATAGTCATAAGTGCCGCGTACGAGAAGAACCACTCGCACGAAGCGCCGCCGATTACTGCAACGCGCTGCCCGCGAAGGCTCATCGAGTGAAGCTCGGTTGTCAGCGCGCGAATAGCATCGCGGCTCTTCTCAAAGGTAATGCTCTGCGTTTCCTTGTCGTGAGGTGCCTTTTTCCAACGGAAGGCAACTGCATTCGGCACTCTTGCCGCGACGTTTTCGGTCATCTCGCGAAAATCAGCGAAATGAGTTGTTTCATAAAGCTTATAATTCTTTTTTCTGTTTTTTGTAGCCATAAATACTACCTCAAAAATTTATTCCACACCGCATCTATTGTAGCACAAATTTGGGAAAATGTCAAGCATTTGGTAGTTCTTAAAAAAACGGCTTGCATAAATATTACGCACGAAGCGCTGTGCGTTGTTGACTTTACCCGAGAACTGTTGTATAATGTAAGCGATTTTAGAGAAAAGGGGAGTGCTTATGCTGCCACGCGAATTTGAGCAGAGGATGCGAAAGATACTGGGTGACGAAACCGATAGCTTTCTTGACGCCCTTGACCGTCCTGCCATACGCTCGTACCGCACCAACCCCATAAAGATGGGGGATAGCGATTTTATTTTAGGTGACTCTGCCGTCACCGACATCCCCTTTTGCAAGGGCGCTCACGCGCTGACGGAGGGCTGTGAGGGACTTGGCAATACCCCCGAGCATCACTCGGGAATGATATACATTCAGGACGCAGGCGCTATGGGACCCGTATGCGCTCTGCCTCGCCTGCCCGATGGCGCGAGAGTTCTTGACCTTTGTGCCGCACCTGGCGGAAAGTCCTCGCAGATAGCCGCTATGATAGGGGGCGGGTCGCTTTTATCAAACGAGCTTGTGCCAAAGCGCGCGAGAATTCTCGTGTCAAATCTTGAAAGGCTCGGTGTTACAAACGCCGCCGTCACCTCACTCGACAGCGCTGCGCTTGCCGACCTTTATCCTTGTTATTTTGACGCTGTGGTCGTTGACGCACCCTGCTCCGGCGAGGGAATGTTCAGAAAGGGTGACGAGGCGTTGCTTAATTGGAGTTTAGAGAATGTAAACGCCTGTCAAGTGCGTCAAGGCGAAATTCTGAACAACGCAAAACGGTGTGTTGCAGGTGGCGGATACCTGCTTTACTCAACCTGCACCTACTCACCCGAGGAAAATGAGCTGACGGTTTCTGATTTTCTTGATGACAACCCCGATTTTCATCTTGTAGAATGTGAAAACGAGGCTCTCATCTCTGCCACCCGAGCAGGAATAAGCTTCGTTGGCGCGCGGTACGATATGTCGCTGTGCAGAAGAAGCTATCCTCACGCATCGCTTGGCGAGGGACAGTTCTTTGCGCTTATGAAAAGAGAGGGCGGCAGTCGCACCGAGGCGGTGAAGGATGGCTCTGTGCCTCTGACGAAAGCCGAGAGTGCCACCGTGCTTGATTTTCTTCGTGAAAATCTCACCGAAATTCCGAAAGGCAGACTTCTGCGTCAGGGAAGCACCGTGTCGCTTGCAATGCACTCGCTCGCCCTTCCGAAAAATGGCGTTTTTATGGCAGGCGTTGCGATAGGCGAGCTTGTCAAGGGGCGCGTCGTGCCGCATCATCAGCTTTTTTCTGCGCTCGGACACCTGTTTAAAAACCGACGCGAGCTGAAATCCTATGATGAAGCAAGGCGATATATGCACGGCGAGGAAATTGCATCCGACGGTCTTACGGGCTTCGTCTGCGTATCCTGGGCGGGTGCGTCGCTCGGCGGCGGCAAGGCATCGGGCGGTGTTATCAAAAACTACTACCCCAAGGGGCTTCGTATCTGAAGCAGACAAAAATTTAATAGGTTAATAATTTATAAGGAGTATATAAAAAATGGAAAACAAAATTTTAGCAACAGTTGGCGGCATCGCAATTACGAGTGCGGAGGTTGACGAATTTATCCTCTCGCTCGGTCAGCGCGGTCAGAGCTACAACACCACGGAGGGCAGAGAAATCGTGCTCGCACAGCTCATTGACTCAAAGCTTCTTCTGCTTGACGCAAGAAGAAATCTTCTTGAAACCGAGCCCGAGTTTAAGGCAAGACTTGCAAAGTTCAAGGAAAATCTTCTCGTTAACTACGCGGCAGAAAAGGCAGTAAGCGGGGCCAAGGCAGTAAGCGACGACGACGCAAAGAAATTCTACGACGAAAACCCCGATAAGTTTGAGGGTGGCGAGTCGGTTAACGCAAGCCATATTCTCGTCGCTGATGAGGAAAGCGCGCTTTCTATCCTCGCATCCATTAAGGCGGGCGAAATCAGCTTTGAGGACGCGGCGGCTAAATACTCGTCCTGCCCCTCAAAGGAAAACGGCGGCTCGCTCGGAGACTTCACTCGCGGTCAGATGGTTCCCGAGTTTGATACTGCTGTATTCTCAATGACGGCAGGCGAAATCACCGATGCACCCGTTAAGACACAGTTCGGCTATCACTTAATCAAGCTCAACAGCAAGAGCGAGGCAACGAAGGTGCCTTTTTCCGAGGTATGCGAGGGAATTAAGGGAATGCTTGATGAGAACCGCAGAAGAGATGCGCTCACAAGCAAGCTTAATCAACTTAAAATTCTCTATCCCGTGGACCGCGCTTAATCTTAATGGAAAGAGAAGAATTCCAGCGGGCGCGTTTAGAAGAGCTTTTCAAAAGAAGCAGGGATGCGGCTTACTATCTTTTTACGGATTTTCTCGGACTTGCGGAAATATCTGCGCTGAATTCAATAAAGCGCGCCTACGCTGACGTTACCGTTACGCTTTTCGGTGGCGCTGACGGATGCGAGAGGGTGATGGCAAGATTCGGCGCGCCCGACGAGCTTTCGTATGAGCAGGACTTTCCGATAGCTATCCTTGAAATAGCCTTCCGCTCGCCAAAATATGCAGAGAAGCTTACTCACCGCGATTATCTCGGCTCGATTTTAGCACTCGGCATAGAGCGCGATACTCTCGGTGATATCATTGTGACCGACAGCGGCGCATACGTGTTCGTCAAGGACGATATGGCTGATTTTATATCAAATTCTCTGACAAGGGTGCGACACACGGACGTAAGAGTAAGTGAGGCCGCAGGCATCAGCACCACCAGCCTTTATACAACGAAAAGGATAAAGGTTCAGGCGCAGAGCGAGCGCGCCGACGGCATCGTGGCGAAGGTCTTTTCTATTTCAAGAGAGGCATCGCAAACGCTCTTTACGAGAGGGCTCGTCTTTTCAGACGGCTGTGAGCTGTCGCAGGGAAAAACACCGCTTACAGCAGGTGCTAAGGTGAGCGTGCGAGGGCACGGCAGATTTATTTACCTTGGCCCATCAGGGCTATCACGCAAGGGCAAGCTAAATATAGAAATTGACCTATTTATGTAAACAACTACTTACAAAGGCGAGGAAAGCTGATAGTCTTTTCTCGCCTTTGCTTATATTATGATTTAATAAAATTATGATGCGAGTTAACACGCGTTTACACCGAGATACCGTTAACGGCAAGGCTTCTCGGTGACTGCCTTGACAGGGGCAGACGGACGCTGATATTTGGCTGTATTTGCCTTGACAATATGCGCGAAAGCTACGTCAGGATAAGATTTTCACTAACGGCAGCTAATCTTTTTATAAATTCATTGACTTTACGCGCGCATTATGATATAATACTATATAAGAATAATTACGCACGATTTTTTTGGAGGATAATCACAAATGTGTAGGTCATGCAAAAAGTACAGGGAGCTTCCCTCAAATCCCGACTTTCCTAAAATTCAGCAGGGCGTGCTGAAATTCTGGAAGGAAAACGAAATCTTCGAGCGCTCGGTTTCAGAGCGCACCGATAAGGAAACCGTATTCTACGACGGCCCGCCATTCCCTACGGGTAAGCCCCACCACGGAACGGTTCTCGTTTCGTTTATTAAGGATATGCTTGCACGCTACTGGACGATGCGCGGCTACAAGGTGCCCAGAGTATGGGGCTGGGATTGCCACGGACTTCCTATTGAGAACAAGGCGGAGAAGCTTCTCGGAATACAGAATAAAAACGAAATAGAGAGAAACGTCGGCATTGATAAATTCAACGAGGCGTGCTACGGTATCGTTTCGGAGAACAACGAGTCGTGGCGCGACTACGTTGAAGAGATGGCAAGATGGGTTGATTACGACGGTGCTTACAAGACCATGAACACCTCGTTTATGGAATCGGTTATGTGGGCGTTCAAGACCTGCTACGACAAGGGCTACATCTACCGTGACTATCGCGTAACGCCCTACTGCATGCACTGCGAAACATCTCTTTCGATTTCGGATACCAGAGAGTCGGATTCCACCCGTCCAAGACAGGACAGATGGATAGTTGTTCAGTTCAGAACGGGCACCTTGCGCGAGGGTAAAGAGGTTTGCCTGCTTGCTTGGACTACCACCCCCTGGACGCTTCCCTCGAATATGTGCCTTGCTGTCGGCGAGGAGCTTACCTATTCCTTCGTTGACGTAGGTGACAGACTTCTCGTTGCCTGCAAGAATACTCTTAAGTCCTTCCCCAAGGTGTTTGGTAAGGAGCCGAATATCGTTTACGAGTGCAAGGGCGCAGAGCTTGTCGGTATGACCTACGAGCCCATCCTTCCTTACTTCGCTGATAAGAAGGAAAAGGGCGCGTTCCGCGTTATCTCGGCTGACTACGTAGGCGCAGAGGACGGTGTCGGTATCGTTCACACCGCACCCGCATTCGGTGAGGATGACTACTGGGCTTGCAAGAAAAATAACGTACCTCTCGTTGACCCCGTTGACGCGAAGGGAAGATTCACCAAGGAAATTGAGGACTTCTATTCGCTTCAGAACGACGAAATAAATAACGTTATCAAGATGAACCCCACTATCATAAGATTCCTTCGTGATAAGGGTATTGCGCTTGATGACGGCACGCTCGTGCATAACTATCCTCATTGCTGGAGATGTAAAGAGCCCCTTATCTACAAGGCGATGGACGCGTACTACTTCAACATCGGTATGATAAAGGATAAGCTTATCGCGGCAAACGAGGAAATCAACTGGATTCCCGAAACCATCAAGCACGGACGCTTCGGCAACTGGCTTGAGGGCGCAAGAGACTGGAATATTTCAAGAAACCGCTACTGGTCAACCCCTATTCCTATCTGGGAGTGCGACTGCTGTGACGAGAAGGTGGTGCTCGGCTCTATCGAGGAAATTTACGAGAAGAGCGGTGTGCGCCTTGACAACCTTCACAGACAGTTTATGGACGAGGTCACCTTCCCCTGCAAGTGCGGCGGTAAGATGACGCGTGTTTCCGAGGTTCTTGACTGCTGGTTTGAGTCGGGCTCAGTGCCCTTCGCGCAGAAGCACTATCCCTTTGAGAATAAGGATTGGTTTGAAAACCATTTCCCCTGCGACTTTATCGTTGAGTACACAGGACAGATAAGATGCTGGTTCTACTACCTGCACGTCCTTGCGGTGGCACTCTTCGACAGACCTGCGTTTAAGAACTGCGTAGTACACGGTACTATTCTTGACGACAGCGGAAAGAAATTTTCCAAGTCAAGCGCAAATTATACCGACCCTATGAAGATTATGAAGGAAAAGGGAACCGACAGCTTCCGTCTTTACCTCTTCCAGTCGAACGCAATGCTCATAGGCGACCTTAAGTTCAAGGATGCCGACATTGACGATTCCTACCGTGAGCTTTTAGCCCCCTATTGGAACGCGTGCAAGTTCTTCATATCCTACGCAAATATCGACGGCTTCAAGCCTGATACCGTTTCTGTTCCTAAGAGCGACAACCTGCTTGATAAGTGGATTCTCGCAAAGCTCTACGATACCGAGCGCGCTATCAGAGAGAGCATGGACAGATACGAGGTTGACCAGTACGTTAAGCAGCTCGTTCCGCTTATGGACGGTCTTACCAATTGGTATATCAGAAACTCAAGACGACGCTTCTGGGCTAGCGATATGAGCGAGGATAAGAGATGCGCTTATGAAACGCTCTACTATGTTCTCGTCAATATCACAAAGCTCTTCGCACCCGTAGCGCCTATTATTTCCGAGGAAATATACAAGATTCTCACCGACGAGGATTCGGTTCATCTTTCACTCTGGCCGACCATTCCTGCCGAGTGCGAGAACCGTGCGCTGATAGCAGATATTGATACTGCACAGAGCGTAATCGAGCTTGCGCGTAGCATCAGAAACACTAACAGAGTTAAGAACAGACAGCCTCTGTCGCTTCTTCGTATCGCATCGAGCAACCCTGCCGTAATTGACACGGTCGGCCGCTTTGAGAGCGTTATTCTTGAAGAGCTTAACGTAAAGCGTATCGAGATTATGCACAGCGTATCCGATATCGCAACCGTAAGATACAACCCCAACTTTGCCTCAATCGGTACCAAGTACCCCGACAAGAAGGGACTTATTATCAAGGCAATAAAGACGGGCTCTTACCGCATTGAGTCCGACTGCGTTGTGCTTACTCAGGACGGTGGCGAGGAAAAGTACGATAAGGATATTATCCTCGTGCTTTACGATGCAAAGGACGGTCTTGCCGTTGCCAGCGCGCAGGAGATAGTCGTATCTCTTGACCTCACCATAACCGACGAGCTTATGGCAGAGGGCGTTGCCCGTGAGATAATCCGTAGCATTCAGGATGCGAGAAAGCAGATAGGCTGTGAGATAGTTGACGAAATCTGCATCAGCTTCACCGAGGGTGCAGCGCCCGACGGATGGGTTGACTATATCACCTCTGAAACCCTTAGCACAGTAGCTGAAATAGCATCGCCCGACACCGTAATTGACGTTGACGGCATTAAGATTGCTATTTCAAGAAACAAGGCATAATACTTATTGATATTTTAGCGAAACGAAAGACAAAGCACCTGTTCTGTAAACTTACATTTGCATAAAAGGTGCTTTCCGGATAAAAGAAAAGGAGGATTTTTTATGAAGATTTTAAGAGTGCTAACTCTTCTTGCATTGATACTTTCTCTATGTATGCTTTGCGTCGGATGCAATCTCTTCAAGAATGACGGTGACGATACGGACACCGACACCGACGCAGATACGGACACCGACACCGACGCAGATACCGATGAGGATACTGACACAGATACGGATAACGACGCGGATAATGGCGGCACGGTTATTCCGCCCCACACGCACACCTCGACGAAGGCACCTATATCCCAAACGCCGTCAAGCTGCTGTGTTAACGGCTCGAAAAAATATTTGTGCGATATCTGCGGCAAAAGCTTTACGGAAACCCTGCCTCTTGCGTCACACACCTACAAGGAGCAGTATAATTCAACTATCGGCTACAAGACCGAAAGCTGTACTGTCTGCTCGGTATGGCGCATGAAGCTCAGTCCGAATCAGAAAATCGAATTTGCCGCGCTTTGTCGGGGAAGCCTGTCGCTAACTCTTGACGTTGGCGGAGCGGGTGCAGAGGTTATCACGTACAGGGATGGCGCCAAGGTCGGCACCACTCAGGTGAATGCGGGCGCTGCAAGCGTATCGGCAGGAAGCTCTCTTCCGTACGGTGGCCACACCTTCGGCGTTGAGGTCAAGAATGCTACGGGCGACGTGTATCTGACTAATATATCCGTAAACGGCTCTCTTCACCGCAAGGACGGAGTAATTCTTGAGCTTACGAATAAGAACACGATAGAGGGCGGCTCGTATAACGACTTTTACGTTTATACGCAGACCTCTGACCCCTCGGGAAATTATTATATTCGTTACCGCTTCAGGTATTTTTACAGCACAACAGCCGTTGATAAGGTTGATACGGCTAACAATATAGATATGTTCCGCATATTCGAGGCGCACCTCGTTAAGGTTGACTCGGTCAGCGACACTGCCGTTAGCTGCACGGTTCTCAACTCGGTGCTTACCTCGGGTGAGATTGCCGTTGCCATCAGAGAAAAGAACTCGGTTGACTTCATCGGCGGCTATCACGGCGAGGAGCATATCGTTAACGTGTCGCTTGAAGCAGACGGAGTTAAGTACACACCAAAGGCTCTTAACCGCACGGTAGTATGCTCATATTTAAATTTCAAGCAGCTTACCGTTATGAACCGCTGCAACACCCCGGGCGATAACGTGCTTAATCACGACCAGGATTATTCAATTACCTCGGGCGGTATCAATTGTAAGAGAACTATGGAGTGGCTCAAATCGGGTTATGAATATACCGATGCATTCCTCAATATGTTCACCGCGAGGCGCATTGATAAGTACGATACTATCTGCGAAACGGTTGAAACGCTTGACGAAAACGGAAGGTCGTTAGGAAAGCAGAGCATTACCTCACCCGTCGCGGAAAACTATAAAATACTTGAAAATCCCCTGGCAAGAACGCTTAAATATTCAAGCGCAACGAGCGGATACAGTGCAGAGGTAGGATTTTCGATTCTTAACGGCTCGGTAGCGGTTGACAACGTTCACGTTCTCGTGCGTAGGGATGCCGTAGGCGACAACAAATGGTACGCCTCGTTCAAATCAACAGATGGCTCAAAGGTCTCAAAGGCGGGCGAGAGGTGGGAGCTTGACGTTTTCTATAACGTTGACTACGTCGCAGGGCAAATCCCTGCCCACGTTCACACGTCAAATAAAGCGCCCGTTAGCGAAAGCGCATCGACCTGCACCGTAAAGGGGCGGAAGCACTACGATTGCGACGTGTGCGGAAAGCGATACTATGAGGAGACCCAGTATCTTTCTCACAGCTATCAGAAAAAGTACAACCCGACCATAGGCTACGAGTGCGATATATGCACAAGCTGCGAGGGCTGGCGCATCAAAGCGGTAAACGGTACGAAGTATGAATTCGTATCCTACAGTCAGGGCAATATAGACCTCACCTTCAGCATTGGTGCTACGAGTGCTGATATTACCGTTTACCTCGACGGCAAGCAGGTGAGCTCGGCAAATTATAAAAAGGGCTCGCATACGATTTCCGTCGCAAAGCTGACGAGCCTTGGTGAGCATATGATAGGATTTACTGTTAAGAATGCGGACGGCTCGGTTTACCTTACTAAGGTAGCCGCTGACGGTGAGCTTCACCAAAAGGACGCTATTATTCTTGAAATGACTAAAACTACCTCGGCACACGGCGGTAAGTATAACGACTTTTACGTGTACGTCAGGACCTCGGACTCAAGCGGCGACTACTATATCCGTTATCAGTTCAAGCACGAGTACAACACTACTCTGGTGATGGATAGTGCCAATACGGCAAACAACAACAATATGTTCCGCATACTCGCGGCTGATTTGGTTAAGGTAAGCGCGGTTTCCGAAACGAATAACACCGTCACCTACACCAAAATTCTCTCGCTTCTTAACGGCGGTGAGGTTGCCGTTGCGGTGCAGGAGGTGGGTGCGGTTGACTTCATCGGCGGCTTCCACGGTGAGGAAAATATTAAGTCGTTGAAGCTTACCGCAGACGGCGTTGAGTACACACCGGGTGATGCGAAAAAGGTTGTCGTATGCTCTTCCGTCGAGCTTAATCAGCTGACCGTCGTAAACCGTTGTAACACGCCGTCCGATGCGGTGTTCGAGCACGGTCAGATTTACCGAATTACTACGGGCGGTATTAAGTGCAACCGCACGATAAAGTGGCTTATGTCGGGCTTCAATTACTCTGCGGCTTACCTTAATATGTTTACGCTTATGCGCTCTAAGGACGGCACGCCCGTATGCAACACGGTTGAAACCTTTGATAAGGACGGAAACAGCCTCGGTAAGCAAACGATAAACACGGCGGTTGACTCGCAGTATTCGGTACTTGCAAACAGCGAAAACCGATACGTTGAATATACTAATTCCACAAACAGCGGCTTCACGGCAAAAACGGGATTTGAGATACTGAACGGCAGCTGTACTACCGACAAGGTGTACGTTGCCGTGCGTAAGGATTCCGTCGGCGACAACAAGTGGTACGCCTCGTTCAAATCTGCAGACGGCTCTAAGATTTCAACGGCGGGCGAGCTTTGGGAGCTTGACGTGCTTTACCACATCGACTACGTAAAGCCGTAGTCCGACAATATCAGTTAAATGGGAATTAAAGATATGTCAAAGCAGGATATGGAGGTCCTCGGCAAGAAAATTGCCGAGGGCGAGGAAAAGGAAAAGCAAAACAAAATGAAAGAAATCAAAAAGGAGCTTAAAAAGAAAAAGGATGGCTTCCTTGCAGATTTCAAAAAGTTTATAACGCGTGGCAACGTGCTTGATATGGCAGTCGGTGTTATCGTCGGTGGAGCGTTTACGGCAATCATCAACGCGTTGAGCAACAACATACTCAAACCGTTTATTAACTTCCTTCTGGCACTCGTGCTTGGCAAGGATTCGCTTTCAGAGGTTTTCACCTTCTTAAAGACGGCGTATGTGCTTGACGCAAACGGTGTGGAAACTGCCGAGATTGACCTCGCAAACTCGATATACATAGACTGGGGCGCATTTATCAACGCGATTATAAACTTCTTCCTTATTGCATTTACGCTTTTCGTAATCGTACGCATTATAAACGGTGTTCGCAAGCGCATTGACGCTAAGGAGCTTGCAGAGGCTGCGGCAAAGAAGGCGGCAGAGGACGAAAAGAAAAAGGAAGCCGACGCAAAGGCAAAGGCAGAGGCTGAGGCTGAAAAGGCGGCTGTCATGGCAATGTATGAGAACATAGCCAAGCAGACTGAGCTTCTTGAAAAGCTACTAAACAAGTAAAACAAAATGAACGCGAGGGCGTAATGCCTCTCGCGTTCATTTCTTTCGTCTAATAGACAATATAATTATACGATTAGCCTTGAAGATATAAGGATTTTATGATATACTATTCTCATAGGTTCGTTCTTTACACCAGGAAGAAAGGGGGAGAGTCCTTCAAGCTATGACACAGTACATTATAACCGGTATGAGCTGTGCCGCCTGCTCGGCGCGCGTGCAGAGGGCGGTGTCGGCAGTTGACGGTGTCACCGAGTGCTCGGTCAGCCTGCTGACGAATTCTATGTCGTATGAGGGCTGTGCCGATGAGGATGCTATAATTTCTGCGGTTAAGGCGGCAGGCTACGGCATATACAAAAAGGGAAGCGCCGAGTGCGATGAAAAAAGCGCGCAAGACAGTCAGGGCTATGCATCGCGCGCTCTGCTAAGACGCTTTATCCTATCCCTCGTGCTTCTTCTGCCTCTTATGTATCTTTCCATGGGGCATAATATGTGGGGCTTTCCTCTGCCGAGGTTTCTTGAAAAGCACCCAAGCCTCATTGGAATTATACAGCTTCTGCTGTCGCTTGCAGTAATGCTTATAAACAACGGATTTTTCATAAGCGGTATCAAGGGACTTGTTCGGCGCGCACCCAATATGGATACGCTCGTATCCCTCGGTAGTCTTTCGTCGTTTGGGTATAGCGTGTATGTTTTGATTATGCTTATGCTATCCGATACACCGAGTGCATATCTTCACGACCTCTATTTTGAATCCTGCGCGATGATACTCACTCTCATTACCTTAGGAAAGCTTCTTGAAGCACGCACAAAGGGTAAAACCACGGATGCTATAAGAGGGCTTATGGACTTAGCGCCCAAGACGGCATGCGTCGTCCGCGACGGTGATGAGGTGCTGATACCTGCCTGTGAGGTGCGCGTCGGGGATGTATTCGTAGTGCGCCAGGGTCAGAGTATTCCAACCGACGGCATTATAATAGACGGACATTGTGCGGTTGATGAATCTGTGCTTACAGGTGAGAGCATACCTCGCGAGGTGACGGTGGGTGATGAGGTCAGCGGTGCGTGCGTAAATACCTCGGGGTTTATTAAGTGCAAGGCATCTCGCGTAGGCGAGGACACCACACTCTTTCAGATTATTAAAATGGTCACCGACGCATCGGCAACAAAAGCGCCTATCGCAAAGGTCGCAGATAGGGTCGCAGGTATATTCGTGCCGACGGTTATGGCAATATCAGCCCTTGTGCTTGCGGTGTGGCTTCTTGTCGGCGCAGGTGTCGGGCAGGCACTCACCCACGCGGTGGCGGTGCTCGTTATAAGCTGTCCCTGCGCGCTCGGACTTGCAACGCCCGTTGCAATAATGGTCGGTAGCGGAAAGGGCGCTCGGTGCGGAATTCTTTACAAAACCGCGGCTTCTCTTGAAGCGGCAGGCAGGGTTGACACCGTTGTGCTTGACAAAACGGGAACGCTAACCAAGGGCGCGCCCGAGGTAACCGATATCATCGGTGATGAGTCGCTTCTTTCTGTTGCATACGCCCTTGAAATCAGAAGCGAGCACCCGATAGCAGGCGCGGTGATAAGACGCGCGAGGGCGGATAATATTCCCCTGATGCAAGCCGAGAATTTTGAAGCCTTTGCAGGCGGTGGGGTTTGTGCAACGCTTGACGGATGCAGAATATATGGCGGAAGCTTTGATTTTATAAGCCGATTTGCTAAAATCCCGGATGACCTTTCCGAGAGGGCAAGGGCGCTCGCATCCGAGGGTAAGACGCAGGTGTTCTTTGCAAGGGAGGCTGAGGTGCTCGGCATTATTGCCGTTTTGGACGAGATTAAAGAGGACAGCAGAAGTGCCGTTACATCTCTTGTGAATATGGGTATGCGTGTCGTTATGCTTACGGGGGATGCGCGCGCAACCGCAGAGGCTATCGGCAAAGAGGTCGGAATAGATGAAATAATATCCGACGTGAAGCCTGACGGAAAGGAAGCTACAATACGAGAGCTTCAACGCTCAGGCACGGTTGCTATGGTAGGCGACGGCATAAACGACGCGCCCTCGCTTGCGCGCGCTGACCTCGGTGTTGCAATCGGTGCAGGGTCGGATATCGCAATCGACTCTGCCGATGCCGTTATCGTGAACAGCCGTCTTTCGGATGCTGTGTCGCTTTTCCGACTTGGACGCAGAACACTAAGGACGATAAGGCAAAATCTGTTCTTCGCATTTATTTATAACGTTATATGTATTCCCATAGCGGCAGGCGCGTTTGTGTGGGCAGGCGTCAGTATAAGCCCAATGCTCGGCGCGGCGGCTATGAGTATGTCGAGCCTTTGCGTGGTGTCAAACGCCCTGCGGCTTAACCTTTTCGCCCCCACCGCAGCGGCTAAAACAACGAAAGAAAAAAGAGAGGAAACGAATATGAAAAGAGTAATTAAAATCGAGGGTATGATGTGCCCCCATTGTGAGGCAAGAGTAAGAGAGGTGCTATCAAGCCTTGACGGTGTTACCGAGGCACTCGTCAGCCACAAGGACGGCACAGCAACCGTTATCGCAGACGCATCGCTTACTAACGATAAGCTTATCAAGGTAATCACCGATAACGGATACAAGGTAACCGATATATCCTAAAAGTATGGGGGCTGCCACATCAGCTTTGCGTTGCCGCAAAGCGTCGATATTCGCCTGACGGCGATCGATATGCACTTCGTGCTCGATATAATTGCTGATGGCAACTATATTCCATCAGTAATTCGATATGTGCTACGCACGAGAAAATGGGCGAATATCATATCGAAACCGCGTGAGCGGTTATATCGAATTCGAGCATAGCGAGAATATATCGAGCCGAACAGAGTGAGGCATATCGACGGAATGATAGCCGAAAAAGACCGAAATAGAACTAAGTATTTCTTAAACATAGAAAAAATGCAAATAAGATGATAAAGCGAAGAAATCCACAGGATTTCTTCGCCTTTTGCGTTATTTTATTCCAGACCTTAAATCGTTCCCGTGACAGTTATAATGCTAACACCGGGTGTGGTGGTTATCGCGCCAGTTATGGGGTTTTGAGTATAGGTCGCGGCAGGTACGGTTACTGTGCCGTTTGTGGTGGCAAATGCACCGCTCTGCTCACCGTAGGTGTAGCCTATACCCTCTGCAAGCTCTTCGCCGTTAAGGGTAACCGTTATATCGGACAGTATGGGGTTGAAGAGGTCGCGTACAATAACCCCGTCGGTTGCTACGATGGGTGTGTTGCCGAGATTTTGTATGATAAGCGTGTAGGTGAGCTGACCGTTGTCGGTAATCACCGCAGGGGATACTGCCTTTGCTATCGTAAGCCTTGGGCTTGTGATTACAGTAACGGTTGCCGACGCGCTTATCTCGTCATCGCACGCGCCACCGTTTACAGATGCGGTGTTAACGATGGTCGAGCCATCGGAAATCGGTGCGAATTCGTTAGCAGTCACCTCGTAAATAAAGGTTGCCGTGCTTCCCTGCGGAAGATTAATTCCGCTTATCGTGAGATTTCCGTTTGCGTTTACTGTCGGTGCAGGCTGTAATACACCGTTAAGATAGTAAAGAATTGACCCGTCAACATAGTCCAGCGGAACAGCGGTGCCACCCGAGGGAAGCGTGTACGCGCCGAGGTTGTCGTTTACGGTGAGTGCAGGGTATGACGAGCCACCCATATTGCTGATAGTGACGGCATATACGATGTTTCCGCCTGCCACGTAGCCCGCCGTTATTGCCGTTTTGGTAATATTAAGCCCCGAGAGAAGCTCTGCCTCAGTCGTGTTAGAGTTTACCGTGTTTGCGCCATAGGTGAGCGTTGCCTGATTATAAAAGGTTGCCATTTTAATCTCCTTGTCTTTGTGCGCTGAATTTCCGTGCGCCAATTTCAGTATATGAGAATACTGCAATTTTGCCATTAGGCAAGGGGCGTGCGAGGCGAAAAAACGAGCTTGACCAAAGAACGATAACGTGCTATAATTTTACTAAGGAAAAATGCTAAGTAAAGCGAGGGCAAGTGCGTGAGCTGTCTTAAGTCCACCCGAAATACGCGACCTATTCTTGATAGTAGCTTAAAATATATTCGCTCTGACGCGCCGTGCAAAATAACCGATGAGGAAAAAGAGTGGCTGATAGCAAACCGCATTACCACCGTCATTGATTTGAGAACCGTTAGCGAAAGGGCATCCCGCCCGTGTCCTCTTGCAGATGACGCGCGCTTTGCCTACCTTACGCATCCCATTTCGGGTGGTGATAAAATACCCGAAAGTCCGAGTGCCGTACCTCGCTCGTATATCGGTATGGTCGATGCGCGGTTTGTGAAGCTGATTGATTTTCTTCTGTCCTGCGATACCGGGGTGCTTTACTTCTGCACCGCAGGCAAGGATAGAACGGGGGTAGTCAGCGCGGCTCTGCTTTACGAGCTTGGTATGACCGACGAATATATTATCAAAGATTATATGATGTCAAAGTGCAATTTAAAGGCGGCGCTTGACGACCTTGCGCGTCAAAACCCTGCGATAGATATTGAGGTTATCACCCCAAGCGAGGACTATATTAAGCAGTTTCTTTTATGGTATAAAGCAAGATAATAGCAAGTACACACACCATCCGCAAAAGATAAACATAAAAAAGCATTACCCACCTGCCTTATGACACTTACGCAAAACCGCCGAGAGAAAAACCGCCTCGGCGGTTTTTTGCTTTCTTATGCTACTGTTAAAAATTTGTATTTATGACAATAAAACCTAACATAATGTATAATATTTGAGCTTGCTAAGCAAAAAGTATTTGCATACATACTCATACAACCTAAACGGTATGTGCATAATATAGGTAAATGCTTTTGGAGGCAATATTATGAAAAGTAGGCTATCAGCTCGTCCCTTTGGTACAAGGGATAAGGTAGGATATATGTTTGGAAATATAGCGAATGACCTTACCTTCGTTATGGCAAGCATGTTCCTTACCGTTTTTTATACCGACGTGCTTAAAATCAATGCGGCGCTCGTCGGCGCGATGTTCCTCATTTCGCGTATCGTTGACGCATTCACCGATACTGCCATGGGCAGAATTGCGGACAAGGTCAGAGCAGGCAAGGGCGGCAAGTTCAAGCCTTGGCTCATCCGTATGTGCGGCCCCGTAGCTATTGCGAGCTTTCTTATGTATCAAAGCTCTGTCGCATCAGCGCCGCTTGCTGTGCGCGTCGCTTATATGTTCATCACCTATCTTCTTTGGGGAAGCGTTTGCTATACCGCAATCAATATCCCCTACGGCTCGATGGCATCGGTAATGAGTGATGAGGCAGATGACCGCGCGGCGCTTTCAACCCTTCGCGGTGTTGGCTCGCTTATACCACAGCTTATCGTTGGCGTTATACTTCCTATGCTTCTTTATATCAGGGCAGAGGACGGAAGCGAGGTGGTTAACGCGCCTGCCTTTACGCCAGTCGCTCTTGTTTTAGCTATCGCCTCGATAGGCTGCTACCTGCTCTGCTACTATATGTGCACTGAGCGCGTTTGCGTTGACACGGCTAAAAGAGAGCGCGTGAAATTTACTGAAACCGTAAGGTCGTTGTTCACCAGCCGCGCGCTTGTTGGCATCGTTATTGTGTATGTTTCCTTCCTTGGCGCGCAGATGCTGAGTCAGACTATAAATAACTATATCTTCAAGGATTATTTTAACGATGCTATGGGACTTACCGTAATCAATGCCGCAGGCTTTATTCCTGCTCTTGCGCTCGCCCCCGCGGCAGTACCGCTTTCAAGAAAATTCGGCAAGAGAGAGCTCGGCATCGTAGCGGCGCTTATCGGCTCGATTTCCTACGGGCTTCTGTTCTTCCTTCGCACGGGCAATATGTGGCTCTACGTTGTCCTCAGCATAATCGGCTCTCTCGGCTTCGGCTTGTTTAATCTTATCATATGGGCATTCGTCAGCGACATTATCGACGACCACGAGGTAAGAACGGGCATCCGCGAGGACGGCACAATTTATGCGGTCTGCTCGTTTTCAAGAAAGATAGGTCAGGCTATCGCCTCGGCAATGGGCGCTTGGTCGCTCGCGCTCATCGGCTACGTAGAGGGCGCGGCAAATCAGAGCGAGGCGGTAAACCGCGGCATCTATAACATCGCAACTATAGTGCCGGCCATTCTTTATATAATAGTAGCCTTAGTGCTCACATTCGTATATTCTCTTGACAAGAAAAAGGTGCTTGAAAATATCTCAATACTAAGGGAAAGAAAGAACAAGGAAAGCGAAAGCGCTTAATAAAAAGTCAGACAGCCACCTGAAGTGAATCTAAAGTTTAGACAAAATTAAATATTAAGCCATTTGCGAGTGAATTTGGTATTTAACTGGGCTCATACCTTTTAATTTAAGGGAAATTCCTTCATTGAAAAGTTTAATTGATTACAATTGTTTGAATGCTTATATGCATTAAATAACACGCAAAACAACTTAAAACGTTTCCAATCGTTCAAAAGTGAAAAATTGGCTTGTTCAACCCACAACACAAAGCAGAGCAAGCCCGTTTGTTGTATCTCGAAAACGCGAGATTTAGCAAGGTAAAAAAGAAAGGCGCTGTCTCAAACGCTCTAATTTTCGCATTTGGGACAGCCCCATTCAAAACCTCGAATTTTATCGAAGCTTTATTTTGTATTCAATGATATTGTGCGGCTCAAGGGTGTCGCAAAGATATACACGACCCTCGTCGGAAACGATTTCCGCGCTTTCGGTTATTGAAAGCGAGCCCGTGCCCCTTCCCGTAACCGCATTGTTCTTAGCTCTGGTGATAAGGTATTTCTCAACCGTATAGCTTCCGTCCTCAAGGCCCAAGAGCTCAAGCTCGCACGCCTCTGTGCCGGAGCTTGTGTTCGTTGCTATCACGGTTATCTCTTCGTCATTCGTTACTGCCACGCCGCAAAACTCGACGTCCTCGCACTTGCACTTGCCTATCGAGTATTCAAGTCTGTCATGCCCTGCTATATTATGCAGCATCTCGACTGCGAGTCCGTTAGGAGTTGCCTTATAATTCCCGTCCTCTGCAAGAATGTACTGCGTGTAGGATATCTGAAGGTTCGGGTTGTGGAAGGTGCACCACGGCGACATAAGCACGCCCTCAAGGCCTTCGCTTTCGTAAGCGAGAAGGAAGCTTATAAGACCGGATGCATTCATAAGAGAGTCGACCTTCACTCCGGTTGCGCGCGCCGTGCCTACCTCGTTGAGGAATATAGGACGCTCGGGCAGACCGAGTCTTTTTATCAGATTGCGGTGGGAAGCGACGAGATAGCGGAGCTTTCCAACAGGGCTGAGATAGCTCTCTTCTATCATTCCCTCGTCAATCATATGTGCACACGCCGGAATCTCGTAGTGATGGTATGAATAGAAGTCCATCGGAGCATCGCCTATCTCGCTTTGAGCAAGAAGGGTCATCGTGCCCTCGACGCATTTGAAGTGGTTTATCGGGTGAGCCGCCGCGTATCCGCCTATTTTGAGAGGAAGCGGATAGTTGTGCTTTTCATTCAGCCTCTTCACCGCGCGGTAGGCGCAAAGATAGATAGGAACGTATTCCTCGGGCGTAAGATTACCGAATGCCTCTATGTCGGTTTCGTTACAGCACTCTATATATGCGATATTCGGTGCAAGCTCCTTGCAATATTCAACCGCTTTTTCGAAAACCTGCTCGTACTCCTCGTAGCTCATAACGCCGTCGCTGACCTCGCGCTCGAATCTACGCACGTTAAGCAAAAGCTGCTCAGCCGCATCGGAATGCGATTTGATGAACGCACGGAAGCGAGTGCCTGACGGAGCTGGTCTTACGCTTTTCCAATCGTAAGGATAATGTCTCTCTTCAACGGGGCAACGCGCAACGCCTATATCGTAATCGGGGAAAAACTCCTTCGTCTTCAAATCGTAAAACTCATCAAGAGTTATCCAAACTCTCATTATCTTTGCCGCACCGACGCGACTCTTTAAAAACGCCGGAAAATCCGCCGGTGGAGCGTAACGAAGCGTACTGTTCTGCCAGCAGGTCGGATCGTTGAATTTTCCGCACTTTTTGTTGGTGTTTACCGTGATTTTCATTCTTTTGCCTCTCCTTTGAAAGCCTTTTCACAAGCATCTTGTGTTCAGAAAATAGTATACACCCCACTCAAAGGAATGTCAATACCCCCAAACCAAATTCCGCACGAATTTCTATAAATATATAGGGTTTTATGGAGTTTTTCCATTTACAATTTTAACATATAGAGCCGGCGACAGACTCAAAAATAACGTTGACTTATGACGGAAATTATTATACACTTAAACTATAGTCTGTTATTAGCCGTTTATTTAGTCTCGCAGGGATAGAAAAAGTAAACAATATAAAAGTGAATAAAAAATAGGGCATTACACAAATCTGCGTAGCAAATTGCGTAACACCCCTCTAAAAAACCGCGTAACAAACAAAAAATAAATCCTTGAAAACTTAATGTTTTCAAGGATTTATTTGGTCTGAGCGACAAGACTTGAACTTGCGGCCTCTACCACCCCAACCGACCCGTGCACGTTTTTTGCGTCTTTTTTAGTCCGTATAGTCCGATTTTGTAAACCAAACTGTACAAATAATCGCATTATTTCCGTATATTCCGTATATTCCGTTTCGCAAAATGGTCAAAACATGTGGTCAAATGTGGTCAGAATCAAGAAAAAGTAACGCGTAAAATCCCTATTGACTTTTTCGGGAAAATAACATATAATAATATCGACAGGCGCACATATGTGCATTTCTGCCCAGGATGCTTATGCATCTGAAGAAGAGGCTACTTTGCTGGTAGCCTCTTGTTTTTTGCTCGCGTGGGATTGACAAAAAACTAAGAACATGATATAATACATTCACGCTATATGCGTCGTCGACCTACTCCAAAGAGAGAATGCGGCAAAATACTAACACTCTTGTATGAAGCGTGACTGTGCTTCTTAACGCTATTGGTCGAGGGCTTACCCTTAAAGTTTAACACAGGTAGGTGCGTTTGTAAGTTTGACACCGTAACGCCTGAGCCAAAATTAGTCAAGATAGGGCACGTGACACGAAAGTGCATCACGACATGCAGCCTGTATGTAAATGTTAGTTTAAGACAGGTGACGAAATGTTTAAATGCCGTGAACGGAACTTACATCCCCGAACCGTGAGGTTCGGGGCTTTTTCTTTTATTTGCCGTATTGTAACTCTGTTTCGGAAATTAATCAAGTCATTTTGAGATTTAATTTGACTGTTTTTCACTCCACGTTGGCTAAAAAATACGCAGCTCTAAACAAAGAAAAACGAATAATCACTCAACGCACCTTCATCTAATATTTTTGACGCTAACGGCATTTTCATTAGATGGTGCAACATCGCAACAATCTCGCTCATGGCAAAAATTCATACTGCCTTAAACAAAGAAAAGCTATCCCATTTTATCCGTCCAAAATAAACCTAAAGTTTTTATAGATGGTGTTTCAGAAACTTTGTTGTCAATAAATTTTATGCAATTGCATTTTTCATAGTCACCGCCACAGTTGTTACATGTGGTTCCTTTTAACAAACTGACGATAGTAGCAGCGACTGTATCGTTCTCTGTTATCCAAGCGGCAATTTCGTTTGGAAGTAGCAGATCTACATATGCATCATTGGAATCACAATCAAGATTTTTTATGTATTTGGCAGGAACATATTTTCGGTTATAATGCAATACACCGTTTGTATTAAGCAAACTCTGAATTTTAGTTGAGTTGAATTCCATAGAAAAAGGTTCGCTCTTTTCTCTAACTTTCTCGCACCAAGCAACGAGTTCGTCGGCTCTTTTTGGGAATAGCTCCATAATTTCTTTGTTGAAAAACATAACGATATCGTTTGCTTGCCCCATGACGGAAAAAGAGATCGAATATAATTCATAGTTCACTCTTATTGTAAAGGAAACGATTCTATTATGATGTTCTTTCGCCCACTCCTTGCACAAATCTAATATGCTTTCTAAGACTATCTTTCCTTTGCTTGGTTCACGGCATATTAATGATGGGAAATTATTAATTGTATCATTAAAACATAGAATCCCTATATTGTCGAAAACTACTGTTTCTTTCTTCCTTCTTAAAAGCTTTACGAGTGTTATGGTTTCACTCTCGACAGCAGAAATATTATGCTTTTCTATCGCATAAGAAAGAGGTTTAACCCAAACATCTGCATTGTTTGGCAGTTCCTCTTTTTCGTTAATTGATATTTGCAAATATGGTCCATCACCAGGTTTGATTTCTATTGGAATAAAATCTCGAATAGTAATTGGTGTATGTTCAGAATTGCTACTAGCTGTTTTTTGAGGTGCTTGGTGACTGTATTTTTCTTCTCCAAAATATTCGCCAACTAATGGATTGTCACGATAATAATGTGTTATTAATTCTTTCCACATATGAGTTTCAATAACACCATCAATTCGCCACAATTTTGTGTATGTGGTATTCCTCTCTGCTTTGTCCATACTAACTTCCATACGGATGAGCATTTTTTCATCAGTATAAGCACGAATTGCACCATCAAGATGATGAGGCGCATCATTGTCGGTTTGTTGCATGCTGTGAACATAACGACACCCATACAGATCACTGGCGTTGAAAATGTTTTTTACATCGGTAATTTCTTCACACTCGAAGGTGCGAATGCCGTTTTGAATATACCAACCACATTCTGTTCTAATTATTGGGGAAGTTAATGCATTATAATGTGTGTTTTCATGGCGTGTAAGACCTAAAGGAATAGAACTTAGATCATCGTTGAATTTTGGTCCCCACCAGTACGCATATTCTCGCCACTCTGTTTGCGTTCCGGGCAAACCGATCATATCGGGGTCGAGCGCAATTTTTGCATTATCGGCATTTGATTGCAACCGTATTAAAAATGGGATGTTGAGAGAATTCAATCGTGATAAAGATCGCCTAAAGTATGGGTGAGCATATAAAAGATATTCTCCACATTTGTATATTCCAGGAGATACTGCTTCGAGCGTGTTTAGTGGAATTAGCCCATCATCATCTCTTTTAGACCATAGAGACGGGATACATCTGGATACTATTCCTTTGTCAATAACTGCAACACTATCAGTCACATACATTTTTGGAGATGACAACTTGTCGCTCAACATTGATAGCAATTTATTATACGGTTCCTTGTGAGAAGAAAATAAACCATCGACAACTCGCTTTCCGTATGTAGCCTCTAAGTATTTTTCCTCATCCTTGTTTTCTGGGATAAAGGATTGGTTAGTTAAAATTGTAGTGCCACGTATAAAGACCGAAAACAGCTTAGAAAAACCAATAAGTTTCGTTCGGTCATGATTAACAGTCATCGGAACAACATCGTCCCATTGGCTTTGGAGTACACCGATTAGTGCTCCTGTGGTTAGTCTTTCATTATAACGGTTAACTTTATCATTAGCCATATTTCCAAATAATTTTAACATAAAAACCTCGATATCAAATTATACCTTAATGTGAAAATCCTTTTATATATAAAAAGCCGCAAAGCATCCTACTTTGCGGCTTTCGTGTGCGGACGAATATCCGCAATAATTCATAAATGATGTAAGATAATTATATCATAACTTTTCGTTTAAGTCAAGATTATACACGACTTTGATATACAACGCGAATTTCTGGCTCGGCATGTAAGATCTAACGTGTATAGTCAATTGAATGGAATATTAGCAATTGTTAATACGATGAATCAGAGGCGACATAAACAATAATAAAACCATTGGCGGTAATATAATAAAATAAAAGTTCTTGTAATTTATTTTAGGAAACTACTTGCTTTGTGTCAGAAAAAATGGTAAAATACAAAGTGTATAAAAATAAAATATTTTTATGAGGTGGAAAATGGCTGCAAGCTATAAGAAACTATTTAAAATGCTAATTGATCGCGAGATGAAAAGCAAAGAGTTAGCCGCGAAAGCAGGGATAAGTCCGGCTACACTTGCAAAAATGAAAAAAGATGGCGCGGTTGTGAGCAGTGAAGTGCTTGTTAAGATATGCACAGCACTTGGATGTACCATGGATGATATTGTGGAAATAGTACCTAACAATGCAGAAAACTAAAGAACAAATAAGCTTCAATATGCAACAAGTAAAAAATAAAGATTCAAAGATTGAAGTTTTGTTGCGGAATGAATTGTGGAGTCGCTGATTGCGTTACAGAAAGAACGTAAATCGCATATATGGCAAACCCGACATTGCATTTGTAGGAAAGAAGATTGCAGTTTTCTGTGATAGTGAATTCTGGCATGGACACAATTGGGAAGAACGGAAGAAAGATTTTAAGTCACACCAAGAATTCTGGATACCCAAGATCAAAAGGAATATGGAGCGAGATGCGGAAGTAACAGCGAAGCTTGAAGCTGAAGGATGGACGGTAATCCGATTTTGGGGAAATGAAATAAAAAAGAATACAGCGCGTTGCGCAGACATAATCGAAAAGGCGGTATATTCAAAATGAGTAAAATTAGATCGATAGACTTATTTGCCGGTATCGGCGGCATTAGGTTAGGATTCGATAAGGCATTTGGTGATGATATTGATACAGTGTTCGTCTGTGAATGGGACAAGAGTGCACAAAAAACATATAGAGCAAACTTTAAAGATGATTTTGAGATTGCAGGAGATATAACTCAAATAGATGAGAAAGATGTTCCGGAGTTCGATATCTGTCTCGCAGGATTCCCGTGCCAAGCATTCAGCCTTGCAGGTCATCGAATGGGCTTCGATGACAATTATAAGGGCATGTGCAGAGGAACCTTGTTCATGGATGTTGCAAGAATCTGCGAATTTCATAAACCTAAAGTAATATTCTGTGAGAATGTCAAGGGCCTCGTGATTCACGACAAGGGAAGAACATTCAAAATAATATGCAAAACATTCGAAGATCTCGGATATAAAGTGTTCCACAAAGTCTTAAATAGCAAAAACTTCGGAGTCCCTCAAAATAGAGAAAGAATATACGTGGTAGCATTCAGAAATGATATAGCACCGGAAAAGTTCGTGTTCCCGGAGATGACAGACGATACTAAGCGCTTGTGGGATATTAGAGAAGAAAATCCCGTTCCTGCTAAGTACTATCTTAGTGAAGTTTACCTAGAAACATTAAGACAACATAAAGCTCGCCATGAGTCTAAAGGTAACGGATTTGGTTACGAAATTCGTGATTGGAGCGATGTTGCAGGTGCTATCGTATGCGGTGGCATGGGCAGAGAGAGAAACCTCGTTGTAGACAAGCGTCAGAAGAACCTTACGCCTACAACGCATATCAAGGGTAAAATCAATAAAGAAGGCATCCGTAAGATGACTCCCCGCGAATGGGCTCGTCTGCAGGGCTTCCCGGATGACTTTGTTCTCCCTCTCGCAGATACACATCTTTATAAGCAGTTCGGCAACAGCGTTACCGTAAACGTAATCGCAGCCATTGCAGAAAAAATCAAGGAGGTACTTGATAATGCCTAAACTTTCGGGAAACAAAGGCGAATGGAGCGAAATCTACGTATTTCTCCGTTTGCTTGAAGTCGGCAAGCTCTATGCGGCAGATGCCGATTTGAATAAAATGGACGATGTGTTCTATAACATCATCAACATTGTCAGAACCGAAAATATCGGTGTTCTTGAATTTCGTGTTGACCGCAATGCAGGGCGCGTATCTGTTTACAACACCGAAACCGCAGAGACCATGATCGATCTTCCTTCCGATGAGTTCGCACGTGTGGC
>JAZKYE010000055.1:0-30242 GCA_045611965.1 Eubacteriales bacterium
GTATGGAATCATTCTGCAAGAATGTATGGAATCCGCCAAAGGCGGTATGGAATCATTCTGCAAGAATGTATGGAATCCGTCGTAAGACGGTATGGAATCAATGCATAGCATTGTATGGAATCAAGACCGAAGGGGTACGAGAGATACAGTCTGCGGACTGATGCCATGCGCGGACGAGCCGCGATGCCATGCAATTCGCATCGCGAATTGATTCCATGCCAAGCCCTTCGGTCTTGGATAAAAAATAACGGCTTCCATAGAAGCCGTTATTTTTTTGGTGACCCGTACGGGAATCGAACCCATGTTACAGCCGTGAAAGGGCCGTGTCTTAACCGCTTGACCAACGGGCCGTTTTTTAACAAGATAACGCCGAAGCCGAAGTGGGCTTCGACGCTATGGTAGCGGATGTCGGATTTGAACCAACGACCTGCCGGGTATGAACCGGACGCTCTAGCCAACTGAGCTAATCCGCCAAATGAGCTTTTCTCAAAACTCGCTTTAGCATTATAGCATAGGCAAATGGAAAAGTCAAGCCTTTTTTTATATTTTGTGATAAAATTCAAAAATATTTTTATCTTTTCCCATCCGAGGGCAAGCCGAGGCGTAAAATCACGTCTTGTTCTTTGCTCTTGCGAGCTCTGTACTCGGTGGGTAGACGTCGAAGGTGCTCATAAGTGCGCGGTGGGCTTTATGGCAAGGTCTACCTTAATTTTCGGGATTGCTTTTGACAGCTTCGGGCACAGGAACTGAAATCTCGCCCATTTCAATATCAGCGTCTGATAAAACCAAGCCGAAAAAGATAGGTTCCGCCGTAGCGGATGCTGTTGCGGACAGTTTTTTACGAGAGCTCGCCTAAAACAAAAAAGTTTTTAAAAGATTTGTATTGACAAATAATTAACATAGGTATATAATATTTTTATATTTTTAAAAAACAACATTCTGAAAGGATTACCAAAAGGTAATAGGTCAAGACAATATGGAAAGAGTTTACAATTTCTCTGCAGGTCCTTCTATGCTTCCTCTTGAGGTTCTCGAGCAGGCACAGCGCGATCTTATCTGCTACGGCGAGAGTGGCATGTCCGTTATGGAAATGTCTCACAGATCGTACGATTTTGAGGAAATCCTTCACTCTGCAGAAGAGTCGCTTCGCAAGGTTATGGATATCCCTCAGAACTACAAGGTGCTTTTCCTTCAGGGCGGCGCATCCACGCAGTTCGCAGCAGTTCCCTTAAATCTTCTCTCTGAGCACAAGTGTGCTGATTACATAGTTTCAGGTCAGTTCTCAAAGAAGGCTGCATCCGAGGCAAAGAAGTACGGTGATATCGCAATCGCTGCATCAAGCGCAGGCGCTACCCCCACCTTCTCTACCATTCCTGAGACCACGAGATCGGATTTCCGTCCCGACGCAGACTACGTACACATCTGCTTCAACAACACCATTTACGGAACGAAGTACCACTACATTCCCGACACCGGTAACATTCCGCTCGTTGCAGACATTTCGTCGTGCATCATTTCCGAGCCTATCGACGTAAGCAAGTTCGGTATGCTCTACGCAGGCGCACAGAAGAACGTAGCGCCCGCAGGTCTTACCATCGTTATCATCCGCGAGGACCTTGTTGGTCACGCAAGACCTGACACCCCTGCTATGCTCGACTATAAGAATATGGTTGAGAACGATTCTATGTACAACACTCCGCCCTGCTGGTGCATCTATATGGCGAAGCTCGTATTCGACTGGATTCTTTCCATCGGCGGTCTTGAGGAAATGAAGAGACGCAACGAGAGAAAGGCAAGCATCCTTTACGATTACCTTGACTCTCAGGATTACTACACCGCGCCCGTTGACAAAAAGTGCCGCTCGATGATGAACGTTGTATTCGTTACGGGCGATGCAGAGCTTGACAAGAAGTTCGCATCCGAGGCATCCAAGGCAGGTCTTAAGAACCTTAAGGGTCACAGATCGGTCGGCGGTATGAGAGCGTCCATCTACAACGCTATGCCTGAAGAGGGTGTTGCAAAGCTCGTTGCATTTATGAAGAAGTTTGCACAGGAAAACCCCAAGCTCTGATGCTGACGGAACAATCGGTTGCTATATTACTATAAAGAAGGATATTTTTATGAAGGTTCAGCTTTTAAATAAAATTGCCAAGGTTGGCACTGACGTTTTTGACAAGAGCATATTCGAGGTTGCAGAGGATGTAACCGCACCCGACGCGATAATGGTTCGCTCGGCAAATATGCTTGATATGGAATTCAACCCCGAGCTCGTTGCTATTGCAAGAGCCGGCGCCGGTGTTAACAACATTCCGATTGAAAAGTGCGCTGAAGAGGGTATCGTAGTATTCAACACACCCGGTGCAAACGCAAACGGTGTTAAAGAGCTTGCAGTTGCGGCTCTCGTCCTCGCATCGCGTGACATTGTCGGCGGTATTGAGTGGGCTAAAACGCTTCGCGGCACTGAAGGCGGTGTTGCAAAGGCTGTTGAGAAGGGCAAGAGCAAGTTCGCAGGAAGAGAAATCCTCGGCAAGACTCTCGGTGTTATCGGTCTTGGCGCTATCGGCGGTCTCGTTGCAAACTGCGCGCGCTCGCTCGGTATGAAGGTTGTCGGATGCGACCCCTACATCACCGTTAACGCGGCGTGGAGCTTATCGCGTGCCGTTGAGAAGGTTGACAGCTACGATGAAATTTACGAAAAGAGCGATTACATAACCCTTCACGTTCCCTCTACCAAGGATACCAAGGGTATGATCAACCGCGACACTATCGCAAAGATGCGTGACGGTGTTCGCATCATCAACCTTGCAAGAGCAGACCTTGTTAACTCTGACGACCTTAAGGAAGCACTTGCTTCGGGTAAGGTTGCATCCTATGTAACCGACTTCCCCACCGAGGAAACGCTCGATGTTCCCGGTATCGTAAACATTCCTCACCTTGGTGCTTCCACCGAGGAAAGCGAGGACAACTGTGCAGTTATGGCGGCACAAGAGCTCGTCGATTACATCACCTGCGGTAACATCAAGAACTCGGTTAACTTCCCCACGGTTGCTATCCCTCATACCGGTGCTGAAAGAATTTGCGTTTGCCACAAGAATATCGCAAACGTTCTCTCGCGCATCACCACCTTTATCTCAAGCGTTGGCATCAACATTGAGAACATGTCCTCGGGCTCAAAGGGCGCATTCGCATACACCATTCTTGAAATGAGCGTTAAGGTTCCTGCCGAGGTTGTTGAGGCAATCAAGAAGATTGACGGCATTATCCGCGTAAGAGTTATCTGATAATCTATCTTAAAGACAACATAAATCAGGCGCATTTTTCCGAGCCGCACCAAGGCTTGGCAAAGCACGCTACCTACCAATATAAGAACGGGGTATATAAAAATTCCCCGTTCTTTTTTATCTTTTCTCGGCATTTTATCTACGAGCGTGCGGTGATATGTTTTAGATATATCCTGTATATTTGCACGGCAATTCACTGTATATGCAAATAATGCTTGTCATATCACGGTATTTTGATAAGAATATCGGGTTATACTTAAAATTAATATTTCCAAAATTCGGGCTTGCGTGCTTACAACGAAATATATCATCTCTGCCCGTCTTTTTTCAATTTTAAAATCGCCCTTGATTTTTATCTCGGCGCGTGGTATAATTAATAAAACAAATAACTCAAGGAGATTAAAAATGAGTGATACTAAATTTCCCCCTGAAATTGCAGAGGACGAATTTGCAGACGACGATATCATAACCCTCTATTCGCCCGAGGGTGAGGCTATTGATTTCGTTGAGATTGCAGGAATTGCACACCAAGGAAGCTTCTACGTTATTCTTCAGCCCGTTGACCTTCCTGAAGGAATGGCTGACGACGAGGCACTCGTATTTGAGGTTACTGACGCTGAAAACGGCGAGAGCAACTACTCGTTCGTTTCCGACGAGGAAATCATCGACGCAGTATTCAAAAACTACAACGAGCTTCTTGACAAGGTTGAGAACGATAACAAGAAGAAGTAATTAAAACCTATCAAAATGACAACCGCCCTTTACACCTACGCGTGTTTTGGGCGGTTTTTTTTACTTTATTTTTTGCGCTCACGCACGCGAACTCGCTCTGAAAACCCAACCGTTTTTGACAGTTTAGACTAACCGCGAAGGTATTTCAATGCGCGCTTCGTCAATTTTGCTGAAAAATTTTTCAAAAATCCCTTGAAAACTGTGGTAAATTATGATACAATTGTGTAAAGATATTTTATATTTACCGTGCGCGCCCCGTACGCCGCACTCACGTATATAGATAATTTTAGCGATGATGAGGAACCGTTATAACAATGAAAGAAAAGTTTATCAGCCTGCTCTACCCCACTGAAGAGGCGCTTATACACCACCTGAACAGAGATAATCTGCCGAATATATCCGACGCGGTTTGTGACGAGCTCGGTCTTACCGACCTTTTCTCACTTAAAAACAGCATTTTAAGCGATTTTTTCACCGCTGACGCAGATATAATTGAATACAGGCAAAAGACCATCGGCGATATGCTCGCTCTGCCGGAGCTCAAGGATACGCTTTCCCGCGTTCATCCTATCCTCGACGATATTCAAGAGCTTCGCAGGCTTGATTCAGAGAGTCAGAATTCAGGTGATTCCTACCTCTACAGCATTACTGAAATTGAGCTTTACGTGACCTGCATCGACACTCTTCGCGAGGGCTTTGAGCCTATAAAGGATAAGATTAAGAGCCCTGCGTTTTCCGAGCTTTGCAGCTTCGTGCTTGAGCTTGCCTCGTCAGAATACTATGCCGAGCTTAACAAAAAGCTCTCAAGCCTCGCCTCGCGAGTGCACGAGGTCAGAAGCGTGACGATAGGCGTTAACCTCGACCGCGAGCTTCGTCCCTATGCGGCAAGCGTAATCTCGGTAAATTCCGAGCAGTTCAAGTCGGGCAAGACGCTTGACAAAATCCTTCGTCTTTCCTTTAAAAACGACGCATTCACCACGATATCCGAGCTTTCCCCCTTTGGCAAGGGGCAGAGCGATAACAAGCGCGAGGCGCTTACCGCCGCCTTCCACAACGCGATAGAGGACGTGTTCCGCTCATCCATCAAGGGCTGGCGCGCCATCGTCGGCGAGTATGTGCTTGACAACACCGATTTCCTTTTACGCCTGCTTCCCGAGATTGAATTCGTATCGAAGGCAACCGACGTAATCAAGCGTCTTTCGACGCACCCCGGATGCTCGGTGGTTATGCCGAAAATTCTTCCTATGGAAAATAAGGAATTTTCTGCCGTAGGTCTTTACAACCCGAGAGTGGCACTCGCCATTGACGACGAGATAGTCACCAACGACTTTGCCTTTGACGACGAGGCGAGAATATTCGTTCTGACGGGTCCCAACCGCGGCGGTAAATCGGTTATCACCGTTGCCGTAGGCGCGGCGCAGGCATTCGCTATGTTAGGACTTCCCGTCCCCGCAGAGAGCGCAGAGATATCGCCCGTTGACGCGATATTCACCCACTTCCCCGAGGGTGCTGACGACACTATCGACAAGGGCAGACTCGGTGAGGAATGTGCAAGACTGCGCGAGATATTCGACGGCGTGAGCGAGGACAGCATGATACTTCTTGACGAGTCGCTCTCGTCAACGGGTGCTTACGAGGCAACCTACATAGCCTCGGAAATTCTTACCGCATTTGCTACGATGCGCGTGCGCGGTATCTTCTCAACTCACCTGCACGAGCTTGCGTCGGGCGTACCCGAAATCAACAGAAAATCACTTGAGCTCGGCGGCATTTCTCTCGACACCCTCGTCGCAGGAATAGAGGAAGGCAAGCGCTCGTTCAAGATAGTCAGAAAGAAGCCTGACGGAAAATCCTACGCAAGAGATATTGCCGACAAGTACGGTCTTTCCTTCGACAACCTCATCGCAGAGAAAAGGGGGGCTAAAAAATGAAGGTGATAATCGGTATTGACGTGGGCGGAAGCACCACGAAGATAGTGGGCATCAGGCAGGGCGAAAAGAAAGAGCTTATAGCACCGCAGCTTATCAAGGCAAACGACCCTCTTACCTCAATTTACGGCGCATTCGGTAAATTCACCGATGAGAACGGCATCGCCCTCTCGGATATTGAGAGAATAATGATGACGGGCGTCGGATCTGCATATATCGAAAAGGGGCTCTACGGGCTTAAGTGCATCAAGGTGCCCGAGTTTCAGAGCATCGGTCTTGGCGGTCTTTACCTATCCCAGCTTAATCAGGCGCTGTGCATCAGCATGGGCACGGGCACGGCTCTTGTGCACGCGGTGCGCGAGGGCGCTATGACCTACCTTGGCGGCACGGGTGTCGGCGGCGGTACGCTTATGGGACTTTCAAGGCTTTTACTTAACGCAGAGAGCGTTGAGCATATTGAGTCTATGGCGATATCAGGCGACCTCAAAAACGTCGATCTTCGCATATCGGATATGACGAGGGAAAACAATTTAAGCGAGCTCTCACGCGACCTTACGGCGGCAAACTTCGGAAACCTCTCTGACATCGCCACGAAGGACGATATCAGCGCAGGGCTTGTAAATATGGTGCTTGAAACCGTGGGTATGGTATCGGTATTCGGCGCGAGAAGCGTCGGTGTCAAGAACATCGTGCTGACGGGAAATCTCACCCAGCTTTCGGTCTCACGCGAGAAGTTCAAGCAGTTTGACAAAATATACGAAAAAGAGGGACTGCGCTTCATAATACCGCCGCTCTCACAGTATGCAACGGCAATCGGCTCTGCTCTTTACAGCATGCCGTCCGAGGGTCGGGGGTGACGGATATGGCTAACATTTTAAGCTTTCTTATCCCAAAGAGCCTTGTCGAGCACATAGACGACGGAAGCACGGTAAGACAGGCACTTGAAAAAATGGCGTATCACAGATACACCGCAATTCCTGTTCTCGGTGACGGGGGACGGTACGTCGGAACGGTAACTACCGACGATATATTCAAATTTTTTATTGACAGCGGCAGCTTCAGCAAGCACGGTGAGGCAGAGGAAACCTCGGTGCTTGGTATAATGAAGAAAAATCCCGCGCGTCCTATCAGTCACGAAACCTCAATGCACACGCTGATAGAGCAGGTAAAGGAACACAACTTCGTCCCCGTAGTGGACGATAGGGGCTGCTTTATAGGCATTATACTTCGGCGCGACGTGCTGAACTACCTGTTAAAATTCTACAACGACAACGAAGATGATTAGGGGGAGTAATCAATGAGTGATGAAATGAGAAAAGAAGCCCTTGGGACTACACCCGAGGCTCCCGTAGCAGAGACACCAAAGCCCACCGCAGCGGATAAGCTTGGTGAGGCATCGGGCGCTATGGCAAGGGCGGACGCCGCTGAAAAGGCGCGTCGCGCTCAAGACAGAAAGAAAAAGACCGAATCCTCAAGAGCGGAAAAGCAAAGAGCACGCGAGGCAGAGGAAAAGCGCCTTGCGGATGAAAAGAAAAAGAAAGAGCTTCGCGACAGAAGGCTCGCCCAGCTTGCCTATGCGGAAAACTACCGTGAAAAGCAGCGCGAGGACAGAGCGCGCCGTTCAGCCGCGCGTGATGCCAAGGCGAAGGCGCGTGCAGAGGCACTTCTGAAGCGTCAGCAGGAAGAGGACGAGGCACGCCTTCTCGCAAGTGAGGCTGAGGCGCAGGACGCTTTACAGAGAAATGCCGAGAATGACGAGCTTGTGCGTAAATATTCAGAGAGCCGTGAGGCCGAGCTTCGCCGCCGTGAGCAGCTTGCTAACGAGGCGCGTGAGCGTGGCGCTCGCGTATCTTCCTCTGCCGATAGAGGACCTATCATAATTTCCGAGGACGGCGCAGAGCTTCTTGCAGGCATCGCCCCCGAGCCTATTTACAAGGGTGTGGATTTGTCCGCTCTCGAGTCGCTTAATTCCCCTCTCCCCTCGGAAGCAAGCGAAGCCGAAGAGCCCGTGGCAGAGGCACCCGTGGCAGAAGAGCCTGCTGTTGAGAACGAGCCCGCAGCAGAAGAGACTGCTGCCAAGGATGAGCCCGACGACAGCCTTCAAGGATATAGCGGCATCGACCTCTCTGCTCTTATGGGACTTGGCGCACCGCTGTCATCCGTGTCAGCCCTTGAGGACTACCTTGATGACCTTGACAGCAAGGAAAAGGCACCGAAGCCCGAGCCCAAGGAAAGACCGAAGGCAGAGAGAACACCTCTTCCCGAGAATTACATAGTAACTATGGATGCCGAAGAGGTTATGCCTGGCGAAGAGCCCAAGCTTATCGGCACACGTAGAATAGAAAAGGCACCCGTAGCAGAGGAAGCACCAGCCGCAGAGGAAACGCCCGCCGCAGAGGAAGCGCCCGCCGCAGAGGAAACGCCCGCCGCAGAGGAAGCGCCCGCCGCAGAGGAAGCGCCCGCCGCAGAGGAAGCGCCCGCGAAAGATGAAGCGCCCGCTCCTGCACCTGTCGCCGTACCTGCTACCGTAGTATTCAACCCCACCGAGCCTATACTCGTGAAAATTCAGCAGCCCGAGCCCGAGGTCAAGGAAGAGACCGAGCTTGACAGATACTTAAAGGGCTACGGCACCTACAGGATGGTATCCACCAAGGCGGCATTCTCCGACGAGGTTGACGGACGCAAGAGAGGCCTTCAGGATGAATTTGCTGTCACAGAATTAAACAGACCCGTAAGACCCGTGCGCGAGCCGTCCGAGCTTTCTGACGATTACGAGTTTTCCGCAGGCTACGTTTACACCTACGAGTCGCTTGGCCTTGTTGATTATAAGAAGGAAAAGCAGAGAAGCAAGGAACGCATAAGACAGCTTCGTCACGATATGAAGCGTGCGAAATACGGTCTGCCCCCTCTTTACTCAACGGTTGCCGACGACGTTATGCCCGACGACGTTGATGAGGGCGAGTTTGAGAGCGAGGCTCTCACCGAGGCGGCAGTAGCGGCTAACGCTATAGCGGCGGCATCAGCGGCTATCGCGCTTGCAGACAGACCCGACGGTAACAACGATGACGGTATCGTTAGCCAAAGCACCCCTTACGACAACACTGACGACGATTTCGTAAGCCAAGACGTCCCTTACGTCAAAGATGACGAGAGCTTTGACGAAAACGAGCGTTTAAGACTTCGCCGCGACGAGCTTGCAGAGTCGGTTGCCGCAAGCGAGCGCGACTCTCTTGAAGAGCTTGACGCGCTTCGCGAGAAGAGAAACGAGGCGGCACTTGCCGTATATAACAGCGACATCGACCGTATGAGCAACGATTACGCAAGAGAAATCGAATCGCTCACCGCAAAGAGAGATGCCATCAAGGCTTCATACGAGGCAGAGCGTGCGCGCATTGAGGAATCTATTTCCGAGTATGTAAATCCTTACAGTCAGGACGGCACGAAGCCCGTTGAGCTTTCCACGAAGGGCACGGACGGTAACCATACCGTAACCGTTTCCTACTCAAGCATCACCGATTCCCCTCTTCTTCCCGAGAGATATTCTCTGCCCGAGGGCGAGTCCGACGAAAGGCGCGCGCTTGAGCGTCTTGCGCTCGGTGAGGCTGACGGAAAGATAATGACCAAGATGAACAAGCGCGAGCTTAAGGACCGCCTTGCAAGAGCGGATAAGAACGAAAGAAGGCTCAAGCGCTCGTATGCAAAGATTGAGAAAAGACGTATAGACGCGACCGAGCGCCTCGTATCGCTTATGGCGGTAAAGAGAGAGCTGCTCGAAAGCTATGTAAACGACCTTAACTGCTCACTCGTTGCTGAAAATTCCAAGTACACCAAGAAATATTCAAGACTTGTTGCAGAAACAACGGGCGAGTACAACGCGCTTATCGACGACTTCTGCGTTCTCACGGGCTCTAAAACGCCTACTGTTAACGAGAACATCGCAGAGCTTATCGTAAGCGGTGTCGGATGCCCCCCTATCCCCGTAATCAACTACGTTCCCAAGGACGACTTCGTTAAGAAGGATTCCAAGAAGAAGGTAGCGCAGGACCGTCTGCGCGAGCAGAAGCAGCTTCTTAAGGACGATAAGCTTCAAAGACGTGACGCAAGACGCGGACTTCTTAGGGTGCAGGAAAATCCTGACCTTATAGCTCTTACACCGAACATGGTCAAGAGAATGATGAAGCTCGACTTAAAGACGGTTAAGGCAAGAATTGAGTACAGAAGAGCATCGGTCAAGTATCAGCTCTCGCTCTCAAACTACCACTTCAATGAAAACACGCGCAAGGCGCAGGCGGCGCGCTCGGATGCACACGCAAGACTTCGCGCAATGCGCCGCGATGCAAAGAAGCTTCTCAAGGTAACAAAGGCTAACAACAAGAGATACGCCAAGGTTATCAACGGACGCGTAAAGCTCAACCGAGTAAGACACGAGGCAGAGCGTCAGCGCCTTACCACCCTGCGTCAGAGAATTATCGCGCAGATGGTTGAGCGCGCAGACATCAACGCAAGGCTTCTCGCCCTTTACACCAACGACGGCAAGGGTCAGAGAAATATCAGAGATACGGTAGCAAAGATTCGTCTTAAGGCGGCACGCAAGTCCTTTAAGAAGCAGATTCGTCTTTACAAGAAGTCGAGAAAATACTTCGTACCGCTCAAGCTTAAAGAGGAAACCTGGGCACTCATGAACGAGGTCACCGACCTCAAGGCATACCTTGCCGAGTGCAAGTACCGCAAAAAGACCGAGAATCCCAAGGGCTCTATCAAGCGTGCGCTTAAGGAAGAAATCCGCAATACCAAGAAGAACATCAAGTACGCACAGCGCGACATTTACCGCCTGATGCACAAGATGAAGAAAAAGAACGAAAAACAGCCTAATATCCGCGCACAGATTATGTGGCTCACGGTGCTTGCTGCGCTCGTTATAGGTATTGTGGCGGCTATCGTATTCCATAAGCAAATTCTCGATGCAATAATTCAGCTTATCAGCGCGAAAACAAAGTAAGAAGGAGAATCTGAAATGACTATACAGAAGCCAAAGAGTCTTTATGAAATTGCTTTCACTCAACGCGACCTTGAGGTTCAGGCGCTTGAGGCACAGCGCGCAGAGATTGCATCCGAGGTTGAGGGCTCTATGCGTGAATACGCAAAAATCTCAAGAAGAAGAAAAATCGGCAAAATCAAGAAAAAGAGAGTAACCGCGCTTCTTCTCGAGGGTGAAGGCAAATAAGTTTTTAAAAATATCAATATTTTTTTAAAAGAAGTATTGATTTTTCCCGAAATTATGTTATAATGTTAATGTGAGAATAGGATAGATTAAGAGTGGCTCCCAAGGTCACTCTTAATTTTATGTATAAGAGGGCTGGCATCTTGCGGTTCATCCCTGTCAGCGCGTGAGTGCGCGATATATTATAATACGCGCGTTTTATGTATAATAATGAAATAAGTAAGGAAGGATTGCTCTTATGAAAAAGAATGTAAGTGCTACGGTAAGAGAGCTTATCGAGGATGCGGTAGCCGAGCTCGGCTACACTATCTGGGACGTAACCTATCAGAAGATAGGCGCGGATTACCACCTTGAAATCACTATTGACAACGAAAATGGCATCGGTATTGAGGACACCGTGAGAGCGTCCGAGGTTATCAACCCCATTCTTGATGAAAACGACCCTATCCCAGGCTTCTACTATCTTGAGGTTTCCTCGCCCGGAACCGAGCGCGAGCTTCGCACGGATGCTCACTTTACAGCATCGCTCGGCAAGTGCGTTGAGGCAAAGCTCTTCACCGCCTACGAGGGGGCGAAGTCGGTTTTAGGTAAGCTCGTATCCTTCGGTGACGGATGCGTTGTTATAAATAACGGGCAGAGTGATATCACCCTGTCGATGAGCGGTGTGTCGAAGATAACCACCGTTATGGATAATTAATCTGATTAATATTTGAAAGGACCGTAATTATTACGGGGTATAAAGGAAAAAATGAACGCAGATTTCTTTAACGCGCTCGACCTTCTCGAGCAGGAAAAGGGTATCCCCAAGGAATACATGATTGCAAAAATCGAGCTCGCGCTTGCTAACGCGTGCAGAAAGGAAGAGGGTCCCTCTACCGTAATCCGTGTACAGCTTGACCCTAACAAAAAGGATTTCAGAGTTTTCAAGCAGTTTACTGTCGTTCCCGACGGCGAGGTATTCGACAGAGGAAATCAGATCTGCCTCTCTGACGCAAAGGCAAAGAGCCGCCGTCACAAGCTCGGCGGTGTAGTTGAGATTGAGCTTAAAACCAAGGACTTCCGCCGCCTTAGCGCAACGCTCGGTAAGCAGATGATAGTTCAGGCTATCAGAGATGCAGAGCGCGAAAGACAGACTCGTGAATACGAGCAGAAGCGCGAGGAAATCATCACCGCTATCGTTGATAAGGTTGATATGACCAACGGCAACCTTATTCTTGACACGGGTACGGGCTATGCTACTCTTCTTAAGGGTGAGCAGATTCCCGGTGAGAGCCACGATGTCGGCGACAGAATCAAGGTATTTATCTCTGAGGTCAAGAGCGGCGAGTCGCGCGGTCCTCTCGTAACTCTGTCGAGAATACATCCTAACTTTGTAAAGCGTCTCTTTGAGCTTCAGATTCCCGAAATTCAGGACGGCACGGTTGTAGTTAAGGGCGTATCCCGTGAGGCAGGAAGCCGTACGAAGATAGCAGTTTATTCAAACGACCCCAACGTTGACGCAGTAGGTGCGTGCATCGGTGACCGCGGAATGAGAATTTCCGCAATACTCGAAGAGCTTGGCAACGAAAAGGTTGATATCGTAAAGTACAGCGACGACCTCGCAGAATACGTTGCGGCGGCTCTTGCGCCTGCAAAGGTTTACTCGGTAGTGCTCGAGGGCGAACGCTCGTGCAAGGTAACCGTTGCATCCGATCAGCTTTCTCTTGCCATCGGTAAGGAAGGTCAGAATGCAAAGCTCGTTGCAAGACTTACGGGCTGCAAGATAGACATCAAGTCGTAAGATGGAAGAAGAAAAGGGACGCGTATATCCCGAAAGAAAATGCGTCGCCTGTCAGGGTAGATTCCCAAAGGGCGAGCTTATCCGAATTGTAAAGGCAAACGACGGCACGCTGACGCTTGATAAAAGCGGCAAGGCTGACGGCAGAGGCGCGTATTTATGTAAGAGTGCCCGTTGTCTTGAGCTTGCGATAAAGCGCGGCAGGCTCGCCGCCTCGCTCAAATGCAGAATTCCCGACGGAATTCTCGAAATACTCAGGGGGTATCTCACCTGATGGACGAAAAGAGATTACTCACGATGCTCGGCTTCGCTATGCGCGCAGGACAGCTTACCGTCGGCACGGAGCTGACGCTCTCGCATATGGCAAAGCGCGGTGCTATCAAGCTTGTTCTGGTATGTGAGGATTCGTCAGAGGCAACGAAAAAAAAGGTGCTTTCCAAGGCTGAATTTTACGGCATTCGGGCATACGCAATTACACTCACGCAGGATGCGCTCGGCTCTGCAATCGGCAAAATATACTCGCCTGCGTGCGTAGGTGTACGCGATGAGGGCTTTGCCACTCAGATGCTAAACGCAATCAACTCATAAAAAGAGCAGAAAGGACTTTCCTATTATAGGTGGAAAATCGGTGGCTTAAATGGCAGAGATGAAGATTAAGGTTTCTCAAATAGCAACGGATTTCAATATAAAATCAAAGGACGTGAGCGATGTGCTTGCAGAGCTTGGCATTGACAAGAAGTCGTCGAGCGCAACGCTTAACCCTACCGAGCTTGACGCTTTTATTCAGCACATCACGCTCGCTCACCAGATAAAGAGCCTTGACGACTATTTTGACGGTGTAACTAAAATAATCAAGAAAAAGACCGAGCAAGAGCTTCAGGCAGAGGCTAAGGCTAAGGCTGAGGCAGAAGCTAAGGCTAAGGCAGAGGCTAAGGCTAAAGCAGAAGCCGAGGCAAAGGCTAAGGCAGAGGCTGACGCAAAGGCAAAGCGCGACGCGCAGAGCAAGGGTCGCAAGGACCAGCCGAGGTCAAGATACGAGGCAGAGGCTTCGTTTGACCCCTTCGCACAGAAGCGCGAGAGGATGCAGCGCCCCGAGGGCTACGGAAAGAATCAGGGACAAGGTCGCCCCACCACCGAGGTGAAGAAGCCTGCGACCGCACCCGCACCTGCACCTGAGGTGAAGAAGCCTGCACCCGCACCCGCGCCCGCGCCTGCAGCTGAAAAGCCCAAGAGCACAGCGCCTCTTATCGCGCTTGAAAAGCAGAAGGCGCAGGAACAGCGCAAGGATGAGAGGTCCGACGCACCTAAAAGTGCAGATAAGGCTCAGAAGCCCCAGCAGGATAAGGCAAAGAAGAAGGAAGAGCGCCGCGCACAGCGCCAGCAGTTCAAGACCATTACTCAGGATGATTCCGGCGAGAAGGTTACGGGCGGCGTAAACATTTCCTCTGAATACAGAAGCGACACTGCGCCCAAGACGCGCGTGGTTGACACGAGAACCTCTGACGTCGACCTTTCCAAGTACGACGACAGATATAACGAAAAGTTCTACGCTATCGTAAACGGCACCGAGAGCTCGCAGAGCAAGCAGAAGCTTAAGAAGCAGGACAATCGCGGACAGAACACCAAGAGCGCGAAGGATAAGGAAAGAGCGGCGCAGGAAAAGATAAGACGTCTTGAAGAGGAAAAGGCAAGGAAAAAGCCCCTCGAAATTACCGTACCCGACGAAATCACCGTAGGTGAGCTCGCTATAAGGCTTAAGAAAACCTCTGCCGAGGTTGTCAAGAAGCTTCTCTTTATGGGCGAGATGAAAACCGTCAACGACACCATTGACTATGCAACCGCAGAGCTTATCGCAGACGAGTTCGGCGCAAAGGTTACGCGTGAGATTATCGTCACTAAGGAAGAAATACTCTTCACCGAGGCTGAGGACAACGCAGATGACCTTATCGAGCGCGCGCCCGTAGTGTGCGTTATGGGTCACGTTGACCACGGTAAGACCTCTATCCTTGACGCAATCAGACACACCAACGTAACGCGCGGTGAGGCAGGCGGTATCACGCAGGCTATCGGTGCTTACAAGGTTAAGGCGCAGGGCAAGGACATCACATTCCTTGACACACCCGGACACGAGGCGTTCACGCAGATGCGTATGCGCGGTGCGAAGTCCACGGATATCGCAATACTCGTAGTTGCCGCAGACGACGGTGTTATGCCCCAGACCATTGAGGCTATCAACCACGCAAAGGCGGCAGGAATTGATATTATCGTAGCAATTAACAAAATGGATAAGCCCGAGGCTAACCCTGACAACGTTTTGAATCAGCTCACTACCTACGAGCTCGTTCCCGAGGCGTGGGGCGGTGACGTAATCTGCGTTCCCGTTTCTGCACACACGGGTATGGGTATCGAGGACCTTCTTGAAAGCGTGCTTCTCGTCGCAGAGGTAAAAGAGCTTCGCGCAAATCCCAAGCGTCGCGCAAAGGGACTTGTTATCGAGTCCAAGCTTGACCGCGGACGCGGTCCCGTTGCAACCGTGCTCGTTCAGAACGGTACGCTTCATCAGGGCGACTACGTTATCGTAGGTAACACCGTAGGCCGTGTGCGCGCTATGCTTGACGACAAGGGCAAGATGGCAAAGGTCGCAGGTCCTTCAACCCCCGTTGAGATAGTAGGTCTTGACGATGTTCCTCAGGCAGGTGACGAGCTCAACGCAGTTGAGAACGAGAGAATGGCAAGACAGCTTGCCGAAGAGCGTCGCGAGAAGCTTCGTCAGGAAACGCTCAGTGCTAATGCAAGAGTAAACCTCGACGAGCTGTTCAGCCAGATTTCCGAGGGCGCAAAGTCGCTTAACATAATCGTTAAGGCTGACGTCGCAGGCTCTGCTGAGGCAGTTAAGTCCTCTCTTATCAAGCTGTCGGGCGAAGAGGTCAAGGTCAGCGTAATTCACTCTGCCGTCGGCGGTATCACCGAGAGCGACGTTATGCTCGCAACCGCATCCAATGCAATTATCGTAGGCTTCAACGTGCGTCCTGACAAGAACGCGCTTGACTCTGCTGAGAGAAACGGCGTAGATATCAGAACTCACCGCATCATATATGAGATTATCGACGAGGTTGAGGCGGCGATGAAGGGTATGCTTGCGCCCACGTTTAAGGAAGTGCTTCTCGGTCACGCAGAGGTACGTCAGACGATAAGAGTGCCTAACGTCGGCACTATCGCAGGATGCTATATCAAGAGCGGTAAGATTACCAGAGCCTCGCAGATACGCGTCGTGCGCGACGGTATCGTAATCTTTGAGGATAAGATTTCCTCGCTTCGTAGATTCAAGGACGACGTCCGTGAGGTAGCCGAAGGCTATGAGTGCGGTGTCGGTCTTGCAAAATTCAACGACATCAAGGAAAACGATATTCTCGAAGCCTTCATTATGGAAGAGGTTAAGAAATAAAACAAAAAAGCCGTATATGCAAATTATACTTTGCATATACGGCTTTTGTCTTGCGTGTTTGCGGGAATTGCTACGCTTCATATATTTTGAATTTTGGTATTATCAGCAGTGCCGCTTCAGTTGTGCGAAAGCAGCACTGCTGATATATGCGCCCTACCTTCCTATATTCCTTATTCCGTGGAATATGTACTGCTGGGCGATGCCTGCGTACTCACCGAGAGTGGCGATATTGAGCTTGCCCTCAAAGTAGGTGTCGAGCGCGCGACGAATCCATACGTCAACGGGAAAGGCATCGTAGTTTTCAAAGGCAAAGAGTGCCGCGCAGGACGCGACCTTCTCACCGACACCGACTATTTTGCAAAGCTCGGACAGGGTGTAGGAAAGCTCGTGACGCTCGGCTATTTTATCAAGGTCAACCTCGCCTGACGAAACGAGCTCGCATAGGCTCATTATATAACGGTGTCTGAATCCTACCCTTGCCGCGGCAATTCCCTCGCCCCCGTCGGCAAGCACGGCATCCTTTGTGGGAAACGAGTAGCACGCACCGCACCCCTGACATCTTTGCTCGCATATCGGTCCGTCGGTTATCGGGCACACGCCTGCCTTTAGCGAGAGATTTTCACCGTAGCGCAGGCATATATTACGGATGATTTTGCGTATTCTCGGAATATTGTTGTTCTGCGATATTATAAAGGAAAAAACACATTCCCAAGGTTGCTGTGTTAGAAGCGCTATGCCAGAGGATGCGTCGGCAAGCGTTCGAAGCAGGTCAGAGTCGGTACGCGCCTTTATCACCTCGCGCACGGCATCAAAGCCTTTGTTAAGCGAAAAGTAGCGGCCAACATCCCCTCTTATCTCATCCTCGCCAAGACCGTAGAATATAAGCTCGCCGCGCCTGCGCTGACCTACGCGTATCACCTTGTTATGCGCTACGGTAATGTACTCGACGTAGCCGCTCTCATACTCGGAAATCGAGGGCGACTCATCAGCGAGTGAGCGCACAAGCTCGGCATCCCTTGCCGACTCGGTATAGCCCCGTCCGCCAAAAATGCGAAGGTGCCTGAAGCACTGACCGCATTCCATAGTGTCGGACAAATCGTATTCACCGAGCCCCGACACCACGATAGCGTCCCTTGCGTATATTTTTTCTTGTTTCAGACTGTAATTTCTCTCTAACAATTTTTATTTATCCCTCTTGAAAACCTAAAAATTTTGGTGTATAATAGTTGTGTATAATATTTTATTATTATTTTATCACACGCACGATAAAATTTCAAGCCCCAAGAACGCATTTTCGGAAAGGATAACACCGTGGAACAGATATTTACCATTCCCGTCAACGAGGAATTTGACGCCTGCCGCGACGACGCGGCGCTCGGCTGTCCGTTCTGCCGTCTTTACCGCAGACTTCAGCGTGACGAGATAGATATAATTCTCGGCGCGTCAATGATGGAACCTGACATCAGAATAAGAACCAACGAAGAGGGCTTCTGCTCGCGTCACTACGGAATGATGCTCGGCAAAAAGCGTATGCTCGGTATGGGTCTTATACTTGAAAGCCACCTTGCAGAGCTTAAGAAAAAGGTTGCAAAGCGAGCCCTTCTCGGTGACGTATCAGCCCCGTCGCTTGAGCATATTGAGAAGAAGAACGCCGACTGCTACGTGTGCGGCAGAATAGGTCGAAATCTTGACGCTATGATTTCAACGGCGATATATCTTTTCGAGCGCGAGGACGAGTTCCGCGACAAATTCAAAAAGCAGCCTTACTTCTGCCTGCATCACTACGATGCGATGATAAGCTACGCGAGAAAGAGAATGTCAAAGAAGCTCTTCCGCGAGCTGTTCGACGAAGCGCAGAGGATACAGAACGCCTACCTTGACACGCTCTGTGGCGACGTGAGCTGGTTCTGCAAAAAGTTTGACTACAACTATCAGGAAGAGCCGTGGTACAACTCGAAGGACTCTGTGCCGCGCGCTATAAAATTCCTCACAGGTGATATGAACGGTGAGGACTGATGACAAAATCTTCACGGAAGGGATTTCAGTATGATAATTGAAAAAATCGACATAAGATGCTTTGGCAGACTTAAAAACCTTTCGCTCGAGTTTTCAGAGCGCCTTAACGTTATCGAGGGCGCAAACGAGTCGGGCAAAAGCACGATAGCCTCGTTTATCAAGTATATGCTCTACGGCTTTGAAACCACCGAGCGCGAGGGCGTGCTTTCTGAACGCCGCCGCAGAATAAATTGGCAGAGCGGAATTGCCGAGGGCTCTATGCAGGTCAGGGTTAAGGGCAAGAGCTATCTCATAAACCGCTCGACGGTGACCTCTGAATCGCAGGGACGCACCCTCTATAAGGAAGAGTCCTCGATAATCGACCTTGAAAACGGCACGCCCGCGTTTGGAAAGCTTCCTGCAGGCGAGGTTTTCTTCGGTGTATCGCGCGAGCTTTTTGAGAACACCGCCTATTTAGGTCAGGTTGGGGATGCCTCGATAGAAGAGGGCTCGGTTAAAGAGGCTATTGAGAATATTCTTTTCTCGGGCAACGAGAGAATTAACACTCAAAGGGCGCTCACCCGAATCACCGACAAGATGGAATCGCTCATACATCAGGGACACACGGGCGGTGCGATTATAGACCTTATCCGCAGAAAGGACGAGCTCGAGGACCGTCTTTCGGCGGCAGAGGATGCAAACCGTCAGATTCTCGCAAAGGAAGCAGAGCTTCACGAGCTTCGCGCAAGACGCGATGAGGCGCAGATGAAGCGCGACAAGCTGCTCGACCTTGACGAGTGCTACCGCAACGTAATGATTATACAGACCTTCGAAACGCTTCACGAGCTTGAGGAAAAGTGCGAGCAGGCAAGCGAGCAGTACGATGCGTTCATAAAGGAAAATGCCCCCGGCGGCTTTATCCCTGACCGCGACTATCTTACCGAGATTGCAGTCGCAAGGCGCAGCGTTGACGACGCCTACACAAGACTTACCGAGGCGCAGGAAGCCTACAACCGCGAAAAGAGCGCCATAGGCATCACCAAGGAAATCGAGGGCGCTATCGAAACCTCGGACACCCTCGGCGGTGAGGTTGCGCTTCAAGAGCGCGTAGGCAGACTTACTGTCAGAAAAATTCTTACCGCGGCAGGTGCTATCGGCGCGCTTCTTCTCGCGCTGGCATCGCTCGTTGCTATTATTGCGGTGCCTGCTATGACACCTGCGGCGCTCGGCTTCTGCATTGCAGACATCGTGGTCGCGTGCGGACTTGCAGGTGTGTCGGGTGTGAAATTCCTCGGCACCTCGCGCGAGCTTGACGGTCTTATTAAGAAATTCTCAACCGAGAATGCAGACGAGCTTCGCGCAAAGCTTGCCGTTATCGCAGAGGCAAGGCGCAAGCGCGACACTATGATGACCAACCTTGAAAATGCAAGAGCCGCGCTTGAGCGCGCAAAGCTCGACAGCGAAAACGCGCGCGGTGAGCTTATCCGCGTTGCTATCCGTTTCAGCGAAAATCCCCCGCTTACGGGGCTTAACGATTTCCTTGACGGACTTGAGATGAGAGTTGAGGAATTTTTAAGACAGAAGGAAAAGCTTCTTTTCGAAAAGAACGATATTGAGATTACCGTGCGTGAAATCCGCCGCTCGCTTCAGGACAAGAGCGAAATTGATATCAGAGCGCAGGTTGCGCCTATCAAGCGCAAGATACTCTCGGGTATGAACCACGATGAGATAATCACGGGCCTTGCAGATGCCAGGGCTACTATTGAAGAGCAGCAGAGCCTTATGTGGGGCGTTGAGAGCGACCTTGCCGCAATCAAGTTAAAGATTTCCGACTCGGGTGAGCTTCACTCAAAGATACAAGAGCTTGAAGCGAAGATTGAAGAGCTTCGCGCAAAGCACAAGGCATACTACGTCGCGCAGAGGGCGATAGGCTCGGCGCAGGATAATCTTCGCGCAGAGATTTCGCCAAGACTCGGTGAATACGCAACCCGTATGCTTGAAATTATGACGGCAAAGAAGTATTCAAGCCTTACGGTTGACGAGGCGCTGAAGGTCAGCTTCACCAGCGACGAGGCGAAGGGGATGTCGGTTGACTACCTTTCGGGCGGCACGCGCGACCTCACCTACATAGCGGTGCGCCTTGCTCTCGTGGATATGCTTTTCTCGGAAAAGCCACCGATATGCTTCGATGAAACATTCGCAAATCAGGACAATAACAGAGCCGCACCAATGATGCGTGCAATAGGCGGGCTCTCTGACGAGGGACACCAGAGCTTCATCTTCACCTGCAGACAGCGCGAGGGCGCGCTTGCAGAGCAGACGGTAGAGGGCGCTGGCGTGTTCAAGCTCTCGGTCACGGGCGACTGACGTAAGGGGGACTTGTACGATGGCAAATAAAATACTCGTAATCGGATGCTCTACTATGGACCTCACGATGAACCTTTTCAAGCTTCCTGACAAGGGTGCTACCGTCTGTGACGACGGCGGCGTTGCCTACACCCCGGGCGGTGGCGGCTCAAACGTTGCCGTTGCGCTTACCCGCCTTGGCGCGGACTGCTCGTTCTTAACCAAGCTCGGCGCGGACGTGCACGGACAGAAGCTTTTTAAATACTACAAGGACGCAGGTCTTAACACCGCGCAGGCGAAGGTTGACCACGATTATCCTACCGGCTTTTCGGTGCTTATGCGTGAGTCTGACGGCTCGTCAAGACGGGTTATATATCCCGGCGCTAACGCACAGCTCACCGCAGACAATATACTCTCGGGCTTTGAGCTTCAGCCCGACGCTGTATATATCGGGCTTGATGTTCCCTTCTCTACCGTCGTCAGCGCGTCGAAGATTGCCGCGGCTAAAGGAATACCCGTATTTTTAGGGCTCTCGCCTGCCTCAAAGGCGCACGCGCTCGAAAACATTCCTGCGGCAGAGGTCGCTATCCTTAACGAAAAGGAAATTGAGGAATACACGGGCACAGAGCCTACGGGAACGGAATCCTGGCTCAGAGCGACCTATCAGCTTTTGACGAAGCTGAAGGCAAAATATGTAGTTCTTACCCTTGGCGCGCGCGGCGCGTTTATCTACAACGGCAAGCATTGTAACGTAATTACCTCATACAAGCCCGAGCCGCTCGTTGACACCACGGGCGCAGGCGATGCCTTCGCCGCAGGACTTGTTTATGACTATATGAAGAACGGCGGCAACATTCTGACCTCGGTTGCCTTCGGCTGTGCCGCGGCATCGGTGTGCATCTCGCGCAAGGGTGTATCCTCGGCTATGCCTACTGAAGAAGAGGTCGTTGACGTATTAAACCGTAACAGACATTGATTTTTTGAAAAAGGGGGATTTTCAAGTGAACTGTATCAAGCACGAAATAACCTACCCCTCTGCCGACAAGAGAAGCACTATCGTCGGCGATATATACGAGCCTGCGTCGGGTGAGATTATCGGTATCGTACAGCTTTCGCACGGTATGATAGACTACCCCGGGCGCTACGGCGCGCTTGCAGAATTTCTTTGTCAGAGGGGCTTTGTCCTTGCAGGAAATCACCACCTCGGTCACGGCAAGAGCGTCGCTGATGAAAAGGATTACGGATATTTCTGCGAGGGTGACGGCACGCTTTGTCTGCTTCGCGACCTGCATCAGATGAACCGCGCTCTGCGTGAGCGCTATGCCGGAAAGCCTATCGTTATGCTCGGTCACAGCATGGGCTCGTTTTTATCAAGGCTCTATGCCGAGAGATATCCGCACACCATAGCAGGACACATCATTCACGGCACGGGCGGCCCTCACAAGGTTATGCTTCCCATAGGACGCGCGCTTATCTCGGTTATCGCGCTCTTTCGCGGAAGGCGTCACCGCTCAAAGCTTATTTCAGGGCTTGCCTTTGCGGGATATAACGCAAAATTTGACAAGTCCGAGGGCAAGTGGGCGTGGCTCACGAGAGATACCGAAAGGGTTGCCCACCGCGATAATGATAAGTACACGAGCTTTATCTTTACGCTTGAGGGCTACAACGAGCTTTTCCGTATGATAAGTGCGGCAAACACGAAAAAATGGTTTACATCCTACCCAAAGAATATGCAAACACTCATTATGAGCGGCGATATGGATCCCGTCGGACAGTACGGACGCGGTGTAAATTACGTCTTTAAGCATATGCTTATGGGTGGATGCTCTAATCTGAAGCTAAAGACCTACGAGGGCGCGCGCCACGAGCTGTTCAACGAAACCTGCCGTGACGAGGTGTTCTGTGACATACTTGAATTTTTAAATAAATGCGTAAAATAAAGGCAATTGCAATAACAGGACCCACTGCATCAGGAAAGACGGCGCTATCGCTTGCGTTAGCCAAGAGGATATGTGGCGAGATAATCAGCCTTGACTCTATGCAGATTTATCGGGGAATGGATATAGGCACGGCAAAGGCAACCCCTGCCGAGCGCGAGGCAGTACGCCATCATATGCTCGATATTATAGAGCCGACAGAGAGCTTCAGCGCGCAGGAATACAAGCGTCTTGCCACAGAGTGCGCGGCGGATATTGACAGGCGAGGGGTAACACCCATCTTCGTCGGCGGCACGGGTCTTTATCTTGACACGCTGATGCGTGAGCAGTCGGATGCCGTACCCGAGTCGAGCGAGGAATACCGCCGCTCACTTCCCTACGACCCCGATACCGACGAGGGCAAGGATGCGCTGTACCAAAGACTGCTTGAGGTTGATGAAAAGAGTGCTCTTTCCATACACAAAAACAATGTCAGGCGAGTTATACGCGCGCTTGAAATTTACGATAAAACGGGAAAGCCCAAGAGCTATTTTGACGAGCTCTCACGAAAGGTCGGGGGCGCGTTTGATATGACGCATATCACCCTTGACTTTCACTCGCGCGAGGCGCTTTACGAGAGAATTAACACGCGCGTTGACCAGATGCTTGACGCAGGGCTTGTCAGCGAGGTGCGAGAGCTTTACGAGAGCGGCAGGCTCATCCCCGGCACTACCGCCGCGGCGGCTATCGGCTACAAGGAAATTCTTCTTGCCGTGCAGGGAAAATCCCCGCTTAACGAATGCACCGAGGCTCTGAAGCTTGCGACGCGTAACTACGCAAAAAGACAGCTGACCTGGTTCAGACACAATGAGGATGCCATACGCGTCCTTGCCGACAGTGCCGACGGCAGACTGAGGGGCACAGACGAGCTTCTTTCCGAGGTGCTTGATATTATCGGCGCAAACTAATTTTGACAATAAAAATTATACATAAAAGAGGATTTACTATGAAGGCATGCGAACTTAAAAGTCTTATTAAGGCGGGCGCGCTTAAGGAAAGGTATTCCGCGCTATATCTTGACACGGACAGACAGACCGAGAGATTTATCAAAGCAATCGACGCATTCTGCGAGCTTTACGGAAGCGAGCGCGATATTTGTATCTTTTCCGTTCCCGGCAGAAGCGAGATTTCGGGCAACCACACCGACCATAACCACGGATGCGTGCTTGCAGGCGCAATCGACCGCGATATAATCGCAGTTGCGGCAAAAAATGACGACGGCATTATCCGCTTCAAGTCCGAGGGCTACAACGAGGATGTCGTTAAGCTTGACGCGATAGACAACCCCGACAACTTCCCCAAGTACAAGTCGGTATCGCTTATCGCAGGACTTGCAAAGGGCTTTAAGAACGAGGGCTATACCGTCGGTGGCTACGACGCATATTCCACCACCGAGGTGCTTAAGGGAAGCGGTATTTCCTCATCCGCGGCATTCGAGGTTCAGATAGGAAACGTTCTTAACTACCTCTACAACGACGGCAAGGTATCCAATATCGAGATTGCAAAGCTCGCGCAGTTTGCAGAGAACGAATACTTCGGTAAGCCCTGCGGTCTTATGGACCAGATGGCGTGCGCGGTAGGTGGCTTCGTTTACATCGACTTTGAGGACAACAAAAATCCCATCGTTGAGCCTATCGAGGACCCGCTTTCAGGTCTCGGCTACTCGCTTTGCATCGTAAACACGGGTGGAAACCACGCAGACCTCAACGACGATTACGCATCCGTACCCTACGAGATGAAGGCGGTTGCGCGTGAGTTCGGCAAGGACGTGCTTCGCGGTCTTACCGAGGACGATATTATTGCAAAGGCACCCGAGCTTCGTGAGAAGGTAGGCGACCGCGCAATACTTCGCGCTATACACTTCATCCGCGAGAATGACAGAGTCGGTGTGATAAGAGAGCGCCTTAAGGCAAAGGATATAGACGGCTTCTTCTGTGGCGTTATCCGCTCAGGTCTTTCCTCGTTCAGATTTTTACAGAACGTATTTACCACCATCAACGTGCGTGAGCAGGGCCTTTCGCTCGCACTCGCTATCACCGAGGGCTACCTTGACGGCGAGGGCGCTTACCGCGTACACGGCGGCGGCTTTGCAGGCACTATTCAGGCATTCGTACCCAACAGCCTTGCTGACGGATACGTAAAGCTTATGAATTCCGTATTCGGTGACGGTGCGGTTATGAAGCTCAGAATAAGACAGACGGGCGCTACAAGGCTCTTCTGATAGCATCCTCTAAAACACCTCGCGCACCCCTTGCCCTTTAACTTCGGCGCACGGGGTTACACCTTGGCGGCAGTCGCTGTCTGCCGCCGATGGGCAGGGGCATTTTGCCTTTTGCTCTTTATCAGCTTTTAAATTTCACAGTTGTCCGTTTTATGGGACATCTGAAGTGTTACAATGTAGGTGTAAGGGGGCGGTGAGCAGAAAGGGCTGCACATCCGCCGCGAAAAACACTTTATTTTAAGGAAGGTACAGTTATGGCAACTAAAAAGACAACCGCAAAGGAAACGTCCCCCGCGCAGGACAAGAGAGCGGCTATTGATTCGGTAATGCAGAGAATTGAGCGCGAATGTGGAAAGGGTGCGATTATGCGTCTTGGTGAGAATGCCGCGATGAACGTATCCGCCGTATCGACAGGCTCGCTTTCGCTCGACTTTGCTCTTGGCGTCGGCGGTATTCCGAGAGGAAGAATTACCGAAATTTACGGCCCTGAGTCATCGGGTAAGACAACTATCGCGCTTCATGTTATCGCAGAGGTACAGAAGCAGGGCGGTGAGGCTGCGTTCATTGACGCAGAGCACGCGCTCGACCCCGTTTACGCAAGAAAGCTCGGTGTTGATATCAACAAGCTTCTCGTTTCTCAGCCCGACTGCGGTGAGCAGGCGCTTGAAATCGCGGAAACGCTCGTTAACTCGGGTGCTATTGACATTATCGTAATAGACTCGGTTGCGGCTCTCGTTCCCCGTCAGGAAATTGAGGGTGATATGGGCGCATCCCACGTAGGTGTGCAGGCAAGGCTTATGTCGCAGGCTATGAGAAAGCTCTCCGGCTCTATCGCAAAGTCAAACTGCATCGTTATATTTACAAACCAGCTTCGTGAGAAGGTTGGCGTTATGTACGGAAACCCCGAGGTTACCACGGGCGGCCGTGCGCTTAAATTCTACGCATCCGTGCGTATTGACGTGAGAAAGTCCGAGACGCTCAAGAACGGTGCTGACGTTTACGGCGCGCACACCAAGTGCAAGGTCGTGAAGAACAAGGTAGCGCCCCCCTTCAAGACCGCAGAGTTTGACATTCTCTACGGCACGGGCATTTCCAAGTCGAGCGAGATAATTGATATGGCTATCTCATTCGGTATTGTTGAAAAGAGCGGTGCGTGGTTCTCATACGAGGGCAACCGTCTTGGTCAGGGCAAGGAAAACGTAAGAAGATTAATCGAGAGCGACCGCGAGCTTATGGACAAGCTTGAGACTATCGTACGCGAGCGTATGAATAGCGACGATTTCGAGGGTGACGCGCTCGACGATGACGATTTTGAAATAAAGGACTTTGACGACGAGGATTAATAACCCCGCTATCGGTATAAGCTATGAGCACGGTGCTGAAGGCGGTTAAGCTGTCGGGGGATAAGAATAAAATCTACACCCTGACGCTCGTCCGCGACGCTGAAGAAAGAAAATACTTAACCGACGAGGGGACTTACCTGAAAATAGGCAGTCCCCTTTCGGGGTTTTTATTTGACAAGCAATCGCTTGCTGCTGTGCGCGCGTGTGATGAAAAAATCCGTTGCTTAAGACGCGCAATCCGTGCGCTTGAAGCATCCGACAAGAGCGAGCGCGCTCTTCGTATGAAGCTTCGCGCGGCAGGCTTTTCTGCCGATGCCACAGACGGTGCTATTGAGCGCTGTAAGGAATACGGCTACCTTGACGAGAGGCGAGTGCTTCTTGCCACAGTCGAGCGACTTGCAAACCGCGAGCTTATTGGAAAATATAAAATAATGGCGCGTCTTGCCTCACGCGGATACGGAATTTCCGCTATTAAGGACGCAATCCTCTCGCTTACAGACGATGGTACTGTGGATTTTTCCGAAAATGAAGCTGTACTGCTTGAAAAGCACGGTGCATCCGCAGGTGACGAGATGGCAACAAAACTCTTATACAAATACGGGTACAGAAAATGATTAAAAGATTTGTAAGCTACTACAAGCCATACAAGCTGCTTTTATTTATAGATATGCTTGCGGCGGTCATAATCGCAATATGCAATCTATACTATCCGACCTTGACGAAGGATATTATAAACGTATATTCAAAGGACCCCACCGAGGGAAACCTCAGGCTCATTCTTATCGGTGCGGCTATGCTTCTATTAATATATATAGTAAAGTCTGCTTGCACCTTCGTCGTGAGCTATTACGGTCACGTAATGGGCATCAGGCTTCAGCAGGATATGCGCCGCGACCTTTTCAGAAAGTATGAGAGGCTTCCTACCTCGTATTACGACGACCACAAGACGGGCGACCTTTTGTCAAGGCTTGTCAACGACCTTTTTGAGGTATCCGAGCTTGCACACCACGGTCCTGAAAACCTCTTTCTTATTCTGCTTATGCTGATAGGCTCGTTTATAATGCTCGTCAGAATAAACCTGACGCTGACACTCATAATGTTTGCCTTCCTTCCCTTTATCGTGCTTCTTGCCGCGCTCTCGCGCAGGGGTATGAAAACGGCTATGCAGAAGATGCGAAGGCAGACCTCGGTTATAAACTCAACTCTTGAAAACTCAATATCGGGTATTCGCGAGACGAAATCCTATGTCGCAGAGCATTATGAGATAGAGCGCTTTGACAAAACGAACGGACTTTTCGCAACCTTCCGCAAGCAGGCTATGCTCGCTATGGGAAGATACGAAACCGCGATGTCATTTATAAACGACTTTCTCTATCTTGCTATAATATTTATCGGCGGACTTTTCTTGTTCTATGGCAAAATTGACGCAGGCGAGTTTGCCGCGTTTATCCTCTATATAGGTATGTTTTTAACCCCCGTGCAGAGATTTGTCGCTCTCTTTGAGCAGATGCAGGAAGGAATGACCGGCTTCTCACGCTTCGTCGAGATTATGGACGAGGACGAGGAAAAGGACTGCGGCACGCTCTGTCCTGAAACAGTAGTGGGCGATATTGCCTTTGATGGCGTAAGCTTCAGCTACGGTGAGGGGGATGAGGCAAGAGTAATCGACTCGCTCACCCTTCGCGTGCCCGCAGGCAAGACGCTTGCTCTCGTAGGCCCGTCAGGCGGTGGCAAGACCACCCTTTGCAACCTCATTCCGCGCTTTTATGAGATAAACGAGGGCTCTATTACCCTCGACGGTGTGGATATTAGGGATATAAGGCTCTCGGCGCTTCGCTCTCATATCGGTATCGTATCGCAGAGCATATTCCTCTTTGACGGAACGGTGCGCGATAATATCGCATATTCAAGACCTGACGCGACTGACGAGGAAATTGCGGCTGCGGCAAAGCGCGCGAACATTCACGACTTTATTATGACGCTGAAGGACGGCTACGACACAAACGTCGGTGAGCGCGGTGTGAAGCTCTCGGGCGGTCAAAGACAGCGCATTTCGATAGCGCGCGTGTTCTTGAAAAACCCCTCGGTGCTTATTCTTGACGGGGCGACGAGCGCGCTTGACAATGTGACCGAGATGCAGATACAAAAATCCCTCGAAGAGCTTTCCTCCGGCAGAACCGTAATCGTCGTAGCGCATAGGCTCTCAACCGTAAAGGGCGCTGACGAGATTGTGGTGCTTGACAAGAGCGGTGTCGTTGAGCGCGGCACGCACGAGGATTTACTTGCCAAGGACGGCGAGTACAAGCGGCTTTACTCTTACCAGTTCAAGCAGTATTCAGAAAGCTGATTATACAAACAATTCTTTACAAAACGGACTACAAAGACAATGGATACAGTACAAAACAACCCGCGGCTCGGGTTTCGCGACGGCATACCGATAGGTCTTGGATATCTTGCGACCTCGTTTGCCTTTGGTATTCTTTCAACCTCGCTCGGCCTTACTGTGCTTGAGGCGGTGCTTATTTCAATGCTTAACCTCACATCGGCAGGTCAGCTTGCGGCGGCGCCTATTATTGCAGAGGGCGGAAGGCTCTTTGAGCTTGCCCTGACACAGCTTATTATCAATATGCGATATTCTCTTATGTCAATCTCGCTCTCTATGCAGCTTGACAAGAATATCGGCATCAGGCAGAGGTTTCTTTTAGCCTTTACTCTCACCGACGAGATATATGCGGTGAGCGTCGGAAAGCGACAGCCGCTCGGTATGCGTTATATGCTGAGCCTGCTCGTGCTTCCCTACCTCGGCTGGACACTCGGCACACTCTTCGGTGCTATTGCAGGAAACATTCTGCCGCCCGTGGCAGTATCGGCCCTCGGTGTTTCTATGTACGCGATGTTTATCGCAATAGTGACACCTGCGGCAAAGACCTCGCGCTCGGTGCTTGCTGTGGTTGCGATATCAGTAGCACTTTCCTGCCTGTTCTTCTACCTGCCTGCGCTCTCTTCCGTGCCTGACGGCTTCGTTATCATTATCTGCGCTGTGGCTGCGAGCGTTATTATGTCAATTATCGCACCCATACCCGACGAGGATGATGAGGGCACTATCAAAGAGAGTGCCGCCTCTTTCGAAATTTATGATGGGGGTGAGGAATAATGGGTATAAACTTCGGTTCATTTCTCATCAGCCTTGCGGTTATGGCAGGCGTTACCTATCTTCTCAGGCTTCTTCCTATGCTTCTTATAAGGAAGAAAATACAAAACCGCTTTATTCGCTCATTCCTCTACTACGTTCCCTACGCGGTGCTGTCGATAATGGCTATCCCCGCAATCATTCACTCGACAACCTACCTTGCCTCTGGAATTGCCGCGGCAGTAGTTGCCATCGCGCTTTCCTATTTCGGGCGAAGCCTTATTACCGTTGCCGCAGGCTCTGCTATGACGGTGCTTGTGCTTGAAATTGTGCTTTCGCTTATTTTGTAAAAAAAAGATGACATTTTGCCTGCCATAAAGCAGAGCGAAATGTCATCTCTTTTTTATTTGTTTTTGTTTACTTATGGTCTTTTTCGGTCTTGCCAATATGGCAGACCCAGCCCTGCATTTGCGGACAAAAATGGAAATTATATCATTCCGTCGATATGCCTCACTCTGTTCGGCTTGATATATTCTCGCTATGCTCAAATTCGATATAACTGCTTACGCAGTTTCGATATGATATTCGCCCATTTTCTCGTGCGTAGCACATATCGAGTTGCCGATGGGACATAGTTACCATCGGCAATATATCGAGCACGAAGTGCATATCGATCGCCGTCAGGCGAATATCGAGGCTTTGTGGTAACACAAAGCCAATATCTAATCCCTGGGGCGACGAGATTTTGAGCAGAAATCCTTGGCTGACGAGCGTCAGTCGTATATACATACGACGAGCGAGGAAACGAGGATAGAATAAAAAACACACGACTAAAAACGAAGAAAAC
>JAZKYE010000056.1:0-29603 GCA_045611965.1 Eubacteriales bacterium
TCACTAAAATCTTTAGAGTTTTTTCTCTTGACTTTCTTTACTTTGTTTGAGTTTCAAAGTTATTGTCGAGATTTCCATTCGCACTTTTCAGTGCTTGTTCAGAAATTTCTTTTGTTGTTCAATTTTCAAGGAGCAAGTGCGCTAAATCAGGACAAGTCCCAAACGCGCTTAATTATTATACAATATTTGTTTTAGTTTGTCAAGGGGTATTTTTAAAGTTTTTTAATCTTTTTTAAAATTATCTTATTCCGCCAAAAAGTGGCTTGAAATATGGATTTTTTTGATATTTTTTCAAAAAACATACAGTAGGTCTTGACAAGATTTTCTCTATTTGCTATAATAAATTAGCACTCGCAAGTGATGAGTGCTAATTTTGTCGTAATGAATAATAATATATAATATAAAGGAAAGAAAAAATGAAAAAGGAATTTAAAACAGAATCAAAAAAGCTCCTTGACATGATGATTAACTCCATCTACACGCACAAGGAAATATTCCTGCGTGAGCTTATCTCAAACGCAAGCGATGCTATTGATAAGCTCTATTTCCGCTCACTTACCGACAGTACGGTTTCACTCGGTCGCGCGGACTACGCAATATGGATTGCCGCTGACAAGAGTGCGCGCACGCTCACTATATCCGATAACGGATGCGGAATGAATCTTGAAGAGCTTGAGAGCAATCTCGGCACTATTGCGAAGAGCGGTTCGTTTGATTTCAAGCGCGAAAATGACAAGAGTGATGAGGTTGACGTTATAGGTCAGTTCGGCGTTGGTTTTTATTCTGCGTTTATGGTTGCAGATAAAATCACGGTGCTCTCAAAGCCCTACGGTGCGTCATGCGGCTACAAGTGGGAATCAGAGGGCGCTGACGGCTACACGGTGACCGAATCTGACAAACAGAGCTTTGGAACGAAAATCATTCTTCATATAAAGGATGATACTGACGATGAGAGGTTTTCAGAGTTTCTTGAGGAATATCGCATTCGCGGTCTTGTAAAGAAGTATTCCGACTACATCCGCTACCCTATCAAGATGGATATTACAAGAAGCGAGCCCAAGGAAGAGGGCAGCTCTGAATACGTATCGAAAACAAGCACCGAGGTGCTAAACAGCATGGTGCCCATCTGGAAGCGCGCAAAGAGCGAGGTCAGCGACGAGGAATACAACGCATTTTACAGCGAGAAGTTCTACGACTATGACGCGCCTGCACGCGTGATCTGTCAGAAGTCCGAGGGACTTACAAGCTTTACTGCGCTTATGTTCATACCCAAGCACGCGCCCTTCAACTACTACACAAAGGAATACGAAAAGGGACTTGAGCTTTATTCCAGCGGTGTTATGATAATGGAAAGATGCGCCGACCTTATTCCCGACTACTTCGGATTTGTTAAGGGACTTGTTGACTCGCAGGATCTCTCGCTGAACATCTCGCGCGAGATGCTTCAGCACGACAGACAGCTGCGCGCAATTGCAAAGGCGGTTGAGAAAAAAATAAAGAGCGAGCTTGAAGCAATGCGTGACGGTGACCGCGAGGCATACGAAAGCTTTTTCGACGCTTTTGGCATACAGCTTAAATACGGTGCGTACTCCGACTACGGAATGCACAAGGATGCGCTCGTCGATCTTCTCATGTTCCACAGCTCATCTGACGGCAAGTACGCAACGCTCAAGGAATATACCGACAGAATGGCCGATGGGCAGAGCTCTATATATTACGCGTGCGGCGAGAGCGCGGACAAGATAAGGATGCTTCCGCAGGTAGATGCAGCACTCTCGCGCGGATACGAGGTGCTTTACCTCACAGATGACGTTGACGAGTTTACGCTTCGCGTTATTGGAAAATACGATGAGCACGAATTCAAGAACGTTACGGCTGAAGCGCTCCACCTTGCGAATGAGGATGAGAAGAAGAAGGCTGACGAGCTTACACAGGCAAACGGTGAGATGCTTGAATTTATCAAGAACGCTATCGGAAAGGTAAGCGCTGTCAAATTCTCGGCAAATCTCACAAAGCATCCCGTGTGCCTTTCAAGTGAGGGTGAGCTGTCGGTTGAGATGGAAAAGATACTCAAAAGGATGCCTGCGGCAGAGGGTGCGCCGAGTGCGTCGGTGGTGCTTGAAATCAACCCCACACATCCTATCGCAGAGCGTCTTATCTCGCTGTATTTTTCCGACAAGGACAAGCTTTCAGAGTATGCAACTATTCTCTACTCCTGCGCTGCGCTTATCAACGGTATCTCGCTTGATAATCCCGTAGAGCTTGCAGAGCTTGTGACGAAGCTTCTGGTGTGATGACGTTTTATACGGCTTGCTTTCCGTGGCGGAAAGCAAGCCGTATGTTTTCATTCTCGCCACAGGCGAGGTATGAAAACGTGAGATTTTTGGGGTTAACGGGTGCGATTAGCGTGCGTTGGTGGTAATTTCTTACACGGCGGGAGCAAGGCCCCGCCCTACTCATCCACCGCGAGCGGTCTTCTCGCCTGCTGGCGGGAACGGCGGGAGCAAGCCCCCGCCCTACGAAAAAAAGAGCTTTGAGGAATTTTCCTCAAAGCTCTTTTTGTTTATGGATTTATAACCAACAGGTTATAGTTCATTGTGCTTATAATCTGCTCGCCGCGCTTGACGGTTGCCGTTACTCTGAACGTACCTGTCGTTGCGTCGGTGAAGGTTATTACGCCTTCTTCCTCTGATACGGTTGCCACGGTTGCCTCGGTTGTTGAGCCGTAGTTTCCGTCGGAAGGATTAAGCTTGGTCATAGCAAGCTCAAGCGTGCATCCGTCGAAGTTCGTTTTCGTTACCGTAAGCGTAACGTCACCGTTTAACTTCTGATTAGCCGCATCAGTGTAAAGCACACGGTTTGCGAGGGTTATATCAACCGAGGGCTTCGGCAATGCCTTGAAGGTCAAGGTTACCTCACCGAAGTCAGGTGATGCAAGCGGCCGTGAGCCGTCAGGTGTGATATAGAGCCTGCAACGTAGCGTAGCCTTGCCATAAGAGGGTTCATCCGTGCGCGCCGAGGCTTCGAGTGAGGGCGAGATAAGCTTCAGGGTATTTACACCGTCCTGCTTTGCTACCCCAATAGGAAGGACGAATACGCCCTCTACATTCTTGTAGTATCTATTCTCGCCGTAAACGAAGTATGAATCAACGCCAAGCTTGTTCTCGTCGTCATAGATAACGAGAGATGCTTCAATTGAGTTCTGCGCCTCTGATCCATCGTTATTGTAGATAGAGTTCTCATCTTGTGCAACGCCCGCCGAGTAGCCTATATCTACGTCCTCGCCAAGAAGAATATCTTCCTGCTTTGATACAGATATTGACGGTGCATAGTATTCGTTCATCGAGCAGGATACAACCTGTGTAAGAGGTGCGCGCTCCTCACCGACAAGTGCTTCGTCGTAGTTGCGCTCAAGGGTAATCTGCATATTTCTTGCATGCTCACCGTTTGCGCGAGAGAAGTCGAAGATGAACATAATACGTTCGTTCGAGGTTTCGGTCTCGTCAACGACGGTGTTGCGCCAGGTTACACCAGGGTCACCGAGCTTTAGGAAGTCGGTAAGGAATATCTGCGTTTCGGTTCCATCTATGTTATAGTAGTAGAACACGTTTGCCTCTGCAGTATGATAAAGCATAAGGACTACAGTGCCCTCGGGAAGAGCGTAGTTGAACTGAAGATTTCTGTCGGTAAAGACAGCAGGGTTACAGTTCTGAACGCCAAACTGTACGGTGAAGGGATTGTTAATCATACCGTACGCGTAGGGATGTCCGCTCTCGATGTGAGCAAACTTCATTCCTATTTCAACCAATGGGGACTCGTGTATTTCATCACCAACACCAAGCCATACACCGTAGAAGTTGAGTGTAGTCATACCAAGGCTCTGTATATAATCGCTGTTAAGAACGAGCATTTCACCGACGAGTCGGCTTTGCCCTTCTATCGGGCTCGAGCCTGCAGTTGCCTTAAGATCCCATTTAACAAGCATCATGGGATTATCGTTAGGACCCACAACGCTACCGTCAACGGAAGGAAGGTTAATGAACATACGCTCGTCGCTACCGACCGCAACGGTTACGGTAGATACAGAGCTCTTATCCGCAGGCTCGCCCGGTGTATTATAATAATAATTGATGGTAATCTGCGTGGGTAAATTATCGGGCATACCCGCACTAAGATCGGGACGAAGGTAGGTTCCGTTGATAACGGTTGCATTCTCGATTGAGTAGTCACCCGTAATGGATATCGTACCACCCTGCTGAAGAATATTACCCGTGGGGACGTTACCGTTTGCGGTGTTATCGCCAAGGAAGCCACAGTACATATTAAATTCGATACCGTTGTTGCTATCGGATACGAAGTAGAGTCCACCACCCTTAAGGGTTGCTATGTTGTTTGAAATCTGCGGATGCTTGTGTTCGGACTCGGGGAGACCATTACATCCTTCACGTCCTATGGTAATAGTTGCAACATTTCCACCAGAAGCCTCGACTGCGATTCCTGCGCCCGTTGCGGCGGTATTGTAGCTGATAACACCGCTGTCAACGATAACATTGGCATTGAATGACGATGCCTCAACGTAGATTGCACCACCCTTGGATGCCGCGCTGTTGCCTATCATATTTGCGTAGTAAACGGTAATGTTCGCGTTCTTGACGTAGATTGCACCACCGCTTCCGTCAGTGGGCTCACCGTCTCTCTCTGCTGCGATTGCCTGATTTTCCTGAATGTCACCGCAGTAAATAATAGGTGTGCCGCCCTTAACGTAGATTGCGCCGCCAAAGCTTGCGCGGTTATTGATTATCTGGGGGCACAGAGCGTGCTTTGGATCAATCTCATGCTCACAATTACATTCACGGACGCCTATCTCTATTACGAACGAGCTTGCGCCCGAAACGTAAATCGCGCCGCCAAGACCGCCCTGCTCGGTATAGTTGTCGTTAAGCGTACCGGCAGTCATAGAGAAGTAACAGTCGCTCGCATCGCCTTCGTCAACTGCTATTGCACCGCCGCTCACCTTTGCGTGATTGGCTGTGAACGTACCGCCCTGAACGCTAACACTACCGCCCTGAACGTAGATAGCACCGCCAGAAGCGTTAACCGACCGGTTGCTAGTGATGGTACCGTCATTAACGGTTACGCTACCGCCGTTCATATACAGGAAGCCGCCATCACCCGTAGCGGTGTTATCGCATATATTACCTGATTTAACAGTAACCGTACCGTTGCTGACGTAAAGAACTGCGCCTTTGGAGTTCAAGGATGCCTCTTCTACCTTACCCGCGGTGTTTTGAGAAAATATACCGCCGTCAATAATACACGCACCGTTCTCGACGTACATAGCGCCGCCGCCTTCGCCTGCGTGGTTAGCCAAAAGTGAAGTATCAGCTCCGCTTATAGACAACAGAGCACCGCCACCCGTCAGGAAGATAGCGCCGCCTCTTCCCTGGGTTTCGTCACTTTCATGCTGTGCGGTGTTGTTTTGTATTTTACCACCCGTTATAGTTACGTTACCGCCGCCCGTTACATAGACTGCACCGCCCTCGAGATATGCGCGGTTATTTTTAACGGTTCCGCCCGAGATGTTAACAGAGCCTGCGCTAACGTACATAGCGCCACCGCGCGCTGATTTGTTTTCCGAGATAAGTCCACCACTGATATCAGCTACTCCGCCGCCCGTTACGTAAACGGCGCCGCCATTGCCACCGGCTTTATTCGAGTAAATTTCACCGCCCGACATATAGAAGCTTGCCGCTTTATCATACGACTCGCCGCGCGCATCATCAACCAATACTCCTCCGCCGTTCTCGGTTGCGGTGTTGTTATAAACCTCTCCATTCCGCATCACAAGGTTAACATCGAAGTTACGGTTATATTCAAAATTGTTTTTTCTTATATGTATACCGCCGCCATTCTTTGCTTGATTATTATAAATCTTAGCACCGTCGATAACGACGTTTATCTGATATGGAGTGCCGTCGGCCTTTTGCGTCAGATAGAATCCGCCATTTGACGCTCCTATGCTTATTTCGTTACAAATGAGCACGATTCCGCCGCCCGAACCATTCAGAAGCTTATTATCGTTAATACAAACGCCCGAGCCGAGAGTAACGCTTCCGTCCTTCGTAAGTTTAAAGTCATTATTGACCTTATCTGTCGACCAGGTTGAAACGGCAATACCGCCGCCGTTACCAGTGTCCGAGGTATTTAGATACATAAAGGTATCCGTCATCGTCATATTTCCCATGCAATTTATACCCGGCGAGCTCGAATAAGAGTAGTTATGACGAATCTTGGTCTGTACCATTTCATTATTGACCGTACGCCCTTTAATGGTCAAGCCCGTGCTCGAAAGAAGAGAGGACCAGACTATGGTACTTGAATGACGGTTCCAGTTATTATATATATCACAGCCGCTCAGGGTAAGGTTTGCCTTATTTTCACCGTAGGTACGAATAGTTCCTCCATTCGCGGTGTTTTCGACAGGGTTGCCACCATTAACACTTTTGGCAGGCGAATAGCAGTTATATATTGAAACGCCATAGAACTCAACGTTTCCGCCAACGGTAGTGTTGAGTGTCATAGCCGAGCCTGTGACAAGCGAATAGCAGCCATAGATCTTGCTGTCATACATTTTAAGAGTACCAGTAGTACCGGCAAAAGCGATTGCGCCACCTCCAGTGTAGCCGTTATAGTTATTTGCGATATTTACTCTTTGCAGCGTGACGTCCGGTGCCGGGCCTGACGGTGAGCTCTTTTCGTAGCCGTCATTGATAATGATAACCGGTGAATGAGCCTCAACGATGTCGCCCGTGGTATTATTTATGGGGAACTTAAGCCCTGCGGTGGTGGAAGAAGTGTCATTAATATCAAAGCTAAACTGTCCTGCACCCGAAATATCAACCTGGTTAGCGTCCCAGCCCTTTTCCTCATTAACTGCCGCACCTTTTATAGTAAGCTTTCCGCTGTTTACGACGAAAAGCGGACCGTGATACTGCGAATAGTTTATGTTGGTATCCTTAGCGGCTGTATAACCGGTTGAGGATATGGTACCCTTTATCAGGTTGGTTGAGGTATCACGAAGAGATTTTACAATACCGCGCTTAAGCTCGGTTCCCGTATAGCCGGTCGTTTTTGCTGTAGCTTTCTCAAGGCGGTTTGAGGATATATTAATAGCGACCTCACCACCGTCAATGGTAAGTCTGCCGTAAAAGTTAAAAAAATCAGAATCGCAGTAAAAGATAAGCTTAACACCCTCTTTTACAGTACAGCCATCCTTACTTACACCGCGCCAATAGTTACCGTCGCCTACATTATGAGCTATTGTGTAGGTGTTGGTTGCTGAATCGTATGATATACCGGATTTTTTGTTGTCATCTTCAAACCAGGATTTAACCGTAGTTCTGTCGAGCGTGCCTTGAAGAAAGCTTCCGGAATTCCACATTTCATCGTAGAAGTACCATTTATCGATAAGGGTTTGGGTAGCTTTAACGCCCGAATCGTTCGATTTTTCAAGCTCTTTTGCCCTGGCTGTATAAGCATTTTTGATATAACGGTTTTCAATGGGAGACATGCCGTTAAGGACGTACTGTGTAATACAAGTACCGATATTGTTTGCATTGGCACTACTAATAGCCGCCTTAGCATCTTTGTAATCTTGAGAAGCATTCGAGCCCGAATATGCAGCTTCACCCTTGATAGCCGCCTCAGAATCAACGCTACCCGCAGCCGTACCGAAGATAACGGCAAGGGCTATTGCTGCGAGGGCAAGCAGCACCGAAATTGCGGTTATTAAGTTTTTCCTGATTTTTAGGGTTTTGGTCATAAGGAAAAAGCCTTTCTAATGCACGGCTATGGATTTTGATTAATGCCGTACATTGGGTTTGCCGTGCTTATAATTTTCGCGAAACGAACACACGACCGTTTCGTCGCGGAGCGATACCGAAAATTAGACGGGCTTTAGGTTGAATGTGTGACAGAGGATGCACGGCTATGGATTTTGATTAATACCGTACATTGGGTTTGCCGTGCTTATAATTTTCGCGAAACGGATAAGTGACTACTCATCCACCGCAAGCGGTCCCCCTTGTCTCGTCTGCGGACTCGGTCCAGTTTTGGCTCTAACAGTCCACTGGACTGTTATTCACTACCAAAACTGCCGCTTCGCTACCTCACAAGGGAAGGCTTATTAATTCCAGTTGCCTTCGGAATCCATGGGATCGGATCCGATGCCGTTGTCTGTATCTGCGTTGTCGATTACCATATCAATGAAGAAGAGAGAGGTATCGAGCGATGCGTTGAGGTTGGACTTGAAGAAGCGTATTACGTGCGTACCGTAGGCACCAAGCTCTACGTCGGTTGCTACCGTGCCTGCCGCCTGTACCATAGGCACGTAGGAATTATCGGGCACGTAGCCGTTCTGCCAATAGACGTTAATGGCATTCTTGACGTCGTTTGTCTTAACCTCAAGATATACTATGTTATCACCGTACTCGGTGTCGGTATATACGCGATAGGATGCAGAGTTCTGCTCGTCATAGACGGTGAATGCTGCACTGAGGGTTTTTGTGTAGGGGTAGGTCGCTGACGCTGTTACTATGTAGGTTTTGCCGTACTCAAGTCCTGTAAAGGTGTGATGAAGCTTCGTTTTAGTCGAGGCGGGCATATCGGATTTGGGAACGGTCTGCGTTTCGATAGGTTCGTCCTCGCCGCGCTCGGTCAGGGTTACTGTGTAATCAATTCCGACGTCCGACACGCGAAGCTCGTCGGCATAGTTCATAATATTCAGGTGGATTTCGGTAGTGCCGATGCTGTACGAGGGCTGGGAAAGCGCCAAGAGGTCGCTCTCAAAATAGAAGCTCTTGGGCACTGCAGGCGGTGTATCGTCGGTGTCAAGCTTTGCATATTTTGCAAGCGTTACGCCCGCAGATACTACGACGAGAACCGTCGATATGAGGACGAGCACTATTGATAACCAGGTCTTAAAGCTTAACTTCGCCATAACAGACGGTTACTCCTTTCAAAATTTTAGTCTATCTGTTCGACGTTGACGAGGATGCGTATTACTTCGATCTCGTCTGCCAAGGTATAGTCGTTGTTGCCGGGCTGTGAGTTATCCCAGGTGACGGTTATGGTTTGCGTATGTGTTATCTTACCGTTATTTGAATTGGTAAGCTGCATATCGTTCCACTGCTTATCGTAGGTGACTGTCAGGGGAAGTCGGTTTGCCATAAGCTCGTGCGAGAGCTTGTATCTTTGCGATACCTGACTTACCCGGTTATCGCCATCTAACTCAAAATTGGTTAATATGATGTGAAATTCAACCGTCTCGCCCGGGTGTATGCTGATAGGAATCTGAACGTCCTCGACGTAGGATACGTCCGAGGCAAAGAGTGCGACGCTCACAGAGCTTCCGCCCGACGAGGTAGATACATAGCGAGAGAAGGTTGTATTGCTTATAAGAACGACGGCTATCAGGATATAAATCAGATAGCGCTTTATTGGCAGCTTGGTTTTGCTTTTTGCCATTTCCTTCTCCTTTCCGCACAAAGCACGTCGTCGCTTTGTGCAACTAAGTTTGCCCATTCGGGCAAGTGAAGTTTACCGTGTAAGTGAAGTTATCCTACGGATAGTGAAGTTTTGCCTGACGGCAAAGTGGCAAGCTTAACTTCACTTGTACTTTGACGCGTTTCGGGTACGAAGCACAAACTTCACTTCGAAGAAACTTCACTTTTGCGTATGCAAAAACTTCACATCAATTTGCTTTAATTAATCTTCTTTCGTTGCGGCGGCAGCAAACACACGGCGCTATGCTTTATGCAAGGGCATTCGGTTTGCCGTGCAGTAATTTCCGCGAAACGAATAAGTAACTACTCATCCACCGTCACAGGCGGTCATTTCGCCTGCGGGCGGGGGGGTGACTACTCATCCGTCAGGCTTACGCCTGCCACCTTCTCTCACAAGAGAAGGCTTGGGGTGACTACTCATCCGTCAGGCTTACGCCTGCTACCTTCTCTCACAAGAGAAGGCTTGGGGCGATACCAAAAATTACGGGGGCGCGAGGTGAGGAAAAAACTTACGCCCTACGGTGCGTTGTTAGCGTTGTCCTCGGTGGGGGTGACGCTACTCTCGGTTTGGCTATCGTTCTTTTTGCCGAGCATCGCGGGGATTGCCGCTATCAAGAGCATAGATATTGCTAATGCACATAGTCCTGCGGGGGTGCGAAGATATTTCAGCACTGTGCCGCCGCCCTTGATTATTATGATAACCTTGCCCACTATTGCTTCCTTGGGTAGGCGGAAGCCGTCGTCGGTGTTGTTATAATCACCCTTTGTAAGGTAGCCTTCCTCGTTGATATCAATGATACGGTGGGTAGTTGTAATTCTTCCGCCCGTATCGAAGGTTATGATATCACCGACCTTATAGTTGCCCGATTTAAACGTCACTATATAGGTGTTACCGGGGAAGCTATCGGGGTTGTCGCCGTCCATACTGTTAGTATCAACAATTGCCGAGGTAAGTCCAAGGAAGGTTGGATTTCTTACACCGAAGAGCTTTGATACTATAACGTTATGTAGGTTAACGAGTATTACAAATACGAGGAATGCGATAAGAATGTAGCTTAGGATGTTTAGGATGGACTTTAGGGTTTTGTTCATGGTAATACATTTTGTTTGTGCGGCGGGAGCAAGCCCCCGCCCTACGGGTTTGAATAACGCGCAGCGTACACGGCGGCAGCAAGCCACCGCCCTACGGGTTTGAATAACGCGCAGCGTTATTCAAACTTTCGCCAGACTACGAGGACGGCACCGACGATGAGGAGCATTCCTATCATCACGACGAAGGTCCAACAGAAGGCGCATGCCTGACATTCACCGCCGAAAAGGCAGATGGCACAGGTACATTCGTGGGGTACGGGGGGAAGGACTCCGATGTCCTTCGGTCCTTCGTAGATTACTACGTACTCGGAAAAATGCTCTACGGTATATACGAAGTAGCCGTTCTCATAAACGTCGTCCATCGGCTCGAGGTTGCCCTCGTCGGTGAGATAATAGACGTGGTAGTCAGCTATCTTGGTTTTTCTATACGGTGTCATAGGAACGTAGAGCGTTGCTCTACCCTCGCCAAACTCGCTTATAACCTTATCGCCTGAATAGACGTAGGCTCTTGCGGTCAGGGCAACCTGCTTTGCATCAAGGGCTGCTATCTGCTGTGGATCAAGTTCCTCTTTGGCAATTGATTTTGCCACAACGTGGATTATTTCGGCGGGGGCTTCGGATACTATCTTAACGAGTGCCGCATTGTCAAACTCGACGCGGTAGTTAGTAAACACGAAGCGGATTTTGCCGCCATTCTGTGTGAAGCGGTCGAGAGCCGCTTTATCAATATCGACGCCCTCTACATAACCGCCAAGGTTATCAAGCTTAAGGTCGAGCGATTCGCTATGCTCAAACTTATCCATTATCTTATCCCACGAATCCTTGTCGGGGGTTACGATGTCATTAAACTCGGGGGTGTTGATTACATCCCTATCGGGTGTGCCGTCGCCGTTCGTATCAAAGTTGAAGTCGGGCAAGCCGTCACCGTTCAGGTCGATATTCACGTCAGGTCGAAGGTCGTCGTCGGTATCAACGTTAACGTCGGGGATATTATCCTCATCCGTGTCGATATTAACCTCTGCCTCACCGTCCTTGTCGGTATCGAGGTTTATATCAGGTGTGCCGTCACCGTCAACATCCTCGTTAATATCGTCGTTATCGGGGATTGCGTCGAGGTCAACGTTATCGGTTACGGTGATGTAAACACCGAGTGTAACGTCTGCACGTTCAAGGTTTGCGAGGTAGGTATCAAGCTTGTCGGCTTCCTCGCTGACGTCAAACTTCCATATCCACTTAACGTCGAAGTCCTGCGTTGAGTAGGCTTTCAGCTCGCCGCCAACTACACGAAGGACATCAGACTTCTCTACTCCGTCGGGGGTGCTATAGACGTGCTCGTTCTTGATACCCTCAAAGTTTACGAAGTCTGCCTCAATCGGAATTCCCGTCTTTGATACGCGGTAAAGCACAGCCTTGTAAAAGACCGAGTGACCCGTGCGGTTCATAAGACGAAGCACCGACATATCCTCATCACCGGGGGAAATAAGCTTGTCACCGTTTTCGTCCTTGGGAAGTGAGTCAAAAAGGCTAAGGTGGCAGACACCGTTTTCGTCTATATCGGGTGTTCCCTCTGCCCACATAAGGCTACCTGTTTCGTAGTTAAGGATATGTACAGGGGCATCGGCACGGTTTGCAAAGGTGATGTTTGCTAAAAGAGGTAACGCAATGACCGATGCAAAGAGAAGGAAGAAGATAGCAGGAAGAAGCCAGCGTACCGTCTTTTTCGCTTTATTAGTCATAACGTCACCTCCTTTTTTATGCCTTCCCTTGCGAGGGAAGGGGGACCGCCCGTGGCGGTGGATGAGTAGTCTATACTACTTCTATATTGGCTTTAAGTCAGAAAAGTCAAGTTCAAGTTTAGTCAAAATATCCTGCGCGACTGCATGAAAATTGTTATTAATGCTTTCGTTAGGGTATCTAAGCACGATTATACCCCACTCATTGAGGTTCTTGTCACGCTCATTATCAGCAGCTTTATGCTCGGACGACTCGTGCTGTGTTCCGTCAATTTCTATAACTGTCTTTTTCGACGGTATATAGAAATCAACGATGTAATTTTCTAATATCTTCTGTCGTTTTACGGTAACTGGTAGTCTTTTCAGAAAATCATACCAAAGATGCTTTTCTTCAGGTGTCATATTCTTTCGCAGGGACTTACTATTACCGTTCAGCGATTTGTTATATGGTATCATAACCGTAGTTTTGCGGTGTGTGTGCTTTGGGCCTACTCATCCACCGCAAGCGGTCCCCCTTCTCTCGCAAGAGAAGGCTTAGGTAACGCAATGACCGATGCAAAGAGAAGGAAGAAGATAGCAGGAAGAAGCCAGCGTACCGTCTTTTTCGCTTTATTAGTCATAACGTCACCTCCTTAGATGTTTGCCGTTGGCAAACGCGATATACTCACCGATTGGTGAGTGCGATATGTTGCTTATCAGCAACGCGATATATTCGCTAGAGCGAATTCGATATGTTGACACCCATGTGTCAACGAGAAGAGTTGATTAGGGACGGCGGCACCAAGGCACCGCCCTACGTTTCTGCCAACAAGATAAGCATTATTCTCTGCCCTGCAAAACGGTAAACTGAGTAAAGGCTTTCGGTTTTGGGAAAGCGTTTATTCAATTAACCGTTTATATATAATAATTACGCGCGATATAAAAAAAGAATAAGTTAGGCTTTTGGTGGGCTGCGTTTTGCAATAATCGGCGGGAGCAAATGCACGGCGCAAAATATTAACTGAGCATACCTAATCAGTGCCGTGCAGTAATTTCCGCGAAACGAATACACCACCGTTTCGTCGCGCAGCGATACCGAAAATTACGCGAGCAAAGCACAAAGAATTGCAGAATGCTTTGTTAGCACGCATTCTATTTAAGATCGGGATAAATTCCACAGTCAACAGTGAAAATTTCCCCGACACACGATAAATAACACAAAAAAACCAATTATTTTTTTGCCACCCCACCGCCCCGCCATTCGGCGGGGGGCGGCATAAATTAATTAGTTAATTATGTGTGGTTTAGATAGAATCTAAATTAGTTAACCTGAGCTACAGTTACATCAAGTCCGAATGCAACAGTAAGGTTGTAGTTAGCAGTTGTAGCTGCTGCGTAAGGATTCGTACCAGTAGCGAATACTACGATAGCATCAGCATTTGCTGCTGCAAGGTTACCGATAGCAGTATCAGCAGGATCATTTACACCTTCAAATGCCCAATCCCAAGTAAGAACGTACTTGTAATTTACAGCATCGTCCGCAGAACCATCAATAGCGTTAAGGTTAGTCTTAATGTCATTAGCAATCTCTACAAGGTTGCTAGTACGTGTAACATTAGGAGCATCAGTTCCATCTTCGTCTACATTCCATACAAGAGGATAGTAGTCAGCATCAAGAGTAAATGCATCGTGAAGCTCATAGATTGTCTTAGAGTCGTCAGCAAGATCTTCAACAGCCGCAACTGCGAAATTCACTCCATCAGTAGAAGCGTAGTAAACAGCGGAATTTTCAGCAAAATTCTCAGCGGTAAGGCCATATGCAGGAACCATGGTGCCCCACTTACCAGCCTTAAGGTAGATATCCTTAATTTCAACACCGTTATAATTTGCTGTAACAGTATAATCAACTTCAGGATCACCATTAAGAGCAACGGTAAATCCAACGTCGTTCTTAGTACCAGGCGCTACAACATCAGTATCATCGTCAGAATCAACAGTAGCGGTTGCAGTTCCAAGAGCAACAATTCTATCGCCCGAAGTAGCTGCACCAGTAACATCATATTCAGGGCCAAAGAGAGTTCCGCCGATAGAGAGCGAGATGCCCCACTTTGCAGCGCGAGCAGAGTCGTTTGCAGCGTCAGCGGTTACGTACTTTGCGAAGGTTGCGCCTACGAATGCAGCGCAGAAAAGTGCAAGTACGCAAAGAACGAGAGCGGCTCTAAGAGCCTTATTGTTCTTAGTCATAATAAGTTTTCTCCTTATTTGTTTTTAATTTAATAAGTAGTTTTTGTGTTTTAAATTCGTGTGAATTTAGAGTTGAGATTAGTCAACCTGAGTGAAGGTGAAGGTTACAGGAATCGTGGTTGCGGTTCCGTCTGCAGCAACACCAAGATCAGTATCACGAACGTCGTTCTGACCTACAGGATCAACGGTGTCGAATGCCCACTCCCAAGAAACGGTAATGGTAACAGTCTCACCAGCAGGTACATTTACACCTGCTGCGGTAAGCTCAGCAGCTACACCGGTTCCAACCTTTGCGGTCTTTTCAAAACCAAGGAACTGAAGATTAGTAGGTACAGTAAGATCGAGCTTAATATTTGCAGTAACATCGGATTCGTTGGTAATTACATAAGTACCAGAACCATAAGTACCAGGGGCGATTTTGCCAGCATTAACATCTTGATCAACCTCATCAGTGTCTGTATCAAGGATAGTTGCTGCAAGATCGATTGCAAGGTCATCAGCATCGATAATATCAGCACTACCGCTAGTAAATGCCCACTTAGCAATGGTAACAGAAGCCGAGCCAGTAGCCTCACTTGCATACTTTGCGAAGGTGGTACCTACGAAGCAGCAGGTGATAAGAGCGAGTGCGAGAACGAGAACTGCGATTCTCATAGATCTATTCTTAGTCATTTTAATAGATCCTCCTTTTTTATTTTTTGTTTTTTATATTGTGCTTTCAAGCGATGGCGTCACAGGAAAGCATAATAACGAATGAATTTGTGTAACGACTCATCCACCGCAAGCGGTCTTCTCGCCTGCGGGCTCGGTCCAATTTGGATCTGACAGTTATTAACTGTCATTCAACCCCAAATTGCCGCTTCGCTACCTTCCCTCACAAGAGAAGGCGTTAGTCTACCTGATCGACGGTGAGTTGAATTGTTAACGATACGTCAGGTTGGGTGATACCGAGGTTGGTATCAATTTCATCTTTGCCGCGTTCAAAGTCCCATTTCCAATGTATAATTACGAAATCCTCGCCGCCCTGCATTGCAAGGGGGATTTTCTCAAAATACTTGTTAAGGTCTGATGCGTTATCGTGCCATACGTTGCCGTTGATGCTATACTGGATAGGCACATCTTTGGGATTATGCTCGGTAAAGGTTACGGTATATTCTGCCGAAACCTCGGAATTGTTAATAACGTCAAAGCGGAATCTTCCGCGAGTACCGGGGGCGATAATATTGCCTTCCTGCTTTACGTCGTTCTCTTCGGTAGAATCTTCGTCTACCATATACTCAAAGAGATTTACGAATTGGCTTGCGGCACCTGCTACGTAGACCTCGTTACCGTCTGCGCCCGCTCTGACGTCCCATTTTGCGACGCGTGCGGTGCTTTGTGCTATGGCTGAGGTGGTATATTTTGCAAAGGTTGCGCCAACGGAACAGCAGGTAATTAGTGCTAAGGATAGAATGATAAGAAGGATTCTCGTGCTATTATTTTTAATAAATTGCAAGTAATCACTCCTTTCTATGCAATGCTACGCATTGATTCCATACTGTCTTGCGACGGATTCCATACACTTGCAAGCAAGTGATTCCATACGACGCTTTGCGTTGATTGGGTACGATAATGTGTGCCGTGCTTACGCGTTTCCGTCGGTTTCGTTCTTGTTATCTGTGGTATTTGCAGCTTCGCCTGCGAGAGCACGAAGTCTTTCAAGCTCGGCTTCAAGAGCTGCTGCCTTATCCTCAAGGGCTGCGGTCTTATCCTCTGCCTCTGCAACCTTTGATTTATCGGCTTTCTTCCTTAAATAAATATCAATAGCGATATATGCGGCAAGCGGAACACCTACGCAAAGAATCATTCCAAGGGGTGTTTGAAGGAAGAGGATTACGTGTCCTACGAGTGGCATTCTGCCTGTTACTCTACCGATGTAGGATGCTTCGACAAGTCTATGCGAGTCCTCACCGTTGTTGAAGTCACCCTTGGTAACCCAACCGCCGTAGAGCTTATTGCCCTCTTTATCCTCATACTCAAAATCTGCTTCCCAACGCATCAGACGGTGCGTTGTGTAGGCTCCGCCATCCTTAAAGGTTACGACGTCACCCTCTTTAAGGTCTGCCCAAGCAGCATCTTCGAGGAAAACGAGGTCGCCAATCTCGATATGGCCAGGATCTTCACCGCTCATTGATCCCGAAAGAACTACGAGGGGGGTTGTACCGAATATCGAGGGCGGTCTTTCTTCATCAATAGCGCCCTTGACGATAATAACCATATTGCAGACGAGAATAAAACCAAACAGCACACAAAGGACGATGCCTATAATGGTTTTAATCAGGTCGGATTTATTTACTTGTTTGGTTTCAATGTTCGTGTTTTCCATTGGGGTTCCTGTTCTTTTCTTTCTTTTGCTTAGGTTTTAAGTTTTAGGGTGGGTGGGATAAGGACAGTTATCTTTTAATAAAGATAAGCAAAATGCTCATTTAGCCAAAAAAATATATACGTGTCCTATGGTACAACTATTATACACCATAGCGGAATTAAATACAAGTCGCAAATATTAACGATTTATTAAGGCGAGTTTTGTGCAAATGTCATAAAAAGTAGTCTTTACACACGGCTCAACACTACATACAAAGCGTACATTCGGTTTGCCGTGCAGTAATTTCCGCGAAACGAATACACGACCGTTTCGTCGCGCAGCGATACCGAAAATTACGAGAGCTTGGGATATGGTATAGCATGGCACTGGGCTTTATGCAGGAGGCGTTCACGGCGGGAGCAAGCCCCCGCCCTACGGTCGCTTGAATGGTACGATGCGGTCACGGCGCATTTTTTTGGGTAAAAAAAGAGGAAAAGGGCGAGTGCCCTTTTCCTCTTTTTTGCGTTTTATTATTTATCAGCCTCAGCCTTTACAGACACAAGTCTGATGATTGCCATCTCGGCGCCGTCGCCGCGACGGGGACCAGTCTTGAGTACCTGAGTGTAGCCGCCGTTTACGTTAGCGTAAGCGGGTGCGAGGGTAGAAAATACCTTCTTCGCTACGTCCTCTTTGGTGATGTACTCAAGTGCCGCACGGTAGGATGAAAGGTCGCCCTTCTTTCCAAGGGTGATCATCTCGTCTGCCTTTGCGGAAACCTCCTGTGCGCGGGTGTAGGTGGTTTCAACCTTGCCGCACTCAAGAAGAAGAGTTACCATGCCTCTGGGGATAGCCTTACGCTGTGCAGTAGTTCTGCCAAGCTTTCTATTTCTCATCTTAAAGTTCTCCTATTTCTTATTCATCGTCTTTTTTAAGACTAAGATTCAGGTCGCTGAGCTTCTGAATAACCTCTTCGAGAGATTTTCTACCAAGGTTTCTTACCTTGATCATATCCTCTTCGGTGCGGTTGATAAGATCCTCAACGGTATCAATTCCTGCACGCTTCAAGCAGTTGAAGCTACGAACCGACAAATCAAGCTCCTCAATGGTCATCTCAAGGACTTTTTCCTTCTTAACCTCAGGTCTTTCAACCAGGAACTCTTCCTGCTGTGCCTTGTCAGACATATCAATGAAGAGTTTGAGGTGCTCATTGAGAACCTTAGCAGCCAAAGAAATTGCTTCTTTTGCCGTGAGCGTACCGTTCGTCTGTACCTTCATAGTGAGCTTGTCAAAGTCGGTTGCGCTTCCTACACGGGTGTTATCTACACTGTACTCAACCTTGTACACGGGGGTAAAGATAGAGTCAACGAATATAGTTCCGATAGGCGCACCGATGTTAAGTCCACTGTTTGCAAGGTAAAGCTGCTTGTTTACATCAGCGCTGCGATAGCCACGTCCCTCATCAAAGGTAATCTCCATGTAGAAACGCGCATTCTCGCTAACCGTGCAGATGTGGTGCTCGGGGTTAAGTATGGTAAGGTCGGCATCAGGAATGATGTCGCCGGCCTTAACGTCGCAGGGACCCGTTACGTCGATGCAGACGGTCTTTGCGCCCTCGCACTCAAGCTTTGCAACTATGCCCTTGACGTTAAGAACAATCTCGGGTACGTCCTCTTTAACTCCCTGAGCGGGAGAAATCTCGTGAACAACTCCGTCAATCTTGATAGAGGTTGCCGCAAAGCCAGGCAGCGTCGATAAAAGAATTCTACGAAGCGAGTTTCCAAGAGTTATACCGTAGCCGCGTACAAGGGGCTCGGCAACGAAGATAGCCTCGCTGTCGTCATTCTCTCTGACGTTGTTTACGTTAATATTAAACTTTTCGATTGCGTTAATCATTGGTAATGAATCCTCCTGTTTTGTTTAAATATAGATTTCCCATAAGGGAAATATGAGTAAAACTGATACGGGCAGGTGTGAGTTTGCACCCTGCCGTATCGGAGGGATTACTTCGAATAAAGCTCGACGATAAGCTGCTCGTTAAACTCGAAGTCAATATCGTCTCTTGCAGGAAGCGCTACAACCTTGCATACGAGTTCCTTTGCATCCTTCTCAAGCCACTTGGGGCATGCCTTGGTGCCACAGTCCTCTGCAAGAGCCTTAATCTTAACGCTCTCCTTGCTGCTCTCCTTAACAGCTATTACGTCACCTGCCTTAACGAGAAGCGAGGGAATGGTTACCTTCTTACCGTTAAGAGTAAAGTGTGCGTGAAGAACAAGCTGACGAGCCTCTTTTCTCGAAGCTGCCATACCCATTCTATAAACTACGTTGTCAAGACGTCTTTCGAGAAGGGTAAGAAGGTTTGCACCGGTGATGCCCTCCATCTTCTCCGCAAGCTCGTAGTAGTGCTTGAACTGACCTTCAAGTACTCCGTAGTAGCGTCTTGCCTTCTGCTTCTCACGAAGCTGTCTGCCGTACTCTCCGACCTTCTTACGGGTTGCGCCATGCTGACCGGGGGGAACAACGGTTCCTTCCTTTCTCTTGTCAAACACGCACTTGCCGTTTGTGCAACGATCACCTTTAAGGTAAAGCTTGCAGCCCTCACGGCGACAAAGCTTACAGTTTGCACCTGTATATCTTGCCATATTTCTGTACCTCCTAAATTAAACGCGTCTGCGCTTAGGCGGACGGCAGCCGTTATGAGGAATCGGCGTTACGTCCTTGATCATTGTGATTTCAAGTCCTGCGGTTGCAAGCGCACGGATTGCAGACTCTCTGCCTGCTCCGGGGCCTCTTACGAGAACCTCAACAGTCTTCATTCCGTTATCAACGGCAATCTTTCCTGCGTGCTCTGCAGCAGTCTGTGCAGCGTAGGGCGTGGACTTCTTTGAGCCCTTAAAGCCCATTTCACCTGAAGTACCCCAAGCGATTACGTTGCCCTGCATATCGGTGATAGAAACAATAGTGTTGTTAAAAGTAGAACGGATGTGAGCTACGCCCTTTTCGACGTTCTTGCGCTCGCGGCGCTTCTTTACAACCTTTTTAGCTTGTGCCATCTTGGTTTACTCCTTATTTCTTCTTATTAGCTATGGTCTTCTTGGGACCTTTTCTCGTTCTTGCATTCGTCTTGGTACGCTGACCTCTTACAGGGAGACCCTTTCTGTGTCTGATACCGCGATAGCAATTAATCTCTACAAGTCTCTTGATGTTAAGAGCTACCTCACGACGAAGGTCACCCTCTACGTGATAGTTAGCTTCGATTTCATCTCTAAGACGAGCAACTTCATTCTCGGTAAGGTCCTTTGCACGAGTGTCAGGATTGATTCCAGTCTTTGCAAGAATATCCTGAGAGCTCTTAAGACCAATACCGTAGATGTAGGTAAGCGCAATCTCAACGCGCTTGTTGTTGGGAATATCAACACCAGCTATACGAGCCATTTCGATATATACTCCTTTTTAATTTTAATCGTCTAATATGCAGAAATTAACCCTGACGCTGCTTGTGCTTGGGGTTCTCGCAGATGACCATTATTTTGCCGTGGCGCATAATGATCTTGCACTTTTCGCATATTTTCTTGACGGAAGGCTTAACTTTCATTTTTAATACCGTTCCTTTCAGTATCTTACTTTTTTCTCCAGGTAATTCTGCCGCGGGAAATGTCATAGGGTGACACCTCTACCGTTACAGTATCGCCAACGAGAATTTTGATATAGTTCATACGCAGCTTGCCCGATATGGTCGCAGTTACTATGTGACCGTTAGGTAGCTTTACCTTGAAAACTGTATTGGGAAGCGCTTCGACTACCTTACAATCTTCAAATTCGATTAAATCAGATTTTGCCATAAGTTCTTCACTCCTGCTAACTAATATTTACATCTGTTAATATTATCGGTTCTCCGTCAGTTATTAAGATGCTATTCTCATAATGAGCCGAAAGACTACCGTCCTTCGTAACAACCGTCCATTTATCCTTGAGGACACGCACCTCGTATCCACCCGCGTTTACCATAGGCTCAACCGCAAGTGTCATACCGGGATAGAGTCTTGCTCCCCTGCCCGCTCTACCGTAGTTAGGTATTTCGGGTTCTTCGTGAAGCTCTGCTCCGACGCCATGTCCAACGTAATCCTTTACAATCGAGAAGCCATTTGAAATGACGAAATTCTCAACCGCATAGCCTAAGTCCCCGACGCGATTACCTGCCTTTGCAACCTTCATCGCCTCATAGAAGCTTTTTTCAGTGACCGAAATCAGCCTCAGAGCCTCATCGCTTACCTTGCCGACAGGATAGGTTCTTGCACTGTCGCCATTATAGCCGCGGTAGCGAGCTCCGACGTCGATCTTTACGATATCGCCCTCGTTAAGCACGACGCGCTTTGAGGGTATTCCGTGTATGACCTGCTCGTTTAGGGATATGCACGCAGATGCGGGAAAGCCGCCGTATCCTAAAAAGGAAGGGGTTGCGCCGCATTTTTCAATGTAACGTTGTATTTTAGCATCAATTTCCCAAGTGGAAATTCCAGGGCGGATCATCTCGCCCGCAAGCACGAGTGCCTCGGCGGTTATACGCCCTGCAATTTTCATAAGGGCAATTTGCTCATCGTTTTTAATTACAAACATAATTATTCGCTAAGAGCCTTCATAACGAGTGCCGTTGTATCCTCGACGCGCTCCTGACCCTCGACAAGTCTTAAATTACCGCATTTAGCGTAATAATCCTTGAGAGGCTCGGTTGCATCGTGATATACCTCAAGACGCGACTTAACGACCTCGGGTGCGTCATCCTTTCTGACGGTGAGCTCAGCGCTGCACTTATCACAAGTTTTACCGTCCGCTGAGGGATTGTAAGCTATGTGGTAGGATGCTCCGCACTTTGCACACACGCGTCTGCCGGTCATTCTTTCCATAATCGCTTCGTCAGCGACCTCGATTGAGATGACCTTATCAAGGGTGATGCCCATTTCGTCAAGCGCCTGCGCCTGAGGAACGGTTCTTGGAAAACCGTCAAGAATGAAGCCATTCTGACAATCATTTTTAGCAAGGCGCTCTTTTATGATGCCGATTACGACCTCATCAGGTACGAGCGCGCCTGCTTCAATAAATTTCTTTGCTTTAAGACCCATATCGGTGCCTGTGGCGAGGGCCTCTCTTATGATAACGCCGGTCGAGATAGTCGGAATACCGTACTTCTCGGCAACGATATCAGCCTGAGTTCCCTTGCCTGCACCGGGGGCGCCAAGAAAAATTATTTTCATAAAATAACTCCTACGCCTTATTTAAGGTAGTTCTTATAGTTACGAACCGTAAGCTGTGCCTCAAGCTCCTTAAAGGTTTCGAGTGCAACACCGACAACGATAAGAAGCGTCGTTCCACCGAAGGTGAAGGTTGAGGTAAGTCCGGATACGGTAGCGTCTATCTGGCTCTGCAGATAGCTGCCGTAATACGACATAGATGAGTCAGCGAGATACTTTTCTGCCTCCTTAGCAAGGTCAGAGCCGCTCATAATCCATTCGATAAGGTGCTGAATCATGTGAGGTCCTGCAATAACGGGAAGGACAGCGATAAGACCAAGGAAGAGCGCGCCAACGAAGGTTACCTTGTTAAGACGCTTTCTGATATGGTCTGCGGTAGGCTTACCGGGTGAGATACCTCTGATAACTCCGCCGTTATCCTGAAGGTTCTTTGCAACCTCTACGGGATTGAAGGTAATCTGAGTGTAGAAGTACGCGAACGCGATGATAAGAAGGAACAGAAGTATCGGATATACTGCGCCCGACGCCGAGAATACACGGCAAACGCCGCCCCAGAAGCCGTCAGAGCTTTCGGTAATACCGCAAAGTGCGAGAATCGTGGGAAGAAGAGATACGATAGAGCTTGCGAAGATGATAGGCATAACACCCGTCATATTAACCTTAAGAGGAAGGTGCGTGCTCTGACCACCGTACATCTTTCTACCGATGGTTCTCTGTGAATACTGAATGGGAATTCTTCTCTCCGAGCCAGTGATAAAGATTACGAATACCGTAAGAAGTATAATCACTGCGATGAGCGCAAGCGCAAATACGGTAGAAACTATACCGAAGAGCCATGCGTTCTCGGAATACTGATAGGTGCTTACCACGAGGTTTACGAGGTTGATAATGAGCGAGGGCATAGAGGAAATGATATTTGCGAAAAGGATAATCGAGATACCGTTTCCAATTCCTCTCTCATTAATGCGCTCTGCAAGCCACATGATAACGGATGCACCTGCACAGTAGCAAGCAACGATTACGATACCGTAAAACCAATAGAGGTTATTGTCAGTAGGTGATGCAGCATTCGTAAGCGCGTTGTTATTCTTGAGAAGGAAGTAATAGCCTATAGCAGTTACAATCGCAAGAATAACGGTTACTATTCTGGTGATAAAATTCATCTTTTCCTTATCAGTCTTAGCGAGCTCGCCAAGCTTAGGAAAAACAACTGCAAGAAGCTGAATAATGATCGATGCATTGATATAAGGCGATACACCGAGTGCAAATAACGTTGCAGTGCCGAGAGAACCACCGGAAAGAGTATTCATGTAATCAAGAATAGTTCCGCTGAAGGATGATGCAAAGGTATTTGCCTCAACGAAGGGAACGGGGATTACAGTACCGATACGGTAAAGAAGAAGAATAAAAAGCGTAAATACTATTTTGCTTCTTATATCTTTCGTCTTCCAAGCGTTCTTCAGTGTCTGAAACATTATACCACCTCGCAACTTCCGCCAACTGCCTCGATCTTCTCCTTTGCAGAAGCAGAGAACACAGCCGCCTTAACGGTAAGCTTTTTGGTGATATTTCCGTTTGCAAGAACCTTTACGCCGTCAGCAACAGTGCTGATAGCGCCGCATGCAAGAAGCGCTGCAGCGTCAACTACGTCGCCGTCGTTAAACTTCTTGTCAAGGGTGGAAAGGTTGATAACAGTATAAACCTTTGCAAATCTTGCGTTGTTGAAGCCTCTCTTAGGAAGCTTTCTGTAAAGAGGAAGCTGACCTCCCTCAAATCCGGGTCTTACGCCACCGCCCGAGCGTGCGTTCTGACCCTTATGGCCCTTACCTGCCGTCTTTCCGTTTCCGGAACCTGCGCCTCTACCCTTACGGAAGGTGCTCTTTACAGAGCCCTCTGCGGGTGAAAGTTCATGGAGCTTCATAATTTATCCTCCTTTCAATTCCGATTAAACGGTCTGCACCTTAACAAGGTGAGCAATAACTTTGATTTTTCCCTGCGCTACTGCATCGTTAGCAACAACGATGGAATCGCCAGGACGCTTGAAGCCAAACGACTTTGCAGTTGCAATCTGGTTAGGCTTGCAAGCGATAAGGCTCTTTACAAGAGTAATCTTGATGTTTTCCATTACGATTACCCCCTTAAGCCTTGATATCTTCTACGGAAAGTCCGCGAAGCGCTGCGATTTCCTCAGCGGTTCTGAGAGCCTTAAGTCCCTCAAAGGTAGCCTTAACTACGTTAGTGGGATTAGAGGAACGGAGGCACTTTGCACGAATGTTCTTGATACCTGCAAGGTCAAGAATGATACGTACGGTACCGCCTGCGATAATACCGGTACCAGGGCCAGCGGGCTTAAGAAGCACCTTGCCTGCACCGTACTCGCCAATTACCTCGTGAGGAATGGTCGAACCGTTAAGTGATACAGTGATAAGATTTTTCTTGGCATCCTCAATTCCCTTGCGGATTGCATCGGGAACCTCTGCTGCCCTACCGAGGCCGAAGCCTACATGTCCATTTCCGTCGCCTCCTACCATGATAGCTGCAAAGCGGGCGATTCTACCGCCCTTTACGGTCTTGGAAACACGGTTTAATACTACGAGCTGCTCCTGGAGATCAAGCTCCTGAGCATTGATACGTTTTGCCATGTTTATTCTCCTTATAGAATGTTTCGTTTGATGAAACAGTGTATAAACCAGCGATTAGAACTTGAGTCCGCCTTCTCTGGCGCCCTCTGCTAACTCTGATACACGTCCGTGATAAATGTAGCCACCGCGATCGAATACTACTGCGGAAATGCCCTTTTCAAGCGCTCTCTTTGCGAGAGTTTCGCCTACTGCTCTTGCAGATTCCTTGTTGGAGCCTGAGAGAGCAAAATCCTTTTCATAGCTGCTTGCGCTAACGAGCGTTACGCCGTTCGTATCGTCAATAATCTGTGCAGAGATATTTGCGTTTGAACGGTATACTGCAAGACGGGGTCTCTCGGGTGTGCCCGAAATCTTACCGCGTACTCTTGCGTGTCTTTTGAGACGCTGAGCGTTGCTGTCAATTCTTTTAACCATCTTTTCCGACTCCTTTCATTATTTGCCCTTGCCGGCCTTACCAGCCTTGCGGCGGATTCTTTCTCCGGCATACTTAATACCCTTACCAAGGTAGGGCTCGGGAGGTCTCTTGGATCTGATAACTGCTGCTACCTGACCAACAGCCTGCTTGTTGATACCCTTTACGATGATCGTAGTGTTGTTGGGAAGCTCGAAGGTGATACCGTCTGCCTCTTCAAATACTACGGGGTGCGAGTAACCAAGTCCGAGAACGAGCTTCTTGCCCTGCTTCTCTGCTCTGTAACCTACACCTACGATGTCGAGCTGCTTTGCGTAGCCCTTGGATACACCGACAACCATGTTGTTAAGCAGGGTTCTGGTGAGTCCGTGAAGAGCACGGATTTCCTTCTCGTCATTGGGACGAGTTACGGTAATCTTGTCGCCATCCTGTGCAATAGTAAGAGCTGCACAGAAGGTTTCGTTAAGCTCGCCAAGGGGACCCTTAACGGTTACGTTGTTGCCCTCTGCAACAGTTACAGTCACGCCTGCGGGTACTGCAATGGGTTCTCTACCAATTCTTGACATTGATTCTTACCTCCTTACCATACAAAGGCAAGAACTTCGCCGCCAACGTTGGCAAGTCTTGCTTTCTTGTCGGTCATAACGCCCTTAGAGGTCGATACGATTGCGATACCGAGTCCGTTCATAACTCTGGGCATATCCTCGCAGTTAGAGTAGATACGAAGACCGGGCTTCGATACTCTCTTAAGGCCGTGAATAACCTTCTGCTTGCCCTGGGTGTACTTGAGCGTGATTCTAATTATGCCCTGCTTACCGTCCTCAACAACCTGAAAGGTCTTGATATATCCTTCGTCAAGAAGAATCTGGGCTATGGACTTTTTAAGCTTGGATGCGGGTACGTCAACAGTCTCGTGCTTTGCGTCGTTCGCATTTCTGATTCTGGTGAGCATATCTGCTATAACGTCTGACATTTGCATTTCTTTATCCTCCTATATGCAAGTTCGATGTTCTTGCTACCGTCACTTTTGTGCGGTGCCATTCGGCGGTTAAATCCCTTAAATATTGTGGATTTCCTGCCGATAGTTATAGAAAAATTACCAGGAAGCCTTTCTTACTCCGGGAATCTCGCCCTTGTATGCGAGCTCGCGGAAGCAAATACGGCAAATTCCATACTTACGGAGGTAGGCGTGAGGTCTACCGCAGATCTTACATCTGTTATACGCTCTGGTGGAAAACTTGGGTTCCTTCTGCTGCTTGAGCACCATTGCCTTCTTAGCCATTGTTCCTATCCTCCTTAGTTATTGTCAGCGAAGGGTGCGCCCATAAGGGTGAGCATTTCCTTTGCTTCCTCATCGGTGTTGGCAGTCGTTACGAAAACGATGTCCATACCGCGAATCTTGTCAACCTTATCGTACTCGATTTCAGGGAAAATGAGCTGCTCCTTAAGTCCAAGAGCATAGTTTCCTCTGCCGTCGAAGCCGTTGGGGTTAATTCCCTTAAAGTCACGGACTCTGGGAAGGGCGAAGCTGAAGAGCTTATCCATAAACTCATACATTCTCTCGCCGCGAAGAGTTACCTTAACGCCGATCTTCATTCCCTCACGAAGCTTGAAGTTCGCGATGGACTTGTGTGCGTAGGTAGGTACTGCCTTCTGGCCTGCGATAAGCGAAATCTCGCTGATTACGCTGTCGATAACCTTAGAGTTATCCTTTGCGTCGCCGCAGCCTACGTTGATAACTATCTTGTTAAACTTCGGAATCTGCATTACCGAAGAATAACCGAACTTACTCATGAGTGCGGGAGCAACTTCGTTCTTATACTTTTCAGAAAATCTTGACATTTTTGCTTCCTCCTCACTTAAATTTCAGCACCGCACTTAGCGCAAAGACGAACCTTAACGGTCTTGTCGCCAACGGTCTTGGTGCCTACCTTGGTGCGAACACCCTTGTTGCACTTGGGGCAAACGAGCTGTACCTTGGATGCGTAAATAGCTCCCTCGGTCTTTACAATCTCGCTGTTCTCGCCCTGACGGCGAGCCTTCTTGTGCTTGGATACGATGTTTGCGCCTGCTACGATAACCTTTCCCTCTTCGGGTGAGGTTGCAATTACCTTTCCGCGAGTGCCCTTGGAATCACCGGAGATTACAACGACCTCGTCATCACGTTTAACATGAAGATTATTCATTTGTACTACCTCCTTGATTAAAGCACTTCGGGAGCGAGGGACATGATCTTGGTGAAGTCATGCTCTCTGAGCTCTCTTGCCACAGGGCCAAAGATACGGGTACCTCTGGGTGTTTTGTCTTCCTTAATAATAACTGCAGCGTTCTCATCAAACTTGATGTACGAGCCGTCTGCACGGCGAGTTTCCTTAACAGTTCTTACTACAACTGCTTTAACAACGTCGCCCTTCTTTACAACGCCGCCGGGTGCTGCCTTCTTGACTGCACATACTACGATATCACCGATACCTGCATAGCGACGTCCCGATCCACCGAGTACACGGATGCACATAAGCTCTTTAGCGCCCGTGTTATCGGCAACCTTCATTAACGATTGCTGCTGAATCACTGTTTTTTCCTCCTTTTTCGGCAAGCCTTTAACCTACCTACTGGTTTAGTGATGTTTGTTTAATTATTTAGCCTTCTCAACTATTTCAACGAGTCTCCATCTCTTAGTCTTAGAGAGAGGTCTCGTTTCCATAACTGCAACCTTATCGCCGATACCGCATGCATTCTTCTCATCGTGAGCGTGGATCTTAACCGTTCTCTTGATGATCTTGCCATACTTGGGGTGACGAACGTTGTCCTCGATAGCAACGACGATGGTCTTGTCCATCTTATCGCTTACTACCTTACCGATTCTTACTTTTCTAAGCTTACGAGTTTCAGTCATTTCTTAATCCTCCATTATGCATTCTTCTCACGAAGAACGGTCATTACGCGGGCAATATCATGCTTAACCGCAGTAATCTTGTGAGGATTGTCAAGCTGCTTAACCTCAAGCTGGAAGCGTAAGTTGAAATACTCTTCCTTGAGTTCGCCAAGCTTCTTATTAAGCTGCTCGGCTGTCATTTCTCTAAGTTCATTTGCCTTCATTTGCTTAAGCCTCCTCGGTTTCAAGGTCTGCCTTCTTCACAAACTTGCACTTGATAGGAAGCTTGTGAGATGCAAGACGCATTGCTTCTTTTGCCTGCTCCTCAGTTACGCCGTCCATCTCGAACATGATGCGGCCAGGCTTAACAACGGCTACCCAGTACTCGGGTGAGCCCTTACCTGAACCCATTCGAGTCTCAGCAGGCTTCTCTGTGATAGGCTTGTCGGGGAAAATCTTGATCCAGACCTTACCGCCACGCTTTACGTATCTCGTCATAGCGATACGGGCAGCCTCGATCTGATTTGCTGTAATCCAAGCAGGCTCGGTAGCCATAAGTCCAAACGAGCCGTTTGATATAGTATTGCCGCGAAGGGCCTTACCTGTAAGTCTTCCGCGATGAACGCGTCTGAACTTTACTCTCTTAGGCATTAACATACTTATTTGCCCTCCTCTGCGTTCTTCTTGAAGGGACGACGCTGACCGTCTCTGTTCTGAGGACGGCGGTTATTGTCGTTTCTTCTGGGGCGTCTGTCCTGACGGTCGCGTCTGCGATCGTTGTTCTGAGTCTCAGCAAGAACCTCGCCTCTGTAAATCCATACCTTTACACCAATCTTACCGTAGGTAGTATTTGCCTCGTAGAAACCGTAGTCGATGTCGGCACGGAGAGTCTGAAGCGGAATAGTTCCCTCGTGATAGTGCTCGGTGCGGGCAATCTCGGCTCCGCCAAGACGACCGCTGCACGCAACCTTGATACCCTTAACGCCAAGGCGCATGGTTCTTCCGATGGCAAGCTTCATTGCGCGACGGAAGGAAACTCTCTTCTCAAGCTGAGAAGAAATTGACTCAGCAACGAGCTGTGCGTTCATATCAGCGTTCTTGATCTCGATAACGTTAACTACAACAGGCTTTGCAAGCATATCCTCAAGCTCTTTTCTAAGCTCTTCGATAGCTGCGCCGCGAGGACCGATTACGATACCGGGTCTTGCACACTGGATGAATACTCTAACGCGCTTCTTATCGCGCTCGATTTCTACCTTAGGAACGCCTGCGGCCTGGAGCTTGTTCTTTACGTAGGTTCTGATCTTATTGTCAGAAACGAGCGTATCGCCAAAGTCCTTGTCCTCAACGAACTATCTGGAATCCCAGTTCTTGATTACGCCTACGCGCAAACCGTGGGGATTAACGTTCTGTCCCATTTCAGCTTACCTCCTTCTCTTTTACTACAAGTGTTACGTGGCTGGTTCTCTTAAG
>JAZKYE010000057.1:0-16996 GCA_045611965.1 Eubacteriales bacterium
TTATGGCGGCGGTGGCAGGTCAGGAGCTCTTCGTAAGACTTCTTGCCGATTATGACGGCAAGCACTTTAAGCGCGAGGACGGCTTGCTTGATTTAACCACCAACGTGACGAGAATAACCAACGTCTGCTACGAGTATGGACTTGTTCTGAATAACGAAATGCAAACCGTAGGTGGCTTTACGCTTATGCCTATGGACTATTTCTGCCCAAAGGATCACCTTACGGGCGATATAAATATAACCGAAAACACTTACACTATACATCACTTCGGTGGCTCGTGGCTTCCCGAAGAGGATAGATGCGCGTTAGCGCTTGCTAAAAAGTATAGAAAGCATATGCCCCGCGGACTTGCAACGAGATGTGCATACTACCGCGCCGCGTGGAAGTACAGAGGTTTTTTTGGGGGCTTTATGTCCGATTTGTTCCGTAATTTCAAGGGCCTATTCAAAAAATCATAACGGAGGGCATTATGCCAAACTTTTTTTCAGACATATTTGGGATGATAAGGCGGAAATTGACAAGAACCGTGCCGAACCGCTTCGTGTTTACAAGCTTTATGGGACACTATTCCGACAGCCCCAAATATATATCCGAAAGGCTTCACGAGCTTTCACCTGATAGCGAGATAGTATGGCTTGTCAGCGATAAGTATAAATCTCTTGTTCCGCATTATGCGAAGGCTGTTGATATAAACTCAAAGGAAGCCATATGCTACAGCAATAGCGCGAGAGCCTGGATAGATAACGTGTACGGAATTAATAAATCCTATGAGCCACAGTCCGACAGCCGCTTCGCTCGCTTAAAGCGCAGAATATACGTTTCTCTTATGAGAAAGCGCTCACAGGATTTCTTCACAACCTGGCACGGTACACCGCTTAAGCGGATGGGCGGAGATCAGGTCGGTTGTGTTACCTACGGCTTCTATTGTCCCGATTCGCATATGATACTCGGCAACAGGTTTACTCTTGATATAATGGACAGACTTACCTATGGCGCGTTTGATATGCAGCTGCTCGGATGCCCGAGAAACGATGCTATGTTTATGACCGAGGCCGAGAGGGCGGCTGTTAAAGAAAAGCTCGGACTTCCGATGGATAAGAAAATAGTACTCTTTGCCCCCACATTCAGGCAGGACAGCGCGGATATTCACAATACCAACGTAATGCGTAGCGGTGTCAATCAGATGAACGAGCTTGATTTTTCAGCGTTCTTTGATGCGCTGAAAGAGAAATTCGGTGCGGATTTTGCGCTCGTCTGCCGCTTCCACTATCACGTGGCAGAGGCGGTTGATTTTGATGCGCTTGAAAAGAAATATAACGGCTTGATAATCAACGGCAATAAGCACGACGATATGGCAGAGTATCTTGCCTGCACCGACGTGCTTCTCACCGATGCCAGCTCGTGTATGTTCGATTTTGCACTGTCAGGCAAGCCCTGCTTTATATATTTCCCCGACATTGATGCGTACAGAGACGTAGAACGCGGCTTTTACCGCGATCCGTCAGAGCTTCCGTTCCCGGTTTCTCAAAGCGCTGACGGTCTGATTGACCTTATCAGAGGCTTTGATAACGACGCTTACTCGCGCGGTGTGCAGCAGATGCTTGATAGCTTTGGCTACGTTGACGACAGGGATTCATCATCCCGTGTCGCAGAATATATTCTTAAACGGTGCTTGAAAAAATGAGAAAACTTTTAAGTAAATGGCACGCGCTACCCGATTCAACAAAATCGTCGCTTGCCTTTATGCTGTCGTCCTTTCTTACGACGGGACTCAGTATGCTCACAACACCTATATTCACCCGTCTTATCGACCAGAGCCAGTACGGACTTGTCGCAACCTACTATTCGTGGCTGTCTATCGTTGATGTATTCGCTCTGCTCGGTCTTACCTCGGCAGGAGTATTTAATGTAGGTCTTAACGATTTCAAAAATGAACGCAATAAATATATATCCTCAATACTGACGCTTTGCAATTTTACAACGCTTTTCGTATTTGGCGCTTTGTTTGTTGCCAAGCAGTTTATCGGCGAGGATTTTATGCTTCCGACTAATCTTTTGGTGCTGATGCTTATCCATTTTATATTCAGCCCTGCTAATATTTTCTGGATTACGAGGGAGAAATATGAGTATAGGTATAAGCTATCTACGCTAATAACGATAGTATCGTCAATCGTATCGCTTGCCTGCTCGCTGCTTTTCGTTTTATTAATGGAGAGCGACAGACTCGGTGAGGTCCGTCTGTGGTCGAGTGAAATGGCAATGCTGCTCTTTTACGTTCCTATTTATTTATATATAATGCTTAAGGGCAAGAGCTTCGTCAATCTTTCACTTTGGCGGCAGACGCTCACCTTTGCGCTTCCGCTTATACCGCATTACCTTGCCCAGCACGTAATGGCAAGCTCGGATACCATTATGATATCCGAGATGGTATCTGATGCCGATGCGGGAATTTACTCTGTCGTTTCAACAATCGGAAAGATTGCCACTATCGTTTGGTCGGCAATCAATGTATCGCTTATCGCAATAACCTTTGAGGCGCTTAACGATAAGAAATATCAGCGCCTGACAAATCTCGTGTCCCTTCTCGTGCTTGGCTACGGTGTGGTTTGCATATCAATTACGCTTATCGCGCCCGAGGTGCTGGCAATTCTCGCCCCCTCAAGCTATGCCGCCGGCGTGTACGTAGTGCCGCCTATCGCCTCTGTATCGTTTATAACCTCGCTGTATAACGTTTACGCGAATATCGAATTCTATCACAAGCGCTCGTTCAGTATTGCTATGGCGACGATAGTATCAACCGTAGTCAATCTCGTGCTTAACTACATTCTGATACCGAAATTCAGCTATATGGGCGCGGCGTATGCAACGCTTATATCCTACGGTGTGCTGATTTTAATGCACTATATCGGATACAGACGAGCGACGGGTGAGCGCGTTTACAAGGACGGACCGATTTTCCTGATAAGCGCCGCGGTCATAGCCGTTTGCCTTCTTGCAAACCTGCTTTATATAAACACCGTCGTAAGATGGGTGATAGTCGGTGCAATAATGCTTGTGGCAATAATCAAGCATAAGGCGATTATAAATAAGCTTCGCGCCCTTTATTCAAAAGGGGATAATTAAAAAAGTAAAAGGAGAGCTTAAATGCAGACGAACAATATATTACGGGTTGGCTCGGGCTTTTTGAATAACGTTTCGCAAACACTCGTCGATATCAATGCTCACGGGAAAATTCTTTATGTAAGTGACCCGTTTGTTGATTCTCTTTACGGAAAAAGCGTTAAAGAGCAGATTGCGAGTGTGGGTGTTATTAAAGAAGAGCTCGTTGACTATAATACCATTTCGTACGCTATGACGGTTGCGGAAAGAGTTATTGCAACCGACATTAACTGTATAGTCGCCCTTGGCGGCGGTAAGGTGCTTGACGTTTGCAAGTACGCCGCGTATATTTCCAAGCGTCCGCTTTTATCTATACCCACTACGATGGCAAACGACGGTATAGCCTCGCCGATAGCCGTGCTTAAGCGTCAGGACAACAAGCCCAAGAGCTTAGGCTGCGCTATGCCAACCGCACTGCTTCTTGACACCGAGCTTATATTGAATAGCCCCGACGAGCTTATCAAAGCGGGAATAGGTGATACTATATCAAATTATATGGCTCTCATTGACTGGAAGCGCGCGTGCGATGCTAAACGGGACAAGCTTAACGGCTACGCATATTTGATGAGTCAAACCTCGCTTGACGCGCTTATGAAAACGCAGTATAGCGAAATATGCCCCGATTTTATCAGCGTGCTTGCAAATTCTCTCGTCTTGTCGGGAATAGCAATGGATTACGCAGGATCAAGCCGCCCTGTCAGCGGTTCAGAGCATCTTTTCTCTCACGCGCTTGACTATTATTCCGACACTCACAACCTTCACGGAATACAGGTCGCGCTTGGAACGGTAGCGGTGCTGAAGCTCTGCTCAATGGATTACTCATCCGTTCTCTCGTATCTGAAGCGCTTTGAGGTTGATATAAATCCGAAAAGACTCGGCATAGACGAAAAGACATTCAGAATATGTATGCAAAACGCAAGGGCTATGCGTCCTAACCGTTATACATGCTTAAACGAGATAGATCTTAACGATTCTTTACTTACTAAAACATATAAGGAACTTGTGGAGGAACTTTAAATGAAAGCATTGATTTTAGCAGCAGGCTTCGGCTCAAGACTTGCACCGATAACGGACACTCTTCCGAAATCGTTAGTCCCCGTAAACGGAAAGCCCATACTTTTTAAGCAGATAGAGAATCTTCACGAAAACGGCATCACTGATATAACTGTAATTTCAGGATATATGGCACCCGTTCTCGAGCGTGCCGTGCACGAGAAGTGGCCCGAGATCAGGGTGATTGAGAGTGTGGATTATGCTACGACCAACAATATGTATTCCGCATATCTCGGAATTGGCGCGATGGGCATGTGCGAGATGCTGATGATGAATGCCGACGTATTCTTTGATTCGTCGGTTATAACGGCGCTTCTCAATCATAACTCACCCCGTGCGATAGTGACCGACGTCGGAAATTATAACGAGGAATCAATGAAGGTCGTTGAGCGCGACGGCGCTTTGGTACAGATTGCAAAGACCGTAACAAGAGAGGACGCGCTTGGCTCATCCATTGACGTGTATAAATTTGACGAGCTTGCCGCAAAGGCATTCTTTGAAAAATGCAAGGATTACATAGAGAATAAAAAAGAGCTTAAGAAGTGGAGTGAGGTTGCCTTGAACGACGTGCTTAGTGAGGTGAGGTTTGTTGCTTGTCCTCTCGTTGGCAGATGGTTTGAGATAGACAACCACGATGATCTTGCCGCGGCAGAGGCACTGTTCCGCGACTAATAAGCATTCTGAAAGGGAGACCCTTATGAAAACTCTGATAATCATTCCTGCCTATAACGAGGCAGAGAATATCGAGAGGGTAGTTGATAATCTTATAGAAAACTATCCTATGTACGACTATCTTGTGGTTAACGACGGCTCAAAGGACGGCACGGGACGCATCTGCCGTGAAAAGGGCTACAATCACATCACGATGCCTGTCAACGTCGGTCTTACTGACGGTGTTGCCGCGGGTATGATGTTTGCCTACAACCACGACTACGACTACGCGGTTCAGTTCGACGGTGACGGTCAGCACGACCCCGAATACATCAAGGATATGATAGAGGCTATGAATGACTGCGATATCTGTATCGGCTCGCGCTTCGTCACAGAGAAGAAGCCTATGTCTGCAAGAATGCTCGGAAGCCGCCTTATTTCCTTTATAATAAAGCTTACCACGGGAAAGAGAATTAAAGACCCCACGTCGGGAATGCGTATGTTCAATCGCAGAATAATCCGTATTATGGCAACCACGCCCGACTACGGACCGGAGCCTGATACCGTAGCCCACCTTATAAGAAGCGGAGCTTCGGTTAAAGAGGTTCAGGTCAGAATGCACGAGCGCACCGCGGGCGAGAGCTATCTCAACCCAATTCGCTCGATGAAATATATGCTACATATGTTTTTCTCAATTATTTTCATTCAGTGGTGCAGAAAAAAGCATAAGCTTGAAAATGGAAAGGAGAGGGGATAATGAGTATTACCTTCAGAGTTGTATTAATCGTAGCCAGCATTATCGTATGCTTCTATATTCTTCGCAAGATAAGAAAATCCCAGCTTAACGTTGACGATGCGTTCTTCTGGATAATATGCGCTGGGCTTCTCGTTCTTTTGAGCATAATCCCTGAAATTGCGTCCTTCTTTGCCGTGCTTCTTGGAATACAGTCACCGTCAAATTTCGTATTTTTAGTAATGATATCAATTATTATGTACAAGCTGTTTACCGCATCGGTCGAGCTTTCGGTGCAGAAGCGCAGACTGAACAGTCTTATACAGCGCCTTGCCATTATGAACTATGAAAAGAAGCGCGAGGATATCGACCTTATCAAGTCCGAGATTATCGACTTCAACGAAAAGGAAGCCGTAAGCAAGGATAACGAAACCAAATAAATCACCTGATATGCGCGTTAAAATCCCCCGAAAAACGGGGGATTTTTTCTTTGTTTTTAAGCTTACGACGGAAAATAGCGCGGGAAATAAGCAGGGGTGAAAAATAACGCAGCGACATGCGAAATCCTTGCCTTATTAAAATATTCCTATTTTTAAAAATAATTGCTATAATCTCTGATGAAACAAACATTAGGCTTGGAGGTTATTATGTATACTCAATCAAAGGCACTTTCACTGTTTCTTCTGGTTCTGGCTCTTTTATCCCTAATTTTTCTTGTAGGATTTACCGATGGCAGTACAGATAGCGAGGATATTTGTACTGTAAGATTTTACGAGGGCGGCGTGCTTCTTTACGAAGAAAGCCTGCCGAGGGGCGATGTGTTAACAAAGCCCGACGAGCCGATAAGAGAGGGCTATATTTTCGGTGGCTGGTACACTGATTCAGCCCTCACCGCACCATTTAGCTTTGCAGAGCCGATAGTGGATAACCTTAACCTCTTCGCTCATTTTACCCTCATACCGCCGAGCTTTGAGATATCACCTCTAAGCTTTACCTATGACGCGCGTGAGCATTATCTTGCGCTTGATAATGTGTCGCATCCCCTTATGTCAGAGGGTAGCTTCAGCTATGAATGGTTTAAGGGCTCTCAGTATCTCGGAATCGGAGATTCGAGAGTGCTGATTAGGGAAGTAAAGGATGCAGGTGAGTATAAATGTAAAATAACATTTTCATATAAGGGTGATTTTGCAACAATAACGACACCGCCCGTTTCAGTAAATGTTGAGAAAATGCAGATTTATGTAAACGATATTCCACCTGTGGAATATAACGGCATGGTGCGCTCGCCCGATATTGCACAAAGCCCATATTATACCTTCAGCGCGGTGTCCTTCAGCGATGTCGGTGAGTACGGTGTGACGCTTTACCTTTGCGATAGTGAAAACTGCGCCTTCGTCGGTGAGAGCGCCGCTTATAAGACGCTCATCTTTAAAATTGAGAGAGCGAAGAATTTTATATCGGAAATTTCCGCGTCAGATGCCTTCGTCGGCACACCGCCAACCGTTGTAGCGACAGCGCGCTTTGGCGAGGTGATTATTGAATATCTCGTCGGGGGCGAGTGGACGCAGGAATATCCCGATAAGGTAGGTGAGTATATGCTTCGCGCCGCCGTGCGTGCAAATGCAAATTACGAGGCTGCCATATCCGAGCCTATGCCGATTAAAATCCTGCCCGACAGATGCGTCGGCATCGGATTTATCTCACAGCCGATAAAGTCCGAATACCTCGCCTTCGATAAGATTGAGCTTGATGGCGCAAGGCTTTATAGCGCCTATGCCAGCGGCAGACGCGAGGAGCTTGATTTGTCGGATATTACCGTCAGCTATAAAACGGGCGCGTCGCTCTCGGTATTCGACCGCGCGGTAACGCTTGTCTACGAGGGGCATAGCCTTCCTCTTTCGGTTACAGTGCGCCCTCGCGAATATGATACATCTCAAATCAAGGTAGTGAACAGCACCCTCGTTTATAGCGGCGCTAATCTTTTGCCCACCGTATCAGGCGCGGTAATAGGTCTTGACGGCATTCCGCTAAAATATTCCGTTATCGGCGGCGCGACGGATGTTGGAAGCTATACCGCAACGCTCGTATTTGAAACGGAAAGCTTTAACTATATTACACCGTCACCCATCACAGTGCGATATGAGATAGTGCCGCTTGCGCTTGAAGCCGTCTGGGGCGAGCTTGAATTTATTTACGATAAAGCACCTAAAATTCCTACCGCCCATATCACTACGCCCGAAGGTGGCAGAATTGAGCTTGCCGTAAAGGGCGCTATGACAGATGCGGGGGAATATATCGCCAAAGCCTCATCCCCAAGCCCTAATTACTCGGTAAAGAACTCAACATCCCCCTTCGTCATACACAAGGCGTATCTTGATTTGTCCTGCGTGAGCTGGTCAGCTGACAGCTTCCTCTATAACGGACGCGAGCATAGCGTCAGCCTTTTGGGGCTTCCTGACGGTGTATCGGTTATAGGGTATGCAGGCAGAAGCGCAACCGAGGCGGGGGAATATCGCGCCGTAGCAACGCTTCTTTATGATGAGCGCAATTATATCTCGGACGGCTTCGTGTCGCACACCTATACCGTCCTTCCGATAGCCTATAAGCTTAACGATATTATTTTCGGTGATAGCATCCACACCTACGACGGCACACCGAAGCACCCCGAAATAATAGGCGCGCTTCCCGTCGGCTGCGACGGCTCGTCACCAACCTATACTCTGTCAGGTCTGCCAACCGATGCGTGCGAGGGGGCGGCGGTTAGCGTTACCTTTTTTTCATCAAGCAAAAATTATCTTCCGCCTGAGCCTATCATCCTTTTTGTCACAGTATTGCCAAAGCCCATCGAGGTTTTGTGGCAGAACGTCAGCTTCGTGTATGACGGCGGGGTAAAGCTTCCCATGGCAAGCGCAGATGAGTGCGAAATTAGCATAACGGGCGGCGGCACAGACGCAGGGGATTATATTGCAACGGCTGTGCCTAAAAGTAAGAACTTTAAAATAATAAATCCCACCGTCAGCTTCACTGTATCAAAGCGAAATAACAGCTTTACCAAAATTCCGTCGGTGGTTGGTGGCTTTGTCGGTGATGCTATGCTTACGGTAGGCGAGGCAGAGCACGGATGCGTAGTCTTTAAATACTATAAGGATGAGGCGCTTACGGTTGAGGCAAGCCTGCCGCTTTCTCAAGGAAGCTATTTTGCCATAGCCTGCGTCAGCGAGGATAAAAACTATCTTCCGCTAACGTCACTCCCAATACCGTTTTCGGTAAGTGCCGTAGTCCCGACCGGAATTACCGTCAGGATAAGCAAGGATACGCTCTACGCCTACGAGCGGCTTGGTGACGGTAGTATTGAGGTATATTACGTTAACAACAACGGCACGCAGATACCCGTGGCAATTGAAGACGTAAGGATAGAATATCAGAGCGCCTCGTCGTTGAGAGCCCCCGACACCTTCGTGCGCGTGAGAGTTGGCGAATTTACAGAAAAGATAGAAATTACCGTTCTTCGCGCAGATGCCGATATGTCATCCGTCAGCTGGGGCAAAACCGAATTTCCCTATGACGGAAGTGAAAGAGTGCTAACCCTGACAGGACTTCCCGAGGGGATTTCGGTAAAGGAATATATCTTAAACCGCGCAACCGAGGCAGGCATCTATCGACTGTCGTGTACTTTTGATTATGACGCACAAAGCTATAACCCACCCGTTTTGCCCGAATGCTATCTTGTAATTCATCAGGCCATCATCGCCCTGCCCGAGGACGTGACGTTTATCTACGACGGTGAGATGAAGGGTATGAGCGTTCGCGATACCGAATATTACAAGGGGGCAAGCGTGAGCGCTGCTGGTGGCGGCAGGTATTTTATACCGATAACACTATACGATACTAAAAACTACAAGACCGACAGAGCAGGGGTTTATCTTAATATTTTGCCAAGAGAAATAACGCTTGAAATAATAAATAAGCGCGGTGAATACAGAATTGTATCAGGCGATATAATTGATGGCGATAACCTTGGCGTAAGCTCATATAAAAAGGATGGATTTGTATATATAAATTTACAAAATCCGAACTATAAAGCAACAGTTATCCCATACGATGTGAGCGAGGACCGTAATACAGTCGGTATTATACTTCTGATAATTTTTGCTGTAATACTGATTGCGTTTAGCACGTATATCGTATATACGAGGCGCGAGAGCCTCGCCGCCATTATGTCAGGCGCGCTTGCCCGTATAACCAAGAGCAGGGCAACAGCAACGCAGAAAAACGCAGGCGGTGCAAGTTGTGCGCTTGAGCTTCTGGCGACCGACGGAAATTATGCCGACGGTGCTATAAGTGACACAATGGCAAAAAGCCTAATCAGGCGCTCTCGCGAGATTATCTATACCGACGGCAGCATAGCCTGCGTGACTTCGCTTAACCTGATTTCACACGCGTTTTCGTCGGGGGATAGGGTTGATATCAATTCGCTTAAAGAAAAGGGGCTTATACCTAAAAATGCCCTTTGGATTAAAATTGAGGGCGAGGGGGTTATAGATAAGGCGCTCGACGTTTATGCAAACCGCTTCTCTCTGACCGCTGTTAAGATGATAGCCCTGACGGGCGGTAGAGCAACGCAGGCACGCACGCGCAGTATTAAACGAAAAAAACCTAAAGTATGTTGATTTTTATGAAATCTTGTGCTATACTGTCTATATAAGGCTTGTCGAAAAAACAAGCATTGAATTAAGACATCTTGGAGTGTGTTATGAATAAGGAAAACAAAAAAATCAACGTTCTTAAGCTCACCTATATTGCACTTTTTACTGCGATAGTCGTTGTGCTTCAGTTCCTTGGCGGATTTATCAGGTTCGGCAATTTTTCCGTAACACTCGTGCTTCTTCCTATCGTTATCGGCGCGGCGCTTTGCGGATGGGCTACGGGCGCGTGGCTCGGCGCTGTGTTCGGGGTTATGGTTTTTGTCACGGGCGATGCTGCTCTGTTCCTCGGTATCAATGCCGCAGGCACGATAATAACCGTTATGCTTAAAGGTATTTTAGCAGGTCTTTGTGCAGGCATTGTCTATAAGCTTTTTGAGAGGGTAAACCGCTACCTTGCCGTAATGCTTGCCGCAATAACATCCCCCGTAGTCAATACGGGCATATTCCTTGTCGGATGCAATCTTTTCTTCTACGAAACGGTAAGCAGCTGGGCTATTGCAGACGGTATGCCCGTCGGAAGCTACCTCATACTCGTTATGGTTGGCGCGAATTTCCTCTTTGAGCTGCTTTTCAATATTGTGTTAGCACCTATTGCGGTAAGACTTCTTGATATGAAAAAGAGCGAGAAAAAATAAGACAAGATAAAAAATTACTGTCCCGAATACCTGAATGCAGGCATTCGGGACAGCTTTAGGTAGGGAAAATGCAAGAGCTTGAAATTATTTATAAGGACGAAAATATAGTAGTTGTAAATAAGCCCGCAGGCGTGCCGTCGCAAGAGGACAAAACAGCAGACGCGTCCGTTTTGCGTATTCTGTCAGAGCAGCTTACCGCATCGGGGCAGAGCGGTGAGGTGTATGCCGTCCATCGGCTTGACCGCGGGGTTTCAGGGCTTATGGCGGTGGCAAGAAATAAGAAAAGCGCCGCCGCTATGAGTGCCGCGGTGTCTGAAAGGGCACTTCATAAGCAGTACCTTGCCGTCGTGCGCGGTGTCTGCGAGGGTGGCAGATATACCGATTATCTTTTCAAGGATTCTGCAACTAATAAATCCTATGCCGTAAAAACCAAGCGTCAGGGCGCAAAGCTTGCAGAGCTTGACGCATACCCCGTGGCATCGAGGTCGCAGGATGGAAAAGATTACACGCTTTTACGCATAGAGCTTCACACGGGCAGACATCACCAGATACGCGCCCAGCTTTCATCAAGGGGCACACCCATCATAGGGGATAAAAAGTACGGCGGTATGGATAAAAGTGTCTCGCATATCGCGCTTCACTCATTCAAGCTATCCTTCGCGCTTTTCGGCAGAGATTTTGACCTGACGCGTCTGCCCTGCGAGAGCGAGTATCCCTTCAGTATATTCAAGGAGGAAATAACAAAGCTATGAATAAAACCGAGAAGCTTTATTATAACGACCCTTACATAAGTGAGTTTGAGGCAACCGTTCTTTCGTGCGACGCGTGCGAGGGCGGCTATGTGGCGGTGCTTGATAAAACCGCCTTTTTCCCAAACGAGGCAGGGCAGAGATGCGATAGCGGTCTTATCGGTGACACACGCGTTATATCCGTAGATGTTAAGGGCGGTGTCATTTATCACAAGCTCGCATCCCCTATAAGCGCAGGCGAGCGTGCCGTGTGCAAAATTGATTTTGATAAAAGGCTTGAGCGAATGCAGTGCCACACCGCAGAGCATATTCTCTCGGGTATCATACACAGAGAGTGGGGCTACGATAACGTCGGCTTCCATCTTGGTGAGGACGAGGTAACTCTCGATACCTCATCACCCCTTAGCCCAAGCGACCTTGATACCCTTGAGTACCTCGCTAACGATGCGGTAATGAAGAATATCCCCGTCGTTGCCAAGGTGTTTGAGGACGGCTCGCATAACGCCTATCCCTTCCGCTCAAAGATAGAGCTTTCAGGTGACGTACGCCTCGTGTTTATTGATGGGGTGGATATCTGCGCCTGCTGTGCGCCGCACGTCAGCACCACGGGTGAGATAGGACTTATAAAGATTATAAGAGCTGACTCTCATAAGGGCGGTACGAGAATTTATATGCTCGCAGGCAAAAGAGCCTATGAATATATAACAAAAGTTTACAAAACTGCAACCTGCGCCTCAAGAATCCTCTCATATCCCGTACTCGATATAGACAACGGATGCCAAAGGCTTGCCGATGAAAATCAGGCATTGAAGTCCGAGCTTTCTGCGCTTAAAAGAAGGAATGCGCTGGCGGTGCTTGATACGGTTGAGGCTACCTCTGATAAGCTTGTTCATATAGTTGACAGCGACGATATGAACCTTGTGCGCGAGTGTGCAAATCTGCTTTTTGAGAGAACGGGCAAGACTGCGGTTTGCTTGAGCGCACGGCAGTCGGGCTTTGCCTTCGTTATGATTTGCGAGGGTGATGCCGCATCTGAATGTAAAAAAGCAACCGCCGCGCTAAATGGGCGCGGCGGCGGCAGAGGCTCTATGGCGCAGGGAAGCTTTTGCGCTGACATTGAAGCCATCAGAAAATATTTTCTTTCTTAAGCCTGAATTATTCCTCAAAGCTTATCGTAATCTTGTCAACCTTTGGGGCAAGCCTTGTGAGCTTTACACCTGCGGCGGCAAGCATACGCTTTGAGTTTTGCGTTGACGGGGTGTCTGCGTACTTGTCAGAAAGATAAATGACCTCGCGTATTCCGGCCTGAATTATCGACTTGGCGCATTCGTTGCAGGGGAAAAGACCTACGTATACCCTCGAGCCAACGAGCGATTTTCCGCGTGCGTTCAGTATCGCGTTAAGCTCTGCGTGAACGACGAACTGGTACTTGGTTTCGCCAAGGCTCTCATCTCTGTTCCAAGGGAACTCATCGTCCGAGCAGCCGCGGGGAAATCCGTTGTAGCCGGTTGAGAGAATACGGTTGTTTTCGTCAACGATACAAGCGCCGACCTGCGTGCTTGGGTCCTTTGAGCGCTGTGCGGCAAGCAGTGCCACACCCATAAAATATTCGTCCCAGCTGATATAGCCTTCTCTTTTTCCTGTCATAAGGGTTATCCTACCTTATCTTTAATTTATTTTAGTATATCAAATCTATTCTTACTTGTCAATGCTTTGAAAGGGGCGTGAGTAAAATATATACCGAGTGCAATCTTTGTCACCGCCGCTGTTCAGTAAACCGCACCTTGGGCGAGGTAGGAATCTGCGGACAGAGCGACAGAATGAAAATCGCAAGAGCCGACCTTCATTTTTATGAAGAGCCGATAATTTCGGGAAGCCGCGGTAGCGGTGCTATATTCTTTTCGGGATGCTCTCTCGGTTGCATATTCTGCCAGAATGCCGATATCTCTCACGCAGGCTTTGGCGAAGAGATTACCGAGGCGCGACTTTGCGAAATAATGTTAAGCCTGCAAAGCAGAGGGGCGCACAATATAAATTTCGTAACACCCACGCACTTTGCGCCGAGCGTTGCATCCGCAGTAACGAGAGCCAAGGAAGGTGGGCTTAAAATCCCTACCGTATATAACACCTCTGCGTACGATACCGAAAGCACCCTGTCGATGCTTGACGGAAAAATTGACATCTACCTTCCCGACTTAAAATACCACAGACGCACCCTCGCTTCGCGATATTCGTCAGCCCCCGACCTGCCCGAGCGCGCAAGGGCGGCAATAGATATTATGGTAGAGCAGAGAGGTGAGGTCGCACTCGATGATGACGGTATGCTGAAATCGGGCGTCGTCGTGCGCGTTTTGCTTCTGCCCTCGTGCGTTGCCGATGCAAAGCTTGATTTGAAATATCTTCACACTCGCTACGGCAACAAAATCTATATCAGCATTATGAGCCAGTACACACCGAGAGCAGGGTTAGCGCCACCGCTTAACCGTCGTGTTACGGCAGGCGAGTATGACGAGCTGTGCGACTACGCAAGGGCAATCGGCATCGAGCGCGCCTTTGTTCAACAGCGCGAGAGCGCAAGCGATATCTATACCCCAAGCTTTGACCTGACGGGTGTCAGGAATTGATTATCTTATAAAAATCCGACTTTGATAGGCCGCGGTCCTTTGCCGCGGCTTTTATTGCATCCATACGGCGAAGCCCCAAGCCCTCGTAATGCCTTACGTGCTCTTCGGGTGAGAGCGCGGTGAGCGGATTTTCTTCATCGCTCGGTGAAGCCCCCTCGACGACGAGCACAAATTCACCTCTCGGCTCGTTTTCTGTGAAGTAGACAAGTGCCTGACCTACCGTAGTTCTTATAATTTCCTCGTTTAATTTTGTAAGCTCGCGGCAGAGCGAAATGCGACGGCTCTCGCCAAAGGCATCCCTCATATCACCAAGCGTCTTTACAAGTCTGTGAGGCGCTTCGTAATATATAACCGTTCTTTCTTCACCCGATAACGCCAAGAGCCTCTTTTGTCTGTCCCCCGACTTGTGGGGAAGAAAGCCCTCAAAGCAGAATTTTCCCGTGGCAAGCCCCGATACCGCAAGTGCACTTACAGCGGCGCTCGCGCCGGGTATTACCGAAACGCGTATTCCCGCATCAGCGCAAAGCCTGACTATGTCCTCGCCGGGGTCGCTTATCGCAGGCATTCCCGCATCGGTTATAACCGCACAGCTCTCACCTGAGAGAAGCCTTGCGACAATTCGCTCACCGCTCTGGTGTCTGTTATGCTCGTGATAGCTCACGAGCTCTTTTTTTATTCCGTAAATATTTAGTAGCTTTGCCGAGTTTCTCGTGTCCTCACACGCAATGAAATCAACCTCGCACAGCACCTTTTTAGCCCTCTCGGAAATGTCGGCAAGGTTGCCGATGGGCGTTGCCACAAGATAAAGCGTGTGGCTCTCGGTTTTATTTTTTATCTGTTCCATTCCTCGCACCTCTTCTGATAAATTCTGACGGGAAGCTGCCGTGCTCAAGTATATATTCCATATCGCAGGAATACGTCCTATGCTCACCGTCTGCGTATATGATAAGCGGCGGCGTCATATAAAGCCCCGACGCACCGCCTCGCTTACCCTCTACGAGCGCCATCGACGGCTCGCTTTTCGTATCGGCATGCACGAGCGTTATGCGCTTCGGCTCAATAGCACATTCTCTCATACAGGATATAAGGTCAATCAGTCTGTCTGTGCGGTAAACCGCATAAAATGCACCGCCGAATTTAAGAGTGCGCTTTGCCGCAAGCACGAAATCCTCAATACCGCCAAAAACCTCGTGCCTTGCAATATTCTTTTCATCCGCAAGGTTTGCCTTGCCGCTGTCGGATTTCATATAGGGCGGATTTGTGAACACCGTATCGTATTCCTCGCGAGAGGGAAGCGAGCGAATGTCCGTGCATAATACCTCAAGGCGCGCGTCAAGTGAATTAAGCGCGGCATTTCTCTCGGTAAGGGTGGCATAGCTCGGCTGAACCTCAGCACACCTTACCGTTTTCAGCTTGTTCCTTGATAAAAGAAGCAGGCTGATAATTCCCGTGCCGGAGCCAAGCTCAAGCCCCTTATCCCTCGTGCCGCTTACATACGCGGCAAGAAGCAAAGCGTCTGTGCCGAAGGTAAGACCGTCCCTTTTCTGTATTAATGATAGCTTATCGTTGACGAGGTCGAGCCTCTCGCCATCAAAGAGAGTAGGCTTCATAGGCGCCTCCTTTACGTTTTATATAATATAGGTCATTACGGTTGTCCGTAAATGACGGGAAATGCAAAATCAGAAGTTATTTCGCGGGTGTTGAAAAAATAAAGGAAGAGGCACAAAATATAGCACCTCTTCCTTTTATCCCGCGGATATGTATCAATTACTCCTCAGCGGGTGCTCCAACGGGGCAAGCGTCCGCGCAAGATCCGCAGCTAACGCACTCGTCAGCGTTGATAACGTACTTGCCGTCGCCCTCGGAGATGCAGCCGGTGGGGCAAGCATCAGCGCATGCGCCGCAAGAAATGCACTCATCAGAAATCTTGAAAGCCATTGTTGAATACCTCCGTAATTTTTTTACTAAATATATTTTATCATATTAATCAGAAAAATCAAGGGGTTTTGCAAAAAAAGTGTTTAAATGTCTTATTGTATAATACTGTAAAAGCATATCAGTGCGTCAGCGCGACGCATCGCGCGTTATTCCTCGGCATCGCCCTCGTCGGCGCGCGGCTTCCTTGCGCCAGGGGTTTTGAGTATCTTAACCTCGGATACCTTGTAGGCTTTGACGGTGTCCTTGTCCTTTTGGGTGATTCTTACGCGCACCTCTTCTGCAAGGGGCTTCATTTCAATAACCGTACCCTGACCGTCTGCCGTCATAACGGTAGAGCCCGTCGGGGGTGTGACCTTTATCGCCGCCTCATACACCTCGTGCTCGTAGCGCAGACAGCACATAAGCCTGCCGCACGCGCCCGATGCCTTCGCGCTCGTAAGCGAGAAGTTCTGTTCCTTTGCCATCTTTATTGAAACCTGAACGAAATCGGTAAGGAAGCCGGCACAGCAGTATTTTCTTCCGCAAATGCCAAGACCACCCATAATCTTCGTTTCGTCGCGGATGCCTATCTGACGAAGCTCAATTCTCGTTCTGAAGGTTGACGCAAGGTCCTTGACAAGCTCTCTGAAATCTACTCTCGACTCGCAGGTGAAATAGAAAATAAGCTTGGAGTTGTCGAATGTGTATTCCGCGCCTACAAGATCCATTCCAAGACCGTGGGTTTCAACCTTCTTTTTGCAAATTTCAA
>JAZKYE010000058.1:0-14757 GCA_045611965.1 Eubacteriales bacterium
ACACAAAGCCAATATCTAATCCCTGGGGCGACGAGATTTTGAGCAGAAATCCTTGGCTGACGAGCGTCAGTCGTATATACATACGACGAGCGAGGAAACGAGGATAGAATAAAAAACACACGACTAAAAACGAAGAAAACCATAGGTTTTCAACCTTAATTCCCTTAAATACGCAAAAAGGAAAGGTAGAGGCACTATCAAAATACCTCTACCGTGTTTTTTATTCGATTATGCCAAAATATCTAAGCCCCATTATAGAACCTTGCTTAAAAAATCCTGCAATCTCGGATTTTGTGGGTTGTCAAACACCTCGGCAGGCGTGCCTTCCTCGAGGATTACGCCGTCGGCAATAAAGAGCACTCGGCTTGCGACCTCGCGGGCAAAGCCCATCTCGTGGGTAACGATAACCATCGTCATTCCCTCGTCGGCAAGCTGCTTCATAAGGTCAAGCACCTCGCCTACCATCTCGGGGTCAAGCGCGCTCGTGGGCTCGTCAAAGAGAATAACCTTGGGGTTCATAGCAAGGGCTCTTACTATCGCAATTCTCTGCTTCTGACCGCCTGAGAGTCTTGACGGATACTCGTCAGCCTTTTCGGTAAGACCTATTCTGCAAAGAAGCTCAAGCGCGCGCTCTCTTGCCGCCGCTGTGATGCTTGCCTTAGTTTCGGTAATCTCTATAAGCGCCTCGCGTTTTTCCTTTTTTAAGAAAAGGTTTTTAATCTTCCTTTTGAAGTTAGCCTTCTTTGCCGCATTTAGCTTTTTCATTCCGACATAGACGGGCGCTAACATAATATTCTCGATTACCGTCTTGTTATTGAAGAGGTTGAACTGCTGGAAAACCATTCCGATTTTCTCGCGGTGGATATTTATATCTACCTTGGGGTCTGCGATATCAACGCCCTGAAAGATTATAGAGCCGCCCGTGGGGTCTTCCATACAGTTGATGCAACGAAGAAGCGTCGATTTTCCGCATCCTGACGGACCGATAATAGCTATCTTCTCGCCGTCGGTAATTTCGAGGTCGATACCGCGAAGGACCTGATTATCACCAAAGCTCTTGGTAAGATTTTTAATGCTTATCATCTGTGCGTCGCCCCCTCTCTTATCTTGTCGCCTGCGCGAAGCTTCTTCTCTATAAGCTTAATACTAAAGGTAAGCGCGTAAACTATCGCAAGATAGAAGAGCGCAACGACGGTCATCGGCACAATATAGCTTGCCATATTGTTTCCGCCGCCGATTACCTTTGCCGCAAAGGTAAGGTCGTACATTCCTATCATACTGACGATAGAGGTTTCCTTGATAAGAGCGATAAGCTCATTACCTATGGCAGGGATAACGTTCTTTATAGCCTGAGGAATTACTATCTTCATCATCGTGACGCGGCTTGGAAGTCCGAGTGCGCGTCCTGCCTCGGTCTGTCCTATATCAACCGAGAGAATACCCGCGCGGATATTTTCCGCAACGTATGCGCCCGAGTTTATACCGAATGCGATAATCGCGGTAAGAAGCTGGGGAAATCCTCTTATTGCAAATACGACGTAAGCCATAATGAAGAGCTGAAGCGCCATAGGCGTGCCGCGTATAACGGTAAGATAGATTTTACAAATCCACTTCGGAACGACCATAGCGCGCGACGGTCTTGCAATCGTTACCATAGCAACCACCGTTCCCAAAACAAGGCCGAGCAAAGCCGCGAAAACCGAAATTATAAGCGTATTCTTCAAGCCCTCGAATATGCTTTCCATATACTTGCCCGTGGAAAACAGCTCGAAAATCTTATTTAAAAAATCCATGTGAATGTCCTTTTGTTTTTATAGACAACAGGGCTGTCGCAAATCATTTTGGACAGCCCTATCAGCTCTGATATAGACAGATTTTAATTAGTCATCAAGACCCATGTGAGTCATAACAAGCTTTTCGATTTCGGTCTTGCCGTCAGCATCCTCAACGAGAAGCTCTTCAAGAACCTCGTTGATAGCATCAAGAAGCTCCTGATTGCCGGGGGTTACGCAGATTGCGTACTGCTCTTCAACAGGTGCGTCCTCAGCATCGGTTTCGCCTGCGTAGTAGAGGGGAACGCATTTAAGGTCAGCATTCTTTGCTACGATAAACTGTGCAGGAAGCTCGTCGATGATAACGCAGTCAACCTGATTTGCGCCGATACCGTCAGCGGCAAGCTGTGCGTTGTCAAACGCCTTGTGCTTGGTGTTAGTTCCTACGAGAGTTCCGTCATAGCCGTAGTCGTTGTCAGCGGTAGCATTAATCTCACCGTCGGTGTAAATCCAGCCAGTAGTGTCAAGCTGAGTTCCGAGCGTAAGACCTGCAAGTGCTTCCCATACAACATACTCAACACCGTTTACGGTCTTGGTTACGATGGTGGAATCATTTGCCATAATTACATACTGAACAGAGGTGTAGTAAGGAATCGAGAAATCTACCTTTTCCTCTCTCTCATCGGTGATAGTAATGCCTGCTGCGCCTGCGTCGCAAACCTTACCTTCCTTTACGTTATCAATGATAGCAGAGAACTCGGTGTTCTCAAACTTGATGTTCTTGCCGAGCTTCTTGCCGACCTTGTTCATAATCTCAACGTCAACGCCCTTGATTTCAGTACCCTCAAAGTACTCAAAGGGTGCGAAGTATGCGTTGGTGTGAACGATAATCTCTTCGCCACACGAGGTGAGTGCGAAAGCTGCGGTACAAATCATAACGAGCGCGAGTAAGAGTGTTACTATTTTTTTCATTTTTGTGTGCCTCTTTCCTTATTTAATTTTAATAACTGTAACATTATACAACGGATTTTCTGTCTTGTCAATATTATTTTCAAAGACTCGGTTGTTTTTATTTTGAATTTGTGTTAGAATGTTAATATTATCAAAGGAAGGATGGCGAAAATGATAGCACTGTCAATATCCGACGTATCTCTCGACTTCGGCGGTGACGAGGTACTCAAAAAAATATCTCTGTCGATAAATGAAGGCGAGCGCGTCGGCGTCATCGGTACTAACGGCGCAGGAAAAACCTCGCTTCTTCGCATCATCGCAGGCGAGCTTGAGCCAAGCTCGGGTGAGGTATTTACCTTGAAGGGGGCGAGCGTTGGACTGCTCCGTCAGAATGCCGACCTCACAGCACTTCCCGCCGAGGCAACCGCTCTTGAATATATGTACGGCGCGTTTGAGCATCTTCTTTCTCTTGAAAAGAGAATAAACGAGTGCGAGAGGCGCATAGCCTCGCTTGCGGATGCAGGTGAGCACGACGGCGCGGTAAGAGCCGCCGCAGAGCTTGATATGCTTAACGCCGACTTTGACAAGCAGGGCGGGCGCGAGTTCCGTTCAAGATGCCGAGGAATGCTTCTTCGCCTCGGCTTTGAGGAAGAGATGATAGAGAGAAAAATCTCTACCCTCTCGGGCGGTCAGTACACAAGGCTTGCTTTGGCGAGGCTTCTTGCCTGCGAGCCAGACATACTTATGCTTGACGAGCCGACTAACCATCTTGACACAGACGCTCTTGAATGGCTTGAGGGCTATATCGCCTCGTACAAAAAGACGGTTATTATCGTTTCGCACGACAGATATTTCCTCGACAAAACGACGACTATGACACTTAGCATCCGTCAGGGTGGGGCTTCGCTTTACAACGGAAATTACTCTTATACCAAGGAAAAGCAAGAGCAGGATGCCGCGGCGCTTGAAAAGCGCTACCGCGAGCAGCAAAAGCAGATTGCGAAAATCCGCGCAAATATAGAATTTCAGCGTCGCTGCAACCGCGAGCACAACTTCGTCACCATCCGCTCAAAGGAAAAGCAGCTCGCGAGAATGGAAAAAATCACTCTTGAACCAAAGGAAGGGCGCTCTATCCGTATGTCCTTCGCCGAAGAGAGTGCGAGCGCAAACGACGTGCTTGTAATTAACGACCTGTCCTTCTTCCGCGGTGACAGACCTATTATTCAGGATATGAGCTTTATGGTAAGGCGCGGTGAGCGCGTGCTTGTGCTCGGCAAAAACGGATGCGGAAAATCAACGCTGATGAAGCTGATTAACGGAATGCTCACGCCGACTGCGGGAAAAATAATGCTCGGCTACAATATCAAAATAGGCTACTACGATCAGGAAAACAGAAGCCTTGACGATGAAAAGACGGTATTCGAAGAGCTTCACGATGAGTATCCTGACAAGACCGACCTTGAAATAAGAAACACGCTGGCACTCTTTTTATTTACGGGCGAGGACGTTGACAAGCGCGTATCAATTCTCTCGGGCGGTGAGCGAGCGAGGCTGACGCTCTCAAAGCTTATCTTGAAAAAGGTAAATCTTCTCGTAATGGACGAGCCAACCAACCATCTTGACATCGGCTCGTGCGAGGCGCTTGAAAATGCGCTTATGGCGTTTGACGGAACTGTAATCGCGGTGTCGCACGACAGATATTTTATAAACCGCGTTGCATCAAGGATAATAGAGCTTGACGCAGGCGCTGTCGGCGGTATATACGACTACTCGCTCGAGGATTACGACGATGCTTATTCTGAATATATGAGAATAAGGAAGGAAACGCTCGCTAAAAAAGCAAGCGCTACGTCCCAAATCCCGACGCAGACAAGCTCAAAGGCAGACTTTGAAACAAGGAAGCGCGAGGCCGCCGCCAAGCGAAGCGAGGCTCGGCGCATAGAAGCAGCAAAGGCGCGTATAGCCGAGCTTGAAGAGGAAATCGTCAGAATTGACAGCGAGCTTTTCGGTGACGCGGCAAGCGACTATGTCAGAGCCGCAGAGCTTGATAGCAGAAAGACGCAAATCGAGGAAGAGCTGCTTGCGCTTTATGAAATTATTTTCTGAACCTTAATATTGGGCAAAGAAGGCTTATACAAGCCCTCTTTGCCCCTCTTTTTATGCGTGGCACATTGGTTGTGCAACGCATTTTTTTGTTTGTTTTGCACAAAAAGTCCGTCACTTCACGGGTGACTTTTGGAAGCACATTATACTTACAGAGAGGAAAAGTCACGCTATAATAGACTTACCAAGCAAGAGGCGTACGGCAGACGGCCGATGCCAAAGGCGTCTTATCTTGGGGATAATAAGCGGCCACAGTGACCGCGAGGGAGAGTGTTTTTGATGATGAAAAGAAAATACGAAAAGGACCTACCGAGAAGAATGTACACCTACTTCTCAACCTACGACGACGCACGGGGGGCGCCGAGCTTTTCAAAGTTCGCAAGGCTCTGCGGTGTGACGGTAAAAGAGCTTTCGGAATACAGAAGGCACAGAAAATTTGACAGCGCGTGGCAGGAATGCACCGAAATCAGAAGGGATTACCTTATAGACTTAGCGATAAGCAAGCGTGCCGACGGCTCATTCGTCAAATTTCTTCTTCAGGAAGCCGAGGGCTGTGATAAATCCGACGAGGCACTTGAGCTTCTTCTTACGGTGGTTGAATAACCGATGCAGCTTTCGCTCTCGGTAACGAAAAAGCAAAAGCGTTTTATTGACGCGACGGCGAGCGAGGTGCTCTTCGGTGGGGCGGCAGGCGGCGGTAAATCGTACGGGCAGATAGCAGACGCTCTGCTCGTAGCACTGAAATACCCGGGTCTTAAGCAGCTCGTTCTCAGAAGAACCTTTGCAGAGCTTGACAAGTCGCTCATAAGATGCGCCCTATCGCTTTATCCAAGGGAACTATTCAGCTTCAATTCATCATCCCATACGGGAAAATTCAAAAACGGCTCTATTATCGATTTCGGCTATTGCGCCACCGAAAACGACGTATTTCAGTATCAGAGTGCGGAATACGACGTCATACGCTTTGACGAGCTTACGCACTTTACTGAGGCGCAGTACATCTATCTCATCTCCCGCGTAAGAGGTGCTAACTGCTATCCAAAGCAGATAAAATCCTCTACCAACCCAGGCGGTATCGGACATTCGTGGGTAAAGGAACGCTTCATTGACCCGTCCCCACCCGGCGTAGCCTTTTCGGGAAACGACGGCATGACGCGCATCTTTATCCCTTCCCTGCTCGACGATAACAGGTTCCTGATGGGGTCTGACCCCGCCTACAAAAAACGCCTTCTCGCCTTACCTATGCGTGAGCGGCGCGCGTTGCTTATGGGCGATTGGGACGTATTTGACGGACAGTATTTTACGGAATTCAACCGAGATAGGCACGTATGCAGGCCCTTCGCCATACCCGCACACTTTCGCAGATACCGAGCGATAGACTACGGTCTTGATAGGCTCGTCTGCCTATGGATAGCGATAAGCGATTCGGGCGAGGCATTCGTATACAGAGAATTATGCGAGTCAAATCTACCAATCGGCGACGCGGCGCGCGCCATATGCGATAGCACACCCGATGATGAGGAAATATACGCAACCCTCGCACCGCCCGACCTCTTTGCAAGAAGTCAGGAAACGGGAAAGACGAAGGCGTCTATATTTGCCGAGGGCGGCGTTGTATTTACAAAGACCTCAAACGACAGAGAAACGGGGTGGCTTGCTATAAAAGAGCTTCTGTCACTTCGTGACGGTGAGCCGAGGCTTAAAATCTTTTCGCAGTGCACCGAGCTTATTCGGTGTCTGCCCGCCCTTCAGGTGGACAGAATAAAGCCCACCGACTGTTGCGGTGAGCCTCACGAAATTACGCACGCCCCCGATGCTCTGCGCGCCTTTGCTATTTTCCATACACGCCCCCGTCCTATGGCGGCGCAGGTAAGACAGTCAAGGTGGACTGAGGATATGTGGGATGACTACCACGCGTGCGATGAGAGCGGAAAAAAATACTTAATAAAAAAATACGGAGAACCCATGTGAAAATCGAAACAAGGAATAAGGCGCAGAGGCTCGAATACTTTAAGTCGCTATACGAAAATGCGAAGGTAGCGTATTCTGACAGCCTTAACGCCTTCAGACGAAACATGAAGCAGTACAAGGGCAGCGACGAAATTGACGGCAGCACCGAGCGCGCGGCTACGGTGCGTAACGTAACATACGAGATAGTAGAGAGTCAGGTTTCCTCTGCTATACCGCAGCCGAAATGCGACACGCCCTCGTACAGCGAAAGAAAGGAAAGGCTTGCACAGACCGTCGAGCGGCTCTGCCGCGCGCAAAGAAAAAGGCTTCCCTTTGCAAAGCTCAATGACCTTGACGAAAGATACACCTATATTTTCGGCGGTAGCGTATGGTTCGTTGAGTGGAACAACGACGTGGGCACAGAGAGCGAGGTTGGCGGTATCGAGCTGCACTGCCTTGCGCCCGAGGATTTTATCCCGGAGCCGCACGTGTTTGACGTGAAGGATATGGAATACTGCTTTCTTCGCTTCAGGACAACGCGCGGTGCGCTTATGCGTAAATATTCTCTTAAAAGAGATGATGCGCTTTTGGCGGAATGCGAGGCAGAGGACGAGGGCTATGAAAACTCTGACACGGTGTCACTCGTAATCACCTTTTATAAGAACGAGAGCGGTGAGGTGTGCAGATTTATATTTTCAGGCGACCTTACGCTATCCGACGACGAGGGCTATTACAAGCGAAGAATTATGCGCTGTACGGGCTGTGGCGAGCGCGAGGATTTGTGCCGTTGCGAGCATCCGAAGCATATATCCGAGCAGGTATCGACCGAGGATATTATCAGCAAAAGATACGATTCCTTGCCGATTACCGTAAGCTACTACACGCCAAAGCACTTCCCCGTCGTAGTAAGACGCAATACCTCTACGGAAAAATGTCTGTTAGGTCAGAGTGACTGCGATTACATACGCCCCGAGCAGCAGGCTATAAACAAAATTGAAAGCCGAATACTTCAAAAGCTTCTTCGTGCGGGCATCACCCCCGTCGTGCCTGAGGACGCGAGCGTTTCTCTTAACAACTCGGTGTTCGGTCAGGTTATAAGGATGAAGCCGGGCGAGAGCATGGCTCAATACGGCAAGGTTGACACCACCCCTGACGTTTCGCAGGATATTGCCGAGGCAGAGCGTCTTTACGAGCATACGAAGCGCATACTCGGCATAACCGACGCTTATCAGGGCGCGGCATTCGACTCTGGCGAATCCGGCTATGCAAGACAGCTTCGTATAACGCAGGCATCGGGCAGACTTGAATCAAAGAGGAAGATGAAAAACACCGCGTACGCAGAGCTTGACAGACTTATTTTCGAGCACTATCTCGCATTTTCAGACGAGCCGAGAGAGCTTTCCTATAAGGACTCGTTCGGAATAGTACATAGCGAGGTGTTCAACCGCTATGATTTCCTCGTTTACGAGGTAGGGCGTGCCGAGTTCTACTATGACGACGACTTTTTGTTTTCAACCGACGAGGACGGCTCTGACGAATATCAAAGAGAGGCTACCTGGAAAAGAAATCTTGAAAATCTTACCTCCGGAACGCTTGGAAACCCTGCGCTCTACGAAACGCTTCTTCGCTACTGGCAATGTCAGGATCAGGCGCATTATCCGGGGGCGCGTGAGAACGTTGAATACTTTTCACAGCTTGTAAGGAAGGGGGATGCGGCAAATGTACAAAGAGCAGCTGAAGAAGGTCCTGCCGAACCGCCCGAGCACCTATAAGGAATTTTTAGCGGCAAACGGCATTGATAACGAGGCCGTTTACAAAAACGCCGTGGCGAAAATCAATGCCGACACGAGAAGAGCCGCAGAATCGACATCATTTGCCGAAGCTCTCGACAGACAAGGAATGACGTCGAGCGGATATGCCGACTATATGAGGGGCGCGCGCGCCGCAAAGCAGGATAATCAAATCTCCGGTGCTTACGAGAACTATATGAAGAGTGAGTATCAGGCAGGTAGGGATTATGATGCGTATATTGATAATTACGAGCTGCTTCAAAAGAAAGAGCAGGACGAGCTTATCGAATACCTGAAGAAAAACCGAATCTTCGACCGGACTGATGCGTACGAGATAATCAGAAACAGCGAGCTTACCCCTGATAACGCGTACGACGTACTGACGCGCGGCGTTATGCTCGCAAGGCGAAAGGCTATTGACGAGGCGGTCAGTATTTCGGTCGCGAGAATGTATTCCTTCTATGCGGCAAGGCGCTACGCGCTCGCTGTCGGACTGTCGGCAGAGGATGCGTACGAGGTTGCAAAGAAAACTCTCGACTACCATAACGATGACGCAACTCTTGATGACATTTATAACGATTCGTACATTGAGCATCTTGAGAACAGGCTTGAAGCCTACAAGCAGTACGGCAAAGACAAATTAAATTAAAGATAAAGAAAGGAAAAAACATGAAAAAGACTACCTATTCCCCTTACGCCACCAACAAGGGTGGCAAGATTGATGCGCCAAGAGGCGTTGGCGCGTCTGAGCCCAAGTCGGTCGCTATCAAGGGCGACGACCTTCGCGCACCGAAGAAGGGCAAGTAATTCTTGAAAGGGCAGATGAGATGGAAACTAACGAAAATATAAATGACGAGGTACTTTGTACCGAAGCCGACACGCAGACAGACGCGGCACAGGATGCTATCGGTGAGAGCGCCGCAGAACAAGGCGCGCAAATAAACGGTGAGGTGAAGTCCGAGGGGGACGGTGAAAAATACTTTGACAAGCTTGCCAAGGAAGATATTGACGAAATTCACCGCGCATTCCCCGAGTCACGCGAGATAGAAAGCGTAACTCAGCTTGACAACCCGCTTCGCTATGCGGCGCTGCGCGACCTTGGGCTTACAGCAAGAGAGGCGTATCTTGCAACCCAATCGAGGCGTGAGCACTACGACAACCGTAAGCATTTAAGAGGAAGCGTTCCCTCTGCTTCTTATGCTTCGTCTGACGCAATGAGTCAGGCAGAGCTTTCAGTCGCAAGAGAGCTTTTTTCAGGACTTGATGACCGAGAGCTTCAGCGACTTTATAAAAAAGTAACCAAATAAAGAAAGGATAAAAAATGTTTAAGCTTATAAAAATACTCAACTCGCATACCAATGCACCCGACCTTATGACCGTCAAGACAAATGCAAGCGAAAAAATCGTGCCCGGCGACGCCCTTTTCTGCTACAACGGCGAGGCAACTGCCTGCCCCGAAACAATGACACCCACTTATATTGCGGCCGGCTATTCCAAGGGCGGCAGCGTGCTCGTATTCGCGGTCAACAGCGAGATGGTTTTCGAAACCACTCATACCGGCAGCGGCACGCCCAGCATCGGCGGTCGCTTTTTAATCGGAATGGATGCAAGCGGCGCATCGAACACCATCGGTGACGATGAGATGAACGGCCCTATCATTATTCATGATACCAAGGGCAAAAAGCCTCTTATCAGATTTCTTTACGTCTGATTTTCATATAACAGTTTACATTTTATATACGAAAGGATTTTTAAATGATAGTTTATTCAAAATCAACTGGTCTTAACAACGCCGCGATAGGAAGGCTCGAAACACCTATCAAAATGATTATTGAGCACGAGAGCGATATGCAGACCAAGCGCGGCGGCATATGCGACTGGCTCTTCAATATCGAAAGAAGCAACAAGTTCGGCGAAACCATCATCGGTCAGAACGAGTTTGACGTGTTCCACGCAACCGAAGAGGGCGCGGCGGCTGAGGTTGACTGTATCAACGAAACCTATCGCAAGTTCATCGAGCACATTCAGTTTATGAAGGAATTTATCATCACCGCAGAGATGATGGAGGATTCCAACTTCGGTGTCGCTCAGGATGCGAAGCGCAGAGCAGAAAACTTCACCCGTGCCTACTACAAGACCATGCACAAGATTTGTGAGAGCGCACTTATGAATGCGACAAGAACGAGCACAAGCTTCGCAAGAGCGACGCTCGACCTCACCGCGCCTGACGGTCTGCCTCTCTTTGCATCTGCCCACAAGTGGGGCTCAGAACAGAACGGTGGCACGCAGTCAAACTACTTCTACGGTGATATTTTCTCAAGCGGCGCAGAGCGCACCCGCTCTACTGCGGCATTCGAGGAAGCGCTCTCTGAGCTTGCTGTAAAAATCAGAAATATGAAGGACGAAAACGGTGAGAGCCTCGGCTACACCGCTGACACCATCATTCTTCCCGGCAACCGTCCTGCGGCAGAGATTATCGCAAAGAAGGTCTGCGGCTCTGAGGGTGCGCTTGGCAACGGCTATAACGATATTAACCTTCAGTTCGGAAACTGGAATATCATCGTTATGCCTAACTGGCAGACGAACGACGACAGAGTTATGATAATGTCAAGCGAGGCTAACAAAAACCTCTCCGGTAATATGTTCTTCAACAGAGTACCTCTTACCGTATCCAACTGGGTTGAGCATCACACGGGCAACTATATGTGGAACGGAAGATGCCGCTTTGGTGTTGGCTTCGGTAATTACAAGCACATACTTCTTGCCGTTGACTCGGCATCGTCCGTCAGCGGCGCTACGGCACTTTAATCATAAGCCTTCGGCTGATTTTACGCATAAGCAATCCTACAGAGGCGGGGTGGCTCTGCCACCCTATGCCTCTACTTAAAAAAGGAGATACAATGAATCTTAATAATTTAATTAACGAGGTCTATGCGCTAGGCTTTGAGGCACAGGGCGGAATGAACGAGCTTATCGTAAATGCCGCAAATCGGGCGTTAAGACAAATCTTCTGCGACCTGCCTCTCGAGCGCAGTATCAGGCTTCTTGCGAATATTCCAAAGCACACGGTAGTCTGCGATAGCTTCGCGCACGCCCCTGCCGAGCAGAGAGAATTCACCCTTAACGGGCTTGCCTTTTCGTTTAAGGTATCAGGCGAGGGTGAGGCTACCGTTACGGACGAAAACGGTGTGAGAAGCTATTCCTTTAACACACCGTACGGTATAGTGCGCGATTTTATTTCGGGCTCTGCTACGATAGCCTTTCTTGGCGCGTTTCGCTACACGGTAACCAATCTTGTATGCTTTGAGGAAATTACAAGCGCTGACAGAGAAAAAATTTTCTCTGCCGACGGGCATTACACAATAAAAATGAGTGACATATCAGACGACTTCTTCTTTTTCTCAAGACAGCCCGTCGGTGCTGATATGAGCCCCATCCCCGGCGCTGTAATCGAGGGCGATACAGTTCTTATCCCGATATCCCATAAGGGCGAGATAACCGTGTACTATAACCGCGCGCCGAGGGCGTGTGATGTTGACAGCCTCACGCAGGATATTGATATACCCGAGTGTCTTTGCCATCTTCTGCCGCTGCTTGTAGCATCCTTCGTATGGCTTGAGGATGATGCCGACCGCGCGGCCTATTACGCATCACTTTACCGCGAGGGAATAATGCGAATAAAGAATGCCGCACGGGGCTCTATCAACACGGCGTATAACGATGTTTTGAGGTGGGCGTAATGGCAACGAAGGGCAGAGGCACGACAGGACAAAGCGTTATATACTCCGGCATCCGCGGCGTTGATTTTTCGGGTGACGGCTCGGGCACTTCAAGAAACCGCCTTTCGTATGCGGAAAACCTTTATATAGATTACGAGGGCGACGGTGGCGGCGCGGTAGAGAGCATCCCCGGCTTCAGACGCATCGCTTCTCTCGGGCGAAAAATCAAAAGCATCCATACCGTGCGAATCCAAGACGATATACATCTCTTTATCTGCGCCGGCAGCGCGCTTTACCATGCTAAACTTAGCGAGCTTAACGCAGGTGACTCGCCGGCATACATCCGCGACCTTATCGGTGATAGAATCCGCGCAGTAAGCTTTGGCAAGGATACCCTTATTTGCGACGGTTACTCACTTATGCACCTGGACGGTGACGGAAGGCTTAGAGAGGTAGATGAATACTATGGGCGCGTTTATATACCGACAACCTATCTTAACGGCGAACGGCACGAGCAGGGCAATCTTCTCACGAGGCGATGCGTGGAAGGCTATCTTATCGGCTCGGCAGACGCACACGGCTTTGCGACGCCCTCGCTTCAGTACAGAATTACCGACGACAAGAATAAATGCTGTGCGGTAACGGGTGCTGCCGACACAGGCATAAGCGAGCTTTATATACCGCAGAGAATAAAAATCGGGGATGAAAGCTATGAGGTAACCGAGGTTGACGACTACGCCTTTTACCAATATCAGAATTTAAGCAGCGTGCGCTTTGCATACGGTGTGCGAAGGGTAGGAAAATTTGCGTTTGCACAGTGCCCAAGCCTTACGAGCGTTATTCTTCCCGACAGCATCTCGCTTATAGACAACGCCTGCTTCTCGCGCGACACGGCTCTTAAACGGCTGCATATCGGACTCGGTCTTAACGAGGTCGGACAGTCGGCGACCTCTCTGTGCTCGCTTCTGAAAACCATAACCTATGCAGGAAGCGAAAGCTCCTATGCCGCCATCAAAAACGTAGGCGAGCTTGGCTCGACAGATTTCGTGACGTACGAGCATCAAGAGCGTGGGCTTCGTATCTCGCTTCGGATTTCAGGGCCTGCCGAAGAGGTAGAGCAGCTTCTTATCGGTGAAAATGAGTACAGCTTCACCACCGTGTATGAGGGGGATGCTATAAAGAGCATCTACATCGACCTTGAAGACAAGCGAGAGGTAGAGAGCAAGGAAGCGAAAATTAAGCTGCGGTACAGCACGACAGGCAGTCTGTATTCATCGCACGGCGGTATCCTCGCGAGTGAATACTTCAAGGAATACGGCTGCGAGAGCGCGATTTCGGGATGCGGAATTATCCGCCCGTTTGACGGACGGATTTTTGTATCAGGCAACCCTCTTTGCCCGAGCGTAGTATTCTACTCATCGCGAGATAGAAGCGGTGCTATTAATCCATTATACTTCGGTGAAATGGATTATTTCGATGAAAGAGACGGCGGTAGTGTGACCGAGCTTCTTCCGACGCAGGACTCGCTTGCCGTATTCTGTACCACGTCGCGCGGTGAGAGGTCGGTGCATTACAGACAAGGGCAGAGCACGGATATTGACGCCGTGCCAAGAATATACACCCTTTCGGGAACGCACCTCGGACTTAGTGATTGCTTCGATGCAATTCCCTTCTTCGACGACTGTGTTTTTCTTACGAAAAACGGACTTATCGGCATAGACAGAAACGAAATCTCTCTTGCAAAAAATATAACCGTAAGGTCATCTAATGTAAATAGTTATTTGCTTAATGAGAACCTTAAAGACGCGAGAATGACTGTATTTATGGGCTATCTCGTAATCTGCACAGAGGGAAGAATGTATCTTGCCGATTCGCGTCAGAGGTTTCGCACGGATAGCGGCGGCTTGGAATATGAATGGTTTTTCTTAAACAAAATAGGAACCTATTCTGCCGACCGCGCTGTGTACCGATACGCGTCGGTTTCCCCCGATGGGCTATGCGTCAAGGTGGGCTTTGAGGAAAGCACGGTTGACGACGATAAGAGTATTCTGACCTATGTGAGCGATGATGGAAGCTACTTCTACACGAAGGAAGGCGACGCTATGTATTGCGTTTATCCGACGGGTGAGCGGCGCGGCGGTGTATTCAGCCCTGCGTGCTATGCAGAGTCGGATGGCAGGCTGCTTTTATTCGGTACTGAAAGCGGTGACGTTTGCATATTCAACCACGATATGCGAGGCGTACCGCCAACGGCGCTTTATCTCTCGGACGGGTTTGACATAGACGAGTACACGCGCACATTCGGCTCGCGGATTGAGTCAGAGCACTACTCGTTTGACTCTCACGCGGCAAGCTATATTATGTGTACAGCGCTTGACAACATAGGACTTCCTAACCTCGAAAAATCTACCGTAAAGGGCACTCTCCCAATAAAGTCGGGGACGCGCCCACGGGGAAAAATTATGGCCGAGG
>JAZKYE010000059.1:0-33517 GCA_045611965.1 Eubacteriales bacterium
CGCCATAATACCCGTAGGTATTTCGCCCGATGATTCAAAGCCAGAAAACGCCTCGTAGCAAAGCATATCGTCGATTGGCTTTAAAACCTCAACGTCGGTATCCATATAAACACCGCCGTGGTTTACGAGAGCATAGAGCCTTGCAACGTCGGATATAAACGCCCACTTTCTCGCCTCGTAGGCTTCACTTACATAGTCGTTATAGTCCATCGGGAAATTGCTTTCATTCCACTCTATTATCTCATAGTCGGGGCAGTACTTCTTCCAGCTTTCGATACATTTAACCGCATCCTCGGGAAGAGGGTTGCCGCCAAACCAGCAGTAGTGAATTTTCTTTGGAATTTTATTTTCCATAAGGCATAAGCTCCTTATTTGTTTGTAAAGAAATAGATTATTTTCTTCATCAGGTTAAACGACCTGACAGTTATAGCATAAAATATGTGCGGACCTCTCATAGAGCGGATAATTATCCTTTTATATAGAGGCATCAGGGCAAGGGCGTCCTTATCGTAGGCGGCGGAAAGTTGCGATTTATATTTCCGTCTTACCTCACCCTTATAGCGCCCTGCATAGTAAAGCTTGTTTATAACGTCGAGGTAGGCGTTAAGACACGCGCATTTTGCATATGTAATTGCCGATGGAAGCTCGCTTTTGACGCGCGCTAACAGATACTCTGTCGCATCAATATAGGTAAGAAAGCTTTCCTTAAAGGATGAATTTATTGCCGACTGTGAATTGGTATAGTAAACATACAGATGTCGCGCGCGGAAGGCTATTTTTTCACAGCGAAGGAAAAGCTCATAGACCATAACCAAATCCTCGCATATTGCGAAATCCTCGCGAAGCCTGATGCCGTCAAAAAGCACCCTTGAAAAGAGCTTGGTGCAAAGGTGGCCTGCGAAGGCTCTGCCGCAAAGTGCCTCATTGATAGCCGAGGGCGCGTCGTAAAGCGCGAGCGCATCTGTGTCGGTGTACGGAACGTCCTTGCCGTCAATTCTTATAATCGGGGATATAACCGATGCCTCAGCGCCCGTGTCATTAATCATAGTGATAAGCGTAAGAAGCATATCGGGCAAAATCTCGTCGTCTGCGTCAACGAAGCCTATATACTCGCCTGCCGCTATATCAAGCGCATAGTTTCTTGCAGAGGACACTCCACCGTTTTCCTTATAATAATATTTGAATCGAGCGTCCTTTGCGGCATATGCCTTGGCAATCTCTGCGCTGCCGTCCGACGAGCCGTCGTCAACCATAATAGCCTCAAAGTCAGAGAAGGTCTGCGCGCAAATGCTATCAAAACAACGCTCTAAATATTTTTCACAGTTATAAATCGGGATTATAACCGAGATTTTCGGGGTTAATTCCATCACTTTTTATCCTTAAGCTGCTTTTTGAGCTGCTTTTCTTTTTTCTTCTTTTTGCCTCTTATTTTAAAGTATCCGAAGGTTTCACCGATAGCGGCAAAGAATCCTCTGAACTTTACAGCCGCGATAAAGCAGCTTACGTGAAGCGCCATAAAGCGCGGAATTTTCGGGTGTCTTATTCTGAATTCCTTGGCGTACTTCTTTTCCTCAGAGAGCCACGAGCCGCCAAAGTGGTGTATAACGTAGGTGTTTTCCGTCAGGAATACCTGATGCGAGATTACGTCCTTGGGGCAGAAATAATCGTGAGGCAGAAGAGTAAAGCCGCACACAGTCTGCTCTGTATCGTTGAGAATAAGACCGCCTTCAAGGCAGGTGTTGGTTATTCTCTCGACGTTGGTCATAATATTCTGCGTGCCGTCCTCCATAATGAAGTGCTCGCCCTCGTAGTCATCGAGAAGCTTTTTGAAGAAGGGGTGTCCCTTCTCGCTCGCCATAAGACCGGTAGGCACGTCACCTGATGATTCAAAGCCTGATACTGCGCTGTATTTTAATATATCGTCGATAGGTCTTACCACCTCAACGTCGGTATCCATATATACTCCACCGTAGTTTACGAGCGCATAGAGTCTGGCAACGTCGGAAACAAACGCCCACTTCTTTGCCTCGTAAGCTTCCCTTACGTAGTCGTTGAAATCGGGCGGAAAGTTAGTTTCATTCCACTCCACTATCTCGTAGTCGGGGCAATATTTTTTCCAGCTCTCAATACAGCTTACTGCCATCTCTGGAAGCGGATTTCCGCCAAACCAGCAATAGTGTATTATTTTGGGTATTAATTGATCGCCCATTATAGTTATCTCCTATTGATTAAGTATGAATAAAACCGTGGACTAATTGAAAACAGGCATGCGTGAAGTCTGGTTCTGAATTTATGTGCAAACCGCAAGACGAAGCGCTTATGAGCATACTCGCGTCCGTACTCGACGCATCTGCCCATATTAAAGATGCTTAAATACTGAATTACCATAAAATCCATTAGATTTTTATATAACGTAGCGTCTGCCTTGCCCTTGAAATTCTGCGAGTGCTCAAGACCCACTGCGTATATATCTCGGCAATTCTTTCTGTAATCCTTTTTGTGCATAATAGAATTTGGATTTATAGTATAGCTGTAAAGAAGCTTATCACAAAAGGCTATACTTTTAGCGAGGAAGTATGCGCGAGGGGTAAACTGCGTGTCCTCGTGATGTATTCCAACCTTAAACGAAAGATTGTTTTCGCGAAGAAACTCAAGCTTATACGAGCTGAGCCACGCTTCCGTTCTGAAAAATCCGTATTTGAGCGCACGCGACAGATATTCCTTGCCACAGAGCACCTGCTTAGGTATATTCGGATTTTTTACATCAACGAAAATCTCGCCCGTCTGCTGTGCGCCGTTCATCGCAACTACGGTTGGGTACGCGTTATCCTCAATTACTCCTTTAATTACCTCGGCGCACTCAAGCTCTATTTTATCATCCGAATCGACGAAGATAACGTAGTCGCCGCTTGCCACGGCAAGTCCTGCGTTACGCGCGTCGGAAAGTCCGCCGTTTTGCTTATGCACGACTTTTATACGCGCATCACGGCTTGCCCACGCGTCGCACATTTCAGGACAGCGGTCGGGGCTACCGTCATCAACCAATATTATTTCAATATCGGTAAAGGTCTGATTAACAAGGCTCTGCACGCACCTATCGAGATACTCCTCTACCCTATAAACGGGTACGATAATAGAAAAGCGCATATTATTCACCCTTTTCCTTGTTATCTATAAGGCGAAGCAACGCGTCTGCGGTATGTCGCCAGGTGTAATTATTCACTACGCGCTCATAGCAACGCGCGGTTGCCTCTTGTCTGTACTGTGGCTTATCAATGACGTCAAGCAGGGCTGTGTAGAGGGCATCCGCAGTATTTTCCTTAAGCACAATACCGTACTGCTCGTCGGTTATAAGCTCCTTTGCGCCGCCGCCTGAGGTGGTTATGATATAATTTCCGCACACAACGCCTTCAAGAATGACGGTGGGAAAGCCCTCGGTCGAAAGTGACGGCAGGCAGAGAATGTCAGAGCAAGCCATAAGCGCGGCAACCTCAGGTGTGGGGATTACGCCAACGAAGTGCGCGTTATCGCAAAGCGTAGGCTCAAGCCTCTGCCGCAAATAGCCTGACCCTGCGATAAGAAGATAGACGTCAGTTCTCGACTGACAGATTTTATTTACTGCCTCGGTGAGAAGATGAAGCCCCTTTTCGGTAGTAAGCCTGCCGACAAACGCGATAAGCACTCCGTCCTCGGGAATGCCGTATTCCTTGCGGAAGTCGCGAGTGGCGTTTGCCTTTAAGGTGAGAAATTTATCAACGTCGATTGCGTTATAAAGCACCGTATCCGAGTAAATCTTAAAGTGCTCTATCCATTTAAGAACTGCGCGCGACACCCCTGCATATTCCTTGCAGTAGCGCTTTTCCCTGCTCGTAATCAGGTGCTCGTATATTTCACCGATAGCGCTCGTAAGCCTGCCGCCCGTATTTACGTGGGCGCTTCCGTGGTCAAGCATAACGCAACGCACGCCCATTTTCTTAGCGATTTTTACCGCCCACAGCGATATAAAGTAAAATCTCGTATTGACGAGCATCAGGTCAAAGTGCTTTTTCTGAAATTCCTTTGAGAATTTACGAAGCCTTTTGTTGTTTTTTAACACAGGCATACGTCCATTCATAAACGAATAGGAATCAAGGCGGTATATTTCAATATTGCCGTCACACTCGTATTCAGGCGCGCCTGAAAATTCCGAGGTAACGATAGTTACCTTATGTCCGCGCAGGACAAGCTCACGCGACAGGTTGTAAACGTAATTCTCTACACCGCCTACGTGCGGAAGATACTGTGCGCTGACGAGGCAGATTGATTTTGAGTCAGACATTCTTTTACTCCAAGCTTAAATTATTCTCGTAATAATCGTCTGGTAATAGGTCATAAAGGCGTTAAAGGCAAGAAGCGCGAATACAAGCGCGTTCATAAAGCCCTTATCCATTTTATTTGATATTTTACCGCTTCCTATCGAATAAAGTCCGATAAAGAGCGTCGGTATTATATATCTGTACTGGCATCCAAGCACAGTTGGGTGACCAACGGGTGTGAAGGATATATAAAGCGCGGTTGCGACAATAGCAAGCTGACCTAAAACGGTCACCCACGAGGATGCCTTTAAGAGTAGCGCACCCTTGAAGTCGTCTGCCTCGGATTTATCAACAAAGGCACACATAAGCATAATAACGAGCGCAAGAGTACCGTAGATATTGCTTGTAAAGCCGAAATAGCCAAACGCGGTAGTATATGCCGATGCGTTGCCGAAGGCTACGAAGCCCAAGAGGAAGTTAATCAGCATACTGATATATCGCATCGGGTCTGCCAGCATATATTTAATCTGTCCTGACGAATCAACGTCAGAGCCGCCACGACCGTCCGTAGCACCGCCAACATCGGCAAAGAACGGCAGTACAATAACGAAAACGATAGCAAGCATAACGGCAATCGCCGCAAGCTTTGCAACTAAGTGCCAGCGCTTATCCTTGAATTTGTCCCTGCTAATAAACAAGAACGGTGCAAGAAGAAGGAAGTACGCGGTTTTCGGGCCGCAGCCAATGAAGAAGGTCGCGAATATAATAACGAGGTCCTTTATGGAAATTTTATGCTCTGCGTCCTGAAGCACCGATATCATATACGCCACCGAGCAGCCGATAAAGCCGCTTACCCAGAAGTCGTAGGAAAACGTGGTGGCAAGGAAAATTGCCGTCGGCATAAGTGCGACAGAGGCGAAAATCAGAGCACCGCTCTTTAATTTTCTCATACCGAGATAAAGAACGAAGGCATAGGTGAGAAGATTTGCTATTCTCGATATAACGATAGTCTTTAATATGTCTGCACCAAACGCCTCGCACACGCCCATCGCAAGCGCGGCGGGAAGGTAGCCTACGGTGTAATAGTAGGTGAGTGTATGCTCGTTAGGTGCGATTTTCACAGAGTCCTCGGAAAGGACGGTGCTGATATACCAATCCGTATTAGCATAATAGCTACTGAATGTGTAGGAAATGTTAGAGAGACTATTGTCGGCAAGCGTACGCTCGGGGTTAAAGAGCGCGCACTTTAAGTTCACTACCCTCTCGTAATGTATCTGCTCGTCCCAAGCACCGCCTATTGAGGGGGCTTGTATAAAGGAAAGCGTAAGACCTAAAAGAAGCGCTATCACTACGAATACGCGAGCTGCATTTTTCCTTCTTGAAATTGCTATATCGAAAATTGCGAACACCGCAGATATTATACCGAGTATGAAAACCGTCTTTGCCGAGGAATAGGTGAAGCTTGAGGCGGTCAGATAAACGGTATAGGTAATAGCGAATACCGCCGCCGTAAGCCTTGACAGACACCTTGATGCGAGCATCAGGAATTTCTTTTCTCTTATCATTGAGAGCAAGAGGTCAAGCTCACCCTTTATAGCTTCTCTTAAATACTGAACAAAGCCAAGCTTCTTTTCAAAAATTACAAGAGCTGACGCGATTAATACTGTGACGAGAAGCAGAACAAGTCCCTGCCATCTGAAGCTATGGGTAACGGGGGAAAGCTCATCATAAGAGAGCTCTATACGGTCGATAGAGAAGGTCGCGTCAATATCGAATCGCGCGAGGGTAAGATTTACATCGGGGATAAGCACAACGCACGAGCGACGGTCAACGCTCAGCGAGCCGAAGCGCGAATTTGCTTCGGAAAGTGGCACACCCTCACCGACGTAGTACATCTGAAATACGGCAAAGCTGTCAATTTCATCAGCAAAGAATATGCGTACGGTATTAACCCTTTGTCCTGAAAATCCCATATGCACCTGCGGGTCGAATTTGTCAGGGACATACGTCTTTTTTCCCGTTGCCTCATCGACAGTTACGGTATAGTTGTAATAAGGCAGAGTTTCGAAGGTCGCCTTATCCACAGTCATAATTTCCGTGGCATTTCGCGTAACCTCGATGCTCGATAGCATAATTACCGAAAGCAAAAGCATCAGGCACAGGCATGCGAGTATTCCCCGTCTGTGTCTGCGAATGAAATCTACTACCATTTCCTTGTTCATATGCTTACTCCGTCAAAAGCAGTTATTTTATTCCGAAATCCTCTCTGTCAAGAGTGAAATTCGGGTTGTAGTATGGGTCGCCTGCGTCAAGCTCGGCGCGCCATCTCTTCTGGAAGCGCTCAACCTCACCGATAAATCGCTTTCTCTTTGCAGGGTCGCTGTCAAGACCGCGGCTCTTTGACTCGTAGTGATAGAGTTCTGCAAAGGGGGTGAAGATTATAAGATATCCTGCACGTCTTATCTGCATACAGAGATCCACGTCGTTGAAGGCAACCTCAAAGGTTTCGTCAAGGCCGCCGACCTCGTCAAACACCTCGCGGCGCATCATAACGCAGGCGGCGGTGACGGCAGATACGTTGTGCGCGTAGATAAGTCTGCCCATATAACCCGGGTGCTGTCTTGGGAAGCCTCTGAAGTAGTGGCCTGCAAGCGTCAGAAGTCCTATACCGAGTCCTGCGTGCTGAATAGTATCGTCGGGGTAATAAAGCTTTGCGCCAACCGCGCCAACGTCCTCACGCTGCGCGAACATAACCATCTCACCTATCCAATCGGGTGAGATTATCTCGGTATCGTTGTTGAGAAGAAGAACGTATTTTCCGCTTGACTCTCTGACACCGAGGTTGTTGATTGCGGAATAATTGAATTTTCCGCCGCCGTCCCATACGACGACCTTGACACCGAATAGCGCCTTGATTTTCTCATAATACTCAAAGGTCTTGGGCTCGGTGCTGTTATTTTCAACTACGATTATTTCGTAGTTCTTATATGTGGTTTTGGATACGATAGACCTGATGCACTTATCAAGGTCATCGACGTGATCCTTGTTAGCGATTATGATTGATACGAGGTCCTCGCTCTCAACGTCGTACCTTATGCGGTACATTGAGGGCACTACGGTGTTTTCAACCGTGCCTTTAAGTCCAACTCTTGCGAGGTGGTCGGTGAGCGCCTTGTGCGCCGCCTCGATAACGTACGGCTTTGCGCTGACGTCGGTTGCAACCGAGCCTGCGTGAGCGCGCCAATAGTAAAGAATCTTGGGAATGTGAACGATTTTCTGCGCCTTTTCGGTAAGGCGCAGAACCATATCGAAATCCTGACTTCCGTCACACTCGGGTCTGAACTTGCCGACCTCGTCGATAAGCGCTCTCTTGAACACGGTAAAGTGACAGATGTAGTTGTTCGTTCTTAAGGTGTCTGGCGCGTAATCGGGCTTGAAGTGAGGACAGTAGGCATCACTCGGCTTCTTGTGGAAGGTGTTCTCGTCGGTGTATATGAAGTCCGCGCCCTCGTTACAGATTGCCGTCATAACCTCAAAGAGTGCCGCAGGGTGAAGCAGGTCGTCGTGGTCGAAAAGTCCGATGTAATCGCCCGTAGCCATATCAATGCACGCGTTGGTGTTCATAGATATGCCCATATTCTTTTCAAGCTTCTTATAGACTACTCTCTTATCCTGCTGTGAATATCTCTTGCATATGGACCTGACATAGCCGTGCTTATCGTCAGAGCCGTCGGCAAGGCAGAGCTCAAGGTTAGCGTAGGTCTGGTCAAGCACCGACTGTATCATTTCCTTTAAGAATACCTCGGGGGTATTGTAAAGAGGAACGAGTATACTGAACTTTATATCCTTATCAAACTTAACCGTTTTTTGTTTCTCAAGCTCTTCGGCTGTGTAAAGAGGACGTCTTACTGCGCTATAATCCTGCTTGTTCTTTATCTTTTCCTTAATTTTGCGAAGCGTGTACTTAAATCCGTTCTGCTTTAAGCACTTGACAAGCTTTGCCGCCATACGAAGCGGCGGTATTTTTCTTACAACCTTTTTTGTGAAGTCGGCAAGCACGCGAAGCGGCTTGGTCATCTTCCAGAAGCCTGCGTTTGAAATGACCTGATACTCGTACTGCGCGGTGGCAAGCTGGCGTTTGAGGTCCTCTCGCTGGGCAATTGCCGCCTCGTAGTGAAGCTTATAGTGTTCAAGCGCCTTGGTAAGCTCGTCCCTTTCGTACGAGAGGGTTTCGCATGTGCCCTCGACGTTTTTTGCGTGCTGTTCGGTTTTATCAAGCTTATCCTCGGTGAGCGCAAGCTCGCTCTCAAGGCGTGATTTGTCAGAGGAAAGGCTGTCCACGCCCTGCATAAAGTCGTCTATCGCCGCAGAGGTGCTGCTTGCAACGCACAGAGGCACGAGCCTTGCAGATACCGAAAGGCTACCCTCGCCGTTTAAGTCAAAGTAAAACTGTGAATCCGCCTTGGTGAGCGCATACGAGCCGTTAAGCGCATGCACGCCTACGGTAGAGCTCGGCTTTACCTCTTTTCCGTCAAGATAAAATGCCGCATCGCTTGCGATATAGCCTGATTCCTCTATAAGGTCAACGCGCACTCTCGTTGCGTTTTGCGGAATTGATACGGTGAAATTGCAAAGCGGATAGGTGGAAATCTCAACGACCTGCTTATTCTCGTCAACGATACCCTCGCCGAAATCGTAATATACCGTAACGGCACCGAATGGGTGCGATTTGACGCTTGATACGGGTGTGACGGAATTCTCTTTTGCATACTCGGCGGTATATGCCTCACATACAAACTGATATACCCACGCACTCTTCTCAATGAAGGTAAGTCCGTTACTGCTATTGCTCGGCTTCTGCTCGGTAGTACCCGGCATAGCGTAGGTTGCGTCAAGGGTGGACATACCGAGTCCGCACTCGTCGCAGAACTCAATAACGTTATCGTGAGCGAAAAAGTGAATATGAGTATTGTCAAGAAGTCCTATGTCGGTATAGTCAAATCTGCCCTGCGTAAGCTTTGAGATAATATCTGCGTGAGCAATATTCGGAACTGAGAAAATCACTCTGCCGCCGTGTCTGAGATAGCGAAGGGCACGCCTAACGAGGCTCGCAGGGTCACGCAGATGCTCGAGCACGTCGGAAAAGACGAGGACGTCAAAGTCCTTGTCTCGAAGCTTTTTTTCCCACACCTCGCTCTCGGCATCGGCTACTATACCGTAAAGAAGATGCTCGCTCGCCATAGCGATAGCGCTCTTATCAATATCTATTCCGACAACGCTTGCGCCAAGGCTCGCCTTAATGTACCGAGCAAGGTCGCCCTTACCGCAGCCAAATTCGAGCACGCGCTCGTTCTTTTTAATCTTGCTTGCTATAAGTCCGTGGCTGGTTTTCGTGCTGAAATCAGCCTCTTTTGTGTATTTAAACATAAGATAGTCCTCAAATATTCTGATATGCGTTGCAGACCTCTTCGGTCGCGCCCGTCATTTTTACTCTTCCCTTTTCAAGCCAGATGACCTTTGAGCAAAGTCTTTTAATCTGGTCGATTGAGTGCGATACGATAAGCACCGTGGTGCCGCCTGCCATCATATCGGCAATTCGCTTTTCGCACTTTTGCTGGAAGAGGTAATCTCCGACGGCAAGTATCTCGTCAACGATTAGTATATCGGGCTTGACAAGCGTTGCTATTGCAAAGCCGAGTCTGGCTATCATACCCGAGGAAAAGTTCTTTATCGCTACGTTCTCAAAATCACGAAGCTCTGCGAAATCAAGAATTTCGTTATACTTTTCCTTGATATACGAGCGCTCAAAGCCAAGCACCGAGCCGTTCAAAAATATATTTTCACGGGTGGTCAGCTCAAAGTCAAAGCCTGCGCCAAGCTCAATAAGCGGTGATATAGTGCCGTCTATCTCGGCAGTTCCCTCGGTGGGGGAAAGTATGCCCGAAATAACCTTGAGAAGCGTGCTTTTTCCGCTTCCGTTAAGTCCGACGATGCCGACGACCTCGCCGCGCTTTACGTCAAAGGAAACGTCAGAAAGTGCCGTGAACTCCTCGTACACGAGCTGCTTTTTTATAATCCTTATGATAAACTCCTTGAAGTTATCGACCTTTTCCTTAGGCATATTGAAGCGCATAGTTACGTTTTTGATTTCTATGGCAAGTTCCTTATCCATAACGGTCTCCTTGCTTTAAATGTGAAGCAGGAATTTGTCCTGCTTTTTGCGGAATATCACCACTCCGAGAAGCAGTGATGATACCGAGAACAGAATACAGAGCAGATTTTCCTCAAGGCTCGGCACTCTGCCGTATATCATTACGTTTCTGAAATAGTCAATATAGTGCGTGAGGGGGTTGAGGCTCAGGATATTCACAAGCCACGGCGGAAGAATGTCGATAGGATAGATTATAGGCGACGCGTACATCCAGACCGTGAGAAGAATACCCCAGATGTGCCCGATATCCCTGAAGAAAACGAGAAGCGCGGAAAGCGCAAGACACAGTCCAAGACAGAATACGAAAAGGTATATTATCGGTATCGGGAACATAAGAAGCGTGAGGTGCGGTGTTACCTGCCCCGTTATGCAGAAGATAACGAAAACGATAACGAACGCGATTAGCGAGAACATAAAGTTAATCAGAGAGAAGATGCACTTTTCAAGCGGGAAAATGTACTTCGGAATATACACCTTTTTGATAAGAGGCGCGGCACTCGTTATAGTGTAAAGCGAGAAGCTTGTTGCCTCTGAAATGAAGTTGAACGCGACATAGCCTATCAGGTAGAACATAGCAAAGCCGCCCTCGACCTCAACTCTGATTATATTTGAAAATACGGTAGTCAGCACCGCCATCATAAGAAGCGGGTTAAGCACACTCCAAAGCACACCGAGAAGCGAGCGGCGATACTTTGTTTTGATATCCTTTGACACAAGGTCGCCGAGAAGGTATCTGTAACGCTTCATCGCAAGGATATCCTTCTTTAAGCTATCCTTGTCATAAACCATTTCAACTATCGAATAACCGATGATGAGCGGGAATATGAACGAGAATATCAGCATTATCGTATTGACATTAAGCTTCGTCGGGTTAATCTCGACAGAACGAAGCGAAAAGGCTCTGCCTGCGCTCTGATAAACGTCAATGCGTATATCGGCAACCTCGCGCTCAACGAGGATATAAAAATCGTCGTTTCTCTGCTCAAATTTACATACGGTAGCACTGTCGGGTGAGAGCGTCTGCCCTGCGGATGTGCTGAAAAGCACCGTGACCTCGCCAACCTCACCGTCAATATCGCAGTCGAGGCGGATATTGTTGACGAAGGTGTTGAGCCCCGTTATAACGATGCCCGAGCTGTCGCCCGAAACGAGCGTGCCGTCCTCGCTCTGCCAGCCAACGAGCTTGTAGCCCTCTGCACCGACAGACGAGCTCCGGTAGCCCGAAAGCCTGTTTTCTATATTGTCACGGCTGAACGCGGCAATTCCCACGCCGAGCGAAAGCACGACGGATATCAGAAACACAGCCAGAATAAGTAATTTTCTTTTCAATTTAAAATTCTCCCTTGAAATATGCTGAAAATCAAAGAAATTTCGTCAGAATGAGAAGCCGAGCTCCTTTAACGTGGGGTTCTTTTTATCCTTTTCAGAAAGCAGAGGCTCGTCACCATCGGCAATTCCCCAATCTACACCGATATCGGGGTCGCACCAAAGCACACCGCCGTCGCTGGTGGGGTCGTAGAGGTTAGTGCACTTGTAAACGAAGGTCGCAAACTCGCTCTTTACAAGGAAGCCGTGTGCAAAGCCCTCGGGCACGAGGAACTGTCTTTTGTTTTCGGCACTAAGCGTAACACCGTACCATTTACCGTAGGTTTCGCTCTCCCGTCTTAAATCGACAGCAACGTCGTAAACCTCGCCCTCGATTACTCTTACAAGCTTTGCCTGCGGATTTTTCTTCTGGAAGTGAAGTCCGCGAAGAACACCGCGCTTCGAACGCGATTCGTTATCCTGAACGAAGGTGGCAGGGCTACCGTCAAGATGCTTGACGTATGGCAGAAACTCATCGTTAAAGGTTTCCATAAAATAGCCTCTTGCGTCACCGAAAACGGTAGGCTCAATTATATAAAGGTCCTTGATAGGCGTTTCGATAAAGGTAAATTTTCCCATATTATTCTCCCCGCACCACCGTAAAGGGGCTGCGTATTTTATTTCATATTATTTTCGTAATAAGCGATAAGTCCGTCTATATCCGAGCTTTGCAGAAGCTCGATAGCGTGGGCGAGCATCTCGTCGTCAAAATCCCACCAGCGCATAGCCAGAAGCTTCTTGATTTTTCTTTTGTCGAAGCGGTATTTGATAACTCTCGCAGGCACTCCGCCGACTATCGCGTAGGGCGGAACGCTCTTGGTAACCACCGCGCCTGCGCCGATAACCGCGCCGTCACCGATGGTGACACCCGACATAATTCTCACACCCTGTGCAATCCACACGTCGTTGCCGACGGTGATATCGCCCTTGGTTGCCGGATGCCCCTTGATATGCGATGCGCTCGGCATCAGGGCGGAAAAGGGATAGGTCGTCACAAAGTCGGTGCGATGCTCACCGCCGAGCATAAAGGTAACGTTCTCGGCAATACTGCAGAATTTTCCGATTTTAAGCGAGGTTTTGTCGTCCCACGCCTTAATGATGGGAATACCGTAGGTGAAATCACCAACTGTGATAAGCTCGCTCGCGTAATGAACCTGCCACGTGCTTTTTGCCGTTTCACGAAGCTGCTTAAGCTCGTCCGTACTGATACGCGACATTATCTGTCACCGTACATCTTTTTGTAGTAATCCTGATACTCTCCGCTGACAATTCTCTCCCACCACTCGCGGTTTTCAAGATACCACTTGATAGTTTTCTTGATGCCGTCGGCAAACTTGGTTTCGGGAAGCCAGCCGAGCTCGTTATGAATCTTAGTAGGGTCGATTGCGTAACGCATATCGTGTCCTGCTCTGTCCTTAACGTAGGTGATAAGATCCTCGCTCTTGCCAAGCTCTTTAAGAATAATCTTTACGATGTCAATGTTTCTCATCTCGTTGTGGCCGCCGATGTTATATACCTCACCGACTGTGCCGTTGTGGATGATAAGATCAATCGCGCGGCAGTGGTCCTCAACATAGAGCCAATCACGCACGTTAATTCCCTCGCCGTACACGGGAAGGGGCTTGTCTGCAAGGGCGTTTGCAATCATAAGCGGTATGAGCTTTTCGGGGAAATGGTAGGGTCCGTAGTTGTTCGAGCAGCGCGAGATGGTCACGGGCAGACCGAAGGTACGGTGATACGCGCCTACGAGAAGGTCTGCGCTCGCCTTTGAAGCCGAATAGGGGCTTGACGTGTGAATAGGCGTGGTTTCGGTAAAGAAGAGGTCGGGGCGGTCAAGCGGAAGGTCGCCGTACACCTCGTCGGTGGATACCTGATGGTATCTCTTGATGCCATACTTACGGCAGGCGTCCATCATAACCGCAGTTCCCATAATATTCGTGTTGAGGAACACGCCCGGGTTCTCGATGGATCTGTCAACGTGGCTCTCCGCCGCGAAGTTTACAACGATATCGGGTGCTTCCTCCTCAAAAACCTTATATACTGCCTCTCTGTCGGTGATATCCACCTTGCAGAAGCGGAAATTGGGGTTGTCCATAACGGGTGCTAAGGTTTCAAGGTTTCCTGCGTAGGTAAGGCAGTCAAGGCAAATGATGCGGTAGTCGGGATGGCTTTTAAGCATATAGTGAACGAAGTTTCCGCCGATAAAGCCTGCTCCGCCGGTTACAATAATTTTCATATTAAAAATCCTTTCAGAAATAAAGTTTTTATTCAGCCCATCGACCCCATACTGTCGATAAAGGCGCGAAGCGCGCACTTCCACTCTCTGAACTCGTTACCGACGGTTGCAGAGAACATCATATTCTCAAGCGACGAATATGCAGGGCGCTTTGCAGGGGTGGGATATTCCTCGGTGGTGCAGGGGCTGACGGTAGCGGCAATGCCCGCGTACTCGACTATCTTCTCGGTAAATTCAAACCAAGAGCACTCGCCCTCGCCCGTTCCGTGATAAATGCCGTACTCCTCGGTAGTGAGAAGCTTCAGCAGATGATGTGCAAGATCTGCGGCGTTAGTGGGGTTTCCGCGCTGGTCGCACACGACCTTGCACGCGCCCTTTTCCGACGCAATCTTAAGCATAGTTTTTACAAAATTGGGTCCGTAGTATCCGTAGAGCCACGCTGTTCTGACGATAAAATATTTCGTGGAAAATTCCCTGACGTATTCCTCGCCAAGGCACTTGCTCTTGCCGTAGGCACTGACGGGCGCGGTCTTATCCCACTCGACGTAGGGCGTGACACCGTCACCGGCAAAGACGTAGTCGGTTGAAACGTGGACGAGCTTCGCGCCAACGCGCTCGGATGCCATAGCCAGATTTCTCGGTCCTATGGCGTTTACCTTGAAGCAAAGCTCGCGCTCGGTTTCGCACTTATTAACGTTTGTGTATGCGGCGCAGTTGATTACCGCGTCAGGGCGCTCGCGCTCAAAGAATGAAACGACCGCCGCGGTATCGGTTATATCAAGCGTATCGACGTCCACCGCTACGACGTCACACTTATTTTTAAGCACCTCGGGCACACCGAGCTCGGTGTAGCCGCGCTCGAAGCATTTTACAATCTCCGTGCCGAGCTGTCCGTTTGCTCCTGTTACTATAACTTTCATCAGTACATTATCTGTCCCTTCGCAACTTTTTTGAGGTGTGCGCCGTAAGAGGATTTGCCGTATCTCTCTGCGGACTCGATCAGCTTTTCCTTACTGATCCATCCGTTCTTATACGCAATTTCCTCAATAGCGGAAATCTTGACACCCTGCCTTTTCTCGACCATCTGAACGAACTCGCCGGCCTCAAGAAGGCTGTCCATAGTTCCCGTATCAAGCCACGCAAATCCGCGTCCGAGAAGCTGTACGTCAAGCTCGCCGCGCTCAAGGAACACGCGGTTAAGGTCGGTTATCTCAAGCTCACCGCGGTCAGAGGGCTTAAGCGCCGCCGCATCACGAACGACCTTGTTGGGGTAGAAATACAGTCCCGTTATAGCGTAATTGGATTTGGGATCGGTAGGCTTTTCCTCAACCGAGATAACCTTGCCGTCAGCGTCAAACTCAACGACACCGAAGCGCTCGGGATCCTCAACGTAATAGCCGAAAACGCTCGCTCTGTCATTTTCCTCTGCGTTCTTAACCGCGGCGCGAAGGATTTTGGAAAATCCGTTGCCGTAGAATATATTGTCACCGAGCACCATAGCACAGCTATCGTCACCGATAAATTCCTCGCCAAGCGTGAATGCCTGTGCAAGTCCGTCGGGTGAGGGCTGAACCTTGTAGCTGAGGTTAAGTCCGTAATCCGAGCCGTCACCGAGAAGCTTCTCAAAATTAGGAAGGTCGCGGGGGGTGGATATAATAAGAATATCACGGATGCCCGCGAGCATAAGCGTTGAGAGCGGATAATAAACCATAGGCTTATCGTAAATCGGCAAAAGCTGCTTTGACGTAATCATCGTAAGCGGATACAGACGCGTTCCTGATCCACCTGCTAAAACAATACCCTTCATATCTGGTTCTCCTTACTGCCTGCACTTTGTGCAGTGTGTTTTTTATAGTTGTAGCGATTTAATAAATACATAATTCTGAATATCAGCCCCTCAAAGCGGCCCTGACGGTACGCACGGGTTCTGAAAATATATCCGAGGCGCGAGAAAAAGCTTCGCTCGCTTTTAAAAAAGTCCTCTGCCTCTTTGCGGTATTCATCAGGGACTCTCTCACCAAAGGTGTCGAGAAAAGCACCGAGCTGACGCGCATTGTAGTAGGATTTACCGACGACAACACGTCTGATGCGGTTTTTAAGCCGCGAGAAAAATCCGCTCTTGTACCCTATCGCATTGTCACCGTGCTGGCGGTAATAGGTCGTCGGCTCGCCGTCCGACACCACCGTGCCAAAGGCAGATGCAATCAGATAAGCCCAATAATCAAACACGAAGATGCCGTCGGAATATGCAGTAGCATAAATATCCATAAGCGCTCGGTTGAGCACCATCGTGTGACCTATGCAGACGTTTTCAACCATCGCGTTGAAGAAGCCAAGCGGCTTTCGTACCGATGCAGTTCTGCCGATAATATTAAGCTCTTCATCAACAAGGTGGGACGTGCCGCGGTACAGCGAAGGCGTGTCCATATCCTGAAGCTGTGATACCGCTCGTGAGAGCTTATGAGCAAGCCACACGTCATCCTGGTCGGCAAAGGCGAAGAAGTCGCACGCCGTATCTCTTGCCGCAACGAGCTCGTACATACTGCGGTTAAGACCGAGGTTGCCGCCAAGGATAACTTCTATGCCATACCGCTCACGGTACTCTTTCAGTATCTCTACCGTCGCGTCGGTTGAGCCATCATCGCGCACAAGAAGGCTGACACCCTCTATATCCTGCGAAAGAATGCTATCAAGCTGTTGGCGAAGAAAACGCTCGCCGTTGTAGGTTGAGAGTAATATCTGTATTTTCAAAGCAAGCGCTCCTTTCTATTTATTAATATTAAAAATAAAATATACCACAACGATTATACCACGCTTCGACACAAAAGTCAATAATATTTTAAAATATAAGTAAGCCGAGCAGAAAAAACCGCTCGGCTTATGAAAATATTAAAGCTTTGCCCGTCAAGAGTGCTTATCCAACCAATCCGCAAGACATGAAACGTCATAGATGGCATCGTCAGCGCCCTTTGCAATAAGATAATCGCGCTCGTCGGCGCGCTTACCGACTGCGATGCTGTATGCCCCGGAATTGTTACCGAAGCGCATATCGGTTTCGGTATCACCAACCATCAGTACCTCGCTTGGTGAAAGAGAAAACTTATTGCAAAAATAATTCATATAGTACGGATCGGGCTTCGCGGGATGCACACCGTCAAAGGCGAGAATTTCATCAAAGCACTCGGTAATGCCGAGCTTATTCAGGCACATAACCGCGCCATCCATACCGTCAGAGGTAATAACGGCAAGCTTTAGCCCTCTGCTATGCAGAGCCTGTAGCGTCTGATAAAGCCCCTCGCAAATGGGGTAGATACCCCCTACCTCCTTTGCGCTTGCGCTGTAAACGGATATAGCGAGAGGAAAAAGCTCATCATAGCTGATATCAACACCGACCTCGGAAAGTCTTACCCGCATAAGCTCAGTCAGCTCCTTGTGCGCGCCCCTTGGCAACGCACCTCTCACGTCAACGTGATGCCCGACCACACCTATATCCTTAAGGTAAGCGTCTACGTTGGAAGTATCAGCGCAAAGCATGCCATACACGGTGTTTGCAGTTTTACGTGCGGCAGGCACCCAGAGCTTGTCAAAATCAACGAGAGTTCCGTCCTTGTCAAAAACGATAGCACGGTATTTCATAAATCACCTCAAAAAACAGATGTAATAATTATATCATAACAAGTGAGCAAATTCAACACTCAAAGCGCCCTATGGCGCGCATAAAATTAATGCAAAATCCAAAAAATAGCCAAAGTATGATATATCCAATATTTTTCGCATTATGACACAGATATTTGTTTTCTTATATTTTCCGACGCTTTTCGTAGGTTTCGTTTTCTAAAAAGTTATGTTATCCATAAGGTTTTGAAAGAAGAACGGGGCAACACGAAAGAGGTGAGTTTTATATTATCATATTGACAACGCGAGCGTGCAAGAGTATAATTATATATACCATAGATAACTTAATCAAAGAGCAAAGCGAAGGAAGATAAAATGAAAAACACTTTCGGAAATGCCCTTACCCTCACCTTGTTCGGTGAGAGCCACGGTGATGCAATAGGCTGTGTGCTTGACGGTGTATCACCCGGCATCAAAATAAATATGCCATATATCAGGGACTCGTTAGAAAAGCGAGCGGCGCGCGACTCAATATCGACCGACAGACGCGAGCCTGATGCTGTTGAAATACTCTCCGGCGTAAAAGACGGCTATACTGAGGGAACACCGATAGTATTCCTCATTAAGAACTATGAGCAAAGAAGCGATGATTACAGCCCCTACGCAAGCACTCCGCGCCCATCACACGCAGACTATTCTCAGGTGTGCAAATATTCGGGCTTCGCAGACCTGCGCGGCGGCGGTCACTCGTCCGGCAGGCTTACTGCACCTATCGTAGCGGCAGGCGCGCTTGTGAGGCACGCTTTACTTCAAAAGGGTATCAAGATAGGCTCGCATATAAAGCAGTTATCCTATGTAGATGATGAGGGCTTTGGAAATATAGACTCTGACATCGAACTGCTTTCAAGACGCGACTTCCCTACTCTTTCTGAGCTTGCCGAGGAAAGAATGATAGGCGCAATGATAGAGGCGAAGGATGACTTTGACTCACTTGGCGGAATTATAGAGTGCGCGGCGGTTGGAATTCCCGCCGGCATTGGCGAGCCTTGGTTTGACACGGTTGAGGGAATGCTCGCGCACGCGATGCTTTCTATCCCAGGTATTAAGGGAATTGAGTTTGGCATGGGATTTGATTTTGCCACTCTTTCAGGAAGCGAGGCGCGCGACGAGCTTATGATAGAGGACGGCAGGGTTGTGACGAGGACTAACAATAACGGCGGTGTAAACGGTGGTATTACAAACGGAATGCCTATCACCTTCTCGCTCGCTGTAAAGCCTACACCCTCGATAGGACTTTCCCAGAGAACCGTTGATTTAAAGACTATGACGGACACAGAGATTACGATAAGAGGCAGACACGACTCAGCAATAATCAGAAGAGCCTGTCCTGTTGTAGATGCGCTTTGCGCGTTGGTTATCGGCGATTTCCTCATTACAAAATTCGGCTCTGATGCACTTAAATAATCTACGCAACGGATTATTTATAAGCTTATAGTATTTTGCATAAATACTCGGACTTTGAAAAGATTTATTTACATTTGCTCGATTTTATCAATTAAATTTACCAAATATAAATATAAGATTTTTAAATACCGACAAAAAGAAAGCACACACAACTGCCGTGGCAGTATGTGTGCGCTTTCTTTATTAATTTGCTTTTTGATTTGCGAAAATCATAGATTTTATGCAGCAGTCTGCAAAAAACCAAAATCATCTTTTTCGCCTTGATACTTCGCTTTAACACTTCACCTTTTTAGGGTGAAATGTTATCCGCCAAGGTATGCCTTACGGACTGCTTCATCAGAGAGAAGCTCTTTTCCTGTACCTGTTTTGGTCATATTTCCGATTTCAAGCACGTAGGCTCTGTCGGCAATCGAGAGCGCCTTCTTTGCGTTCTGCTCAACGAGAAGAACTGTTGTGCCGAGCTTATTTACGGTTTTAATCATCTCAAAAATAGTGTTAACGTAGAGAGGTGAAAGTCCCATACTCGGCTCATCAAGCAGAAGAAGCTTGGGGCTTGACATAAGCGCACGGCTCATAGCGAGCATCTGCTGCTCACCGCCCGAAAGAGTACCTGCTATCTGATTTTTTCTCTCTGCGAGAATCGGGAAATGCGTGTACATCTCATTAAGTCTTGCCTGAAATTCCTGCGGATCTTTTTTCGTATAATAGCCGAGCTTCAGGTTTTCAAAAACGGTAAGCTCTTGGAAAATTCTTCTTCCCTCGGGTACCTGAGCGATACCGAGAGTAACGAGCTTGTGCGCGGGAATTGAGGTTATATCCTGACCGTCAAAGGTAACTGTACCGCCACTCTTGGGTATAAGACAGTTGAGCGCGTGCATAGTCGTGGTCTTGCCTGCGCCGTTAGCACCTATAAGTGCAACGACCTCGCCCTCGTTAACCTCAAAGGAAATACCCTTAATAGCCTTGATAAGTCCGTAGTTTACTTCAAGGTCCTTTACTTCAAGTAATGCCATTGTTATTCCCTCCTTATTCGTCGTCACCGAGGTATGCTCTTATAACCTCAGGGTTCGAGAGTGCGTCCTCAGTTTTGCCCTGAGCAAGAGTAGTACCGAAGTTAAGAACGGTAACGTTATCGCATACGCCCGTAACGAGGCTCATATCGTGCTCGATAAGAAGTATGGTCATATCAAAGTTGTCGCGGATAAATCTTATTGTCTGCATAAGCTCCTCGGTTTCGTGAGGGTTCATACCCGCCGCAGGCTCGTCAAGCAGAAGAAGCTTTGGTCTTGTCGCAAGCGCTCTTGCAATTTCAAGCTTTCTCTGCTTACCGTAAGGAAGGTTGAACGCGTAGTTGTTTCTGTCCTCAAGAAGTCCGAATATCTCGAGAAGCTTCTTTGCCTCAGCGCGCATAGCGCGCTCGGTTTCGTAATATTTAGGCAGACGTAAAATAGTGCTTATTGGGTCGCATTTAAACTCAGGAAGGTTGTGAAGTCCTACCATAACGTTTCTGATAACAGTCATATTGTTAAAGAGTCTTATGTTCTGGAAGGTTCTTGCAATTCCCTTGTGATTTATCTTCTCCTGCTTGAGCCCGCGAAGCTCCTCACCGTTGAGATAAAACGTTCCCGTAGTGGGCTGATAAACGCCAGTAAGCATATTGAACACTGTGGTTTTACCTGCTCCGTTAGGGCCGATAAGTCCGTAAATCTCATTTTTCTTAATTTTAAGATTTACGTCCTGCGCTGCTTTTAGTCCACCGAATGAGATGCCCAGATTTTTAGTTTCAAGTACATATTCACTCATCTTGCATCCTCCTTAATTAGCACCCGATCCGCTTGGTTTATCGGGCTTGTCGGGGGTTGTGACGCTTTCGTTGACGACAAGGTCGGTGGAAAGCACCTCGTTCATCGAAATCTTTGTGGTAACGACATCCCATCTTGCCTCGTCATCCTGCACGAAGGATTCCTTTCTTCTGTGAGGAAGAATCTTATTGAGGAAGTTCTTGAAATTATACTTCTCTCTGAAGGATTTGAGCGAGGGTGCGTTTTTATAAACAACCATTACTATGAGTATGACCGCGTAAACAAGAGTCTTGACCGCCGCCATATCACCCGTAAGATATGCTTTAAGATAGAAGTTGAGCACTGTGATTATAGTCGCTGCTACGATAGAGCCCGTGATAGAGCCCATACCGCCAAGAACGACCATAACCAGTATTTCGATAGAATAGTTGTAGTCAAAGTTTGTGTAAAGAACGGGGGAAACGCTCGCACCGTAAATTACACCCGCAACTCCTGCAAATATCGCGGATATGATAAATGCAAGAAGCTTATAGAAGGTAACGTTGATACCGGTCGCCTTTGAAGCTATCTCGTTATCGCGAATAGCAGTTATTGCTCTTCCGTGCTTAGACCTGATAAGGTTCTGAATAACTATAAGCATAATGAAAAGACAAATAAAGGTTGCGATAAAGAGGGGCGGTGCATTCTTATCCTGAAGATTTGCTGAATAAATCTCCGATTTAAGTCCGGGTGCGCCACCGAATATGGGAATATTCTTGCACAGGTTACGGATAATCTCGCCGAAAGCGAGGGTTACTATCGCAAGATAGTCACCGCGAAGTCTGAGTGCGGGAAGTCCTACGATAAATCCGAATACGCCTGCCATAACGCCACCTGCAAGCATTGCTATAATAAGAGCAAGAAGCGTGCTAATTCCTGATGATACAAGCGCATTTGCGATATAAGTGCCGAGATACGCACCGATACACATAAAGCCTGCGTGACCGAGTGAGAGCTCGCCAAGGAAGCCTACGACGAGGTTCAGCGATACTGCAAGAATTATGCTATATCCAACCTGATTGAGAAGTGACGGAAGTGAACGGTTGAGAGCGCCCATATAATAGAGCGAGGTGAAAAGCGCGAAAACTACTGCTACTGCAATATAGTTTGCATAGTGCTTCCACTTGAAATCACGCTTTATATTAAGTAAATACTGCTTAAACATACCGCACCTCCTTAAACCTTTTCATTTCTCTTCTTGCCAAGAAGTCCAGAGGGCTTAACGAGAAGAATTACGATGAGAAGGCTGAACTCAATAGCCGTGGTGTATGCAGAGAGAACGGGAATGCTCTGGGTAATCTTCTCTACAAGACCGAGAAGCACGCCTCCGAGCATTGCGCCGGGTATAGAGCCTATTCCTCCGATAACCGCCGCGGTGAATGCCTTAATGCCCGGCATTGAGCCGAGCGTCGGATCTACCTTGGGAATCTGCATTACGTAGAATATGCTGGCGCAAGCCGCAAGAGCTGAGCCGATTGCAAAGGTTATTGCAATTATAGCATTTACGTTTACACCCATAAGCTGAGCGGCACCTCTATCCTCGGAAACCGCAACCATAGCACGTCCGGTTTTCGTGTGCTTGACGAAAAGAGTGAGAGTTACCATAAGGATAGCCGCAACTATAAGCGTTACAACGCTGTGCATAGGAATACCGAAGAGGTTGCCGGGGATTTTGAAATCAACCGTTCTTGGGGTAACACCGAAGATAAGCTGTGCCATACCCTGAAGAAGATAGCTGACACCTATTGCTGTAATAAGAACCGCAAGCGGTGATGCTCCTCTGAGAGGTCTGTATGCGGTACGCTCTACCACAATACCAAGCACGGTACAAACGATTATTGATACGAATATCGCGAGTATGACGGTACCCGCCGATGCCCCCAGCATCATCATAGTAAGTATTGCATAGGCACCGACCATTATAATATCACCGTGCGCGAAGTTAAGCATCTTTGCTATACCGTAAACCATAGTATAGCCGAGTGCTATCAGTGCATATATCGCGCCAAGGCTAAGACCGTCTATAATAGTGTTAAACATGTTAAAAAATCCTTTCCTTTGTCAAAAACGCATAAAATCACATAAGAATCACACATTTTTGGCATTCCCCCTAAACGCAAGATAGACTCGTGACGAATACTCGCCACGAGATCTATCGCATTTATTCGGGTAAATTAACCGAGAGTAACTATCTTGGGAGCCTTAGTGCACTTACCCTCTGCACTCCAGGTCATATCGTCACCGGTAAGACCGTCGTAAGAGAAGTCAGCAGCGGTGATAGTGTCGAAGAGCTTAGCACCGATAACGTCTGCGGTGAGAGTGTAATCGGTAACGCCTGCCTTTTCAAGAGCAGCTGCAAGAACCATAACAACGTCGTATGCGTCAGCAGCGAACTGGTCGGGGGTCTTGCCATACTCAGCCTCGTATGCTGCAACAAATGCCTTTACGTTAGCATCGTCGCTTGCTGCATCGAAGGGGGTGATGTACTTGATGGTGTTTTCAACGTCGGTAACGAACTCTGCGATACCGTCAAAGCCGTCGCATCCGAAGAATACTGCATCAGAGCTCTTCTCAACAGACTTCTTGATGAACAGAGCAGCCTCGGTGTAGTAGAAGGGCATAAATACTACGTCGCAATCCTTGAGAGCCTCTGCCTGAGTAGAGAAATCTACCTTGTTCTCAGCATCGAACTTCTGCTCGGTGTAAGCGATTTTAAGCTCAGCCATCTTATCCTTGAATGCCTCGTAAATACCGGAAGAATAGGAATCACTTGCGTCGTAGATAGCACCTACCTTGGTATAACCTGCGTTCTTGATCTCCTCTGCTGCAAGTGCGCCCTGGTCGGGGTCACCGAAGCAAAGACGGAAGGAATACTTAAGACCGTCGATAACGGGATCAGCAGAGCCCGAGGGGGTCATAGCGAAGAGTCCGTCTGCGTTTGCCTTCTTAGCGAAAGCCTCGCCCGAACCAGAGGTTACGCCGCCGAGAGAAAGCTGCATACCTGCGTCAGCAAGAGTGTCGTAGTTGGTAGCTGCGTCCTCAGCGCCAGCCTTGTCGTCGAGAATCTGGAATGAGAACTGTACTCCACCCTTCTCGTTGTAGTGCTTAACAGCGAGCTGAGCACCCTGCTTTACAGAGTTACCGTAGGAAGCTGCTTCACCAGTAAGAGGACCGGTTGCACCGATTTTGAAGGTGTTGTTCTGAAAACCGTCGCCTGAGCAAGCGGTAAGGCAAGGCACGAGCATGCAAGCTACAAGCACCAAGCAGAAAATTTTTGCGAGAGTCTTTTTCATTTTTTGTCTCCTTTTGCCGTGTGGCATTTAATATAAATTTCCCAATGCATTTGTCTGCAATCAGTATGGGTATATTATATTCTCTTTCTACTCTAATGTCAATACATTTTGGTATGACGATTTCTCATACCCCTACGGAATTTTTGCACATATTAATCAACATTACTATCTATTCGTTTTTATTTATCGCCAAGTTGTGCAATATGTACAAGAGTCTAAAAGAAGAAGCCTCAGAGCTATGCTCCGAGGCTTCTATTTTTGTATTTTATGCGTGAATTTTCTTAAAAATTATCCAACGATACCCGAACGCTCGATACCCTGAACGAGATATCTCTGGCAGAACAGATACATAATAACCAGAGGAAGGATAATAAGCAATCCTGCGGTGTTCTGTATAACGTTGAAGTAGATATCCCATCCTGCAAGCGAGCTGTACTTTTGAAGTGTGGGCGGAACGTTCTTATAGATGTCAGGCATCATATAGAACTTGTTATCGTCACCTATCCAGAACAGCGAGGTGTAGAATTGGTCGGTCCACTGCCACGAGAATGAGAACAGGAAGATTGTAATCATCATCGGTACTGACAGAGGAAGGATAATTGAGAAGAAGGTGCGGTACACACCCGAGCCGTCAACGTATGCCGACTCCTCAAGCTCGTCAGGAACGCCCTTGAAGAACTGTCTCATAAGGTATATATAAAGACCGTTCTTAAATGCAAGACCGAAGAGCGAAATGAGGAACAGTGGCCAGAAGGTGTTGGTAAGCTCAAACGTTGTGCCGAATATAAGCTCGAATACACCCTTCATATTCCAAGACTGAACCGCAAAGAGGTCAAACCTGGTGAAGTGCTGGGTAAATGCAAGCTGAAGAGCCTTGTGAGGAACGATCATGCTGAACACAACCGCGACCATAACAAGTCCGTTGCCCTTGAACTTGAACTTCGCAAGACCGTAACCGATAAAGCAGGCAATAAGCGTCTGTACAAGCGCACACATAAGCGCGACAAGAGCCGTATGCCACAAAGCGTCAAAGTAGTGGTTCTCTAAAATGATGTACTTATAGGTGTCAAGCGTAAAGTTCTTGGGAATTACGGATACGGTAGCGTCAAGAACGTCCTCTCTCGTCATAAACGAGCCCGCAATTCTTGCGAAGAAGGGGTAAAGGATAACGTACGATACGCCAAGCATAAGAATAAATCTGAAGATGTTGACTACCGCCTTAATCCAGGTGTTGAAGGTTTTAACCTTGCTTTTAAGTCTTTCCTTAAAGCTGATTTTGCCCTCGTAATCAACGCGGATTTTATTCTTGCTTTCTTTAATTAAAGGTCTATTAGAATCCATATCGCCACCTCCTTAATCTTTCCTCTGGTAGAAGATGAAAGTCGATACAATTCCCGCAACCGCCGCTATAATAAGTATAATGACGATGAAGTATATCCAGTACATTGCCGTTGCGTACTCGCGCCTTGCCAGATAAACCGCCTGAACGAATTTCATCGTTGCGTTCTCGGTTCTGGTGAATGCGTCGATAACCGTGTAAACGGCATTTACGAGAATCATGGGGGATATCATGGGGAAGGTTACCTTCCAGAAGGTTTCCCAACCGGTTGCACCCTCAATCTGACACGCCTCGTAAATTGCAGGGGATATAGACTGAAGTCCTGCAAGGAATATAAGCATCTGTACGCCCGAATAGTTAATAATGTTATACACGTTATTAACAAGCTCTACGACGTAGGTGACGAGCTCGCCACCCACGTTCATTGTTGCAAACAGTCGCTCAATATCGAGTGTTGAAACGATTCCCGAGCCTGCGCTGGTACCGGTACCGTCGTTGATACCTCCGCCCGAGTCGCTCGTTACGTTATCCGCTGCGTTGATAGACTCCATAAGACCCGTCGAAATAATAACGGGAACGAAGAATATCGCACGGAACAAAGCTCTACCAAGCATCTTCTGGTTAAGAACCACCGCTATAAAGAGCGAGAATACGATAACGGCGGGTACCTCGAAGATAAGCTGCTGAATACCCTCAAACAAGCTTACAACGAAGCCCTTTGAGTCGGTAAATGCGTTAGCATAGTGCTCAAAGTTGTTCCATTCCAGCCACATAACGGGGTTGCCGTCACGCCAACCCTGCTTGATATCTCCAAGAGAGAACCAAATAGAGTCGAGAAGAATGGGAATGTAGATAAGAATGATACCCAGAATAAAGGGTAAGGTAAATACGTAGCCTGCGCGCGCTTTTCTTGAATCAAGTGATACCTTTTTGCGCTTGGTGCGAAGAAGGCCCGTCTTGGAATCAATTACAGCCGCATCGTTAAGCTCTGTGGGTGTAACGTAGGCAGCGTCTTGCGTAGCTGCTTCATTCGATTCGTTCTGTGAAACGATTATATTTTCATCCATCGTGCTTTACCTCCTTTATCCGTCAATTCTTACACAGCCGTACTTATCGAGCGTGTAAATTTCGCCATCGCCAAGATTTACAGTAACCGAATAGATATTGTAGTTAAGTATAAATCTTACGGTGTCAGTGCCATTTGAATAGGTTACGAGAACGATGTTGTTGATATCGCTCGTATAATCGGTTGCGTGATAGTCCTTATCGGTTGCAATCGAGTCGGTAACGTAGTTGTACTTCGTTTCGTACTCAATCTCACCGAAGCTGATTACGCCCTCGGGCTGCGCGGTTCCCTCTACGGGATACTCTGCCTTGTACTTCTCGTACACAGCATTAATCTTCTCGATAAACAGAGTATCTGCATCAAGCTCTGCGCGAGTCTTGTTAAGCTCAAGCGCGAGCTGGTTGAGAAGCGCTTCTGAATCAAAGCTAAAGCTAATCTTGATGCCGGGTGCGCCGGCAGCCTTCAGCTCGTCAAACTTATCTGCAACTGCCTTTGCAATCTGCTTGTCAAGAAGGTCGATAACCTCTTCCTTAAGAGCCGCATAGTTAGCCGCAGTTTCACCTGCGTCAATCACACGCTCACCGATGATGAGCTTGTGGTCGGAAATCGTGTAGCTCTGAAGGTCGCCAAGATATTTGTTAAGAAGCGTGTAGGTTTCTACAATGCTGTCAAACCAGGTGTTGTAGTCAACGCCGTAGTACTCGGAAAGCATATGGTCATCCTTAAGGTAAGCCGAGTTCTGCGCGCAAAGCACGTAGTAGGGGCTCGCACCGCTCTCAATTGAGCGAAGGATGTCGTACATAGGCGTACCCGAGTAGTTAAGGGGTGAGCCTGCATAATTCTTGCTACCGTGAAGCACCATTCCGAAGAAGGGCACGGGGTAAGAGGAATATCTGTAATGGCTCGAGTCAACCGATGCGTCAAGAACGTGGCTTGCATACTTAAGCGTGTATGCGTTGCCCTTGTCAACCATAATGTTAAGCTTATCGTCGTTCTTCATTCTGTTAAGAACTGCTACTACGTAAGCCTCGGAATCGGTACGGTTAATAGGCTCATCCTCGTCGAAGTTAGAGTTAAGGTCAGAGCCGATGGTGGAAACTGAGATTCCCGTGGGGTTGAACTTATTGAACTTTTTCTGGAACTTGGTGTAAATTTCCTCAAGGGATACAGAGTTTACAACGAGAGAGTAGTAGGTTACATACTCCTGAAGAACTGCGTTATAAACCTGCTTTGATGCGTAGCGGTTATCAACCATCCTCGATACGTTGCCACGAACAGAAATTCCGTCGAACGTATCAGTGTTGTTGATATAAAGGAAGTCAAAGTCGGGATATACGCCGAAATCAACGCCTGCATTTTCGGAAATCTTATTTGCCTCGGAAACGAGGTTCATAAACGCCTTCTTACCGCCGCACGCTCTTTCCCATCTTACCTTGGTGGGATAGGTAAAGTACATACCGCCGTTAGAGAAGCCGGTAAGACGGAAGTGGATGTTGTTAATCTTCTCTGCGCTCTGTGCAAGTGCCTTGTAATCAGCCGCAGACTGAAGATAGATTTCCTTAAGTGAGTCCTCGTTAGCCTCTGCAGCCATTGCCTCGTACTCCTGCGCCTTCTTAAGGAAGGTAGCGGCGTTATCGTTAAGCTCAGAGAACATTTTGAGAACGTCGTCAAAGCTCGTAAGAGGAATAGTCTGGGTTACGGGGAACGAAAGAATTTTAGTGGTAATCTCCATCGCACCGAGAGCCTCGATGTAAAGAGGAATATCCTCGTTTGCATTCTCAAGGGCGGAAATTACACCGTTTGCCTTGAGGTAGTCACGGTAGCAGGATGCCATACCTACATAAGACGATGAATAGTAGGGTGCGCCGGCATATGCGAGCGAAGCAACCGTATCGTCAGTAAGCATAGTAATTCTCGTCACATAGGACTCGTTATACTTGGAATCTGCAACGATGGTGTAGCTGTTCTGCGAGCCAACCGAGGTGCCTGCTGTTTCGGAAAGGTCGAATACGTCAGAGGGGTACGGTGAGAACAGGCTGTATGCGTTTGCGTACTTATACGCACCGCCACCGCCGACGAACTCAAGGTATGCAAGCGAAGCACCCTCCTCAAGTATTGCGAAGTAGCCGTTCTTTACGGTGTCAACGCCATACTTATCCTTGGTGATCTTGTTTGCTGCGGTATCAGATACTACTCCGTAAACGGGCATAGAAATCTGCGCGCGGTAGGACTGCTCGGGAATGAGGTTCGAGTAGCAGTAGTCGTTGCCGTAGATGGATGCCTTGGGCACCTTGATCTGCATCGAATTGAACTGCTCGAACTCAACGACAGTACCCGAGCCATCGGGGAAGAATATATAACCATCTTCGTCAAGGTTTCCTGCGCCGAAGAACTGCAGAGGAATTATCGAAAGAAGAGTATATAAGGTTTCGTCATACGAAATAGAGCTTGCGGGAAGTCTTACGGAAAGAGTACCGTCAGAGTTGATGGTGTACTCGATAGCGCATCTGAAAACAGGCTTCGCGGGCGAGTCATCAACATATCCGCATTCCTTCTCGTGCTCAAGCATCATAGCGAAGGTGTACGAGGGGCAATACTTCTGGAACTTAACCGTGTCAACTCTCTTCTCGCTCGTCTGCGTACCTGCGTAAACGTACATAGGTGCGTGATAAAGGTCAGAGCCCTCATCGCAGATTTCAAGCTCCTGTCCCTCTGCGGGGGTATAGAAATCCTTGATAATGGTAAGGTATGCGCCCGAGGTCGTCTTGCCGGTTTCCTCATAAACGCGAGGATTCTTAAGCGCGTACGCGGTTACCATACTCATTATATCCTGACGCAGAGTGTGGATAGCCTTGTACTCGGGTGCGTTACGGTTAGTAAGAAGCTTCTGATACTTCGTCTGCATATTGCTCAGATACTTTGAGATAGCACCGCTATCAAGGCATCCGTAGGAATAAGCCTCGTACGCGTCGTTATCAAAGAAGCTGAAATCAGTATCAGGCGAAAGAGGTGCACAGTACTCTTCGAGAAGCGCCTCAATGTCCTTGAGCATAGGCACAAGAACGAGTGCCTCGTAGTCCTCTGCAAGAATTCTACCGGGAAGAAGGAATCTCGTGGTAGTATCTCCAAGGGTGTAGTTTACTCTGATTCCGCCGTTGATAAAGCTGGTCGAAATCTGAGCGCGGTCAGCCGCCCACTCGTTAGAGTTAAGAGGCGTTTCCTCAAGGTTGGTGGAATTGAGCAGATAATTGATGTTAATCTGGCTCATAAGCAGCCTTCTGTTGTCGATAGAAATCGAAGCAGAGGTGCTACCCTCGGACTTGTATGCTACGTTGTAGGGGTTAGAGGTAAGTATCTGACCGGTAACGTAGTTTACATAGTAAAGAACACCGGTATAGCGGTTTACGAATATAGCGTATTTGCCATCCTCGGATCCAACGCCGTCAAGGTATCCCTTATCAAGCTCGTAATTAAGCATTTCCTGTGCGGATGCAAAGTTATACTCGAGCGTTGCGGATGAAATCTCCTTGATTTCGTCAGCACTCAGGGCTGCGCTCGACGCGCTCTGCGAGAATGCTGCGTTTGCCGCGGTGGGAACGAGTGCGATAAGCGTGGTGAAGAGCATCACCAGCACCAAAGCAGACGATAAAATCTTTTTAATTTTCATTATTCAATTTCCTCCTCTGCTTTTCTTTACAGTCGGTTTCCTATTTCCGATATAATCGCCGCTATGAAGGTTACCATCTTAACGACGAGGTTCGAGAACAGGATTGCAACGAACATAATAACTACCATTGCAGCGATAGTTCCGAATACGGTAAGAACGTTCTTGCTGAGCGAATAGTCGTGAGTTACGAGCGTTCCAAAGAACAGAAGGAATGCAACCCAGATATATCCGATTGTTACAAGAAGGTTTACAATAGAGCCCTCTCCGACCGTCATTACGTTAGTGAGAACGGTGGAAATTACTACGAGCACGGGCAGGGGTGCTAATGAATAGGTCGTAGCAATATAAATATCCTTAAAGCTTCCCTCACCGTCGAAGAGCGTTGTAAGACACCAGTTACCTACGCACCAGAGAATTACGGGCACTGCGATAGAGAGAATCTGTACGAATATCGTTGAGTAGGATTCGCGGGGGTTGAAGGTGTATCCGCGTCCGATAGCCTGATAGAAGAATGCGAGAATGGTAAGAACCATAATGGTCGTACCTGCTCTTACAGAGCCGCGCTTCTCGTGCTTGATATCCCAGAAGCCATCGAAGGGATGCAGCCAGAGGTGGAATACGTATATAAGCTCCTCAACATAGGTCTTTTTGCCAACCTTAAGCGAGGTCGCCTTATTCTTCTTCTTCGCCCAGCCTAAGAACTTAAGCATTCCGACGATAAGTGCTATGACGCCAACGACGATTACGATGAGCACCCACGAGCCGATTACGTTCTTACGGATAGCCGCAAACGCCTTCGAGTAGGTGTCGGTTTCGTATGCACCCTTGAGCATCTCCATAGCCTCTTCGTATTTTTCCTGGCTATAAAGCGCCTTACCTATACCGATATAAGCAAGGTCAAAGTTGTTGTTTCGGGTAAGAACCTCTTGCCAGTAAAGAATTGCCTCAGAATACAAGTGCTCGTTTTGATTGTGAAGCGCATTCATAATCGTGTCACAGTACTCTGTGGGGGCGTAAACGGTAATCTTGTATCCGCCCGCGGTTTTGTTTGCGTTATCAAGAGTAAGAAGATAGGTTACGCCATCTACCTCGTGGTAGGTTATCGCAACGAGGTCCTCACCGTTACCAAGCTGGTCACCGATATCGCCAAAGGCGAAAAGAAGGTTACCGTTCTGGTCATAGGTAAATATTCTCGAGCGCTTTCTGTCAAGGATAGACCACGAATTTTCTCTACCGATAGCAACGTCAACTATCTTTGACGCGCCTTTAGAGTTTGACAGCGAGGATACCATTACCTCTCCGCCCGGATCAAAGAAGCCGTTACGCTTCATAATTTGAGCACCAGCCGAGTTAAGCTTCTTGACGGGCGAGTAGTCTGCGTTCTTCGACTTTACAGCAGAAATCTGTCTATCCTCTTCGATACCGTCGGTGGTACAGTAAACGAAGCCCTCCGCGTCAACGGTGATGTTGTTGTAAGCAATTGATACGGCACGGCCGCCCGCCTGCTCGCGCTGTTCCTTGGACTGGAAGCGGCGCCAGATGATGTCGAGGATGGAATACTCTGCCTTCTGAGCTCCGATAAAGCCTGTGAAGTCGCCTTCCTTCGACATAACTATAACACCCTCGTTACAAGCCGATGAGGTTATAAAGAGTCTGCCGTAAAGGTCAACTGCAATAGCCTCGGGCATGAACGCGCCCTCACGAAGAAGTGCGCTCTTGGGCTCTTTAAGCGTTCTTACGTAGTTGAACTCTCTGTCATATACTACAATTCTCTTATTCTCTGTATCGCATACGTAGATGAGGCTCTGCTCGGTAGAACCGCCAAGAGTCGAGGTTACGAAAACACCCTGAGGCTTGTTAAAGGTCTGCCACTCACCGCTCTTGTCGGTGTAGCCGTCTATGATATGGATGCAGGAATAATACTTGTTAAGAACAACGATACGGTTGTTATCTCTGTCAGCGATGTAAACGTTTGACGCATCGTCAGTAACGATGTCGGACGCACCCTCAAGTGCCTTGCCGCCAAACTTCTCCTGAGTGATGCCCATAGGCACCGAGGTCAGGGACTGCGCCGCGTCGTATGCCGAGGGGGATTTCAGCGGCTCACCGTCGATAGAGTAGGTGTAGGTTTCGTAGGATTCAAACGCGGATGCGCTGACCGTTCCGAAAAGCATAACGAGTATGAGGGTGAGGATAAGAATTTTTGATATTTTCTTCATATTCATAATCCTCCTTAATCCTTCATTCCCGAAGAGCCCATTGTTTCGATAATCTGGCTCTGGTTAAGCACGAATACCAGGATGGGAACGAGCATCATTACGACCGTAGCCGCTGCTCCTGCGCCCGAACGGGCGATACCGCCTGATACTATCTGCTGAATTGCATAGTTGAAGGTCTTTAATTCCTCGGAATGAATATAGATGGACGAGCCCGAGTTCCAAAGTGTCTTGAAGCACTCGATTATCAGCGTAAGCCAAGCAGGCTTAACCATAGGCATTGCGATGATAAGGTAGGTTCTGAACTCGCTCGCGCCGTCAAGACGGGCAGACTCAAGAACCGTATCGGGTACCGACGTCTCCATGAACTGCTTCATAAGGTAAAGACCGATGGTAGTAGCCATTGAGGGTACTATAATAGAAAGGTAGGTATCAATCCAACCGAATGCGGAAAGAATGATGAAGTGCGTTACCTGGTTAACCGTAGAGTGGAACATCAGCGACGCAACTATGAGCTGGAAGATTGCGTTTCTTCCGGGGAAACGAAGCTTTGCGAGTGAGTACGCTGCCATGGATGCGAAGATAAGGTTACCTACAGTACCGCATATTGTGATGAACACGGTGTTGAAGATATATCTTGAGAAGGGCACCCAGGAGTCGCCCATAAGGGTGAACAGGTCGGCAAAGTTGTCAAAGGTGGGGTTGTATACCCAGAATTCCGGAGGGAATCTGAAAAGCTCGTCAAGGGGCTTTAAGGACTGGATAACAACGTAGTACATAGGTACAAACATTACGATACCGAGGAGCGTCAGCATAAAGGTAATGCCGGCGTCGCCTCCCGCAGAACGGTTAAGAACGACGCGATGTCCTCTTGTTCTAAGCTTCTTCATTACTGCCATTACGATTCAC
>JAZKYE010000060.1:0-71572 GCA_045611965.1 Eubacteriales bacterium
GGTTGAGTCCCTGGAGTGAGTTTTGCGTTGCAAAACTCATAAGGATAGGCGACCGCCTATCCCTGTGCACCACACATTCCTCGATAGCTCAGTCGGCAGAGCGCATGACTGTGAATTTGCCACTCGGGAATGTGCTTATACAAGACGAGGTGTGTATACCGTTTAAGGCTGCCATCACCGAGTTGGCAAGATACCGCAAGCGGTATGCACGAGTCACCGGTTCGAGCCCAGTTCGGGGAGCCAAAAAAGGACTTCACATTAGTGAAGTCCTTTTTTATTCAATCCGAAGGATTGGAATGGAATCACCCGCAGGGTGCATGGAATTGCCGTCAGGCGTATGGCATCACGCTTTAGCGTGTATTTTCCTTCAGATTGATTCCATACAAGGCTAACGCCTTGATTCCATACCGCAGACAAGCTGCGGATTCCATACACGCCTTGGCGTGATTTTTCAAGGTTGCTTTTTTCAACGAAATAAATCACTTGCGGCATTTGTGAAATGCACTTCGTGCGTGAAATATGGCTTTGCCATGTGAAATACGCCTGCGGGCGTGTGGGGATTTATTTCATTTCACATCGAGCGAAGTGAGATATTTCACAATGTGCACAAGTACATTATTTCACATTTGGCATCGCTGAATATTTGACTTGTATGAAATTGTTATTTAAGCGCACAATAAAGAATTAAATGCGTTTTTAAATTCTATTTGTATTCTGAAATTATGTTTTGACATATACAATAGCTCTTAATGTATGTGGCGTTATTTTTATATTATGTGAATTATGCTTTACAAACTTGCTTGGTTATAACTTATTAAGATTGCGATTGATAGATAGTGCTCTTGGTGTTTTAGGTAGCGTTATTATATGAATATATAAATGAAAATGTATGGCTTTGCGCGGATGGTTTTATGGGGCTGATCGGCAGGGGGGATTTTGCTGATGGCAGAGATTTTTATGCTTGTATAAACGCCTATGATTTTGCGTGCGACATTATTTAACTGAAAAACTTGAAAAGACAAATCCTGTGTGCTATAATTATTTTATTAAATTATTGACTGTGTAAACGGGGGAAAATAATGAAACGCGTTTTGTCATATATTTTCTTATGCCTTGCGGTCATAGTATTCTGGTACATCTGTGTGTTATAATTTAAGTGTGGTTCATCTTGAATTAGGGGGATTTGTTATGGGAAAAACTGATTGTGTTTCCGTTGGCAATTGCGGTGAGTATTTCGTCGCAGCAGAGCTTGAAAGAAATGGCTTTACGGTTGCTGTGCCTATGTCTAATACGAAGGATTTTGATATTTTAGCTATAAGCAAGCAAAATAATAGGCAAATAGCATTGCAAGTTAAAACCAACCATACCAGCGAAAGGACCTGGACTTTATCTCAAAAGAATGAAAACATTGTGGATGATAACATTTACTATGTGTTCGTATGCCTGAATGATAAGGCATTGCCTGATTATTATATTTTGCATAGCGCTCTTGTTGCGAAAAGCATCAAGAAAAGCCATGCGGATTGGATTGCAGGAAAAACAAAGAACGGTAAAGCACACAAGGATACTTCAATCAGGAAGTTTAGTTTTGAAATAGCAAAATATAATCCATACAACTTGAAAGCTGATGATTATAAATCAAATTGGGATGACATCGGGAAAATATATTGCGAGCTTACGAAGTTTTTGCCTGTGTTTGATAGTGATTGCTTTGGTGAATGGTATATAGATAAAAATGCGAATGGAAGTGCAGAGCATCCCTTTCACCTGCCGTGCTTTAGTTATAGTGACGATGTAGAGAATTTTTCGAGTGCTGTAAGAGCTTTTATAGACGAGCATCCCAAAATGGAGCTTGATTATTATAGAGAGATATTAAAGGCTAATAATATTGACATCGAAACTATAAAATCAGTTGATGTTTCGAGGCTGAATGGTCAATGCGTTTGCGCGATGATTGTAGCAAATGTTTTGGCAGAAAAGTTTTGTGAGGGTGCAATTTTGGGCTCTTGTAAGGACGGCACCTTTGCCAAATGGCTCAAACGACTTCAGATTTTAGACAAATAGAACGGCGCTGCTCATTAATAACAGCCTTGAATGTAAACTATGCTTTTCATAATAGGCTTTGTTCTTGTGTGAACTGTTGATATGTTAAACCGTATGTAGATAAAAAGCACACGGCAGGGTAAGGCGGTGATAAATGCGTGTCAAGGCGTATCCGCAATGAATAAATGACGCGTGCTTCATAAATGATTATCGTTGGAGTTTGCTTTTGCCTATATATATTGATGCAACGATGGTGATGATTTTACCTTCGGTGCGTGATTTTTTCGTTAGTGTGTGGTGCTGAATTCTGATATATTTCTTCTTCTCGGCTTGAAGTTTAGGGGGATTGCGTTATTTGTAGCGCAATCCCCCTTGATATTGTTAACAATTTTATGTATAATATATTTATAGAGCAAATTTACGAGGGGGCGTGGAAATGATTAATGTTGATCTTGCTATGACAAGACTTCTTAAAGAGGATATAGAGCTTTCACCGTTTTCATCCGACATAAGAATGCATCTTGAACGCTATAACAGTAAGCGTTACGAGCTTGTGGGCGGCGGGGAATTGCTTTCCGTTGCAAACGGATATTTATATTTCGGTTTCCACAGAACCGATAGCGGATGGGTATTCCGCGAGTGGCTTCCGGGTGCTGACTCGGCGTGGCTTTTTGGTGACTTTAACGGCTGGGATGCGTATTCACATCCGCTGACTAATATCGGCGGTGGTGTTTTTGAGATAAAGCTTGAGGGCAAGGATGCGCTTCGCCACGGACAGTTTGTAAAGCTTATGGTCGGCAGAGATGGCGCGTCTTTCTCTCGCCTGCCTGCATATGCAAGGCGCGCTGTGCTTGACGAGCGCGATGCAAAGCTCTGCGCGCAGATATGGATGCCTGACGAGCCCTTTGCGTGGACTGACGGTGACTGGTATGGAAGGAAGGGGCACCGCTCGCCACTCATTTACGAGGCGCATATCGGTATGGCGCAGGAACGCGAGGGCGTTGGCACTTACAGAGAATTTGCTGATATAACGCTTGAGTGGATACGCAAGGCAGGCTACAATACAGTACAGCTTATGGCAATTCAAGAGCATCCCTACTATGCTTCGTTTGGCTATCAGGTTACGGGCTTTTTCGCACCTTCCTACCGATACGGCACGCCCGAGGACCTCAAATATCTTATAAACAAGGCGCACTCGATGGGAATTGCCGTGCTTCTCGATATCGTGCATAGCCACGCCTGCCCTAATGTGGGTGAGGGACTTAACCGCCTTGACGGTACTGACGGACAGTATTTTCTTGAGGGTGAGCGCGGATGGCATAGCGCGTGGGGAACGAGGCTTTTTGATTACGGCAGGGCTGAGGTTCTGCACTTCCTTCTGTCTAACCTCAAATATTGGCAGGACGAGTTCCACTTCGACGGCTTCCGCTTCGACGGCGTAACCTCGATGCTTTACGAGAACCACGGTCTTGGCGTTGCCTTTACAAATCTTTCGCAATATTATTCGCTCAACACCAATGTTGATGCGAGAGTTTATCTTATGCTCGCAAACGAGCTTATCCACAAGAATAATAAGCGCGCTATCACCGTTGCAGAGGATATGAGCGGCATGCCCGGAATGTGCCTGCCTCTCGCATCGGGTGGCTTCGGATTTGATTTCAGGCTTTCTATGGGCGTTCCCGATATGTGGATTAAGCTTATCAAGAAGGAAAGAATGGACGACTGGTCGGTGGGCTACATTTTCTCTGAGCTTTCAGGCGGCAGAGAGGGTGAAGGCTCGATAGGATACAGCGAGTCGCACGATCAGGCGCTCGTCGGTGATAAGACGATAATGTTCCGTCTTGCCGATGCAGAGATGTACACGGGTATGATGAAGAGCTATCATTCCCCCTCTATGGATACCGCGATAGATATGCACAAGCTCATCCGCTTCGTGACCGCGGTGCTTGCTAAGGACGGTTATCTCAACTTTATGGGCAACGAGTTCGGTCACCCTGAGTGGATAGATTTCCCGAGAGAGGGCAACGGTTGGAGTCATAAGTATGCGCGCCGTCAGTGGTCGCTCGTGCGTAACCTTACCTACAAATACGATTGGCTCTGCGAGTTTGACAGAGCGATGATAGCGCACCTGCGTCGCTACCTCGTTCACTCGAAGAAGCGCGCGAGGCCGATATGGCTTGACGAAGCCAAGAAGCTTATGATATTCGAGCGAGGCGAAATAATCTATGCGGTGAACCTTCACCCCACCTGGTCACAAAATCCTGCCTTCATCTGCACGAAGGATTTTGATAAGAGTGAGTTTCGCGTCGTGTTCTCGTCGGACAAGAGCGAGTTTGGCGGGCAGGGAAGAATATCGACAGAGCAAACCTATGTTGCAACCGACACACCGTTTGGGCGCGGATTTTTCATATATCTTCCTGCAAGATGTGCCGTCGCGCTTAAATCGGTAAAAGGATAGCTCAAATAGTAAAAAACAAAGAAAAAGCGAGAGTATATGCGCTTTTGTTTGATGACGGTACTTCTCTCGCGTCGGTAAATTTGGTAGTAATATAGCTTTCGTTAATGTGAGATGGAAAAAGTATACAGGTCTTTTTCGCTCGCGATATACCGACAAAGTAAGAAAGAATAAATTTGCATTTGCGCTTGAAAATTGTGCGCTTGCAAATAAAAAGGGCGAAGAATTTTTGTGTTCTTCGTCCTTTTTTATCATTGGATTTTTATATTAACATCGCAGGTGCTGACAGCATAGCCACCTCGACTTAAGGGTGATTTTTATTTATAAAATCGCGAAGCAGGGTAAGACCGCGCATTACAAGCTCGCGGCTGGTTGCGAGGTTTATTCTGACGAAGTATCTTCCGCACTCGCCGTATTCAAGTCCGTCGTTAATGAAAAGACCGCCATCCTCGCGAAGCCTTTTCGTAAATTCTACGGAATCTATGCCGAGGGCAGATATATCAACCCAAAGAAGATAGGTTGCCTCGGTTTTGGGGACCTTGAGCGAGGGGATTTCGCTCTCGATAAATTTTATAGCCACGCGCTTGTTCTCGTTGAGGTAGTCAACGAGCGCGTCAAGCCAAGCCTCGCCCTTGTTGAGCGCGGCAAGGTTTGCCACTACCGCAAAGGCATTGGGCTCACCGATTTCGTCATTGTTTAAGCTGCGGTAAACCTGATGACGAAGCAGGGGATTTTTGACAACCGCGATAGCAGAGCAAAGCCCTGCGATATTGAACGCCTTTGAAAGCGAGAGAAGCGTTACGCTTATCTCATAGCAGATATCGGATGCGGCGGCAAAGGGGGTATACGAGCATTTCGGCTCGGTAAATTCGCAGTGAATTTCATCCGAGATAACCGTTACACTGTAGCGGTGGCAAAGCTCGCCTATTTTACAAAGCTCGTCCTTGGTAAAGGTTTTTCCGACGGGGTTGTGGGGGTTGCAGAGAATCATAAGCGTGGTCATAGGGTCGCTTATCTTTTTTTCAAGGTCGGCAAAATCAATATGCCACGAGTCATCCTTCAGCACGAGGTCGCTTGACACGACGCGTCTGCCGCTGTTGAGGATTGAGTTATAGAAGATATTATATACGGGTGATTGAATAAGCACGCCCTCGCCTGGGTGAGTGAGGCGTCTTACGAGCGACGATATTGCCGCGACTACGCCCGACGAATATACCATATACTCGGTATCAAAGCGAAAGCCGTGACGCTTTGCCCAGAAATCTGACGCGCTCTCAAAAAGCTCTTTCGGTGCGTAGGTGTATCCGTACACGCCGTGGATAGCGCGCTCGACTATTGCCGCCTTTACCTCAGGGGCGGTTTCAAAGTCCATATCCGCAACCCACATGGGAAGCGCGCTTGGATGCTCGTCCCATTTGTAGGAATAGGTATTTCTTCTGTCGGGGATATTATCAAAATTGTACATAATACACTCCTGATGAAAATAATTGTTTGCTTTATATTGAGTTTATCGCTTTGTTTCTATAACCGTATCATCGGGATTGCAGAAGTTTTCGTCGAGGATAATCTCGCCTATTTCGTCTGCGATAATTCTTCCAGAGGTGGGGTTCTTTACGCTGATAACCGAGCCCGAAATCATAGCATCGACATTCTTGCAATATTCGAAGCAAAGGTCGGTGCAGATAAGCTTCGTATCTCTTACGGTGAGGCCGTCTATATAGCAGAGCCCCTGATTTGACTCAATGGTGCAGTTTATAAGAGTTACATTCTTTGAGTTCCACGCAAGGTACTCACCGATGATAACCGAGTCGCGCACCGTTATGTTCTCGCAGTTCCAGAAGGCATCCTTCGATATAATTCTTGAGTTTCTTACCTCAACGTTCTTGCATCCGTCGAAGGCGTAGTTGCCCGATATGCTCACGTTATTTGCGATGATGCCTTCAGAGCATTTGCAGAAGTAGTCACCGACTATGCTCACGCGGTTCAGCATTATTCCATCGCAGCTCCACATCGTTTCCTGTGCAAACGGCATAGTGCAGTCGTTAAGTGTTATGTTGCTTGAGCGCCTGAAGGTCTTGGGCGCGTCGATGGTGCAGTGCGACATCGTAATTCCGTCCGTGTACCAAATGCCCGAGCGAGCCGTGGTGAGAAGCGTTGTGTTTTCCACCTCAACCTCTTTGCAATTCCACAGCGGATACTTCCATTCGAAAATACAGCCGTTGATGCACAGGCACTCGGATTCCTTCAGGTGGGACTCGCCGTTTCTGAAAACGCTGTCGTATATTTCAAGCTCGCGCGAAGCGTAAAGCGCGCGCTCGCCCTCGAAAATTCCTTGTTCTATAATTTCCATAAGCAAGCTCCTACATTAGTCCTATAAGATTGAAAAGCGGAACGAGTGCAAACGGCACGAAGAGCGCAGGTGTCATATTGGCGGTTTTTACACTCGTGAGGCCGAGAAAGTTCGTTCCTATAAATACTATAATAAGCGAACCCGTTGCCGAGAGGTAGGTAATCGTAGCCTCGGGAATTATAGATACGAAGAATAGGCTTATAAGCGTGATAGCGCCCTGATAGAGAAGAAGCGGAAATGACGAGAAGGCAACGCCAACGCCGAGCGTGGTAGCAAGCATAAAGCAGGCGATAAAGTCTATCGTTGCCTTTGCTATAAGCGTGCTTGGGTCACCGGTCGCATCAAGAATTGCGCCGTTTACCGCCATAGCGCCAACGCATATCATAATGGTTGAGCTGACGAAGCCCTTTGCAAAGCTTCCCTTACTGCTTTCGTCCTTTACAAGCCTTGCCTCGATTTTCTCACCAAGGGCTGTGACGAGGCGGTCGATATCTATTATCTCACCGATTACCGTTCCGATAACGAGCGAGAGTATCATAATGAGAAACTTGACGAGCCCTGCGCTTTCAAAAAAGCCGCCGACATCGGGTGCGCTAACGAGTGCGCCGTCAATTCCTATGTAAATTACGCATATCGCAATAGCGGCGGTGATAGCCTTGATTATTCTCTCGGGAATACCGCGTCTTATCGACGCGCCAAGCAGTCCTGAAATGAGCACCGCGAGAAAGTTAATTATCGTTCCTAAAAATGGCATTGTATAACCTCGGTATTAAAATTGTATCTGAACAGCCTTGCCCTCGGCAACAACATAGTGCGCGTCAAGGCTGACATCGACCAAACGAAGCACCTCGCAAAGCCTTTTCGTTGCCGCGATATCCTCGTCTGACGGTACGGCTCTGCCGAAGGGGTGGTTGTGCGCGAGGATTACCGACTTAGCGCCTCTGCGTCCTACGCAATCAAGAAGCATACGGGGCAGAATTTCGCTCGAGCTGACAGTTCCCTCGCATATAAAATCACAAGAGATAAGCGCACCGCCGCCGTCGATAGAAAGCATCACCACCTGCTCGCGCGGCGAGCCGAGAAGCTGGCCTACAAGACATCTTTTAAGCTCATCCTGCGAGTACCTTCTTTTTGCGGTATATTTTTCGCTTATTCTGCGTGAGGCGAGAGCAGGGATGAGGGAAAGCAGAGTCCTCTCGCGCTCGGTTGCTTCGTCGTGGGTAGTGTGAGAGGGCGTGAGAAGCGCGCTTGCCGCCGGCGCTCTCGCAATAAGCCCCTGAAGCCTTTGCGCGCCGTCCTTGAAGGCAGAGGAAAACAAATCTGTAAGCACCTCTGTTGCACCCTCATCAAGCGGTGCGCTATCGTCGGCGAGCGAGGGGGATACGGTGACGCTCTTGCGGCTTATCATATCGTAATAGCTGCTTCCGCAGGTGACGATGCAGGCGTTAACCCTGATGCCGACCGCTGACAAGGCACCCGTAACGAGCCGCTCGGTTTCCATATCGCTTTCGCTCGGAAAGGCAGGGCCGAAGGGATGGCTGTGCGCGATAATGCAGGATACCGCACCGTGCTCAAGCAACCTGCTTACGAACACCGACGGCTTAATACCGCCTGATGAAAAATCAAGCGAAAACAGCTTGTCCTTGCCAATAACTCTGCCTGCGTTATCAAGAGATACGAGCACGGTCGTCGCACACTCATAGCCTGAGAGCAGGCGGCATATATCAGCATACACAGAGCCCTCGTCAGCCTCTGTCACCTGCGCGTCAAGCACCTCGAAGAAGCGGCAGGCGCGTTCTGCTGATTTTATAAGACCGACGGACTCTGCGCCTATTCCGACAACCGACGAAAGCTCGTCGGCATCGGCAAGCAGTACGGCATCAAGCGAGCCGAAGCGCGAAAGAAGATTTTTTGCTATGGGGTTTGTGTCGCGTACGGAATTAGTGTAGTAAAGAAGCATTTCAAGAAGCTCGTAGGTGTCAAAAACGCGGTGCGAAAATTCAAGAAGCTTTCTTCGCATTCTTATTCGGTGACCCTTGTGTGCGTTTTCCTGCATATCCGCCCCTTTCTACACTTTATGTAAACTTATATTGTCTTAATCGGCGTTGTTCTTGTACTTTTCAAGATATTCCTTGCGTCCGTTCTTTGTGAGGTCGAAGGGAACTGACGCAACGAATCCCTCGGGCTTGCGTATCTCTACCATGTTGATTTTGTAGCCTTGGGATGAGAAGTTTTCCTCATACTCGGTCCTGATATTTCCCTCATTCCACTCGCTGTTGTGAAGGTCGCGGGTAACGACGGTGGGCGTAATGCCGATTTTCTCAATTTCTTCAAGCGTGAAGTCAAAGAGCGCTACGTTGTCGGTCTTGAAGCGAAGCGTGCCGCCCGTTTTAAGCAGGCTCATATAGAGCATAAGATATCTGCGGTGCGTAAGTCTGCGCTTTGCGTAGCCCTTCTTTGTCCACGGGTCGGAAAAGTTGAGGAATATTCTCTCAACCGCCCCCTCGGGAAGCATAAGCCCGAGGTTGTCTGCGGTGTCAACGATAAACTTAAGGTTTTTCGGCTTGCCCGTTTTCTCTATTTCATCTTTAAGATGCTCTGCGGCAAGGGTCACGCAATCGCTGACGCGTTCCATTGCATAGTAGTCAGCCTCGGGATTTCTTTTCGCCATCTCGATGGCAAAGCCGCCCTTTCCTGCGCCTATTTCAAGCCATATAGGGCGCTCGCCCACGGTGGGCGCGCTTGCAAGAAGCTCTGCACACGCGAGAAGTCTTTTCTCGCCGTTTTTCTTTTTTCGCATTCTCATTATATATTACCGCCCGTATTTCCCTTGCTGAATTCTGCGAGCTCAAGACCTGGGTTATCCTCAAGCACCCAGCGTATTGCCCACTCGCTTGTAAATATCAGAAGATTATTTCCCCTGAAGTCCTGCACCCACTTCGTGCCGTGCGAGAGCTTAAGGCTTTTGGGGTCAAGCCCCTCGTTGGTTATCCATCTTATCTGCTCAAAGTTAAGATTGTTTCTTCGCAGGTCACAGCCGTACTCGTTTTTAAGACGGTATTCAAGCACCTCGAATTGAAGCACGCCGACAACGCCGACTATAACGCGTTCAAGACCTGCGCCGGGCTCGAAGAATATCTGAATAGCACCCTCTTGGGCTATCTGGTTCATTCCCTTTGCGAACTGCTTGCGCTTCATTGAGTCAACCTGCTCGACCATAGCGAAATGCTCGGGCGCGAAGGTGGGTATGCCCTCGAAGGCAAGCTTCATTCCCTTTTCGCACACGGTGTCACCGATAGAGAAGATGCCGGGGTCAAACACACCTATTATATCGCCTGCATAAGCCTCGTTGATGACCTCGCGCTCGGATGCCATCATCTGCTGGGGCTGGGATAAGCGGAAGCTCTTCTGCCCCTGAACGTGATAGTATTCGCATTCCCGACGGAATTTGCCCGAGCATATTCTCATAAACGCAATTCTGTCGCGGTGCGCCTTGTTCATGTTCGCCTGAATTTTAAATACGAAGGCAGAGAATTTCTCATCAAACGGGTCAACCGTAACGTCACCCGTCTGCCTCGGCAGAGGTGAGGTGGTCATTTTTAAGAAGTGTGCAAGGAAGGGCTCAATGCCGAAGTTGTTGAGTGCCGAACCGAAGAATACGGGGGACAGCTTTCCGTGTCTTACCGCTTCAATGTCAAAGTCAAAGCACGCGCCGTCGAGAAGCTCTATCTGCTCGCAAAGCTCTTCGCGCATAGTGCTTCCGATAAGCGAGTCAAGCTTCCCTATGTCGTTTATATCGCAGTCAATTCCGTGAATTTTCTCGCGTCCTCTGTGCGAATCGTCAAACGAGAGTATCTGTCCTGCCTCGCGGTCGTAAACACCCTTGAACTTCTGACCGCATCCGATGGGCCAGTTCATAGGATAAGTGCCGATGCCGAATTCCTTTTCAAGCTCGTCGAGCAGGTCGAAGGGGTCTCTTGCCTCTCGGTCCATCTTGTTGATAAAGGTGAAAATCGGAATGTCGCGCATAGCGCAGACCTTAAAGAGCTTTCTCGGCTGCGGCCCAATACCCTTTGCCGCGTCGATAACCATTACTGCGCTGTCCGCCGCCATAAGCGTGCGGTAGGTGTCCTCGGAAAAGTCCTGGTGTCCCGGGGTATCCAGTATATTGATGCAGTAGCCGTCGTATTCAAACTGAAGCACCGATGAGGTTATCGAGATACCTCTTTGCTTTTCAAGGTCCATCCAGTCGGAAACCGCGTGCTTGTCGCTTTGCTTTCCCTTAACCGAGCCCGCCGACTGAATAGCGCCGCCGTAAAGAAGGAATTTCTCGGTAAGAGTGGTCTTACCTGCATCGGGGTGTGATATTATCGCAAAGGTGCGTCGCCTTTGTATTTCATTCGTAAAATCCTGCATTTTTTCGCCTTTCCGTAAATAGTTGTTATCAAAGAAGTTCCATTTCGCTTCTTATAGCGCTGTCCATATCGCTCTTTTCCTCAAATGCGCGGCTCTTATCCTCAATTTCAGAGAATGCCGCATAGTAGCGTCTGCCGAATTCAAGAAGCGCCTCGGCACAGAAGTGAAGATTGTCGGGGTTTGACAAAAGCCCCTCTGCGCTCGCATACGCGGTGCGATGGGTAGTGGCCGCAAACTGCAAAAGCTGCTCGTTTATTTTAGGGTAGGACTTCAGCGACGGACTTTCCTCGCGGTCCTTAAGAAAATCACCGAGTCCGCCTACGATGAGCGGAATGTCCTCTGCACCTAACGCCTCGCGCAGAGATGACATAGTAGCACTCAGGCGTTCAAGGTAATGTGCATTTTTGCTCTCACCGCAGTCTGCCTCGCCCTGATGCCACAGTATTGCTACGAGATTTGATGTGCGTATAGCGAGACGCGCCATATTCACCGCGTTATCAAAAAGCAGACCGCCCCTTTGCCATTGAGAGAGCGATGTGCCGCCGTCAGCGCAGGGAATTATACCCACCTCTGCGCCCTCGTGCGCCTTGGCATATTCGACGGCAAAGCTCTCTGCAAGGCAAACGCCTGCGGTTGCTCTGTCGGGGTTGACGGGACGGTAGGCGTTAAACCATCTGCCGTTGCGAAGCACCTTGATTTTGCCACCCATATTGTTAATCGGGGCGACCTCGCTTGAAATTCCGCGCCCTGCCATGTTCGATTGTCCTATTATAAGAATTGAGTGTATCATATAATAATATCCCAGAATTGCAAAATTTCAACAAATAACATTTTAGCATATCGGAAGGACGCTGTCAAGCGCGCGTGAAATATTTATTGACACACGCGTGCGATTAGTGTATAATTAAGACAAAAATAAGAGAGGGGGGGCGCAGGATGAAGCACCGAGGCTTTATATACTTTATTCGCGGTATGCTCGCGGGATTTTTTGCGTGGGCGCTCTCAAAGCTCACCCTCTTTATTCTGCTTGCGATATCGTTGCCCTTCGACTCAACGCTTCACTCGTTGCCTACGTGGAGTATCAGGCTGGTTTGCTGCGTGGCGCTGGTGCTTATATTCAATTCGCTGATACGCTTTCTTACGCTTTATGACCGCGCACAGCGCGATGCCTTCGTGGAAGAGGACAGAGATGTGTATTTTATAAGTGAGCTTCGGCTTATCATAAAGGACAGAGTGTTCATTCTCGAAACCGCAGGCGCTTTGATTCTGCTCACACTCATATCTCTCGTCGGCGGTATGGGTGAGCTTGCAGGGGTGTTCGTTCACGAGGGAGAGCCCGACTCTGCGCTTATAAAATTTCTGCCGCTTGCCGTTTATATTCCGCTTACGGTTGTTATAAGTCTTGTGAGAAGATACGACCTGCGCCGCTACTTCCGTATCCTGTATATCAAGGGCGAGCTTGATGCGCTCGACAGCCGCTTTAAAATGCTGCTGCGCCTGTTTGCGATATTCGTTCTTTATCCGCTCGTATTTCCTTACGCGCCGCTTCTCGTTTTCGTGCTGTTTTCATTCGCAAGCATATTCGTTTCGCTGACAGCGCTGCTCACCGTAGCAGGCTTTATCGCCCTTTGCGTGCTTCTCATCTTACTTATCGTGGGAATTGCCTACATCAGGGCAATATCAAGGCGCAAGAAATTTATAAGGTCGCTGACGCAGCTCGCAGAGCAGCGTGGATATACCTTAAGTGAAATCAAGGACCCTGTGAGGTCGTTCTTTAAGCCGAGCGAGGGTGTGAGCTTTACGCTGACGAGAGGGACGGCTGTGTATTCGGTGAGGTTTTTATCAACCGTAAGGCGCGGTGTCAGGCTCTACTTCACAAGCGATAAGCACGCCTACCTGCTTCACAGAATAGGAAGTGACAGACATCATATATCCTTCCACCACAATATCGACTGGGGATTTGATGGCGAGGGGGTAAAAATACTTCTTATAAATCCGTATCCCAAGCGCGTTTTCGCTATCGCTCAAAACGGCGCTACGAGGCAGTTAATCTCGGGGGATAGGCTATATGACACTATCGTGTACGATGACATCTCTTTGCTTGGTGCTATTGACAGAGATTGCCTTGGACGGACAAACTGAAAAAATAAAACGCACGGCATACCTATTTTGTGTATGCTGTGCGTTTTTGCGTTATATGAAAATAATTGTTGACAAAATATGCGGTTTATACTCTGTCGCGGTTCTCTTGTGTAATCTTTGCGATAAACTCATCAAGAGTCATAGTAGTGGTCTGTGCGGTGTCGCGGTTACGGATGGAAACGGTGCCGTTTTCAGCTTCCTGCTGACCGATAATTACCATGTAGGGAACTCTGCCGACGACCTGTGCCTCTCTTATCATATATCCGATTTTCTCGTTTCTGTCGTCAAGCTCTACGCGTATTTTAGCAGCTTTAAGTGCCTCGTAAACCGATTTGCCGTACTCTGCACACTTCTCTGAAACGAGAAGAACCTTTGCCTGCGTGGGTGCAAGCCAGAGCGGGAACTTACCTGCGAAATGCTCTGTAAGAATACCGATAAAGCGCTCGATTGAGCCGTAGCAAACGCGGTGTATCATAATGGGACGCTGCTTCTCGTTGTTCTCGTCGGTGTACTCAAGCTCGAAGTTAATGGGCATCTGGAAGTCAAGCTGTATCGTTCCGCATTGCCAGGTTCTTCCGAGCGTGTCCTCAAGATGGAAGTCGATTTTAGGACCGTAGAACGCGCCGTCACCCTCGTTGATAACATAGGGAAGTCCAAGTCTGTCAAGGGCGTTTTTAAGTCCGTTGGTTGCCGCTTCCCAGTCCTCGTCGCTGCCCATGCTGTTTTCAGGACGGGTAGAGAGCTCTACGGAATACTTGAAGCCGAACTTCGAGTAAACCTCGTTGATAAGATTAACTACGCCGACAATCTCGTCGGAAATCTGCTCGCGGCGCATAAAGATGTGCGCGTCGTCCTGATTGAAGCAACGGACGCGGAACAGACCGTGAAGCGCACCCTTAAGCTCGTGACGGTGTACAAGACCGATTTCGCCGACACGCATAGGAAGCTCGCGGTAGCTGTGGGGCTGGCTTCTGTAAACCATAACGCCGCCGGGGCAGTTCATGGGCTTGATGCAGAAGGTTTCCTCGTCAATGATGGTTGAGTACATATTGTCCTTGTAGTGGTCCCAGTGTCCGCTGGTTTCCCAAAGCTTGCGGTTCATGATAAGGGGCGTGCTGATTTCCACGTAGTTCTCACGTGCGTGAAGCTCGCGCCAGTACTCGATAAGTGCGTTCTTTAAAAGCATACCTTTGGGTAAGAAGAAGGGGAAGCCGGGGGCTTCGTCCTGAAGCATAAACAGCCCCATTTCCTTACCGATCCTTCTGTGGTCGCGCTTTTCAGCCTCTTCGAGAAGCTTTAAGTAATCGTCAAGCTCTTGCTGTGTCTTGAACGCAGTACCCTTTATTCTCGTGAGCATCTTGTTGTTCTTGTCGTTCTTCCAGTACGCGCCCGACTGTCCCATAATCTTGAACGCCTTAAGCGCCTTGGTATAGGTGATGTGAGGTCCGGTACACATATCAACGTAGTCGCCCTGCTTGAAGAAGCTTATCTCAACGCCCTCGTCAAGGTCGCCGATGTGCTCAACCTTGTACTTCTCGCCAAGCTCTTGCATGTGCGCGATAGCCTCGTTACGGGGAAGAATATAGGGGCGGATGGGAAGATTTTCCTTAACTATCTTCTTCATCTCGCTCTCGATTTTCATAAGATCCTCGTCCGTCAGCTTGGTGTCGCCGAGATCTACGTCGTAGTAAAAGCCCTTCTCGTTAGCAGGTCCGTAAGCGAAGTCCGCGTGGGGCCAGAGCCTCTTTATTGCCTGCGCCATAATGTGAGCCGCAGAGTGACGAAGTATATGAAGCTCGTCCTCGGGGGCGCACTCACCAACCGTGCCGTCCTTAAAAATTACCTTCATTTCAAGTATCTCCTTTTGCCTTTCGGCTATAAATTATTTTCTTCCCTGCCGTGCAAAAGAAAAAGCCCCCTGCCGACATACAGTCGCCAAGGGTGCATGATATGCACGGTTCCACCTTGAGCTTTAACTCATTTTTTCATAACGCAGAAATATCGCGGCGCGCCTTGTTACCGGCGGCGGCTCGGGAGTGGTCTTCGGACGCGGTAGCGTATAGGGGCTTCCAGCATACGCCCCCTTCTCTGGTATACCTGACACGCATCTTACTCTTTCCGTCAGCGCCTTTATATGGATTTTATCACAAAACCCGCCCCTTGTCAATAATATTACGAAGAATTTTGCGCGAAAATCGGCGCAAAATATTTTCGGGCGGCGGCGCGCGTTAATTTTAGCGCGAAAACTTGACAAGGGCACGCGTGTGTGTTAAAATATGAATAATATTATTATGAACTTTGCGAGGTAAACAATGCTTAAGGTTGAAAGAATTACCGTCTGTAATATGGAAAACGCCATAAGAGGCGCAAGAAATCCGATGAACAGCTGGGCGAGAATGGACAGCTACTACGACGAAAAGGGCAATTTCGTGCTTGGTGCAAACGACCTTGCGCTTGCATCAAGGCTTGCTATGGCAGGAAGTGACCACAGAAAGTTTTTGCGTCAGGTGTTCGTTTCTATGGATATAACCGCGCCGCTTTATTGGTGGAAGGAATTTGATACCTACAAAGTAGGTACGGTTGCAAACTCGACCTCGACCATGCACAAGGTTCACACCAAGGAATTTTCGCGTGAGGATTTTTCACACGACAGACTTACGCCCGAGGGACTCAAGGTGCTTGATACGCTTATCGAGTTTCTTGAAGAGCAGAGAGTTAAGTTCAACGATATTCAGGACAGAGGACATTGGCACAACATAATCCAGCTTCTTCCCTCGTCCTTTAATCAGATGCGTACTGTCAGCCTTAATTATGAGGTGCTGATTAACATTTATTACGCGAGAAGGCATCATAAGCTTGCCGAGTGGCATACGCTCTGCGAGGCTATTGAGAAGCTTCCTTATGCAAATGAGCTTATACTCGTAAAGAATAAGGACGACGTTGCAAACTGATTTTGAGCGTCGGTTAAACTATCGGGGCTGTGGCATTTTGAGTTTTTGCTTTAGCCCCTTTTGACTTTCATTTGGGCGGTCTTTGCGCCCGAATTCTTGTTATAGGAGTGAAATATGAACGACGGAATAATCAAGATTTTTTCTGCCTCACCGAGCGTAAGGCTTGGGGACGCGGATGCAAATAGGGCAGAGTGCGTGCGACTTGCAAGGCAGGCAGATGCAGAGGGCGGTGCGCTTATTGTATTCCCCGAGCTTTGTCTGACCTCTGCCACCCTTGGCGATATGTATAGGCAGAGCGTCGTTACCGACGGCGCAAAGCGCGCGCTCGCACAGTACGCGAGTGAAACGGCAGAGCTTTCGCTCGTGTCGTTTGTTGGCTTGCCCGTAAGCGCTAACGGATTTTTATACAATTGCGTGGCGGTGGTTTCGTCGGGCAGGGTGATTGCTCTTGTGCCGAAGCGCGGTGCAGACGGTGTGTTCGCTTCAGGCGAGGGCGCGCCCGCATTCGTCAGAATAGGCGAGAGCGACGTGCCCGTGCGTGCAGAGCTTGTATTTGATATGAGATATCCCGAGGGGGCAGGCGTGTCGGTGGTGTTTGCCGATGAGCTTTTCTCACCCGCCTCACGCATAGGCGAGAGGGTGCTCTCGGGCGCGTCGGTTATCGTATGCCCCGATGCCTCACCCATCTTGGCGAAGGGGGAAGCGGATAAATGCGCCGTTCTTCTGTCAGAGAGCCGACGCAACGGCTGCGTTATTGCATACGCCAACGCATCCTTCGGTGAGAGCGGCACCGACGCGCTTTATTCGGGAAATAGGTATATATGCGAGTGCGGAAGCGCGCTTGCTTCGAGCGATGAGCTCTCGGAATGTGAGCTTGTGTCGGCTGACGCAGACATTCAGATAGTCTTTGCAAGACAGAGGAAAAGCTCGGTTTTTAAATCGGCGGACGCGTGTGAGCACCTCGCGATAGAAAACCGCCTGATAGCAACGGTGCTTACGAGAGCTTACCCGCGCTTACCCTATATAAACGAGGATGAAGAGGGGCAGTCCTGCTCAAGAATTGTAAAAATTCAAAGCAGAGCGCTTGCAGGCCGCCTCGTGCGCTCTTACTCAAAAAAGCTCATCCTCGGTATCTCGGGTGGACTTGACTCAACACTTGCACTTATTGCCGCGGTTGAGGCGTGCGACCTTATCGGCATCGGCAGAGATAACGTAATCGCGCTGACTCTGCCCTGCTTCGGCACGAGCTCACGCACGAGAGGCAACGCAGAGCTTCTTTGCGAGGCGCTTGGCGTAACCTTCAGGACGGTTGATATAAGAGATGCGGTAAGAGGACACCTTGCGGATATAGGTCACGATGGGAAAACACCCGACGCGGCGTTTGAAAACGCGCAGGCGAGAGAGCGCACGCAGGTGCTGATGGACGTGGCTAATATGACGGGCGGTATCGTAGTCGGTACGGGCGATCTTTCCGAGCTTGCGCTGGGCTTTTGCACCTACAACGGCGACCATATGTCGATGTACGCAGTCAACGCATCGCTTCCCAAGACGCTTATGCGTAGGATAGTCGGTGAGTATGCAAGCTCGTTGAGGTCAAGCAACGAGAGCGCGTATAGGGTGCTTAACGATATACTCGCAACCCCCATAAGCCCCGAGCTTCTTCCCCCTGACGAGGCAGGCGATATTGCACAGTGCACCGAAGAGCTTATCGGTCCTTACTGCCTGCACGACTTCTTTATCTACTATTTCGTCGGATACGGCTTCTCACCGAGAAAAATTCTTCGCATAGCGAAAAGAGCCTTTGGCGGCGAATTTTCTGACGGTGAGATAAAAGCAACGCTTCGCATATTTATAAAGCGGTTTTTCGCATCGCAGTTCAAGCGCTCGTGCGCCCCTGACGGCCCGAAGCTCACGGAAATATCACTCTCACCGAGAGGGGAATTTTCTATGCCGTCGGACTCGGTGTGCGACGCGTGGCTTCGCGAGCTTGACGGCTGACGCGAGGCAGAATTTAAGGGTGATTTATGGCAGACATTTTTGATTTATTCAAGCAGATATCGACGGGGAGCACAGCGCCTGCCGGCCCCGTCACACATATAATAGTGGGACTTGGAAATATAGGCGCGACCTATGAGAAAACCCGTCACAACGCAGGCTTTATGGCAATTGACGCGCTTGCAAAAGAGTGCGGTATCGAAATCAAGCAGGCGAGATTTCACGCCCTCGTCGGTGAGGGCTCGGTTGGCGGTCACAGAGTGCTTCTTATGAAGCCCACGACCTTTATGAACAACTCAGGACTTGCTGTGGGTGAGGCGGCTTCCTTTTACAAGATACCCCCGGAGAGAGTTATCGTGCTTCACGATGAAATCAGCTTTGACGCAGGTATGATGAGAATAAGGCGCAAGGGCTCGGCTGGTGGACACAACGGACTTAAAAGCATTATAGCATCTCTCTCGTCAGAGGGCTTTCCGAGAATAAAGATAGGCGTCGGCAAAAAGCCCTCGCCCGAATACGACCTTGCGGATTTCGTGCTTTCAAAAATGCCAGAGAGCGAGCTTCGTGCGCTTGCGGATATATATCCGAATATAATAAATTCGGTAAAGCTTATGCTTGACGGAAAAATAGACGACGCTATGTCGAAGTATTCAAAATAGATGAAAGAGGATTTATGACTACGGTTTCCTCGCTTATACGGCTTGACCGTGAGTATCGCTCGTCGGTTGAATGTCTTATAAATCAGCTTTCGCACAGCGAGAGGCTGCCCATTCACGTAACGGGACTTACCGAGGGGTCGGCATATCACTACGCGGTGTCCTGCGTAGAGGATATCAAGGCATCCGCCCACGGTGTGTGCCTCGTGCTGATGCAGAGTGACAAGGAATGTGCGCTGCTTTGCGATATGCTGACGGACATAGGCGTAAGGTGCGCCCACTTCAAGCCGAGAGATTTTGTTTTCTATAATATTTCAGCCTCGCACGACGGTGAGCGTGAGAGGCTTTCGGTGCTTTCTGTGCTTTTGTCAGGCGAGCTTGATGCTGTGGTAACGACACCTGCCGCGGCGGCATCCTTTACGATACCGAGAGCAAAGCTTTCACCTATGATAAAGGCGTATAGGATAGGTGACGAGCTCTCGCCAGAGAGCCTTTCGGATATGCTCGTTATGCTTGGCTTTGCCAAGGTAGGGCTCGTCGAAGCACCGGGGCAGTTTGCAAGGCGCGGCGGCATAATCGACTTTTACGCATCCGACGCCTCTTGCCCTGTGAGAATTGAGTTTTTCGGTGATGAGATAGACCGCATCGTGACCTTTGACGTTATTTCGCAGAGGGCGCTTGACGGCAGGGATAGCTTTACCGTAGCCCCTGCGGTTGAGGTAATGCTTGATGGCGAAGCCGTGGGGCGTGTGTCGGAAGAGCTTGATAGGCTTATGCTGTCGCAGAAAAACGATTCAACGCTTTCATCTCTCAAAACCGACAAGAGAACGCTCTGTGACGGCGGTGTTCTTTTATGTCGCGACAGATATCTTTCTTTGATTTACAAAGAGCGCGAAACCCTCTTTGACTATCTCGGCAGGGATGCCGCGACGCTTGTCATCGGCACAGCCGAGGGTGAGGAAGGACTTAAAAAGAGAATTGCCGAGCTTCAAGAGCAGACCGAGATGCTTCGCGCAAGAGGCCTCGTGTCGCTATGCGACGAGTATTTTCTCTCACACGCAAAATACGCGCAGACTCTGTCGGGGCTTGCGACGGTGCATATCAATCCGTTTGCAGGCACGTCGGGCAGAAGGCTTGCGGGGCTTTTTGGCATACGCACCAAGCGAACTGTGCGCTACGGTGACAACAATTATTCACTTTTGTTTGAGGATATACTCACTTACAGAAAAGCAGGCTATAAGGTAATTATCTCTGCGCCGCAAAGGCAGGGCGCTCTATCCGTAAAGGAAGCGCTTGAGGGTGACGGTGTATCGGTAACGCTTATTGAGAGCGAAAAAATTGATACAAGTTCGCTCGTTCACGGATGCGTCTATGTGACCGTGGGCAGGGGATTTGGCTACGACCTCGTTTCGCCGAAGGTCGCGCTGATTTCCACCGAGCGTGACAGCGGTGCGACTATTATGTCTGAAAGACGGGCAAGGCGCATACTTAAACGCACGGGGGGCGGTGCAAGACTGCTCTCGCATAACGACCTCTCGGTCGGTGACTACGTGGTACACGCAAACTACGGCATAGGTCTTTTCGAGGGAATACAGACGGTGCTTGTGGATGGCGTAAAGCGCGACTACATTACGATAAAATACGCGGGCACGGATAAGCTTTTCGTTCCGTGCGACCGCCTTGAAATGATAAGCAAATATATTGGCGGCAGGGATTCTGACGGCGGTGTTAAGCTGTCTAAAATGGGTGGCGCTGACTGGCACAGAACCAAGAGCCGCGCCAAGGGGGCGGCTCAGGACATAGCGAAAAAGCTTCTTGAGCTTTACGCAAAAAGACAGAGCACCGAGGGCTATGCCTTCCCTGAGGATTCAGAGCTTGAGGACTCGTTTGACGCGGCGTTTGAATACGAGCTTACCGACTCACAGCGTCAGGCTATCACGGAAATCCGCCGCGATATGGTAAAGCCCGTGCCGATGAACCGCCTGCTTCTTGGCGACGTTGGCTTCGGCAAGACCGAGGTTGCGCTTCGCGCGGCGTTCAAGGCAATTCTTGGCGGCAAGCAGGTGGCTATTCTCGTTCCCACCACTATCCTCGCCCTTCAGCACTATCAGACAACACTCTCACGAATGCGCGGCTATCCCGTGACGGTTGAGATGCTTTCAAGATTTCGCTCAGCGTCAGAGCAGACGCGTATTCTTGCCGACACAAAGCGCGGTAAGGTTGATATTCTCATCGGCACGCACAAGCTTCTGTCGCGCAAGATGGAATTCAAGCGACTTGGACTTCTTATCGTTGACGAGGAACAGCGCTTCGGTGTAGCGCAGAAGGAACGGCTCAAAGAGCTATCGGTTGGCGTCGACGTCCTGACGCTCAGCGCAACACCTATACCGAGAACGCTTAATATGGCGATAAACGGCATATCGGATATGTCTGTCCTTGACGAAGCACCCGGCGACAGACGCCCCGTGCAGACCTATGTTATGGAACACGACGACAACGTGATTTTCGATGCGATAAGGCGCGAGCTTTACCGCGGCGGTCAGGTGCTTTATCTATATAACAATATTGATACTATCATCCTTGCCGCTGACAGAATTACAAAGGAAATTCCCGAGGCGCGCGTAGCCTACGCACACGGACAGATGGCGCGCGAAGAGCTTGAGGATATCTGGCAGATGTTAGTCAGATGCGAGCTTGACGTGCTCGTCTGCACGACGATAATTGAAACCGGCGTTGATTTGCCTAACGCAAACACGCTGATTATAGAGAATGCCGACAGAATGGGACTTTCACAGCTTCACCAGATACGCGGACGCGTCGGCAGAAGCGAGCGTCAGGCGTATGCCTATTTCACCTACCGCCCGGGCAAGGCGCTCTCGGAAATCGCAACAAAGCGTCTTTCGGCAATAAGAGAATACGCCGAGTTTGGCGCAGGCTTTAAGGTGGCGCTTCGCGACCTTGAAATAAGAGGGGCCGGAAATCTTCTCGGTGCTGAGCAGCACGGCTATATAGACAGCGTCGGCTACGACCTTTACGTAAAGCTTCTTGAAGAGGCGGTTGCCGAGGCGAGGGGCACACCGATAAAGGAAAAGCAGGAAGCGCACGTGGATATTCGCGCGCAGGCATACATTCCCGAGAGTTATATCTCGATGCAGTCGAGCCGTATGGAAATGTACAAGAGAATATCGGATATCGCATCCCCTGACGATAAGCTCGACGTGAGGGATGAGCTTCTTGACCGCTTCGGTGATATACCGAAATGCGTTGACACGCTTCTGTCCGTAGCACTCTGCCGCGCGATACTTGAGCATATGTCTGCGACGAAAGCAACGCAGGATAGCGGCTATCTTAAAATCTACACAGCCTCGCCGCGCCTTGAAATATGGGCAGAGCTTTTCCCGAGCTACGGGGGCAGGCTTCGTGCCGTAGCGGCTGACGCACCGATAGTGTATAGGCTCGCCAAGGACGAGAGCGCTACCTTCGCGCTTGAGAAAATACTGTGCGACTACTACAAGGCAAGCCAGAGCCTTGATAAAGAATAATACAAGAGGAATTTATGGGAAGAAAAAGGATTGTTACAAAAGCAAAGCAAAAGGACAATTCAGCGATTACAAAGCGCATTTTGTTAATAACTGTTTGCGCCCTCGTGGGTATTGCCGTAATTTTGGGCGGTGTGCTCGGCATAATAACTGCCGTTAAGCAGGCAAACGCGCTCGTGCGCTTTGACGGTGTTACTATGAATGAAGGCGAGGTTAAGTACCTTGTCAGCTACTATAAGGCGCAGTATATGACCTCTCTTTCAAAGAGCGGTGTTGCGGTCAGCGACACACCCGAATTCTGGGCGAAAGAGGTTTATAACGGAAGCACCTATCTTGACTATCTGCGTATTAGCACCGAGAGCTATCTGCGTCAGCTTTGCGCGGCAAACAAGATATTTGAGGAAAACGCCACCTTGAATGCAGATGACAGAGATAGAATAGAGGTTGCTACTGATGAAATTCTGCTCTACCGCGCGCAGGGCTCAAAGAGCACCTTCTTCGAGCTTTGTCAGAAATTCGGCTTCGACTACTCTGACTTCGTGTCGGCAAGCGAGATGATTTTCAAGGGCTGGGCGGCAAAGGCAAAGATATTCGGTGAGAATGGCGAGAGGATGTCGCTTTTCCCCGACTACTGTGACGAGTATCTTAATTACTACACTCACGCAGACCTTATCTTTATCAGGACCGAAAAGGTTTTCGTTTTGGACGAGAACGGAAATAAGGTAAAGGATGAAGAGGGCGTGTATAAGATGCGCGCGCTTACCGATGAGGAAAAGGCACAGCGCACATCACGCATAGAAGAGCTTCGCCGCGCGGTGAAGGGAATTAACGAGGGTACTGTTACACCCGAACGCTTCTACGAGCTTCAGAGGATGTATAGCGAGGGCGATGCCGCTATGGATAAAGACGGCTATTACTTCTATGCAAATTCCGAGTACACCAAGGAATTCTCGCAGGTTTTCGATGAAATAGTTACCGCAGTTTACGAGCTTGAAGAGGGCAAATGCACGGAAATCGCGTGCGATATAGGCACCTGCTTTATCAGGGTTATACCCTCTGTTGATAAGGCTTACACCAAGACCGGTGCTGTCGCAGACTGCTTTTCGGACTTCTACTCGCTGACAGCCGACTCGGTTTATCAGAAGCTTATTGAGGACTATACCGACTCGGTTGAGCTTCGTGATATATGGTCGGTGGTTGACCTTGAAAAAATACCCTACAACAGTGACTTCGTCGCAAGATTTTAATTGCTGAAGGATGGAATAAAAGAAATACCCCGAGGGTGAAAAAACACCCTCGGGGCAACAGCCGAGCTGGGCGCTGCTAATTAAGCGAGTGGCTCGGCTGTTTTATTTTGCTTGGAATTTTTAAAATGCTTATTTGCCCGCTTGCTTATCTCTTACCAGCTTCAGCAGAGGGATGAGCGCTATAATCAGCACCGATACGCCTGCGGCGGCGAGGAAGATTTCGGGGGCAGGGATGAACGAGGTTGTCATTGCGTCAGCACCTGCGTTTTCAAGGGGGATGTTCATCTTGCGGTTTATCGCGTTGCCGACGGTAGGACCTACGAGCATAGGAATAAGGACGGCGAATATCATTCTGACACCCTGAAGCTTTCCTGTGTCAGCGGCAGGGGTGAAGTCGCGCGTGAGCGCGCCTGCGAGCGCAGAGATAAAAATGTAGCCGACTATCATAACGAAGCCTGCGATGCCGAAGAGAATGAGAAGGGTGGTTTTATCCATATCCTTCATAAAGTACATAAGAAGAAGTCCCACGCAGAATACACCGCCTGCGATATACATACACTTAACCTTATCGACCTTGTCTGCAAGCCTGCCGAGCGGTACGTTGATAGCCGCGCCGAGGATAATTGCCGCGCCGAAGATTATGCTGTATTCAAGCACGCTCATCGAGAGGTAGGTTTTCATATATATAATTAGGTAGGGCATAAATATCTGACACGCAATTCCGTAAACGCAGGTGATGATGAGCGTCATATAGAATGAGGGGTTAGAGCGCACCGACCTTGGCTTGAAGCCGACGAGCATATCGGAAAGAGTGCCGTTTTTCGTAAGCGAGTCACTGTCCTTTATAATAAACAGACCGATAGCGCCGCACGCGGATATTATAATACCGAGAGCAAGGAATACCGAAGAGTAGCCAACCGCCTCAACTATAATTCCAAAGCCACCTGCAACGACTATCATTGACGCAAGAGGAAGAATGGCAACGATGGACTCTATCTTGCCGCGTATCGAGGACTCGGTGTTGTCCGTAACCCACGCGTTATAAGCCGCATCATTTGCGCTTGAGCCGAAGAGTGTCATAATGCAGTCACCGACGATAACGGTAACGAGCGCGGCTGTTATCGCATTTTCCTCGCTCATACCGAAGAGGGCTGCGAAAAGCTCGGGCTTGATGAAGCCAAACAGCGCCACCGTCGCGCCCCAGATAATATAGCCTACCGAGATGAACGAGCGGCGGTTGCCGAGCTTGTCGGACACCGTGCCTGCCACGAGCGTGACGAGCGTTGCGACGATACCCGAAAGCTGTACCATAAGAGTTATCGCATCGAGGTTTGGCTGGATTTCATCAAAGATGAAAAGATTGAAATACATATTCTCGACCGTCCACGCAATCTGCCCTATAATACCGAAGAGCAGAAGCACGGTCCACTTGTTTTTGTTAAATTTAGTTGACATTTTACTCATCCTTTTCTTTCAATAACAAAGGTTTTTTGCTCGTGGTTGAAGCTTATTTTTATTCCGTACGCCTTGATTTCTATATTTTTTCTTGATGTGAGGGTGCTTGATTTTATGCACAACAGCTCGCGCTCGGTCACATTAAGGGCGGTAGCAATATCGGGCTTCAGCACAAGCACGAGATATTCGCCGCCGTAAACCCACGCGTCGAAGTTGTTCCACTCAACATCAGAGCTGCTTCCCGTATAAAGCACGGGTGTGCCGTCGGGGATAAGAACCGTCGCGTCAAGATGCCCCTTGCCCTGAGCGCTGTCGGAAAGAGCGTAATAAAGGCGCGAGCCAAGACAGCTTACGATAAGAATATCACCGTCGGTTGAGTACGCCGCATAGCCGCCCATAAGTCCGTCAGGGGATACATACGGGTCGAGAAGCGCCGTGCCGTCATCATAAAGATAAGCCTCGGTGAAGGGGGAATAGTAAAGCGCGGTAGTGCTTGCTTTAAGGTGAACGGCAAAGATAAGACCGTCGCTCTGAACGTCGGATTTTACCTCTATATATATAGCCGTGCGGTACTCGCCCGCTACATTCGGAATGGTTATCCTGACGGGGATTTCATATCTGCCGGCGGCGGTGATGCTTCCGCTCTCACCGACGGGCACGCCGGATGTGTCGAGCATTGCTCTCGTTATAGCGACCTGCTGTATATTCATATGCGGGTTATCAAAGAGCCTTGCATTAAAAACCTTGCCGACGATAAGCTCGTCAAGCTTATCCTCAAGCGTGTCACCTATTTCAATAGTGTAGGTGTCCTCAATATCAACCGATTTTATATTGCTTGAATTTCTGTAATATATAAATATCTCGTCCGTCAGCACCTCGGGGGCATCCTGCTTGCCGTCACCGTCATAGTCGTAGTGAATGACGACTGGGTATCTTCCTTCAGCACCGAAGTTTATGTCTGTGTCGCGTATGAGCATTTGCTCGTTAAAGGGGGCGAGTGCCACATACGCAGGGCTCGCGTCGGTGGACAAGGTGTACGGTGTGCCGTACTTGGTTTTGAAGGATAGATTAAGTGCAATATCAGAATAGCTGCTCACGCCTCGCTTGAAGTCGTCATCCTTAAGCGAGATGGCGGTGAGGGTGGATTTTTCGTGCGAAAAGACCTCAAGAAGAAGCATATTATCCACCGATGCGCCAAGCACACCGTCGGTTAGCGTAAGGGGCTTTGGCGGATGCTCACCCCACACATAAGGTGTGCCGTCAAGCTCGCCAAGCATAGCGCGTGTTATGGGAAGTGTCGTTTTGTAGGTGTTTTTTGCAACCGTCAGCGAAAGCGTAACCGTAAGCCCCTCGTCTGAAGGAAGCTCGGTCAGGTCCTTGCATACCGCGACAACGCCGTCTGCGTTGATTTTTGCCGATACTGCGGAATAGGGCACGTCGTCAATGCTGTATATAGGAAGGATGGGCATATCGCAAAATACAGTAGCATCCGCGATAAGCGAGACGCGCACTCTGAAGGTCGTGCCTCTTGATGAGAAGGCGCTGAAATCGTATTCAAGCTCGCTTGGCAAAAGCTCGCGGCGCACGCCGTTCTTCTGCGTTGCGATAAAGCGCTCTGTAAAGGACTGTGTCAAAAGAGCCCCACTCGCGTCGGTAGCCATTATAGCAAAGGAATTATCCCTTGGCGTGATAGACATGGCCGAGGTGTCGTCAAGGTCAATGACCTCAATTTTAAAGGTTGCCGTTCTGCCACCGTGCTTTACCGCACAGCGGTATGAGCCGATTTTCGTAAAGTCAGGGGCGGTATAGATTGCATTTTCCTCGTACATATCGGCACTTACGTTTATAAACTCGGCATCACCGTTTTCATATATCGCCTTAACCCTTACCGTCGGCGCTGTGTCAACGCGGAAGTAGGGCGAGTCAACGAATACAAGCGAGCGAAGCGCCATAGGCACGGTGTGAGTCAGCACCCTCTGCGTGCCGTCCGAGTAGAAAACGGTGACGGTGATTATCTGCTCGCCAAGCTCGCCTGCCGTGTGCGCGGTCTTGACCTCTGCTACGTCGGTAAGGTCTATATTCAGCCTTGTTGCGAGCGACCATACGCCGCTTGACGTGCATTTATACACGAAGGCAGAGTCGGTATTAAGATAAAGGTCACCGACCGATGCGCCCTCAACCGTCGCAAATATCGAGTCACCCTCGCCACCGACGGCAGTACCGAGATGCCATTTCGACTCACCGCCCGAGGGTGTGCCCTCATCCTCTGCGGTAAGCCTTACCCAGCCCCCCTCGGTCAGTCTGTAAATCTCGTCGGCGCTCGTGTCGAGATAATAGTCGCCAACCTCGGCAGAAGCCGAGCCGTCGGGCGCGCCGCTACCCATATGCCAGACCTCGTTTGCACCGCAGGCGGTGAGAGCATATACGGCTAATATCAGTATGAAGAATAAAAGTGCGTATTTTTTCATATTCATTCCCTTTAAAGGTGGATTTTATGTTTAAAAGATAATTTATTTTACCATTTTAAGATGGCAAAGTCAATAATTATTTCAAAGCGCCTTCGGCTTGACTTAATGGGTGAAATATTGTATAATAGGCAGGTAATGAAGGAGTGATGAAAAATGGCAAAAATTATAAGGATAGATAGCTTGGATGCGCCCGAGCTTGACGTTTACGTAAGGCTTACGGGCGGACAGCTTCGCTCATCCGATGAGTGTGAGCGCGGAATATTAATCGCAGAGAGCCCGACGGTAATCGAGGTTGCCATGCAGTCGGGAATAAGACCTATATCAATGCTTACTGATGAGAAGCTTCTTTCGGGCGAGGTTACGCGCATAATCGACGCGCTTGATGAGCAAACCCCGGTATATATTTCCAGCGGCGAGGTGCTTCGCAATATCACGGGCTTTCCGCTGACGCGCGGTGCGCTGTGCGCTATGCAAAGACCCCGCGAGCCCGAGCTTTCCCTGGTGCTTGCAAATTCCAAAAGGGTTGCGGTGCTTGAAGAAATTGCCGATTCAACGAATGTCGGTGCTATAATACGCTCTGCCGCGGCGCTCGGAATTGACGCGGTGCTTCTCACCCCAACCTGCTGTGACCCCTATTGCCGCCGCGCGGTAAGAGTGAGCATGGGTACTGTGTTTACGCTTCCCGTGGTGCGAATTGGCAAAACGCATGCCGACTGGCAGACATCGGGCATCGACGCGCTTTGCGCCCACGGCTTCAAGACCGTATCAATGGCACTGACCGACAATTCCGTCGGGCTTGACGATGAGGCGTTGCTTAACGAGAGCCGCCTTGCGATAGTGCTCGGTACAGAGGGCACAGGGCTTGATAAGGAAACCATAGCACGCTGTGATTACACCGTAAAAATCCCGATGCAAAGGGGCGTTGACTCGCTCAACGTCGGCTCTGCCGCCGCAATAGCGTTTTACGCGCTGACGAGGTAAATAAAGGCCGCAAAAAGGATAAAATAACAGAATAAAAGAGGCAAGCCGTGGTCAATAATTGACTTGAAGGTTTGCCCCTTTTTTGTCGAAAAATGGAATATAGTTGACAAAGCGATAAAAAAGTATTATAATTAGTGCGTTATGCCAAACGGAATTGACATACGAGAAAAACAGAAAAGAGAAAAAATTATGAAAGACTACGTTATATTTACGGATTCTGCGTGTGACGTAAGACCCGAGGTTCTGCGTGAGTGGGGCGTTGAGTTTGTGTCACTTACGTTCAGATTTTTATCTGACGGCAAGGAATATCTTAATTATGATATGAGCCCCAAGGAATTTTACGGAAAAATGCGCGACGGTGGCGTGGCAAAGACCTCTGCGGTAAATCAGAGCGTCTTTGAGAGTGCGTTTGACCGTGTGCTCGCTTCGGGCAAGGATATCCTTTACATCGGCTTTTCGTCAGGGCTCAGCACCACCTGCAACAGCGCGGCAATCGCGGCGCGTGCGCTTTCTGAAAAATATCCTGACGCAAGAGTGCTCACTCTTGATACCAAGGCGGCATCGCTCGGACTTGGAATGCTCGTGTATCTTGCAGTAGAGATGAAGAAAAACGGAAGGTCGCTCGATGAGTGCTATTCGGAAATCTGCACGCTTTCCCGTGGGCTTTGTCATTGGTTTACGGTTGCCGACCTTGTTTATCTTAAGCGCGGTGGCAGAATAAGCGCCGCGACGGCATTCGTCGGCAATATGTTAGGCATCAAGCCCGTGCTTCATATGGATGATGCGGGACACCTCGTTAACGTATCAAAGGCGAGGGGCAGACGCGGCTCTATCGCGGCACTTTGCGAGAGATACGAGGCAACCGTTACCGACAAGAGCGCACCCGTGTTTATTTCTCACGGTGACTGCGAGGCAGATGCCAAGGTGCTTGCAGATATGATAGAGGCGCACGGCGGTAAGGTAACGATGATTTCTGACGTCGGTCCCGTTATCGGCGCGCACGCAGGCCCCGGCGTTCTTGCGCTCTTTTTCGTGGGCAAGGTGAGATAATATGGGCGTAAAAAATAAGAAAAGAGAAGCGCAAGAGGCGGCTTCCAAAAGAGATAAAAAGGAAAAGAAGAAATCCTCTCGCACAGGGCTTCGCGCTCTTGGCGGACTGCTCTTTGCAAAGATGGCAAGGGGTGGCGCGGCAGAGCTTCGCTCTAATGCCGAAGAGGTAAACCGTCTTAACGTCTTTCCCGTACCCGACGGTGATACGGGCGACAATATGAGTATGACCATCGACAGCGGTGTGTCGGCTCTCACCGAAAACGAGAGCGACGATATTTCTGCGGTTATCGAGAAGCTCTCAAGGGGTATGCTTATCGGCGCGAGAGGAAACTCGGGCGTAATACTCTCGCAGTTTTTTGCAGGTATGGCGAAGGGGCTTAAAAATTCAAGGAATGCTAATCCCCAAATACTCGGCAGAGCTCTTGCAGAGGGGGTTGAGCAGGCGTATTCTACGGTAATGACACCAACCGAGGGAACGATACTTACGGTTGCAAGAGAGTCGGTTGCATACGCAAACTCACGCTTAACAGACGGAAGCACGGTCAGCACGCTCTTTTCCGACCTTGTCGGACAGATGCACCGCTCGCTTGAACATACCCCCGATTTACTTCCCGCGCTCAAAGAGGCCGGCGTGGTTGATTCGGGTGGCGCAGGACTTCTTTATATAATGGATGGCTTTAACCGTGTGCTTAACGGTGAGGAAATATCCGTGGGCGAGCCTGCCGCAGCCGCCGGCGGTGCTATCGGCCTGCCGACGGACTTCGACGAGAACAGCGTTATGCAGTATGGCTACTGCACCGAGGTTTTGCTTCAGCTTATGCGCGCCAAGGGTGACCCCTCGCAGTTTGACGTTGATGCACTTCGCGCTTATCTTTCATCAATAGGTGACTCGATAGTGGCGTTTGTCACGGGCAGTATAGTCAAGCTTCACGTGCATACGAGAACGCCTGAGCTCGTGCTCGGATATTGCCTGAAATTCGGTGAGTTTATCTCGGTTAAGATAGAGAATATGTCGCTTCAGCATACCGAAACCATAAGCAATACAGAGCAAGCGAGCGAAACAGACGCGTCGCAGGTGCCGAGCGAGAAAAAGAGATACGGTATAGTTGCTGTTTCGAGCGGTGAAGGACTTGACGCACTTTTCAAGGAATTTGGTGCTGACGAGGTAATAAGGGGCGGTCAGACGCACAACCCCTCGGCAGGCGAGTTCGTGTCGGCATATGAGAGAATTAATGCTGAATATATATTCGTGTTCCCGAACAACTCAAACGTATTGCTTGCCGCGACGATGTCGGGTGAGATGTACGAGGGGGCAAAAATTATTGTAGTAGAGTCAACCAATATGGGCGCAGGCTACGTGGCGCTTGCGTCGCTTGACCTGACGAATGAGAGCCCTGATGAAATTTTGGAAGGGGCAAGCTCTGCAATAGCGAATATCAGATGCGGCTTTATATCCCCCGCGATAAGAGATGCCGATATGAACGGCGTCCACATCGAAAACGGTGATACTATCGGTATAATAGGAAAGCAGATAGTGCTTAGCGAGCACGATACTACCACAGCATCTATATCTCTCACAGCCTTTATGTGTGAGGGAAGCAATATGCTTACGGTTATCACGGGCAAGGATGCCAAGGACTCTGACACGGATGCAATAAAGCAGCTGGTGGGTGAGAAATACCCAGATATAGAGCTATACTTTATTGAAGGCGGTCAGGACGTTTACCCATTTATATTTGTTGCTGAATAAAAAAATAACCGCTTATTTTGTAATACATAGTTTACAAAATAAGCGGTTATTGCATTTATTGATTATTTTTCGTATTCCTCAGCAAGTGACTTGAATGCGGGAAGGGAATTTACTACTCTTGCCTTGTCAACGCAGTAGGCTATTCTTACGTAGCCGCTAACGCCGAAGTCGTCGCAGGGAACTACGAGAAGCTCGTGACGCTTTGCGCGCTCGAAAAATGCGTAGGCATCAGGCTCGGGTGTCTTTACGAAAAGGTAGAACGCGCCGTCGGGCTTTACGCACTCATAACCGTACTCGGTGAGGTTGTTATAAAGCAGGTCGCGGTTCTCGCGGTAGATGTTGACGTCAACAGAAAGGTCGATACACCTTGCCACAACTCTCTGGAAGAGGCTCGGCGCGCACACATAGCCGAGCGAGCGGCCTGCACCGCATATAGCAAGATAAAGCTCGCGCGCAGAGTCTGCCTTGGGGCATACTGCGATATAGCCTATTCTCTCACCGGGAAGCGAGAGTGACTTTGACCACGAGTAGCATACTACGGTGCTGTCGTAAAGGTTCATAAGATAGGGAACCTCGACACCCGTGTAAACAAGCTCGCGGTAGGGCTCGTCTGCGATAAGATAAATAGTACGTCCGTACTCGCGCGACTTCTCGCGAAGAAGCTCGCATATCGAGGTAAGCTTTTCCTTGGTGTAAACTACACCGCTCGGGTTGTTGGGCGAGTTTATGATAATAGCCTTCGTGTTCTTGTTAATTCTCTGGCGAAGGTCGTCGATGTCGGGCTGAAGCGTTCCGTCCTCAGGCCTGCTTACGACGAGCTTTGCACCTGCATTCTCTACGAAAACACGGTACTCGGTGAAGAAGGGCGCGAGTGCTATGCACTCATCGTCATCACTCTCGACCATCGCTGAAAGTGTTATCGAAAGCGATGCCGCCGCACCGCAGGTCATATAGATGTCGTTTGCTGAAATATCAACCCCGAAGCGGGATTTTATAGAGTCTGCAACCGTCTGTCTTACTAACGCATCACCCTGAGCCGAGGTATAGCCGTGAATGGCAACCGAGCTTTCGGTGGCGAGAAGCTCACACACCGCCTCATTAAGCTCTTTCGGTGCGGGCACAGAGGGGTTTCCAAGGCTGAAATCAAAAACCTTGTCTGCGCCTATCTCTGCCGCGCGGACCTTGCTGTATTCAAATATTTCTCTTATAACCGAGCGCTTGCTACCAAGGCCCAGCATTCTTTTGTTAATTCCCATAATAAGCTTCCTTACTCTTGCGAAAAATCGGTTATTCAGATATTAACGAGGTCCTCACATCCGACCGTAACCACACCGTTTTCGCTGAGAAGAACGTCGGTGGCGGCGGCATCAGAGGTTTTGAGCACTACGTACGCATTCTCATCCTCAATGGAAAGACCGTACATATACTCAATGTTAACGCCACACTTGTCTATAACCGACAGAAGCTCTTGAAGGCTTCCGGTCTTGTGAGGAATTTTGATTATTGATACGTCCGAAAGAAGCGAGGAAAAACCCCCCTCGGTGAGCTTTTCCTTTCCAAGCGCGGGATTGTCTACGATAAGACGCAGAAGTCCGAACTCGGTGGTATCGGCAAGGCTGAGCGAAAGAATATTTACCTTATTCTGCTTAAGCACGTTAAGCACCTCGCAAAGTCTGCCCGTTCTGTTCTCTATAAAAATAGTAAGCTGTTTTGCAAACATAATGTTTTCCTCTCTTATCTGATTTAATAAAGCTTGCGCTTGTCAATGACGTGAACCGCCTTGCCCTCGCTTCTGATAAGCGTCTGGGGCTCTACGAGCTTGACCTTGGGATTAAGACCGAGCGCCTGCTGAAGAATATGAGAAATTTTCTTTGTAAGAGCCTCGAGCGCCCTTACCTCGTCGGTATAGAAGCGCTGGTCGATTTCAACCTGAACCTCAAGGGTGTCGAGGTTGTTCACTCTGTCAACTATCATCATATAGTGAGGGGTAACCTCTTCGCAGTCAACGAGCGCCGCCTCAACCTGGCTTGGGAATACGTTGACACCGCGTATGATAAGCATATCGTCAACACGTCCCTTGAAGCGCGAAATTCTCGCACTCGTTCTTCCGCACTCGCAGGTGGTGCGGTCAAGGCTGGTGAGGTCCTTCGTTCTGTATCTTATGAGCGGAATACCCTCTTTTGTGAGAGTGGTGAACGCAAGCTCACCGAGCGTGCCGTCGGGCACGGGCATAAGAGTTTTTGAGTCAAGCACCTCGGGATAGAAGTGATCCTCGCACACGTGAAGTCCTCTGTGGAATTCACAGTCGCACGCAACACCGGGGCCCATTATCTCGGAAAGACCGTAGATGTCGTAGGCCTTGATATTAAGGCGCGCCTCAATCTCGTTTCTCATCTTTTCCGTCCACGGTTCAGCACCGCAGATAGCACAGCGAAGCTTAATCTTATCAAGAAGTCCCTCGTCAGAGAGCACCTCGGAAATGTGAAGAAGGTAAGAGGGCGTGCAGGCTATTGCCGTAGCGCCGAAGTCCACCATCATCGTGGTAAGCTTCTTTGAGTTACCCGTGCTCATCGGCACGACGGTAGCGCCAATGTTTTCAGCGCCGCCGTGAGCGCCAAGACCGCCCGTGAACAGACCGTAGCCATAGGCTACCTGAATAATATCATCCTTGCCGACACCTGCCATAGTGAAGCAACGCGAAACGCACTCACTCCATATATCAAGGTCGTGTCTTGTGTAACCGACGACTGTTGCCTTTCCCGTAGTACCGCTCGATGCGTGAATTCTTACTATCTCGGAATTGGGAACGGCAAAAAGACCGAAGGGGTAGTTGTCGCGCAGGTCGTCCTTGGTGGTGAAGGGAAGCTTCGTTATATCCTCAATTCCCCTGATATCACCGGGCAAAAGTCCTGCCGCCTGCATCTTTTTTCTGTAATATTCTACATTGTGGTAAACATAGTTAACCAGCTTGACAAGTCGTGCGCTTTGAAGATGAGTCATCTCGTCGCGCGACATACATTCCTTGCTTTCGTTCCAGATCATAATGCGCCTCTCTTACTTGTTCATCTCGTAGCCTCTTAAAAATGCTGCCTTGTTGATTTCTACCGTTTTAGGCGGAACGGTTTCGGCTACCGTGTCAAGCCATCTTTCGGGGGAAAATCCGATAAGAGGTGCGCTGTAACCTAATACGACGGAATTTAAAACCTTGCTGTTTCCAAGCTCTTTGGCAATAGCCGCCGCGTCAAATGCGAGCACGTCGTGCTCTTTTTTCAGAGTGTCAACTATCGCCTCGGGATACTCTGCCGCACCGATTACTACGGTCATAGGCTCTATCTTGCAGTCGTTGATTATGAGTGCACCGTCCTTTTTAAGGAAGTGGCTGTATCTTCTTGCTTCAAGACGCTCAAATGCGATTATAACGTCAGCGCAGCCCTCTTCAACGACGGGCTCGTAAACCTTATCGCCAAATCTTACGAAGGTAACGACCGAGCCACCTCTCTGCGCCATACCGTGAACCTCGGAAATCTTTACGTCGTAGCCCTCTGCGAGAGCCGCCTTACCAATTATGCGTGAGGTGAGCAGAGTGCCCTGACCGCCAACGCCGACTATCATTATATTCTTCGTCATTTATCTCACCACCGTTTCAATAGCACCGAACTTGCAGTAGTTCTTGCAAAGTCCGCATCCGTTACACATAGACTCGTCAATTCTGACCTTACCGTCCTCACCCTTGCTCATAGCGGGACAGCCTATCTTTAAGCACATACCGCACTTTCTGCACTTGTCAGCGTCAACGCGGCAGACGTTAGGGAATTTTTGTCCCTTGAGAAGCACGCAGGGGGATTTGGTTATAATTACGGTAAGAGTATCCGAAGCCACGCTTTCCTTAATCACGCGCTCAAGCTCGTTTACGTCAAAGGCGTTAACCTCGATAACGTTCGGTACACCGATAGCCTCGCACACGGTCTTGAAGTCAATAGCGTAGGTGTCCTCGCCCTTGAGCGTCTTACCCGTGCCCGCGTGCTGCTGATGTCCCGTCATACCCGTAGTGCGGTTGTCGAGAATCATAACGGTCGCGGTGGACTTGTTGTAAACCATATTTATAAGAGAGTTGATACCCGTATGTAAGAAGGTCGAGTCACCGATAACCGCAACCCAGCTCTTAACATAATCCTTGCCCTTGCCCTTTTCCATACCGTGAAGCGAGGAAATCGACGCGCCCATACAGATGGTGGTGTCGATTACGCTTAAGGGCGCAACCGCACCGAGCGTGTAGCAACCGATATCGCCTGCGGCGTGAAGCTTAAGCTTGTTCAGTACCGAAAATACGCTTCTGTGAGGACAGCCGGGGCAGAGAATAGGGGGGCGCGCAGGCGCTGATGCCGCCTCAAATACCGCCTCGTCCTTGCCGAAGATAACACGGCGAAGCAGATTTGCGCTGTACTCGCCCTGAACGGTGAAGCATTCCTTTCCGTGTACCTTAAAGCCGAATGCGCGTACCTGCTCTTCGATAAGAGGCTCAAGCTCTTCGAATATATACACCTCGTCAACCGAGTTAACAAAGCTCTCGATGAGCTCGCGCGAGAGGGGATTGACAAGACCGAGCTTAAGCACGGATGCGTCGGGGCAGGCTTCCTTTACGTACTGATAGGAAACGCCCGAGGTGATGAAGCCGATTTTAGTGTCGCCCATCTCTATTCTGTTAACGGCAAGCGTAGCCGCGTCGTGAGCGAGTCTTTTTTCTCTGTCCTCAACGACGAGATGTCTGCCTATTGCAGAGGCGGGCATCATTACGTACTTTCGCATATTTCTCTCGTAGGGCTTATCCTCAACCTCTGTTCTGTCGCAAAGCTCAACTGCGCTCTGCGAGTGTGCAAGCTTTGTGGTGGTGCGAAGAATTACGGGGGTGTCGTACTTCTCGCTAAGCTCAAAGGCGTACTTGACAAATTCCTTTGCCTCACCGCTGTCAGAGGGCTCAAGAACGGGAACGTGTGCCGCTCTTGCTATCATTCTCGTGTCCTGCTCGTTCTGCGAGGACGCAAGTCCCGGGTCGTCTGCAACCACGAAAACCGAGCCGCCGCCAACACCGGTATAAGAGAAGGTGTAGAGCGGGTCAGCCGCTACGTTAAGACCGACGTGCTTCATACAGCAAAGGCTTCTTACACCCGATATGGATGCGCCGATAGCAACCTCTGCCGCTACCTTTTCGTTAGGCGCCCACTCGGTGTAAACCTCGCCGTAGGTCGCAAGATATTCGCTGATTTCGGTGCTGGGCGTGCCGGGGTAGGCACTGCTCACCTTCGCGCCCGCCTCGTATGCGCCGCGCGCTATTGCCTCGTTTCCGAGCATAATCGTTTTGTTACTCATTTAAGTGTCCCTTTCGTAAGCACCTATGGTGCATATGTATGTGAAGAAGCCCTGCGGCCCCCTGATTTACTTTATATTTCTTAAATCCCTTATTCTCTTTGCCTTGCCCTCAAAGCGCTCGAGAGTGTTTTGAGAAACGAGCGTTACCTTCGCGTCAAGACCGAGGACGGTTTTGAGTCTCTCGCGTACGCGCTTGGTAAGGTCCTCAAGCATAGAGAACGAGTCGGTGCTGAATGCAAGCTCAACTCTTACGGTAAGCTTGTCGTTGTAGCCCTCGCGTTCAAGCACTATCTCATAGTGCGGTCCAAGCTCTGCAAAGCTGAGCACTATCTCTTCTATCTGGCTTGGGAATACGTTGACACCGCGTATTTTAAGCATATCGTCAGACCTTCCTGAGAGGTTTTCCATACGGCAGAAGGTTCTTCCGCATTTGCACTTCTCTTTGGTAAGCCTTGTGATATCCTTGGTTCTGTAACGGATGAGGGGAAGTCCCTCTTTTTTGATGCAGGTGATAACGAGCTCGCCCTTCTCACCCTCGCCAAGCACCTCGCCCGTCTCGGGGTTGATAATCTCGGGGATGAAGAAGTCCTCGTTGATATGCATTCCGCACATATACTCGCACTCGCCGGAAACACCTGGGCCCATAAGCTCGCTCATACCGTAGTTTGAGGTGATAAGAACGTCCTCGCCCCATACCTTGTGCATTTCCTCACGCATAGCGTCGGTGAGCATCTCGCTTCCGACGAGGGCAATTCTTATTTTGAGGTCGGTCCTCGGGTCAACGCCCATCTCGCGCGCAACCTCTGCAAGGCGCAGAGCATAGGACGGGGTTGCAACGAGAAGCGAGGTTTCAAAGTCCTGCATATACATAATCTGCTTCTGCGAGTTACCCGTTGATGAGGGGATTATAGTAGCGCCGATGTTTTCAAGACCGTAGTGAAGTCCGAGAGCGCCCGTGAACATTCCGTAGCCGAAGCATATCTGCGCCATATCGCTTTTCGTAGCACCGCCCATACACGCGATACGCGAAACGCACTCGGTCCAGGTAGCAAGGTCACCCTCGGTGTAGCCTACGACGGTGGGCTTTCCGGTAGTGCCCGATGATGCGTGTACTCTGACGAGCTCATCCCTTGGCACGGCAAAAAGACCGAAGGGGTAGTTATCGCGCAGGTCCTGCTTGGTTACGAAGGGCAGGCGGGAAAGGTCGCCAAGTGACTTTATATCGTCGGGGCTGATGCCCGCGTCGTCCATTTTCTTACGGTAGGGGGCAACCCTTTCGTACACCCTCTTTACGGTTTCCTTAAGGCGTTCAAGCTGAAGCGCCTCTATCTCTTCTCTTGAGAGAGTTTCTTCCTTTGACCAAATCATAGTGATTTACCTTTTATCTATTTTCTTTAAAGTTAAATTATTTCGTTTTCGATAGGACTGCTGAATGCAACCTCGACAACCTTCTCGTCGGGTGCCTTGGTGAAAAGGCTGACGAGCGCGGTTACGGCGAGCGATGCAAGCATACATATAACACCGATAAGCGGTGATGACGCAACACCCTGCTGTAAAATCTCACCGAAGGCGAGCACCTCTGCCTTTACAATACCGAATATTACGATAAGCGATACCGTCAGCGAAAGCGAGGTGATAATCGAGGCGTATGCCGCCGCCTTGGTTACCCTTTTCCACAAAAGTCCGAGCACGTAAGGGCCGATAAAGCATCCTGCGAGCGTGCCCCAGCTTATACCCATCATATAGGCAATAGCGGCAAGCTTGAATTTTTCATTAAGGATAGCGAGAACAACCGAAATCACGACGAACACGAGCGTGAGCGAGCGCATTACAATATTGACGCGCTTATCGTCAGCATCCTTTTTTATAGAACCCTTGTAGATGTCAACTGCGATAACCGATGCCGAGGCGAGCGATACCGACGAGAGCGTTGACATACTCGCAGAAAGAATAAGAACTGCAATAACACCCGTAAGACCGACGGGAATTACAAATTTTAGCATTGTGGGTATAACAAGACCGTCGCTGACACCGTCAAGAAGCGCGCCCTCACCGTCAAAGAAGAAGCTCAGCGCACCCGAGAAGTAAGCGGCAACGCCTATGATGAGCGCGAATGCCGTGCTGACGACAACACCCTGCGTGATAGCCTTTTTGTCGCGGATTGCGTAATACTTGTGAATGGTCTGCGGAAGTGCCCACACACCGAGCGAGGTAAGAAGCATAAGCGAGATGAGCGATACCGTGTCACCGAAGATGCCCGTGTTCTCGCTTCCAAATGTAAACCAGCTGTCCGCAATTGCCGAAATATCCCAGTTGATCTCGCTTGAATTCATATAGAAGATAATCATAAGCACGACGCCGACTATCATTATAATACCCTGAATGAAATCCGAGAGGGCAGTGGCAAAATAACCGCCGAAGAAAAGATACAGCGCCGTCAGCGCCGCAAGCGCAAGCATCACTACCCATCCCGGAATACCGTAAACGGTTTCAAAAAGGCTTGACAGACCGTTGTAAACCGATGCCGAATAGGGGATAAGGAAGATGAATATGATTATTGCAGAAAGGATTTTAAGACCGTGGCTGTCAAAGCGCTTCTCAAAGAAGTCAGGCATCGTCTTTGAGCCGAGCCTCGCCGTCATATTCTTCGTGCGCTTTGCAAGCACGAGCCATGCAAGAAGCGTGCCGATGAGCGCGTTACCAATACCAATCCACACTGCCGCAAGACCGTAGGCTCTGCCGAACTGTCCCGCGTAGCCGATAAAGACTACCGCAGAGAAATAGGTTGTGCCGTAGGCAAAGGCGGTAAACCAGCCGTTAAGTCCCTTTTTTCCTGCAAGCAGAAAGTCGTCAACCGTTCCCGAACGGTTCTTCGTATATATAGCAACGCCCACCATTGAGAGAGCGTACAGTATCAGAACTGCAATATCAATAGCCATAGTTTTTCCTCGCGTGCGCGGCTTGTGCGCGCTTAAAATTAATATGATAAAATAAAAGAATATAGAAATTATATCACACGCGAATTGTCTTGTCAATGTTTTTTTGGTCGTAAAATGCCAAAAATTCGCTAAAAAATATGCATTTCCCCAGGGGGCTTGCCGAGGGGAAATGCATAAATCGTGTTTTTATTGCTTCTTTTAAGTAAAGAATAAATCAGCGCACCTTGTCAAGCGCGGTCTTAAGCACAGCCTCTACCTCGTCTGCCATAAAGGCAAAGCCGAGGTCGTTCGGGTGCGTGCCGTCAACCGTGCATTCATCTCTGTACGGCTCGCGGAAGATGTGCTCACCGTCGATAAAATAGAGGTTTTTGTCACCCGCCCTAGTTCCCTCGTCGTACGCTTTAAGTATTGCCGCGCGGCGCACTCTTGAAAGCTCGGGGTTCTTGTCAAAGTTAGGCATCGACATCATAATATATGGTATGTCGGGGTGCTTTTCTCTGATTTTTCTGTACATATTACGGTTGGTTCGCTCAAGGTGCTCGGGGTTTGGTGAGTTGTGGTCGTAATCCGACACAAAGGCGCATATATCAAGCGATGCCATATAATCGACTATCGTGTCCTCTGCGCGACCGTTTCCCGAGAAGCCGAGGTTGATATAGTCAAGCGAGAGCCTGCGCGAGAGTATATTCTGATAGCAGTTACCGGGACGGCTTGCACATCCGCCCTGCGTTATCGAGCTTCCGTAGAATATTACGGGCTTGCCGTTTGCATAAGCCAGCCCCTGCCCGAGCGTCGCCCCGCTCTCAATACCGACGAGAAGATTTTTAACACCGCCGTAAAGAGGGAAATTTATCGTAATAAATCTTTGCTTTTTCTCACCGAGGCAGACCTTTGCCGCATAGCTCTCTTTTGCGGTTACGGGTGGAATAAACGTGCCCTTGTATCGGGAAATTTTCCCGTCCTCGTCGATATAAAGGTCAAATCCCGTCATACCCGTCTGTGGCATATGCGCCATATTCCTTGAACGGAAGCACTCAACCGAAAGTGTTACGTACGACGAGTCGGTAGAGAAGCGAAGTCTGCCGCCTGCCGTGTCAAAGTATAGGTTTTTGACACCCTCATTTACATTATGCGCCACCTCGTCCGGCAGTCTTTGGAACACCTGCTCGTTCTTGTAATCGTAAAGACCGTAAACCTTAAACGGTGGCTTTCTCACATCGAAAAACACCGTGCCGTCGTCATCGGTGGATACGGGGGCAAAATTCTTGTCGATTTCATAAATATTCATAAAAAGCACCTCGCTATAAGTAAAGGCGTCTGCTATCAGTAATTATAGCAGACGCCTTGGGAAAAGTCAATAAAATCAGATATAAACGCACCTGCCAAAGCTGGGCTCTTCCTTGCTGTCCGCGATTATCCACAGCACGTCAATTCCCATAGCGGCGCGCTCGTCGGGGAATGGGGCGTAGCCGTCGGTGAGAATGATTATGCTCTTCGGCGGGTCATCCGACATATTTTTCTTTACATATTCGAATATTATATCAAAGCTCGTTCCGCCGCCGCCCTTGGGACGGATAGCGCGAAATTCCTCAATGGACTCAAACGGTACGGGTGGCACTACCTTCGCGTCGAAGAAGCCGAGCAGACCTGCAAGGCGTCCTTCAAAAAGGTCGATAGCACCCTTGATTTCGGAATAGCACTCGGTGATAAGCGAGTCCGACATAGACGCAGAGGTGTCTATCATAAACAGAATGTTCTCGACCTTTTCCTCGGTGTCGTTGTAGTCGGGAAGATAGAAGTCACCGTCACCGTAGCGCTTGTCTGGTGGCGAGAAGGAATAGTCGCATATCTCGGTGTCAATAAACTCGCAAAGAAGCGTGCGCCAGTCACACTTGGGATTTTTAAGCTCGTCAAGAAATCTCTCTGCACAAAGCGGAAGCAGACCGCGCTTGTTCGAAGGGTCCATAATCCTTATTGCCGCCTCTGCGTTATTGACGCGGCTTATAATTTTGTCAGAGAGAATTTCGTCTTGCGAGGTGCCCCAGCGCGAGTGGTCGTCCCAGGTTGCGTTATCACTCTTGTCACCGCCGCTCTTGCCTGCGCCTGCGCCCCTTGCGCTGCCGCTGCCCCCTGACGCGCCCTCTCGCTTGCCGTCACCGCTATCACCGCCGCCATCGCTTTGGTCAGAGCCGCCCTTTGATGCGCCCTTGCCGCTGCCGCCCTGTGACCTCATCTTCTTTTTAGCATCGTCAGCGAGCATATTATACACTTCCTCTGCCGTATAGAGATAGCCCTCTTTACCGTCAGGGGCGAGGTGCATAGACTCGCCAAACTCTTTCAGGGTGATGCTTTCCTTTTTCATTCCGTTTGCACGAAGGATGTTTGAGTTTACCACTATATCACACGCGATATTGAATAAAAACGGCTCGTAGTCGTGTCCTCGCGTGCAATGCTGAAGCGCCGCGTGAAGGGTTTCGTGCATAAGTATGAAATCCACCTCAGAGTCAGAGAGCTTGTCAAGGAAGCTCGGTGAGAACATAATTTCCTCACCGTTGGTAGCCGCCGTATCAAGCACCTCGTCAACCGAGAAAACCATATGCATAAGCAGCATTCCAAAGAAGGGATGCGAGCTTAACACACGCATTCTTGAGAGCAGAACCCGCCTTGAATATTCTCTTTTTTTCTCATCCGTAAGGGTGGTTCTACCGCTGTTTGTCATAAGTATTTACCTGCCTTAGTCAGCCATCTTGCGAATTGAGGAATCTTCATAAGCTTGAGCTTGTAGCCCTCTTCAAGATACATATAGTTTTTCATAAGTATGCAGGAAAAGTCAGGGGGCATACGAAGCGCATAATCTATACTATGCTCTATTTTTGTAAGGTTGCCTTTGCATTTCCTTGCATATTCAGTCATGGATGACACGAGCGCGTAGAGTACGTCTGCGCTTTTAGGCATATCAATGCACTTGCCTGAAAATATGTCGTCAATAGAAGGCAGCTTGCCGTAAATCTCACAGTAGCTACGAAGCTCTATCGCAGCACCGACACCCACCGTGCCCGCGACGAGATGATATACGCTCTTGATATCACCGCCCGATGCTAAAAGCAGATTTGATACCATTTCCCAGGAACGGGGGGTAGCGTAGGCGAGGTCGTCTGCTCTCGTTTCATTTAAGAAGAGGTCGCGTCTGAACGAGAGGAAGCCCGTCACTCTTGACGAAATTCCGTGCTCTACCGCCCACTTCATCCACGAGTCAAAGTCTGCACATATTTCGATGTGCATAAGACGGTTGGCAAGCGCCCTAGGCATCTTGTACGCCACCGACTTGTCGGTAAGACGGTTTCCTGCCGCAATAACTATGCAGTTTTCAGGAAGCCTATGCTCACCGACCACGCGGTCGAGCGTTATCTGATAAGCCGCCGCCTGAACGCTCTGCGGTGCGGCTGAAATTTCATCGAGGAAGAGGATATTTACCGTGTCGGCATCCTCGTCCATCTGAAAGATTTTAGGCTTAAGCCAGACGGCGAGCGTCTTGTCCTCGTTTGCGGTGGGAATACCGCGCAGGTCGATGGGGTTGAACAGAAGCAGACGCACGTCGGTCACCACCACGCGCTTGCCGGTTTTTTTCTGAATTTCATTCGCTATCTGTCTTACACCTTGGGATTTACCCACACCGGGCGCACCCCACAGCATAGCAGACGGCACAGTCCTTACGGGAATTCCTGCGTTTATTACCTTTATATAAATATCGGAAAGAGCCTCGACAGCCTTTCCAACCGAGAGAGTCGGTAAATTGCTTTGAGTATTAGCCATTTTTTACACCTAACCTTCTGTCAAGCTCGTCAAGTCTTGACCTGTAATGCTCTATTCTTTCGAGGTAGTCGTTTTCGCGTTTAAGCTCGTTCTTTATCGAGCGCTCGCGGCGTTTAAGCTCGGTTTCTGCCGAAATAAGCCTTTCAAGATGCTCACTTAAGCTATCGAGCTTGTTGTCAATTCTTAAAATTATACCCTTGTCACTCTCGCCAAGCTCAACGAAGTATCTGCCGTCGCGCACGAGGAAGATATAGGGCGCAGAGCGCATCATGCCAGCAGGTATCACGATATCAAAGCCGCGATAGCTCGTCACCGTGCGCTCTTCCGTAAGAAGCTCGCCGTCGCGAAGTGCCTCGGCAATAATATCGCGAAAGTCGTTCTTCGCATCCTTTGACAGCTCAATTCCGCACCCTGCCTCGGCGACAAGATACTCAACGTCGTGACGGCAGGCGGCAATAAGTCGCGCCTGACGCTGCTTTTTGTCGGGAATTGACGCAAGCTCTGCGTGAAGCGAGTCGCGCTCTTCGGTGTCCTTTGAGAGAAGAAGCTTGAACTTCGTCAGCATATTCGCGCACTCAATTCGCTCTTTTATAAGGGGATTTCCTATCGCGAGAGCCTTGATTTCACCGTAGCTTAACGATATATCGCCAACATCGGCAGCACTTCTGTCGGTTATGAAGCCCGAGAGAATATCCTCTATAAACTTCTGCTTGGTTTCAAGAAGCTGCCACGAGTAGGCGTCAAAGCTTCCCTCGGTTACATAGCGGAAAATCTGAACCTTGGGGCAGGTGTTGCCCTGACGAAGAATTCTACCCTCTCTTTGCGTTACGTCCGACGGACGCCAGGGCAAATCGAGGTGGTGAAGTGCAACGAGACGCTCTTGAATGTTGACACCCATACCGACCTTGAAGGTCGAGCCGATAAGCACTCTTATCTCACCGCGGTTTACCTTGGCAAAGAGCTTTCCTCTCTGCGTGTCGGTCGTGGCGTTGTGAACGTACTCGATTTCATCAGGCTTAACGCCGAGAATTTCAAGCAGAGAGCGAAGCTCGTCGTAAATGTTGAAGCCTGCCTTGGGGGTTGAGGTGTCGCAGAATACGAGCTGCGCGCACCTTTCCTTTTCGGTTTTGAAATAGATGTCGGCAATTCTCTCTGCACACTTGTAAACCTTTGACGAGGTGGTAAAGGCGAGAGTGTTTCTCACAAGCCTTATATCAAGTGCCGCCTTTCGTCCGTCGGTGGTTATGAGAAGAAGGTTGTCCTGCTTTCTCGGCACCTGCTGACGCCTTACCAAATCCGCGCGCCTTGAAATATCCTCAAGATATTCGGCAAAGTCGGCGGTTTTCGGCACGAGAATGTCGGTATAGCCCTCAAAATCAGGAATTTCGTTAGTCTTGTCCACCTTGTGAAAGTCGGTTACAGAGGCGAAAAGATTAGTGAGCTCGGGCAGGTTGAAGAAGCGTGAAAGACGCGTTGCCATACGGAAATTGCTCGTGTCCACATCAATCTCAAACTCGGTGTGCTTCTCTGCAAACATACCTACCCACGAGTCAAAGGATTGAAGCTCAAGCAGCTCAAGCTCGCCGCTTTGCAGGTATCTTTGCATCGTATATACATCGCTTACCGAGTTGGTTATGGGCGTACCCGTTGCGAAAACCACGCCGCGTCCGCCATTCTGTCTTTGTACGCAGTGCACCTTTTTGAGCATAGACTCGCACTTTGAGCTGTACGTGTCGGAAACACCGAGCAGCTGCATCTTAGTGTCGAGCTTTATGTTCTTGTAGTTGTGACCCTCGTCGAGGAAGAGCGTATTAATGCCGAGGTCCTCAAAGTATATACCGCAGCCACCGTCACCGTCATCCTCACCGTCACCGATAAGCCCCTGCGTCTTGCCTGCCGGAAGAAGCGGAAGCTTGTCCTCGCCCTTTGCCTTTTTCAGCTGCTCGTCAAGAGTGTGCTGTCTGCGGCGAAGCGCGGTGGTCTGACGCTTGGGATTTTTGAGAGCCTCGTCGATTTCCTTCTTTTTGTCCTCAAGCTCTGCTATCAGGTAGTCCTTACTGAGTGCAATTCTGTCGAAGCAGGAATACGCCATAATTATCGCCTCAAAGTCACCGTCGCGTATGAGCCTCATCGTTGCCTCACGGCTCTTTGGCGTGAACTGCGAGGGGGTTACGGTGAGAAGCCTTGCATCAGGGTAAAGCTCAAGATAAGCATCCGTCCATTGACCCGTAAGGCTGTTCGGCACGACGTAAAGGTTCTTCTTTGATATTCCCATACGGCGAAGCTCGTGACCTGCCGCAACCATAATATAGGTTTTACCCGCGCCGACGTCGTGTGCAAGAAGCGTGTTGGGCGAGAAGAGTATTCTCGCTATGGCATTCTTCTGATAGGTGTAAAGGCTTATTTTGGGGTTGAGGTCACGAAGGGCAAGAAACGCGCCGCTGTACTGACGCGCTACCACACAGCCGTATCGCTCGTTGAAGATTTTTTCAATCTTTGACCTTCTGCCGGGGGCGGAAAGCACCCACTTTGAAAATTCCTCAAGGATAAGCTTCTGCTTTTCCTGCGCGAGAATGGACTCGGTTTCGTTGAGGGTTCTCGTGGTCTTGGTTTTTCCACCCACACGCGTGGTGTTCGTGTCATATACCTTGGGTATCTTCTGGTTAAGCGTGCATTCGATTATTTCAAGGGCGTTCATAAAGCGCGTTCCGTAGGTGAAGTTACAAAGCGCGCGCGTCTTGCCGTAATCGTACCTTGACTTCAAGGGGATTTCCCACGAGCCCGTCGCAACGTCGTGCTTGGTCGAGAGAAATTCCTTTGAGTAGTAATAGCAGGTCGCCTTGCCTAAAAGATGCACGATAAACTGGTCGATAATCTCGGCGGGAAGCCACGGCGAGCCTATCGTAGCGTAAATGTCCTCGGCTCTCGTGCGCTTGGGAAGCACCTTGCGAAGGGCTGTGATATTCCGCTGGAAGTAGCCCTGATGCGCTTCGTTTGCCGCCTTTGCGGCGTTTATCTTTTCGAGGATGTTGCCCGAAAGATATTCGTCTGCGCTCTCGAATCCGAGATAGTAGCATTCCTGCCACTTAAGGGGGTTCTGGTAGATAGCGCCGCGCGCCTGCAAGGTGGAAATGACCGTTTTCATATCCTCACCGCTAAGCTCGCTGATGTATTCGATATCAACGCGCGCTCGGTGGTTGAGTGAGGCAATAAAGGCATCCTCGATGCTCATCTTAACCTCGCCGCATCCGTCACTCTTGGGCACGTCCGTGAACAGGTCGTCCCAGTCGATTGAGAGGCGCTCGGTGCTGTCATTAAAATTCGGGCTCATCATCTTTCTCCTTTTTCTATTTTTCGCGTGTGTAAAATATTATAGCGAATACGGTGTGTCATAAACGGTACAACCACACGCTATTTTCCTGATGGGGAAATAAGTATAGCATAGCAAATTTCGTTTGTCAAGGCGATTTTGTCTCATTTTTTGAGCCATTTCGCGCGGTGGTGAAGCTTTGGTGAGATAGGCTCATTTTTTGATACAAAATCACAGTAAAAAAATTAAAATAGGGGTTGACTTTTCAGGCCTTGGGGTGTATAATTTGTATGTAGTTAGCAGAGGCTAACTAACAATGTCAACGCAAAAAGGGGGAGCGATATGACGCTCTACGACTGTGATTTAGGTCACGAGGTGACGGTTTTATCGGTGAGCACGGGGGATGCTGAGCTCGAACAGTTTTTATTTTCTCTCGGGCTGTATAGCGGTGAGCCCGTTTCGGTAACCGCAAGACGGCGCGGCGGCTGTACGGTTGCTATAAAGGATGCAAAATACAGCATTGACAAGGCGCTGGCGAATGCAATTGAGGTTGAGAATATATATTAAGCTAAATGCTTTTTGGACAGGAGAATAACAAGTGAGAATTGCACTTGCGGGAAACCCTAACAGCGGCAAGACCACTATGTATAATGCCTTAACGGGCAGAAATGAGAAGGTCGGAAACTGGGCGGGTGTTACCGTCGAAAAAATAGAGCACTCGGTAAGGGCGCGTTACGCAGGGGATAATCAGATAATTGCTGTTGACCTGCCCGGCGCATACTCAATGTCACCCTTTACCTCTGAAGAGAGTGTGGCGAGCGAATACGTCAGGGGCGAGCATCCCGACGTTATTATTAATATTGTTGACGCGACTAATCTTTCGCGTAGCCTCTTTTTTACAACACAGCTTCTTGAGCTTGGAATACCCGTCGTGGTTGCGCTTAACAAAACCGACGCATCAACAAAGCGCAGAAGCAAAATAGATACCCAGGCACTCTCTGCGCGCCTCGGATGCCCCGTATTTGAAACGGTGTCAACTACCGCTAAGGGACTCGTTGATCTTATGTGTGCCGCAGTACAGCTTCAGGGCTGTGAGCAGAGCGCGCCTTATCACGGTGCTGACGGATATAGCGAGGATAAGGAAGCGGCAGAGGCGGCTGACCGCCAAAGATTTGAGTTTGTCAAGGACATAGTCCTTGCGGTGCAGACGAAGGAAGACCCAAAGGATTTGTATAGCGCGCAGGATAAGCTTGACGCTATTCTTATGGATAGCCGCATCGGACTTCCGATTTTTGCTGTGGTTATGTTCCTTGTGTTTTTGATTTCACAATGGGAATTCGGACCTGGCGTTCTGCTTGCAAATCTTCTCGTCGGCTGGCTTGAGTCGGGGCAGGAGTTAATTGCCACGGCTATCAATTCTGACGGAATTTTTGCATCTATTCTCGTTGACGGTATCATAGGCGGCTTTATTGCCATAGTGGGCTTTTTGCCGCTGGTTATGGTTATGTATTTCCTCATCGCGCTTCTTGAAGAGTGCGGATATATGGCGCGCGCGACGGTCGTGCTTGACCCGATTTTCAAGCGTGTCGGACTTTCGGGAAAATCGGTTATTCCCTTCGTTATCGGTACTGGCTGTGCAGTCCCCGGTGTTATGGCTTGTCGCACCATACGCGACGAGCGCGAGAAAAGAACGACGGCAATGTTAGCGCCCTTTATGCCCTGCGGTGCAAAGCTGCCCGTTATAGCGCTCTTTGCAGGTGTATTCTTCGGTGACTCTGCGTGGGTTGGCGCGCTTATGTACTTTGTCGGAATTTTGATTATATTACTTGCCGCTATGCTGATAAACGCGCTTAACGGCTACCGCCCCAGAGGCTCGTTCTTCATTATCGAGCTTCCCGATTATAAAGCGCCCTCGCTCGGCAAGGCACTCAAAACCACAGCTCAGCGCGGCTGGTCCTTCGTTGTAAAGGCAGGTACGGTAATTCTTCTTTGTAACTTTATCGTTCACGTTATGCAGAACTTCGGATGGACTCTTTCGCCCGTTGACAACCCTGATGACTCTATACTTGCCTATGTGGCAAGACCGTTTGCATACATATTCGCGCCGGTTGTCGGCTTCGTTTCGTGGCAGCTTGCGGCAGCGTCGATTACGGGCTTTATCGCAAAGGAAAACGTCGTCGGCACTCTTGCGGTGTGCTTCGGCATCACCAATCTTCTCAGCGCAGATACTCTTGCTATTGAGAGCGGGGCTGAGGTCAGTAAGATAGCGCTCGCATTCGGTACGGGAAGTGGCGGTGCGATGCTTTCGGCAACCGCGCTTGCGTTCCTTATGTTTAATCTCTTTACGCCACCCTGCTTTGCGGCAATAGGCGCTATGAACTCTGAAATCAAGAGCAAAAGGGTACTCTTTTCGGCTGTCGGACTTCAGTTCTCGGTAGGCTATTCGTTAGGATTCCTTGTGAATTTCTTCGGCTCACTCTTTACTGACGGACTTCGTGGCGAGAGTTGGACCTATATCGTCGGCTGGATAGCAGTTCTTGTAATAGCCGCAATATATGCGACAGCGATACTTATCAAAAGGCGCGAAGCGCGCAGGGGCGAAAGCAACGATACGAAGCCACTTGTGACGGCGGCGTGAGGTAGAGCATATGGGGTCTGCTGAAATTATAGCCGCCATCCTTATCGTCCTCATAGTCGGCGCATCGGTGTTCTATATAGTAAAACAAAAAAAGCGTGGCAAAGGGTGCATTGGTTGCCCCTACGCGGGCACCTGCGGCAAACAAAACGACTGTGAGTGCGCGGAAAATAAAAAACAATCCCCATAAAATGCTTTCGGGGTGCGGGACGCTTTGGCTTCAAAGCGCCCCGCTTTTTTCACGTCGTGTTATTCCTCTGAAAAAATGAGGGTATAAGTAACGCATAGTTTACTTATACCCTCATTTTTATTAAATTTTGATATCTTTTAAAGTAGTTTAAGTGTGTCGAGTTGTTTTTGAATGCTGTCAATTAATGCGGCGCGTTTTTTGCTTGTTCCTACGTCAGTGTCGGTGCGTCCCAAAAGATAATCAATGGATACCTCAAAAAAATCCGCAAGACGAATAAGAGCATATGCATCGGGCAAGGTTTTGCCTGTTTCATAATTGGATATTGTCCTCTGGTCGATGCCCGTAGCGGCTGAAAGATCGCTTTGTCTTAAATCCCTGTCCTCGCGTAAATCCTTAATTCTATTCTTCATACTTCACCCCAAAGATTAGTATATACCCTAAATCATACCACGAAATTAGTAAAAACTATTGACAAACCAAATAAATGCATATATAATATAAACCATACCAAAATATTGGTAAAAACAATTTTGTATTCGGTCGAGTTCTGAAAGAGGTGTAAAATGAAGAAATCAATTTATCTATTTATCGCATTGATGCTAATAGTTTGTGCTGTCGTGCTTTGCTCGTGCGACCAAAACGATGAAGCAGGTGTTAGAAACGAGGGTAAGTTTGAATACAGACTGTCGGTTGATGAAACTTATTATATTTTAACTGCCAATAAGAATAAGGATGCAACAAGTGTGGTTATTGAAAGCTCACACAAAGGTTTGCCTGTAAAAACTATAGCATCAAAAGCATTCGTTGGTTGCATGTCATTGAAAAGTATAATTATTCCAGATAATATAACAACTATAGAAAAAGGTGCATTTATAGGATGCCCCGTTCTTGAGGAAATCACGCTTCCATATGTTATTGGACAAAAAGAGGGGCAATCGTATTTCGGATATTTGTTTTCTCTTGAACAGTATCCGGGGAATAGTTATGTTCCAAGCACATTAACAAAAGTAACCATTACAAGCGGTGAAAAAATAACGAATGGTGTTTTTTCTAATTGTGAGAGCATTACTGAAATTGTACTTCCAAATACTATTACAAGAATAGATAGTGGGGCATTTCATCACAGCGATAAACTGACTACTATTAATATTCCGGGTAGCGTTACGTATATAGATAGGTATGCATTCGAAGGTTGTGAGGCTTTGGAAAAGGTTGTTATAGAGGACTTGGCAAAATGGTGTCACATAGGTTTCAATGAAAGCACTTCAAATCCGCTCAAATACGGCAAACTGTATCTGGATTATGACGGAGAGTACCAGAAAAATGTTATAATTCCGTCTGGTGCTACTAAAATTAATTCCTATGCTTTTTATGGTTGCGATACCATTGAAACTGTGGTTATTCCAAATACCGTAGAGCAAATAGGAGCTTATATTTTTAGTGAGTGTACATCGCTTTCAAAAGTTACTATTCCTGCGAGTGCTAATTATATAGCAAAACGCGCATTTTATAATTGCGAGAATTTGACTGATGTTGTGTTTGAGAATGTAAACGGCTGGACAAGGACTTATTTGGGCAGTTATAAAAAGGATTTTTCTGCAGAGGAGCTTTCTGTATCTATGATCGCAGCGAAGTATCTGAAGAAAACATATGTTGATATAGCTTGGAATAGAGGTGAATAAATACCCCATAAAATGCTTTCGGGGTGCGGGACGCTTTGGCTTCAAAGCGCCCCGCTTTTTTATCGCCTTTTTAGTCCGCTATTTTTATTTTCTCTTTTGCCTTTCTTTTATTGATATCTTCTTGCACTATCGTTAAATCTATGCTAAAATATATAGGTAAAATATATTTATGGAGATGGATATGGAATATCGTATTGAGCGTGACTCGATGGGTGAGGTTGAGGTTGACAGCCTTCGTCTTTGGGGTGCACAAACACAGAGAAGCCTTAATAATTTCAAAATAGGAAGCGATAAGATTCCGCGCGAGGTAATAGAGGCGCTTTTGAAGATAAAGCTCGCCTCTGCCAGAGTAAACGCAAGGCTCTTGCCTACGCGAATGACGCAGGAAAAGCTAGCGGCTATCGAGGATGCGGTGACGCGACTTCTTGGCGGCAAGTACTTTGATGAATTTCCGCTTTCGGTATATCAGACGGGAAGCGGCACTCAAACGAATATGAACGTAAACGAGGTCGTTGCAAACCTCGCAAACTTCAAGGTCGGCAAGACGCTGTTACATCCGAATGACGACGTCAATATGTCGCAGTCCTCAAACGACGTATTTCCGTCGGCTATGCACATAGCGGCAAGGGATATAATTGAGGGCGACCTTTCATTATCAATATATATGCTCACCCTTGCGTTTGCCGCGCTTGAACGCAAGGCAGAGGGTGTGGTTAAATGCGGAAGAACACATCTTCAGGATGCAACCCCGATAACCTTTTCACAGCAGGTGAGCGGATGGCGCGCAACTCTTGAGCGTGACTGCGAAATGCTCAAATGTGCGGCGAGTCGGCTCTCGGTGCTTGCGCTCGGTGGCACGGCTGTCGGTACGGGACTTAACGCGCCGTCCGGCTTTGACAGGGCGGTAGCAGACGAGCTCTCGCGCATCACGGGCAAGGAATATGTGCCTGACGAAAACAAGTTTCATGCGCTTTCGGCAAAGAGCGAGATATGCTTTGCACACGGCGCGATAAAAACGCTTGCTTGTGACCTCGTCAAGATAGCAAACGATATAAGATGGCTTGCATCAGGACCGAGAACGGGGCTTGGCGAGATAACGCTTCCGTCAAATGAGCCCGGCTCGTCTATTATGCCGGGCAAGGTAAATCCCACGCAATGCGAGGCTATGACTATGGTGTGCGCGCGCGTCATCGGCAACGATGCGACGGTTAGCTTCGGTGCATCGCAGGGCAACTTTGAGCTTAACGTTTATATGCCCGTTATTATATATTCGTTTATGAATTCGGCAAGGCTTCTTTGCGATGCTATTCGTTCCTTTGCGGAAAATTGCGTCATCGGAATTGAGGTTAATGTCGATAAAATGAAAGCAAATCTTTACAATTCGCTTATGACAGCTACTGCGCTTACACCCTTTATAGGCTATGATAACACCGCGGCGGCAGTTCATCTTGCACACGAAAAAAATATTACATTAAAAGAGGCGGTGCTATTACTCGGCTTTATGAGCGGTGATGAATTTGATGAGCACTACCATCCTGAAAAGATGGTGTAAGGAGAAGATGTATGTCTGAAAGGAAAAACGGTATGTCTATAAGAGAGGATTCACTTTATAAGCATTACGAGTGGCGCGGAAAGATAGAGGTAGTATCTCGCGTCAAAATAGAAAGCAAAGAGGATTTGTCGCTTGCCTATACCCCCGGCGTTGCAGAGCCCTGCCTTGCTATTGCAGACGACCCTGAACGCGCATATATGCTAACGAGAAGAAAAAATCTCGTCGCGGTTATCACCGACGGCTCTGCGGTGCTCGGACTTGGTGATATCGGCCCGTCTGCAGGTATGCCCGTTATGGAAGGCAAGTGCGTGCTTTTCAAGGAATTTGCTGGGGTTGACGCATTCCCTATCTGCATCGGCACGAAGGACGTTGACGAGATAGTAAGAACTGTAGAGCTTATTTCGGCAAGCTTTGGCGGAATAAACCTTGAGGATATTGCGGCACCGAGATGCTTCGAGATTGAGCGCAGGCTTAAGGCTGTGTGCGATATACCCGTATTCCACGATGACCAGCACGGCACGGCTATCGTGCTTGGCGCGGCGCTTATTAACGCGCTTAAGGTTGTCGGAAAGTCGCTTTCAGCCGTCAGAATAGTAATTAACGGCGCAGGCGCGGCAGGCACAGCTATCGCAAAGCATCTTATCTCGCTTGGATGCACAAGCATTGTGATGGTTGACCGCTTCGGCATTATCTGTGAGGGCGATGCGACGCTTTCCCCAGCGCACAGAGAGCTTGCTGAAATAACCAACAAAGAGCACATACGCGGCACACTTGCTGAGGCTATGGCTGGGGCTGATGTGTTTATCGGTGTCAGTGCCCCTGGCATTGTTTCGCAGGATATGATAAGGTCTATGGCAAGGGATGCCGTAGTTTTCCCGATGGCAAATCCCACGCCTGAGATTATGCCAGACGAGGCACTTGCGGCAGGTGCTAAAATCGTAGGCACGGGACGCTCGGACTTCCCGAATCAGATAAATAATCTTCTCGCATTCCCAGGTATATTCCGCGGTGCGCTCGACTGTATGGCATCCGATATTAACGAGCCGATGAAGCGCGCGGCAACTATGGCACTTGCCGAGTATGTAGGCGAGGTGTCGGAAACCAATATAATACCCTCACCGCTTGACAAGGGGGTTGCCTATGCGGTAAGCGCGGCGGTTATAGAGGCGGCGCGCAAATCGGGCGTGGCGAGAGGCTGACGAGCCATAAAGCAGATCAAAGGAAACAGAAAGGGGATAGGGCTATGAGGCTGCTTCACACCTCTGACTTACATATAGGAAAGCGTGTAAACGAGTTTTCTATGATTGATGAGCAGAGCTATATTCTTGACAAAATCATAGAGGTCATACAGAGTGTCGGTCCTGATGCGTTCGTTATAGCAGGCGACGTTTATGATAAGCCCGTTCCGACCGCCGAGGCGGTAATGCTCTTTGATGCCTTTTTAACGCGACTTAAGGACCTCGGCGTAAGGACCTTTGTCATTAGCGGAAACCACGACTCGCCCGAGCGCCTCGGCTTTGCCTCTCGCATTATCGAGGATGGGGGCATTCATATCCACGGTGTCTATGAGGGCGAGGTAAAAGCCTTTTCACTTCACGACGAGTACGGTGACCTTACGGTATATACTCTGCCCTTTGTAAAGCCCACCCACGTCAGACGCTATTTCCCCGATGCGACTGTCGAAAGCTACACCGATGCCGTCCGCGTAGCCCTTGACCGCTCGTGCGTGGATACGCAGGGCAGATGCGTGCTTGTGACGCATCAGTTTGTCGGTGGCTCGGCACGGTGTGATTCTGAGGAAATTTCTGTCGGTGGCACGGACAACGTTGACCCCGATGCGCTTTCGGGATTTGACTATGTGGCGCTCGGACACCTTCACCTCTCACAGCGCGCAGGGGCTGACAATATCAGATATAGCGGCTCACCGCTTAAATATTCCTTGTCAGAGGTCGATAATAAAAAGTCGCTCTCTTTGGTTGAAATACGCGAAAAAGGTAAAGTAGAGGTTACAAATATACCGCTTATACCTAAAACCGATATGTATGCCATTCGCGGAAAATACGACGAGCTTTGTTCGAGAGATTTTTATCTTGACAAGGATTTCCGTGACGCGTACGTGCATATAACTCTTACTGATGAGGACGATATTCCCGATGCTGTAAACAAGCTTCGGGTTATATACAAAAATCTTATGTCGCTCGTTTACGACAACACGAGAACGAGAACAAACGCAAGGCTTGACGTGGCATTTGACGTCGAGGAAAAGAGCCCGATAGAGCTTTTTGCGGCGCTCTTTGAGGCGCAGAATAACCGTACTATGACAGATACCGAGCGCGCGGATGTGCTGTGCGAAATCGAGAAGATTTGGGGGTGAGCTGATGCGACCTATAAGACTTGTTATCAGCGCATTTGGCCCTTATGCCAATAGGACGGAAATAGACCTTGGCTCGCTCGGCAAAAGCGGAATTTATCTCATCTGCGGTCCTACGGGCGCAGGAAAGACTTCTATCTTCGATGCGATATGCTACGCGCTTTTCTCATATGCGTCGGGTAGCGTCAGGGATGCGTCAATGCTACGCGCAAGAGGTGCGTCGCCTGCAGTTAAAACTGAGGTCGAGCTTGACTTCATTTACAAGGACAAGCTCTACCGAGTTCGCCGCAGCCCCGAGTATATGCGCCCAAAGACAAAGGGCGACGGGCTTACCAAGGAACGTGCGTCAGCCGAGCTTATTCTTCCTGACGGTGCGCGTGTTGACGGTGTGAATGAGGTCAACGCGAAAATTATAGAGCTTCTCGGTGTTGACCGCAGTCAGTTCTCGCAAATCGCTATGATAGCGCAGGGGGATTTTCAGAAGCTTCTTATAGCCCCCACCGATGAAAGAAAGAAAATCTTTCAGAAGATATTTAACACAGACAGCTTCTATCGGCTTCAGGAAAATCTTAAGCAAAGATATAGCGAGCTTAACGATAAATGCCGTGAGCTTGACGCATCCATAGCGCAGTACATTGCGGGCGTTGTGCAGGACGGCGACGGTGCTTGTGAAATGCCTATTGCAGGTATGCCCTACGGCGAGGCAGTATTGGCCGTTGAAGGGCTTATCGAAAAGGATTTGGCGGCATTTGCCGAGTGCGAGAGAGCCATCGGTGAGCTTGCGGTGAAGCAGAGCGAGCACGACGCGAGGTGCGAGGCAGAAAAAAGACGAGCCGAGGCGCGTGCTTCTTTTTGCGAGGCAAGACAAATGCTCTCGTCACTCGGCGAGAAAAGAGTGACGCTTAACGAGGCATATAAAATCGCTGTGGCAAGAGAGTCTGAAATAACTGCGCTCTCTGAAAGGATAGCGCTTGCAAGGGCTTTGCTTTCGGATTACGGTGAGCTTGAAGGACTTGTAAATTCTCTTGCTAAAATTAATGACGAGCAGGTGGCGCTTGATAAGAGAATAGAGACGCTTCGTGACGAGGTCGCAAGCACCGACGGAAAAATCGCGTCCGACGAGCAGACCGTCAAGGAAGCAGGCGCGGCTAATTCCCGTTTGCTTGAGCTTGCAGAAGAGATTTTGGGCGCAGAAAAAATTATCGAGCAGTGCCGCCGGATGACCGCCCTTCTTGACGAGGTGGCGGATGCCGAAGCTAATGCTTTTATCCTCGCTGAAAAATATATGCGAAAGAGAAATGAGGAATCCGCGGCGGCGCAGAAATACAGCGCCGTCTACCGCGCATATCTTGACGCGCAGGCAGGAATTATCGCAAAAGGACTTGTGGCGGCAGAGCCCTGCCCCGTTTGCGGCTCGACTACGCATCCTGCGCCATGCAAGCTTGCAGAGTCAGCGCCCACCGCCGCCGAGGTTGATGCGGCAAAAGACGAGCACGATATAGCAAGGCGCGAGCTTTCGGCCGTGAGCGCAGAGTCAGGCCGTGCAGGCGGTATTCTTGATGAAAAAAGACAGCTTGCGAGCGAGAGAGCGGATGCGCTTTTCGGTGACGGATGGCGTGGTGAAAATTCGCCCGAGGACGCGCTTATGGCAGGTGAACTACGCGCTATGACAGAGCGCAAGCTTTGCGAGCACACCGAGCTTTATACCTCACTCTCGCACGAGAGGACAGAGAAGAAGGCAAAGGCTGACGCTGGCGCTCTTGCAGAGGCAAGACTTGACGAGCTTAAAAACAAAAGAGTCTCGCTTGAAACGGATATAAAGGCAGGCGAGGTCAGCCTTGCCGAGCTTAATGCTAAACGCGGCGCAACCGAGAAAACCAAAGAGCAGCTTCGCGCAAGACTTGAATACGAAAGTAAAAAAGATGCCGAGGATGCTATTAATAGTTTACAAAACACCCAAAAAGAGATAGAGCTCGCTATCGACAGCGCAAAGAATGCTCTTGTCGAATGTGAAAATGAAATCGCAAGGCAGACGGGAATTGCCGAGCAGGCAAGGGCTCTTAGCGAAGCGCCCGATGCAACGGATGCCGATGCGCTTATGGCAGAGGGGCTTGCGCTTGATGAGCAGAGGCGTGCGCTGACGGAAGCTCACCTTGCGCTTCATTCGAAAATCAGTGCAAATCGCACGGCGCTTTCAGGGCTTAAATCAAGCCTTGACAAGGCAGAGGTGCTTGACAAAGAAAGGGTGACGGCAAAGCTTCTTTACGAAACTGCGGGCGGTATGCTTTCAGGCAAGGAAAAGATGAGCCTTGAAGCGTACGTTCAGGGCGCTTTCTTTGACCGAATTATAGCACGCGCCAACACGCGCCTTATGGTTATGAGCTCGGGGCAGTACGAGCTTGTCCGTCGCACCGAGGCGCTCGGCAACCGTTCGCAAAGCGGTCTTGAGCTTGACGTTGTTGACCACTTTACGGCATCAAGCAGAAGCGTGCGTACACTTTCCGGCGGCGAGAGCTTTATGGCATCGCTTTCGCTCGCACTCGGCTTGTCCGACGAGATACAGTCGCGCTCGGGCGGCATACAGCTTGATACTTTGTTTGTTGACGAGGGCTTTGGTACGCTTGATGAGAATACGCTTGAATACGCCCTTCGCGCCCTTGGCGAGCTTTCCGTGGGCGGCAGGCTTGTCGGAATTATATCCCACGTCGGTGAGCTTCGTCAGAGGATAGATAAGCAGCTTATCGTCAGCAAGGATAAAAGCGGAATCAGCCACGTTAAGGTTTGTGTTTAAGCGGTAGGCATCTCACTTGACAAACTGTGTCAGGTTGTTTAAAATAGATATATCTTTAAAATATTTTTGCGCGAGCTTTGCGCGTAAAAGGAAACGGAGAACGGTTATGCTTAAAAAGAGTAGGCTTACGGAATACTGTCTTGAGCTTTCGCAGAAAATTGCCAAGGTGCTCGATATAAAGGGTGTGTCTGCAAACGTATTCACTCTTGCCGCCTTGAAGCTTTATATGGATTATAAGAACGGAAAAATGCCGGAGAGCTTTGATTCCTCGCAGGATAAGGCAGAGATGGCAGAGTTTGTAAAAGAGGTTGATGCAAACGGCATTAACGCCGGCGATATGAGCCAAAGGCTTAAGGATAATATCAAGCGCCCCGGCGCGGTCAGCGGCTTTATGGACGTTTATAACTTCGGCAAGGTGCACGATAACGCAAACCTGCTTGCAGAAAAAAGAGGGGCCTCTGAGATTTCTCTTACGCACTATATCAGCGTGATACTTGCATACCCCACCGACTACATAAAGGCGGCTATGAAGCCCGAGGAAAAGAGCAGCGAGGATTTCTTCGCTGATTTCCCATCCCTTCGCCATATGTTTGAAGCAGACCCCGAAAGCGAGGACAAGGCAGAGGCAGAGGAAGAGGCTTCGCCCGAGAAGCAGACGGTGGCTCAAACGGTAGCAGAGCCTGATGAAAAGGGCGGCGACAACCTTAAAGCGGCGCTTGCGAAAACGCAAGAGGTCAGAGCGGCACTTCTTGAAAACGTGTTCGGTCAGGACGGCGCTATCAACACCTTTGCGACGGGATATTTCAGGTCACTCGTTATGGCAGGGGATAAGAAGAAGTCGGCAAAGCCTGCCGCAACCTTCCTCTTTGCAGGCCCCCCCGGTGTAGGAAAGACCTACCTTTCCGAAACCTTCGCGCAGAGCTTGGGGCTTCCCTTCAAGCGCTTTGATATGAGTGAGTATTCCGACTCACAGCAGTCGGTCAACGAGTTTACGGGCAACGACGGCTCTTATAAGAATGCAAAAGAGGGTAACGTTACAGGCTTCGTAATGAAGAACCCCAAGTGCGTGCTTCTCTTTGACGAGATAGAAAAGGCGCATCTGTCGGTTATCTATCTTTTCTTACAGATTCTTGACGCAGGCAGGCTTCGCGATTCCTACTGCGACAAAGAGGTATCGTTTACCGACACTATAATAATCTTCACCACCAACGCAGGCAAGACGCTCTACGAGGGCAACGATTCGACCAACCTCTCGTCTATCCCGAAGAAAACCATCATCAAGGCGCTTGGCGAGGATAAAAATCCCAACACCAAGGACCCGATTTTCCCCGCGGCAATTCTTTCGCGCTTCGCCGCAGGTAACGTGGTTATGTTCAACCACCTTGGCGCAAACCACCTTTATACTATTGCCAAGCGAGAGCTTCAAAAGAACGTCGCGCTTATTGCAGGACAGTCCGAGGTTAGCGTTGAGATAGAGGACAAGGTCGCAAGCACCATACTTCTTGCAGAGGGTGGAAATGCCGACGCGAGAACGGTTTGCGGAAGGGCAAACGCGTTCTTCCACGAAGAGCTTTTTGAGCTTCTTCGCCTTGTAAATCAGAGTGACGGTTCAGCACTTTCAAGGATTCGCAAAATCAAGGTTTCGCTTGACCTTGAAAACACACCCAAGGGTGTTATGGATTTGCTTGAAAACGATAAGACACCCGAGGTGCTTATCTTTGCATCACCTGAAAAGGCAGAGATTTGCAAACAAAAAATTACAAATGCTAATGTTTATACAGCAAATACAATAGCAAAGGCAAAGGATATACTCTTTAAACGTGATATATCAATCGTGCTTTGTGATGTGTTCTATATGCCAAAGACCAAGGGCAAGAGTATGCTTAATGCAGAGGATATTTCATCCCTCGGACGCGACTTCCTCAGCTTCGTGCTTGACGGATATCAGAACGCGGTATATGTTCTTTGCGACAAGCGCGACCAGATAAGCGCAGAGGAACAGTTCTCATTCTCGAAGATGGGCGTGCGCGATGCTATCGTGCTTGACGGTAATTTTGCCGAGCGCGTTGACCTTGAGTGTGATATTGCCTACCGTCAGCAGAGTATGCTAAAGCTTGCGCGTGAGAACCGAGTTCTTTGCTACAAGACATATCAGTCGGTAAGCGAGGACGGTGCGTGCGCGCAGATATCCGTCTACGGACTTTCTCTTAAAATTTCCGCAGAATCCACCGATGCAAAATACATTCTCGACGGTGTGTCGAAGCCCAATATCCGCTTTGACGACGTCATCGGTGCTAAGGATGCAAAGGAAGAGCTTGGCTACTTCGTTGACTACCTTAAAAACCCCGTCAAGTTCCTTCGTATGGGTGTAAGAGCGCCCCGAGGTGTTCTTCTTTACGGCCCCCCCGGCACGGGTAAGACTATGCTTGCCAAGGCGGTTGCAGGCGAGAGTGACGTTACCTTTATCGTTGCAGAGGGCAACCAGTTTGTTGACAGTCATATAGGTGAGGGCGCAAAAAAGGTGCACGACATCTTCCGTACCGCAAGACGCTATGCGCCGTCTATTCTGTTTATCGACGAGATAGATTCCATCGCAAAGGACAGAATGCACTCGTCGGGCTCTGTGCAGAGCGACGTGCTCAACGCATTCCTCACCGAGCTTGACGGCTTTAAGTCAGACACCTCTCGTCCTGTATTTCTGCTTGCCGCGACCAATTACGGTGTTAAGGCAGGCGGTGACTGCGCGCTTGACGGTGCGCTTCTTCGTCGCTTTGACAGAAGAATTTACGTTGACCTTCCCACCAAGGACGAGCGCCGTCAGTATATAACGATGAAGGTTAAGTCGAATAAGATTATCGACCTTTCCGACGAGCAGATAGACTCTATTGCAGAGCGTGCTGTGGGTATGTCGCTCGCATCGCTTGAATCGGTAATTGAGCTTGCAATGCGTAACGCCATTCGCTCGAAGGCAGGCAAGGTCGGTGACGTCGAATTCGACGAGGCGTTTGAAACCTTCGGCTACGGCGAGAAGCGTGAGTGGGATAAGAGCGAGCTTACCCGTACCGCAAGGCACGAGGCCGGCCACGCGCTTCTCAGCTGGCTTGGCGGTGATAAGCCGACCTATCTTACCGTCGTTGCACGCGGCGATTTTGGCGGATATATGAAGCGCGGTGAAAACGAGGGCAAGGGAAGCTACACCAAGGACGACCTTCTTGCGCTTGTACGCACAAGCCTTGCAGGACGCGCCGCGGAGCTCGTTTACTACGGTGAGCGCGAGGGCGTGACAACCGGACCGAGCGCGGATTTACAGCGCGCGACCTATATCTGCGAGAGTATGATATGCTCGTACGGTATGTATCCCGAGTTCGGCTTGTCCTCGGTTGACGAGAAAATGATTGGCTGTGAGGAAGCGGTGCGCGCAAAGGTCAACGATATTCTCTTTGAACAGCTTGAAATTGCCAAGAGAACCGTTGACGAAAACCGCGCTGTAATCGACGCGCTCGTTTCGGCACTCGTCGAGAAGAATCAGCTTCGCGCTGACGAAATAGATGCGATTATTGCAGGCAATCTCAAAAAGTGATATACCTTGATAAAACGTATTGACATTCGCACGCGTCGGGTGTAAAATAATATTAATGATGAGCGCAGGGGCACAACGCCCCGCGTAATAAAATAAAAATAAGGAGATAATTTATGGGAAACGAAAACAAGGCAAGAGAAGTGTATAATTCGCTCGTTGCGATGCTTAACGAGAGAGATTGGAACTTTGCACAGGATGATGAGAAGATGTTTATCAGCGCGTCTATCCGCGGCGAGGATCTTCCCGTAGAGTTTATAATGAGAGTTATGCCTGACTACGACGTAGTTCAGCTGCGTTCAAAGCTTCAGTTTAATATGCCCGAGGACAAGAGGATTGAGGGCGCTATTGCGACTTCCGTTGCAAACTACGGAATGATCAACGGCTCGTTTGATTACGATATCAACGACGGTGAGGTTGCGTTCAGACTTACCACCTCTTACACAAACTCTGTGCTCTCGTACGACCTTCTTGAGAAGATGATTTATGTTTCGGCGTCCACCGTTGACCGCTACAACGACAGATTCTTTATGCTTGCAAAGGGTATGATGACCCTTGAGGATTTCATCAAGAAGGATAACGAGTAAGCTCAACCTTGAATTTATCTTGCATTACAATACTTAATTAGCAGCGGCGCGGATTGCCTGATAAAGCAGGATTCTGCGTCGCTGCTTTTAATAAAGGTGTCGAAAAATCTGCAATATTAATCAGAAAAAACGGCATTAATAATAACCATTATTTACATATAGAAGCATTTTGGCTTAACCAAACAAGAAAGGGGTGACGCTTGTGACCGAAGAAGAGGGATACTATATAAAAGACGGTGTGTTTATCGTGTACTCTGGGGATGAGTCCTATATAACCGTGCCCGAGGGAATTCACACCATAGGCCCTGATGCGTTTATGTATTCAGATGCGGTAGAGATAAAGCTTCCGACGACGCTTCGTAAAATATCTGACGGCGCTTTTTCCTTGTGCTCTCGACTTCGCAGGATTAATATTCCCGAGGGTGTCACTTGGGTTGGCAGAGAGGCTTTTTCCGAGTGTCAGTCGCTTGAAAACGTCACGCTTCCTAAAACGCTGACGGCAGTTGGCGATAATCTTTTTATGGGATGCTCACGTCTGCGCTACAACAGTTACTGTCAGGGCGAGTATCTTGGATGTGATGAAAGCCCCTATCTCTATCTTGCCGAGTACAAGAGCGAGGGCGATGACGGGGTTATCATTCATAAGGATTGCAGATTTCTTGGAAGCTTTGCCTTCGCTAATTCTGATAGGATTACCCGAGTGGATGTGCCTGACGGTGTGCTTTCGATAGGAAGCATGTGCTTTGACGGTGCGAGCAGTCTTTGCGATATAACCCTGCCCGACAGCCTTCAGCGCGTGGGTAAGATGGCGTTCATTAACTGCGAGAGCTTGAAGTACACCTACTCTGGTGGATGCGCGTATCTTCCGTCATATAACAACCCCTACTTTCTCGTCGCAGGTCCTGAGGACAAGCAGGTCACGCAGGTTATACCCGACGCAGGCTACGGCATTTTTGCCGACGGGGCATTTTACGGCTGTCGCAGGATTACCTATGCGGATTTGCCGAGGGGTATGGTCACGCTTCCCGATTCGCTTTTCTGCTGTGCTGAAAAGCTTGAATTTATAATTCTTCCGTCGAGCCTTCGCACCATATCGCACGCCGCGTTTTCGGGGTGCGAGTCGCTCTCGACGGTGGTATTTAACGACGATATTTATGAGATAGGCGAGGGCGCGTTCTTTAGGTGCAAGAGCCTTCGTCAGATTTGTCTGCCAAGGGCGGTAAGGCATATCCGCGATGCCGTCTTTGACGAGTGCTCGTCGCTTGAGGAAGTAGCTTTACCCGATGGACTTTTGTCGATTGGGCAGAGGGCGTTTGAAAAAACCGCGCTGAAATCACTCACGCTTCCCGAGGGGCTTGTGTCGATAGGTCACTCTGCATTTTCAGGCTGTAAGCAGCTCGAAACTGCCGTACTTCCTGCGTCCTTACGCGAGCTCGGTGTGGATGCCTTTGCATACTGCTCGGCGCTTGGCGGCATAACGTTGCCGAATGAAATCACTATGCTTGGCTCGGGTATTTTTACTAAATGCACCTCGCTTCGCTATGCTGTGCTTCCACTTGAGTTTGCTGACGAGCTTCCCGACAGGATGTTTTTTGATTGCAAAGAGCTTTCCGATATTAACCTTTTTGAGGGTGTTACTAAAATTGGTGAAAGATGCTTCTCCGGGTGTATCTCGCTTGAGAGGGTTATGCTGGCAGACACGGTTGAAACGATTGGCGAATACGCCTTTGAGGGATGCACATCGCTTGAATACGTTTATCTGCCTGAGGGCTTGAAGAGTGCTCAAATGGGTGCTTTCAGCGGCTGTACAAGGCTTCGCCGCACCGAGCATCTTGGGGCGATTTACTTAGGCTCGATGAAAAATCCGTATATGATTTTGCACTCGACGACATCGGATTTTAATGCTGATGCAGGACTTGCTGACGGTGTCAGGATAATCGGCAATAATGCGTTTAAGGGTGCGGGGGATTTTTGCTCGATAACCCTGCCTGATGGTGTTGTGTATATCGGCGTTAACGCATTTTTAAGGAAGAGTATTTCTGAAATTCATATACCCGATTCGGTTGAGATGATAGATAGCGAGGCGTTCAAGGAATGCAGGCTGCTTTGTCGGGTGACGGGAATGAAGGGTGTCAGAGTGATAGAGGGCTGCGCGTTTTTTAAATGCACCTCGCTTACCAATATCGACCTTTGCGATAAGCTTCGCACTATTGAGGGCTACGCCTTTTCGGGCTGCGACAGCCTTTGTGAGCTAACTCTGCCTGACTCGCTTGAATACATAGGCGGCTACGCCTTTTCAGGCTGTGCTTTGCTTGAAGAGGTGAACGCACCGCGCGTAACGAGAATTGACGACGGTGCATTCTGTGGCTGTACTGCGCTTCACACAGTCTTGCTTCCGTCACTGAAATATATCCTTCCGTACGCCGCCTTTTCTGCCTGCTCGTCACTACAAGGCTTCAACGTGCCGATGGGCGTTGACCGAATAGGCAAGCGTGCTTTCCAGAAGTGCGGTTCGCTTTCGTATGTGAGAATTATAAATCCTAAAACCGAAATAGAAAGCGATGCTTTTCTTGAAAGCAGATGCTGTACTGTGATAGTCGGTGAGGGCTTTGATGGGATAGACTACTTTGAAAAACACAAGATAAGGTATAAATTTTATCAGGGTGAAACCGACTGACTTTACCCATTTATTGTAAACTACTATTGTCAATACTAACTTATAATACGAATTCTTTATAGGGGGATTTGTTATGCTTGTTATAAATATCGTCACTTGGGTGTCCTTAACCCTGATGGCGACAGGACTTGTGTCGGTGCTTTGCAATCTTGTCGCAAGGTCGCGTGCTGATGCGATAAAATACCTGCGCGGATTTAAGCGCGGCAAGGGCGTGCTGATTTACTTTTTTGCAATACCGCTTTACTTCGTCGGCATCAACTACTCTGGCAAGAGCCTTATTGATTCCTTCTTTTTAAGTATAAGAAGAATAGTTGACCTCGTCGTGCTTAAATATGAGGTTGACCCCGTGGCAGAGCTTATGGCGGACAGCGCGCTTTATTCGTTTACGCTTTACTTCTGCTTTGTGCTCGTCGGACTTAACGCAATTATGTTTGCGATGTCGCTTGCAAATCAGCATCTGTGGGGCTTTAGGAAAAACCTTCTCTTCAGATTTTCAGGCGATGACCGGCTTATGATTTTTGGCAACAACGAGCAGAGCCGTCTTGTGTATAAGAGTGAGAAGTCCCGCGCTAAAATTATCGTCGATAATGTGAGCGACACCGATGCCTTCTCGCTTTATGTTGAGAATGTGGGATTTATGCAGACGCTCTCGTTTGTCCAGACGGTGAAAAAGGCTGTTGTCTCGTCGCTTCGTCGCAGGGGTGAAACCGTTATCGTTGTAAACACCCTTGACGATGAGAAGAATATCGAGATAGGCAGAATGTTTATTGAGGAAATAAGGTCGCTTTCGGATGAAGAGCGCTCGTCCTGCTTTGGGACTATCAGAATTTTCGTTTTCGGTGACCCTCGATACGAGGCGATTTACGAGGACCTCGTGTCCGACGGACTCGGCTGCATAAGCTATGTCAACAAGTATCAGAAGATAGCTATGGACTTCGTTGACAGATATCCCTTCACGCGCTTTATGAGCGCAAAGCATATCGACTACAAAACCTCGCTCGTGCGCGAGGGTGTTGATATAAACGCGGTAATGATAGGCTTCGGTAAGACTAACCGTCAGATTTTTCTGACCTCGGTTGCCAACAACCAGTTTGTAACGGCTACAAAGCGCGACGCGTGCGTGCTGAAAAAGGTGACCTACCATATTTTTGATAAGGAAAATGCCGAGAATAATAAAAATCTAAACCACACCTACAACCGCTTCAAGAACGAGCTTCGTGATATAAATCCAAAGGATTATCTGGCTCTGCCTGAACATCCCGCAGAGGAAAAATACTACACCCTCGACGTAAACGATACCGAGTTTTACAGCTCTGTAAGACGCGCAGTCAGCTCGTCTGAAAACGGCGTAAGCTTTATCATTATCGCATACGGCTCTGATCTTGAAAATATAGATATGGCGCAAAAGCTGCTTGCAAAGGCAAAGGAATGGGGCTGTAAGAACCTCTATGTATTCGTCAAAATCAGAAGGTCGTATAAGGGCTCATCCCTGCTTGATGAGAGGAATTGCTTTATCTTCGCTAACGAGAGCGAGAGCGTGTACGACATTGGTAAAATCTGTGCTGACGAAATCTTTAAAATGGCAAGGCTTCGCGACAGTATTTACGCAGTCGAGAGCAAAATTAAGGAATTAGGTGACGATGCGCTCACCGAGCAGACGGTAGAGCAAATCAGGGCTGAAGCAAACCGCGATTGGTATCTTAAAAAGACGCAGACCGAGCGTGATTCAAGCCTTTACTGTTGCCTGAGCCTGAAATCAAAGCTACATATGATGGGGCTTGATTATGTAAAGCGCGAGGGGGAAAAGGGTATGTCAAACGACGAGTACCTCGCAGTTTACGCAGGCAGGGACCTTCCAGACCGAGCTTATTACGGACTTCGCGCAGACGGAAAGGATATTATTCATTACACAACTGTGTTCCTTGACTCGCGCAGACGGAATATGGCTATCCACGAGCATCTTCGCTGGAATTCGTATATGATAAGCAAGGGTATGATACCTGCGACGAAAGGACAAATTCTTGACGAGATGGCAGAGATAGACGGTGTAGTTAAGCATACCAACGGAAAGAGCTATGAGTTCCGCCGCCACGGCAACCTCACAACCTTCGCAGGGCTTTGTGAATATAGACGCATGCTCGCAATACGCGACGGTGTCGAAGAGGTAACCAAGGATGTAATCAAATATGACTATCAGCTTCTCGATGACGCGTATTGGCTTCTTGACAAGACGGGATATATGATAGTTAGACGGTCAATATGTAATTAAAGGTTGTCACAAGCGCACGAAAATGCTTGCGTGCTTTGATGATAAGACCAAATTAATCAGAAAATAAAAAGGGGGAAGGCTTAATGAAATCCGTGCTTGTTACGGGCGCGTTCGGCGGAATGGGACGCGCTACGGTTAAGTCGCTTGCCGAGGCAGGATACCGTGTATTTGCCTGCGACAAAACAGTAGGTGAGGTGAGCGAGGGGGTTATCCCGATAGAGCTTGACGTCACCTCACAGGACAGTATTTGTGCCGCTGTTTCTGAAATCCGCTCGCATACCGATAGGATTTATGCCGTTATACATTTCGCAGGGATTTATATGCTGAACTCTCTCGTCGAGATGAGTGATGAGGATTTCCTACGCATAGTTGAGATAAACCTCACGGGTGCGTTTCGTGTTAACCGCGCGGTGATGCCTCTGCTTTGCGAGGGGTCAAGAATACTTATAACCACAAGCGAGCTTGCCTCGCTCGACCCGTTGCCCTTTACGGGAATTTATGCGCTTACCAAGGCGGCGCTTGATAAGTACGCCTACTCGCTTCGTATGGAGCTTCAGCTTCTTGATATATCAGTAAGTGTTCTTCGCGCAGGCGCTGTTGATACGGGAATGCTTGGCGCATCCTGCGACGCGCTTGACAAATTCTGCGAGAGCACAGAGCTTTACAAGGTAAATGCCGAGCGTTTTAAGTCAATAGTAGAGCGTGTTGAGGCAAGGTGCATCCCTGCTGAAAAGCTCGCTGGGCGTGCTTTATCAATTATAGAAAAGAAGCACCCGCGCTTCGCATATGCTATTAACAGAAATCCGCTCTTGCTTCTGCTCGGCATCCTGCCGAAGCGGCTCGCGTTTTATATAATTCGAAAAATATTGAAATAAAAATGTCATATGCAACCGAATTCGGTTGCATATGACATTTTTTTATTTGTGCTAAAAGAATAGAATTAGTCAGGGGTAATTGTTCCGTCTGCGTTAAGTGTTATGGTCATACCGGAAACTGAAAGCGTATTGTTAACAAGAACGCTTGCGGGAACACAGTATACGGGGAGAACCATCTCAGGCGTATCGCCTTGTGCAGGTGAATACGTAGCGATAACAATGTAATCGGCATATTTAAATACCTTCATACCTATATCCACATTTACATAGGTAGCGCTTGCGGTGCCTGCGGGCGCGAGAACCTCATAGGTGTCGTTAACAGTATCTATGGTGAAGCAGAGGATTTCCACACCCGTTTTAGCGGTAAGAACATTCTCGTTTATCGTATATGCTAAATAGCCCATATCCATGGCTGAGCCATTAAATCTTGCGAAGCCGTTGTCATAAAGCTCAAGGCCTCCGAAAAATCCTGAAATCGTAGAATTGGTGGCCGAAAGGATATCGGTAATGATTGCTGAGGACATATCGGGAGCAACCTCAACAGAACGGGTTGCTGTGCATTGTCCGATACCGTCAATATCAACGGTCAAGGAGAAGTAATGTCTTCCGGGAACGGCGGTGTTTACCGTCGAGTAATCAATCATATCAGGGGTTACGGTAGCGGACATGGACGGACTGCCAAACATCGCCTCATAGAAATTAATATCAACAGGGCCACCTACAAGGTTAGTATCAAAAAATTGCTTAAGCATAGTAGCATCAGCCCCAACGGGAATAGTGGGAAGTCCTGAATTGAAGCTGATAGAGCTGATATTGTTAACCGCAGGGTCATAGACCACGATGTTGCTCTTGAAAGTGACATTCTTATACTTTCCGCTGAACTCTGTGATTCCAGCCTTGTCAAAGACGCTAACATTAAGCTCGGTGCAGTCAGCCATAGATACCAGGTAGTTGTCATGATTGTTGTTATCAATTATGAAATTCGCATTCAGGAAGCAGTCCTTCGCGCTCGTTCCGATTCGGATGCTGCCGAAATCAGGTTGAACACTCTTAAGGACAACGCCATCAGCACTATATACGGTGATAGTTTCAGAAGTATATCTGCCACCGTATGCGAGCATAAACTTGTACGTGCCGGGCGTGTTGAAATCAGGCTTTGCGCCGACGTACATATCGTCGGTGACCATTTTAGTGTAGGAACCGCTCTGTGTGTGCACCCTTAACATGAGTGCAGGGGTATAGCCTACGTAGCTTCTGCCTGTAAATGAGGTAAGATAAATTGACTCAACCTTCTGAGCAGCGACGCTCTTCTGCGTTTCAGTCGTTCCGTCGCTATATGTAATCACGGTTGTAACAACGTTTTCGCCCGTGAACTTGTCGAGCTCTACGCTTGATTCAACGTTAACCACATATTTGCCACTAACTGCCTTAACACCAGTATCGGTAGTGCCGATGAACCAATTGCCGTTTTCACCGATGGTAACGTTTTGTGCATCAGTACCTGCTGCCTTAACGCCGGTATCGGTAGTGCCGATGAACCAGTTTCCGTTTTGACCGATGGTAACGTTTTGTGCATCAGTACCTGCCGCCTTTACACCGGTATCGGTGTCGCCGATGAACCAGTTGCCGTTTTCGCCGATTTTAACCTCAGCGGGCTCACCGCAGGACGCAAGTGCGAAAACGCAAAGCGCAACGAGCAGAGCCACAGCAACGAGTGAGAGAATTTTCTTCATTTTCGTGCCCTCTTTTCATATTTTTATTAAAAGCGCATACGCGCTTTCTATAATAGATTATAGCACCGCAGACAGAATAATGCAATCCTTTTTGGAAAAAAATGAAATCGCATAAGGCAACGATGAAATATTCACTTCGTTCAGACGGATTTATGTGCGTTTTTCGCTTTATTCCGTAGCACATCACTTGATTTTAGTGTTGATATATGATAAAATCAGTAATATAAATCCGTGTCCTTGGGGGAAAAGATGAGAGCTTGCGTTCGTGATATGCTTATCGCACACTGCCGCGCTTATCCTGCGCTTTCGTGCCGCGACCTATTTAAATATATATACCAGAGTGCCTTTGGTGCCGAGCATCTCGTGACAGATTATGATAGCGTGCTTGCGCGTATTACTGAAGAGCATAGAGGTATGAAGCAGCCTTGCGCGCTTACCGTTGAGCCGCTCGCCCGGCAGTATAGCAGGGTGCATTTGTCGGCTATTGATAAGGGGCTTTCGCCCAAGACTCTCGCGCGCCTTTTCTGCTTGACAGCAGATATCAGGGGCGAGGGTGTGCAAGCGCTTTCCGATATGCTGTCCTCGGCACGCGAGCTTGCTGTGGCAGGGGAAATTCCGCTTGACCCTGAAGAGCTTGATAGGGAAGCCGCCGCGTGGCAGAGCGCGGGGTATCCTGCCGTCAGGCACAGCGAGGGCTTTCATATAGAGTATAGCCCTGCCTATCGCGTGATAGCAGACCGCTATGCAAATAATATCGGGCTATTTACTGTGATAGACAAATATCTTTCAGAGCGCTCTTCTACCGTGCTATGTATCGAGGGTGGTGCTGGAAGCGGTAAAAGCACCCTTGCCGAGATACTGCGCGAGGTGTACGGATGCTCGGTCATTCATATGGATGATTTCTTTCTGCGCCCTGAGCAACGCACGAAGCAAAGGCTTGCCGAGGTTGGCGGAAATATAGATAGGGAACGCTTTTCAGATGAGGTTGTAAAGCCTCTTTCTGCAAACAAAACCGTACAGTATAGGTGTTATGACTGTAATACACAGTCGCTTGCTGATACCGTAACGGTAGAAAAAACACCTCTCACGGTCATCGAGGGTGTTTACTCTATGCACGAGACGTTCGGGGAATATTACGACCTTTCTGTATTCATTGATATTGACAGCGACTACCAGCGCGAGCGCATCCTCGCACGCAACTCACCTGCGATGGCACAGCGCTTCTTCGACGAGTGGATACCGAAGGAAAACGCCTATTTTGACGGGATGATGATAAAAGAGCGAGCAAAGCGCCGTATCAAAATAAGCCGCTAATATAAGCACGATACCTAATCAAAAAAGAACAGAGAATTTTGAAGTGAACCCAAAAGTTTAGACAAAATTAAATATTAAATTGCTTGTGAATGAGCTCGGTATTGAACTGGGCTCATTCCTTTTAGTTTTAAGGAAATTCTTTCGTTGTTGTAGTAATGTATGTATTCTTCCAACTTCTCAATGAATCCCCTAGGGGATTCGAATTTTTCACCGTAATACATCTCAACTTTTAACCTGCCAAAGAAGTTTTTCATTATGCCGTTATCCATACAGTTTCCTTTTCGGGACATACTTTGTGTAATGTTGTGCTCAGAAAGAAGTCTTTGGTATTCGGCATGTTGGTACTGCCAACCTTGATCAGAGTGGAATAAAGGTCGCGCATCAGCAGGAAG
>JAZKYE010000061.1:0-8539 GCA_045611965.1 Eubacteriales bacterium
AGCCCGGAACCGACCTTGAGTGGTTCAACTATTGGAAGAGCTACTGCCACAAGTGGCTTCTCGACCTCGGTATGAAGGGCGAGAATCTCAGACTTCGCGACCACGATCCCGAGGAGCTTTGCTTCTACTCCAAGGCGACCACCGACTTTGAGTACCTCTTCCCGTTCGGATGGGGCGAGCTTTGGGGCGTTGCCGACAGAACCGATTACGACCTCGGTCAGCACGAGAAATTCTCAGGCAAGGATATGACCTACTTTGACCCTGAGACCAATGAGAGATACACGCCCTACGTTATCGAGCCCTCGCTCGGTGCAGACAGAGTTGCGCTTGCTTTCCTTGTTGACGCGTACGACGAGGAACAGCTTTCCGAAAACGATACAAGAGTAGTTCTCAGACTTCACCCTGCGCTCGCGCCCTACAAGGCGGCTGTGCTTCCTCTTTCGAAGAAGCTTTCTGACAAGGCGCTTGAGGTGTTTGACAAGCTTGCAAAGAAATTTGCGGTTGATTTTGATGAAACGGGCTCTATCGGAAAGAGATACCGCCGCGAGGACGAGATTGGTACGCCCTTCTGCGTAACCTACGATTTCGATTCCGAGACCGACGGATGCGTTACCGTCCGTGACAGAGATACTATGCAGCAGGTAAGACTTCCTATTGACGAGGTTGCCGCTTACATCGAGGCAAAGCTCGTATTCTGATATTAACCGTCAGGCAGGCTGCTTCGTTTAGGTATAACCGAAAAAGAGCGGAATCTACTCAAAAATACAAAAACTTTGCTTTATAGTGTTGTACTTCTGTTAAAAAAAGGGGCAGAATTTTAATATTCTTCCCCTTTTATGCTCTTTTTCTATCGTCGTTTCCTCGCTCACCGTACACTCGTACGATTTACACTCGTCAGCCAACGATTTCTCCTCTAAATCAAGCTATCCTCTCTAAAGAGCTTTGCATTAAAAATTCACAAGACAAGCCTTTTAAAGTTTTGATTTCGCTGAATTTTTAATGACTCAGCCCCTTAAATTAAGGAGTCAAGTATGAATACACCACAAAAAATTGCGTCATTTACCGTAAACCACGATTATATCCTGCCGAACATCTACGTGTCGCGTATCGACGGTGACGTTACCACCTACGACCTTCGCACCAGAGTGCCTAACAAGGGCGACTATATGGATAATATAACCATGCACTCGGTTGAGCATATGTTTGCGACCTACGTGCGCTCGTCGAATATAGGCAAGAGCGTATTGTACTTCGGTCCTATGGGCTGCAGGACGGGCTTTTATCTTCTTGTAAGAGATGCTGACAACCTGACGGTGCTTGAGGTCGTGCGCGATACTTTAAAGAAGATAATCTCGCACGAGGGTGAGATTTTCGGCAAATCAAGAGTTGAGTGCGGAAATTATCTTGAGCTTGACCTTGAATGTGCAAAGGCAGAATGCCGTCGTTATCTTGCAGCGCTTGATGGCGCGCCCGCCCATTTTGTTTATCCTGAGGAATAAGAAATGCTTAAAGAGAAATGTGATGTTGGAATAATCGGCGCTATGGATGCCGAGATAGAAAAAATATTATCCGTCCTCACCGACGTCAAACGTGAGCGCGTCGGCGCATACGACTTTTCCCAAGGTCTTTATGACGGCAAGCGCGTGTGCGTGGTAAGATGCGGAATAGGCAAGGTGTTTGCGGCAACCTGCGCGCAGACTATGATTCTCGCCTACGCACCGGCCCTTATCATAAACACGGGTGTTGGCGGTGCGCTGAAGGGCGGAATTTCACCTACCGATATAGTTGTGGCAACCTGCCTTGTTCAGCACGATATGGATACGTCCCCCCTCGGTGACCCCAAGGGACTTGTATCGGGAATCAATAAGATTTTCTTTGACACCGATATCAGAGCGCGCGAGATACTTATGCACTCTGCCGACTCACTCGGCTACCGTGCAAGACTCGGCATAATTGCTACGGGTGATAAATTCGTTTCGTCAGCAGAGGATAAGCGCGCGATAGTAGATACCTTTGATGCCGATGCGTGCGAGATGGAAGGCTGTGCGGTAGCGCAGGTAGCCTTCGTCAACGGTACTGCATTTGCCGTAATCCGCGCAATATCCGATTCGGCAGACGAGGGGTCGGGTATGGATTATGCAAAGTTTCTTCCCATCGCGGCAGAGCGCTCTGCAACCCTGACGCTTGCCTTGGTACGCGAATATTAATACTTGGCGTGATGTCCTTAACGGACAAATCACGCAGTTAAATCCGTCCCCCACGGAAGAAATCCACCTATGGTGGATGAAATCGCTCACGCGATGAAATCCTGCTACGCAGGGTTGTAAGTAAGACGGATTTATTTCATCCAAGGTGCACCTTGGATTTCTTCTGAACGAAGTGAAGATTTCTTCGTGGCATCGCCACGATTTCATTTAACAGAAAAAGAGCAAGAGTAAAAGGATAAGGTTCCTCTATTCTTGCTCTCATTTTTTCTGTCGATATATTCCCTTTCGTGAAATATGTTCACGAAAGATGAATTCGATATGTTCTCGCTTAACTCGAACTCGATATATTGTCGCTTCGCGCAAGTTCGATATGAGATAAATCCCTCTCGCTTTTGACATATCTCGCCATATGCGAGAAATGCAAGAGCATATCGAGCCGCAGGCATATCGAGTTGCGTCAGCAACATATCGAAAATCCCGCAAGGGATTTATCTCGATGCGTGTTACCCTCAACGGGCAACACGCTAAACACCGTGTTTTTTCTTTTATTTGTAAATAACTATTGTCAAATGCTTGGATTTTGCTTAATCCTTATGCGCGGACCAGAATTTATCAAGAGCATTTTTAAGCGAGGTAGCATCCGGCAAAAATTTCATCGCGCCGCGCCAAAGTGAGGGCGCGGTTTTTCTGTATAAGGGATCGTCAAAGCGGTCGTCTATCAGAACTATTACGCCTCGGTCATCCTCGGTTCTGATAACCCTGCCTGCCGCCTGAAATACTCGGTTCATACCGGGGTAAATATACGCATACTGCTTTCCCTCTTCAAGCTTTTCCTCGTAATAAGCCGCGATTGCCTCGCGCTCAAAGGAAAGCTGGGGGATTCCTATACCGACGACGATAGCACCGATAAGCTTGTCACCCGTCAGGTCAATGCCCTCTGCGTAAATTCCGCCCATTACGCAGAAGCCTATCAGATAATGCTCGGTATCGCGTGAGAATTCATCAAGGAATTTTTGCCGCTCGTCAGCCGTCATATCAGGACGCTGAAGAATGGTCTTAATCTTCGGATACTTGCTCTCGAAGATGGCGTGAAGCCTTTTCGCATAGGCAAACGACGGGGCAAACACGATGTAGTTTCCGCGCCTTGCGCTTACGGTTGCGGCAATAGTGCGACATACCGCGCCAAGAGTGTCCTCGCGCTCGGAAATTCTCGTGCTTATCTTATCCATTATATAAACACCAAGCTGCTCGCTGACGAAGGGTGAGGGAAGCGTCAGAATTTCAGCAGAGCTATCCGCGCCGAGGGTGTGCTTGTAAAATTCAAGCGGCGTCAGAGTGCCGGAGAAGAATACCGCACTTTTGCCGAGCGAAAGCCGCTCTGACAGAGCCCTTGCCGTGTCGATGCAGAAAATCTTGATATTTATCTCATCACCGTAAAGAAATACGAACAGCTCGTACCCCGTGTCAAATCTTTCTATGGCAGAATAGAGCTTTTTGAGATGTCTTAGGTATTCTCTTGCTATTTTCTGCCGCTCGAAGGCAAGTGCGGTCTTGTCTTGCCTTGATACAAGCACCTCGCGCTCTGCAACCGCAAGCTCGTCAAAAACCGTGCCGATGAGTGCCTCGGGAAGAGTGCGCGTGTGATATGCCGCGATGGGCGTGCCGTCTTCATCCTGCCTTATTTCATCCTGAATAAGGGGGCGCATAATCTTCTTTATTGCCGCGGCAAGACGGACGGCACTCGCCTTTATCGCGCTATGCTCGGGGAGCTGGTCAAGTGCCGCGACTGCAAGAAGAGCACCCGTTTCAATTTCCGCGCTGTACATCTCTCTTGCGCGGTCTGCAAGGTTGTGCGCCTCGTCAATTAAAAAGGCGTACTTTCCGCCTTGCGTAAAGAAACGGCGTATATAAACATCAGGGTCAAAAAGGTAATTAAGGTCACATATAACCAGGTCGCAAAGCTCGGAATAGGTAAGCGCAAGCTCGTAGGGGCAGACGCAGAAATCTCTTGCCGTCGTGCGTATGTGAGAGAACTCTACGCAAGGAAGCCTTTTGTCAAAAAGGCACAGAGCCGCGTCGGTTACAGAGCCACCCCTTGAGGTAGGGCAGAGGTCTATGCTCGTTTGGCAGAGCCTCCCGCGCTCGCATAGCTTGTCCTTTGCCGAGAGTATTACCGCGCGTATCTCGACGCCGCCATCTGCAAAGAGCTCTATGCAGTCGCGCACCGCCTTTGCCGTAGTCCCCTTTGGCGTGAGATAAAATGCCTTCTCGATTTTTCCCTCGCCAAGCGCCCGCAGTGCAGGGAAGATTACGGACACCGTCTTACCCGTGCCCGTAGGCGCTTCGCTGAAAAGCTGTGTGCCGCGGCATATTGTACGGTATGCGGCGCGGATGAACTCGTTTTGTCCCTCTCTTACCTTGGGGTAAGGGAATTTTGCGCGCGCCATTGAGGGAAGCCTTACCTTGACGCGGTGTATCTCGGCTCTCGCATAGCAAAGAAGCGTGCCGCAGCATTTATCAAAGAAGGCGTCTATCTTGTCAGCCATCAGCGTTTCCGTCTGCTCGGTTATGCTGCCCGTTTCGACGTGGGTGTATATTACGGTCATTTTTCTTAAGGCTACGCCCTCGGTGGCAAGCAGCATTTTTGCTATAAGATAGCCCTCGCCGCGCGCCTGCTCGCGCTCTTCCTTTTTCGGCGCTTTCGACGAGGATGCCGTGGGACAGCGAAGTATAAGCATATCCCCTGACGTAGTGGGGTAGGGGGCGGTCAGACGGAAGCTCTCGCCCGACTGTGTAAAGCAATACGAAAGGCCCCCCTTATGATAGCCAAGCGGCACGCAGGGCTCGTTTTCATCCCTTGACGATGGGGATAGCGTGCGCCTTGCTACCGCCGCAAATTCGCTGACGGTAAGCTCTATTAAATTTTCATTTTGAATATAGCGCATAGCCGTCACCTTTCGCTAAGAATTTAAAGAAGGGTGCTGAGTCATTAAAAATTCAGCAAAATCAAGACTTAAAAATGCTTGTCTTGTGAATTTTTAACGCAAAGCTCCATAGAGAGGATAGCTTGATTTAGAGAAGAAACCGCTTACTGACGAGCGTGAATCGTACGAGTGTACGATGAGCGAGGAAACGACGATAGAAAAAGAGCATAAAATGGGCAGAATATTAAAATTCTGCCCATTTTTAATAGAAGTACAACACTATAGAGCAAAGCTTTCGTGTTTTTTGGGTAAATTCCGCTCTTTTTGGGTTATACCTAAATGAAGCATCCTCCTAATTTTAGCATATCTCGCCTTCTTTATCAAGCACTTTTTGCTTTTTTACTTCGATAAACTCTTCTATTATGTCGCATCTTATTCTGTACCACACAAGAGATTCGTTTTTGATATACGAGTAGCCTTGTGCATATCCGCGGAAGCCGATTATCGGAAGGGCTGAAAGCTTTAGTATCGCACCGAGTATATCCGACGCGCCCATATCCCCCTTGACCGTGAGCATTACGGAAACCGTAAGCGCCGTGCAGATCGTTGAGGGAATTAATTTTATAAGAAGCCTTATGAGCTTTTTGTGCTCGGGGTTTTCATATGGGCTTGTGCGCTTCACGGAATTACCGCACGATATAAGGCTTGAAAGGCACAGACTCGCAGGACGCATTTTTGATATGCGTTTAAGGATGCGCCGCCTTTTCTTGTCAAACTCTTTTCCGTCGAGATAATCGTGAAGCATTTGCAGGTCAAGCCCATAGTAGATGAGCGCGCGTTTGCGACGGTTGTCAAGCTCTTGCTGTAAATACTCTTCAAGAAAGTGGGCAAGCGCTCGCGTATCCTCGCCACCAAGCCTCTCGCAAAGGGCGCTATGACGCGCCCTTTGCCCCTTAAATTCCGCGCTTTGCTCGCCAAGCCGCTCGCCTGCATCCTCAAGAGAAAAATATATCACGTAGGATGAGGTGAGAAGCAGCAAAAGCTGCGGCAGGGTGTCGGATAGGTTAAGCTCGGTGAAGCTGACGTCGGTGAAGGTTATAAGCGCCGTAATAAGAGCGCAGAGCACCGCTATGAGCTTACCTAAATTGCCGATAAGCTCAAGACCGCTTCGCTTTATGGCTTCGCTTCCGTCAAGAAGCCTTGCTTCAATTTCACCGAGGCTCTTCATTGCTTATTCCTCGATTTTGCAAGTCTGAAAAATACAGCGCCTGCAAGGTTACCGACAAATCCGAAGAAGGATATAACCGTAAGCTCGTCTGCGATTTTCGACATACAAAGAAAAAAGAGAAAGATAATAAGCCACATTATTGGTGCTGATGGGCTTTTGAGCCTTGACATAATAATTCTGAAAAGGGGTATCGACGAGAGCAGAATAAGCACGAGCACGCCGCCTGAAATTACCTCGGCAGGCCCACGCGTGCGCCACAGAGGAAAGTAGGCGAGCGTTGCAAATAGCGCAGGTCCTACCGACAGAATTATACCGACAAGGTTTAAGAGTATGTAGGATTTAGTGTATCTCGTCACCGTCTGCTTCACCGTCCTTAAGAAGCGACCTGATGCTTGAAATTTTCTCGCTTACGCGTTCCTTTTCATAGCTGGGAAGCGAGGATGCAAGCAGTATTTCGTACAAAAGCTCGCTCTGCACAGAGAGTGCGCTGAATATAGCTCGCGAGTCCTTGCCCTCGGAAATTGCCCTCGCGCATCTTTCCTCAAGCACCCCTACGCTCTTCTCAATTCTGTCTACCGCATTTTCACCTGCGGCAAGTCTTGCGGTGAGCAGAGCGGAAAGCGAGCTTGCCTCGTCAGACTGCTTTTTCGCTTCTTCTTCAAGCGAGGCTACGCCCTTTGCTATTGCACCGGCACCGCCCTTCAGAAGCGGAAGAAGTCCTCTCTTATATATGAAAATGATAAACAGCGAGCCTATGAAAGAGAGTGCCGAAAGCAGCTTGTCCGAATTTTGCATTACCGCATCAAAGACGGCCTCTGTGGGATTTTCGTATGTGTCGGTTGCTTCGTCCTTCGGTGCTGTATCCGCATTTTCAGCATAAGTGCCGTCAGCATCAGCCTGTGTCACCTCGGCAAAGGCGCAAAGCGAGAGGGCGGAAAATATAAAAGCGCAAATAAAAGCAATAATTAAAATCTTCTTCATATTATCCCCCTTATATCTCGAGCGACTTGCCCTCGGTGAGTGTCCTGATGCGCGAAAGCTCGCGCTCAAGTGTGGCGATTTTTTCCTCTTGGCGACTGATGAGAAGCTCAAGACGCGAAATGTCAGAGCCGTCGGGAAGAGGGCGGATTATAACATCGTGCCTCTTGATGATAGGTGAGCACAGAAGCGCGCGGCTTCCCGTCACGAATATCGGTGTATAAAGTCCGTCGGGCAGAGAGGAAAGGTCAAGCCTCGCTATGCCGCCGACAGTTTTTGCGGTAAGGTCGTACACGGTTACATAGCCTGCGGGCATCTCGGTAAGGGATATTTCAACCTCTTTGGTTCCAACGCCGCTGACCTCTTTAAGTATTAAAGCACCTTCCTCGTCGGGAAGAGCATTATAACGCTTTCTGTAAATAATCTTTGTCATTTGTTGTCCTTTCGTTAGTAAATTTAGTTAATATGATTTATTAAATACCGTACTTCTGGTAGAGTGAAGCGCACTCAATACCGTTTGCTTTAAGAGCAACGAGAAGCGTCGATAAATCTTCGCCAAGCTCATCTATCGCACCGATAAGAGTGCCTGCCCCAACCGTCAGATATTCCGCGAAGTGACCGTTCTTTATATCGCACAGCATATCGTAAAGCGTGTGTCCTTCATCAATTCCGCTCTTCATCTCGCAAAGCACCGACTCATCCGCATCAGCAAGAATATCGTCAATAAGTGAATTGAGCTTCCCTGCAATAAACAAAGGAAGTCGGTCGAACGCGCGCTTCATATCCGTCGCGGTGTAGCCTGCTCCGCCGTTTGCTTCAGGCACGGTAGGTCTTGTGGGAAGTGATTCTACCTTAAGCGAGGAAAGCTCACTTTCAAGAATTTTAGTCGTTTTCATTTTTATCCTTTCTATCTGTTCTTAATTTTGCCCTTTATCTCTGCTCGGTATGCAATGCTGTGAATTTCCATAGGCGCCAAGTAGTCGCAAGCACTTACCGTCAGCTTCTTTTCAACCCAGCCCTTCAGCTTCTCTGAAAAGCTTCTTGTGTAGGACTGCTCGCAAGAGAAGGTCAGAGTAGAGAAGTCTAACTGGTCGAAGCACAGAGAAGAGCTTGGGAATATGCAGACCTCTGAATATACGCCGCCGTTTGTCTGCGCCTCGAGCATAATTTTTCCCCGTGAGCGCGTCCCCGACTTTATTGCG
>JAZKYE010000062.1:0-66488 GCA_045611965.1 Eubacteriales bacterium
CCGCAAATCGTAATGAATACGGTGTTGAATATGTATCTCGAGAAGGGTACCCATGAGTCACTCATAAGAGTGAAAAGGTCTGAAAAGTTCTCAAGGGTGGGGCTGATAACGTAAAACTTCGGGGGGAACATAAACAGCTCGTCAAGAGGCTTGAGTGACTGGATAACGACGTAGTACATGGGAACGAACATAAAGAGTCCCATGAGGGTGAGTATTACTGTTATACCCGTATCACCGCCCGCCGAACGGTTAAGAACGACGCGGTGACCTCTGGTTCTTAATTTCTTTGACATACTACTCACCTACCTTTGAAAGTGCCTTCTTGATAATCTTGTTACACGAGTACATGATTACGAAGAGCACCACGGCAATTGCCGATGCATATCCGATTTCGTATCTCTGTCCGCCGTAGTCGTTCAGGTGGTGCATTATCGTATGCGCCGCATAGTCAACCGACGGGAAGCCGCAAAGCGCGTCAACGACAGCTCCGAAGCCGAACGAGTTAGTAATTGCAAGAACCGCACCGAACATAAGCTGAGGACGCATCGTGGGAAGAGTGATGTACCAGAGCTCCTGCCAACGGTTCTTGATGCCGTCAACGGCAGCCGCCTCGTACATAGAGCGGCCGATGGTCTGGAAGCCCGCGATGAACGACAGGAATGCCGTACCAAGCGAGGTCCAAAGCGCAACCACTATACAAAGAGGCATTACATAATTCGCGTTCTGGAACCAGAGGATAGGCTCGGTGATAATTCCAAGGTCCATAAGGGTTGCGTTTGCCCATCCGTACGAGTCCGACGAGAAGAGGGTTTTCCAAATAAGGTAAACCTGACCGGAAATCGAGGGCGCATAGAAGATAAGCGTTACAACAGAACGGATCTTGGGGGGAAGCTCGTTGATGAACCACGCAATAAGAAGCGAAAGGATATAGGAAACAGGTCCTGTTATCGACGCAAATATGAGCGTATTCTGACAAGCGAGAAGGAATATATCGTCGTTAAGGAACAGACGGATGAAGTTTGAGATACCAAGCCAGTTGGGCATCTCAAGCATGTTAAAGTCCGTAAGGCTTAAAAGCATCGAAAGAAAAACGGGCAATACAGTAAATATAATGAAGAGAAGGAAGAACGGTGCGAGCATAAAGTATGCCGTCTTGTTGTTCTTCATCTCCTGCCACGTCCAGCGAAGCTTCGACACTTCAGAGCGCTTAACAGGACGATTTGTCTCTGTAGGCTGTGACATTACATTTTCTCCTTATTCTCAAATTGTTTACTGCGCTGAAGCAGTGGGCGGCTCAAGCTGTCCCTCCTCAAGGACAGGAAGGTCAAACTCAATTCTCTTACGCTCAATCTCGTCGTTGATAGCGTCGATGTAGCCGCTGAGAGCCTCAACAGCATCCGCACCGTCGTTAACCGCTGCGAGGAACGCAAACTCGGTGTATCTTGCGATGATGTACGAGCCGGGATAGTTAACTATCGAAGAGAGGTGATTCATCTGAAGCTCAATAGCCTCGTATTCGCTTGCCGTCCAAGACATATTTTTAAGTGCCTTGACGTTAGCGGATTCGTACTTAGCGGAAGGACCGATAAGAGCAACCATTCTGTTACCGTAATTGGACTGAACGCTCTCGCTGGTCTGCCACTGAAGGAACTGCCATGCAGCAAGAAGATTATCGCAGCCGTTAAGAATAACGGTAGCGCCTATTCCCGCGATGGAATCGTAGTTGTAATAACCCGTTTTCTCATTCTTGTATCCGGGAAGAGAGGTGAACTCCCACATACCTGCAATCTCAGTCGCGTAAACGACGAGCTGGTTGTATATAGTAGCGTAGTCACCGATGATAAGAGGCATCTCACCCGTTCTGAAACGGTTTGCCGCATCAAAGGTAACGGGGAATGAGTAATCGCTGTAAAGTCGGCATACGTAGTCGAATGCTTCCTTAGCAACGTTAGTATCGAGACCTATCTTTGCACCTGCGTAGTCAGGGTTATCGGTAAACTTCCACATGTTTCCGCCCATCTGATAAATCATGAAGTTAAGGGCAGAGCCGTAGGTAAGACCGACGGACATGTTATTGGTCTGAAGAACAGGAAGAAGCGAAAGAAGCTCGCCCCAGGTCTCAGGAACCTCCTGTCCGAGGTTTGCAAGAACGTCCATACGGTAGAACATCATCGCGAAGGACATGGTCTGAGGAATTCCGTAGCACTTGTTTCTCAGGATTACGGTATCCATAGCCGCAGGAACGAAGTTGTCCGCAGTAACCTCATCATAGGTAAGCGATTTGAAGGTAAGGCCTGCTTCACCGCGATACTCGCTGGTGGTCTCATATACCTTCTCACCGTTTACCTCGGTGCAATAGGTGTAATAATTTTTAGTAAACAGCTGGTTTGCGCTCACCGCGTTCTTATCAAGAGCGCCCGCGGGTGCGCCGGTTTCGGAATTTACCTTGATGCCGTCAAGGTAAGGATCGTTACCGCTCACACCGTAAACTGCCTTACGGATAGCGTAGTTGATAACGTCCGTCGAGCCAAGACCGATATATACGTCAGGTCCCTTACCCGAAAGGATTGAGGGAAGAAGCGTACCGCCCGTAACGAGCTTAAGCGTTACTGCTATGCCCGTGCTGTCGGTGAAGCTTCCCTTTGCGTCGATCATTGTACGCCAGATCTGCGACTGGTCACGACCGGTTGCAAGCCATACGTCGATAGTAACGGTGTCCTCGTCGGGAATGCTGGTAAGACCCATCTGATCGTACTCGGTGAAAAACGAGTAGAAGAACGAGGAAATCTCAAAGCCGAAGGACTGGAAAAATCCTGCATCGCCCTTAGGAAGAGCCTTTACGTCCTTATCAGCAGGGCAAACCGTGATGGAATCGACCATCATCGAGCTTTTCTTCGAGTTGTTAATCCAGGTACCGAGAGTACCGAGGTAGGACTTGAGGGTGGACATATTAGCCGCGATAGCGTCGCCGTACTCCTCACCCATAGTATTAAGAAGAAGCGCTATGGTGTGAAGCGTGGTGATATGCGAGCCCGTCGTTCCGCAAAGAGCCTCAAACTCCTGCTTAACAGCCTCAAGCTCAATCGCCTCTTCAAGCAGACCTCTTACAACGTCAGGCATAATGTCGTAGAAGTTGTAGTCGCGGTATTCGTCAGGGTCGTTACCCGTAAGCTGAAGAATGCGAAGGTAATATGAGTTGATATTGTCAAGCGAGGTTTGTACTCTGCGGATAAGATCCTTAAGAGAGCCGAGCGAGCACTCAAGGTAAAGAGTGTACTCAACGCCAGCCTCGAAGTAGAACTCGAAGGGTCTTTCGCGTCTTTCTATATCAACAACGCTTCCGTCTGCGTCGGTGTACTCACCGTCAGCATTTACTCTGTAACCGGTAATCTCAACCTCGTTGCCATCCTTATCAAGATAGATATAGTCGCCGACGAAGGTGGACTGCCAAGCCTTATCGTAATTGAACTGTGCGTTGTACGCTTCAGCGAAGGGTGCGGTGGGTGTATCACCGTAATCACCGCCCGAAAGCTTTACGGTACGGCATATGTACATACCCTGAAGTGCGTCCTGCTTGTAACGCATACCGAGCTTGTAAAGGCCGTCCTTATCAACCGAGAATCTGTATGCTGCCCACTGTCCTACGGTGTTGTAGCTGTTCTCGCCGATAACGTTGTACAGCTGTGCATTGGGTGCCGAGGGATAGGTGATAGCAGATGTGTTATCGTTGGTTGCCGAAACCGATGAGTCGGATACGAAATCAGGGAACTCAGCCTGAATGATATTCATGCTTCCGCCGTCTGCCGCGGTGTAGCCGTTTGCCTTATATTCAGCAAGGATTTCGTCGTAGTCCTTGAGGGATGCTTCCTCATCGTCAGCGGGAACGAGCTCAATGGACTTTACGATAACGGGGTCGCGCTCTGCTGCAAGAGTAATGGTTCTGTATCCGCTCTCGAAGTAGAAGCTGAAGTAATCGTGATAGTAGCCCGTGGTATCCTGACAGTAATATACGCCCCACTTGGAAAGCTGGGTGATGTCAGGTGCCATCGAGTTTCCGTTGATATCCTGATTTATCTGATAAATCTCAACGGTCTTAATTCCGTCCTTAACGACCGTAACCTTTTTGAAGTAGCCGGGGTTTTCACCCTTCTTCTCGGTGTAGTATTCGGTATTATATGAATCCTCGTCAGTAGTAGCCTCGGATACCGAGCTTATGAGAGTTTCGTACTTCCAATACTTCGTGAGGTTAAGCTGACCTGCCTCAGAGAAAGGAATCTCGCCGTTGATATACAGCTTTCTCTCAATCGAGCTGATACTGCTCTCTGATGTTTCGCAGTTGAAGTAGGTTATACGGATGTAATACCTTCCTGCTGCAGTTTCGGGAATTACGACGCTCCAGGTCGCCTCGCCTACCGAGGGAAGATAAACAGAGGTTGACTGGTTATCTCCGAAGTTTTCCCAAGCATCAGGATTCTCCATCATAGAGTTCTGGCACTCCTGGCTGTTTGCAACCAGCTCAGCGTCACCCGTTACCGCGGAATTGCTTACGAGTATCGTCGTAAGTCCTTCCTTGGATTCGGGCATCGTTTCAAGGTACTCAGCATAGCTTGTCGTACCGACGAGCTGCTGCATGTCCTTTAGCGACGCTGCGGTGGTCTCGGGCTTATTGTAGCCCGCGAAAGCGCCTACCGCAACAACACTGAACAAGGTCGTTACGCAAAGAATCAAGCAGACGATTCTTTGGAACACTGACTTTTTCATGAATTGGTTTCCTCCAAAATTTTATTTTTCCCGCGCATAAATATAGCACGGGCCATTTACAAGGAAAATTATAGCATACACTCTTTGAAATGTCAATCTTTTATTTTATAAATAAGAAACGCTGTGGGCACGATTTACACAAAAAGCCTTCATTTTATCTGCAAAGCCTGCAGGGATACCTGTGCTTTTCCTACACATTCTTTTAACAAATCCGTAAAATAGTAAATGTTATTTACAATTATCAGTCCAAAAAGTTCTTGTTTTTCACATAAATTCGACAAAGGTAAATCACTTTTACATCATCGCGTCATTTTTGCGTCTCAAAATCACATTTTCAGCTGCATTTTTAATTCTTGTAAAGTTTGCACAAAAGATGAATAATAATTTCTACACGGTCTTTTTTGAGCATTTTAATCTATCAAGCTTATTTTACTGCGATTTTCAGAAAAAACAGTGCCCGAGCGCGGAAATTCCGTATTGCTCGGGCACATATTCTTACAGTTATTTTGAGTTACACTACTTTTTTTTACTGCCTTTTTTCCTTGGGAATTTATGATAGTAGACATTCGTGAGGGTTTCTTTACGGGCTTATTCTGATATTGGAAAAGCCCTCTGAATACACCTGCTCACCGCTATCGAGCACCCACATTACATACACTCCCTCAAGCGAGCTAACGAGGGCTCTGCCCTCCTCTATTTCCATACACATAAGCGCGGTTGAGAGCGCATCTGCACATCCGGAATCCTTGGTTATTACAGAAACGGAAAGATAGCCCTTGGCGGGAAAAAGTGTGTCCTTATCAATTATATGGTGGTATTTCACACCGTCAACGGTGAAGAAGCGCTGATACACACCGCTTGTTACAACCGAGGCGGATTCAATGCCCACGTACTCAATATACGGCCTGCTTTTATCCTGCGTATCGGGGTTTTCTATAGCGACGGAAAACGCACCGTCAGGTCCCTTCCCTATCGCTCTTACATTACCGCCCACGTTGAGAATATAGCCCGTGAGCCCCCGCTCCTCAAGCACTCTTGCAACGCGCTCGGTTGCGTAGCCCTTGGCAATAGCGCCGACGTCAAGGCGCATATCGCGGTCGGCAAGCGTGACGGTTGAATTTTCCTTATCAATAATCACATCAGCGATACTTGCGTGTTTGTATGCCACCTCAAGGTCCTTTTTGTCAGGAAGCGACGAGGCACTTGGTGTGCTTTCGGCCTGCTTTCTTTTACTGTGCCATATTGACAGCACCGAGCCCATAGCCGCGTTGACGTAGCCGTCGGTAAGCTCGTACATCGCCTTACAGTATTCAAGAAGCTCGATTATTTCCCTATCAACGCTGACAGCACCGCCTCCTGCGTTATTATTGATTGTAGCGAGGTTATTAATTCCCTCATAGGTGTGATGAATATCGAAAAGCCTATGATATCTGCCAAGCTCGTCGATAGCGATTTTCGCCCATTTATCAAACTCTGCCTTATTTCCCTCAAAGCCTATAACAGTCGTAAGGGTGTCAAAATAGTCAAAGCAATATTCGGTGTGTTTTTTCTTCGGCATCTGACAGCAGGTCATAAGAATTACGCTACAAATAATCAAGAGGATGCACACGCCCCTCTTAAACCAAGAAAAAAGCATATACATCCTCCTTTTATCTCGGGGTCTTACCCGAAAATACGTCAGTCAAAAAGCTTATTCGTTGCTTTTACGAAATCGGTGATATAAATAGTACAGCCAGCCGACACGATAGCGTCGTTACCCTTACCGTATACAGTAAGCGCCGCCACACCGTCCTTGTCAACTCCGACGAGCGCGCCGTCGTACACGTCAGCCTGCTCGTACCATTCAAGAGCAGAGCCCGCGTAAAGCTTCATGCCGTAGTTCTCTTTAAGAACACGCTTTGAGGTAGCATCCTTTGCCGCGTTAGCCTTACCTGCGGCGGTAAATTCAGCCGCTACGCTGATAGCATCGGTAATAGCAACGGATACCTTACCGTCAGTACCTACTGTCGCCGCAACGGCAGTAAGGTCAACCGTAACGCTTCCGTTTGCAGATGCGGTAGCGTCAGTACCCTCGCTTGCCGCGGTAATGCCAAGACGAAGCTCGTCGTCAGCCGCCGCATTAGCAGGCTTAAGCGTATCAAACGCAAGGTCAATAGCCTTGATAAAGTCGCTGATATAAATAGTGCATCCGGCAGAGGTAACCTCATCGTTACCCTTGCCCGTTTCGGTAATGAGCGCAGAAATCTCGTCAAGAGTTTTGCCGATAACAACCGATACAAATGCGTCGCGATGCTCAAACCACTCGTGCGATGCGCCGTAGTTCACCATATTGTAGTCATATCCGAGCTCGCCCTTGGTTTTAAGCTCCCCAAGAGCCACGTATTTGCCGTCAGCCGTAAAGGCGGGCTGTGCCTGAAGCGTATCAATTCTGCAATCTACAACTCTGTTCTTTGCGTCAACAAGAAGCGCACAGACGGTGATATTGATTTCAAAGCTACCGTTAGCATCAGCAGCATTCGTGCCGGTAACGCTCTCATACATTCCGATACCTATCTGATTTCTCGACGGGCCCTGTGCGTAGAGCTTAAGCGCCGCCTTGATGAAATCGGTGATATAAATGGTGCATCCGGCAGAGGTTATAGCGGAATTGCCCTTGCCGTTTTCCATAAGCGCGGGAATACCGTCCTTGCCGACTCCGACGAGAGCCTCGTCAAACACATCAGCCTGCTCGTACCATTCAAGAGCAGAGCCTGCAAATTTCTTCATTCCGTAGTTCTCGCCAAGCTCGCGCTTTGAGCTTGCGTCATCCGTCGCAAGAGCCTTGCCCTGCGTGTCGAATTTCGTGCCGACGCTTATAGCGTCAGTCATAGCTGCGGTGATTTTTCCGTCAGCGCCGATAGCGCCCGCAACTGCGGTAAGGTCCACAGTAGCGCTTCCGTCAGCCTGGGCGGTCGCGTCAGCGCCCGTAGCGGTTGCAGATATACCGAGCTTTACGGTATCAGTAGCGCTCGCATCAGTGGGCTTAAGCGCAAGGAATGCGGCATTTATAGCCTTGATAAAGTCGCTGATATAGATAGTACAGCCTGCCGTAGCAACCTCTTCGTTGCCCTTGCCGGTTTCGGTAACGAGCGCGGCGATTTCCTCTGCGTTTTTACCGATAATAACCGAAACAAAGGCATCGCGATGCTCAAACCACTCGTAGGATGCGCCATAGTTCACCATATTGTAGTCAAATCCGAGCTCACCCTTGGTTTTAAGCTCGCCAAGAGCCACGTATTTGCCGTCAGCGGTGAAGGCGGGCGTTGCCTGAAGCGTATCAATCTTCGCGTCAAGAATTCTTTTATCCTTATCAACGAGAAGCGCGCACGCGGTAATATTAATCTCGAAGCTACCGTTATTATCGGCGGCATCCGTGCCGGTAACGCTCTCGTAAAGACCGACACCTATGGAATTTCTTGACAAATCCATAATAAGATAAGAGCTGAAGCTCGCGCAGGTAAGCAGAATTACAGCTACGAGCGCTAGCGAAAGCAGTTTCTTAAAATTCAACATAAAAATCTCCATTCTGCCGCTATGCGGCATGTAGAATAGTCGTGTTAAGGCTGCAGCCTTAAAACTTACCGATTCGCTTTATGAGAAGCGAGGCGGCAAGTCCTATGAATATACCCGAGACGGTTCCCGTAACAGCAAGAACCACCATATAGTAAATTAACTCTCTTGTGTTAAGAAGAAGCATAGCCATCAGAATCTGACCGAGGTTGTGGCTGACGCCACCCGCAATACTGACACCGACGGTAGAAAAGAGCGCGCACCTTTTCATCAGCACCATAACGGCAAGGCTCATCACCGCGCCCGCAATACTGTAAGCGAAGGTCATCACACTACCGAAGAGAAGTGACGAAAGGCACACTCTGACAAGCGACACGGTAGCCGCAGAGAGAAAATCAAGTCTGTAAAGAAGAAAAATTATAATTACGTTTGCAAGTCCGATTTTTATACCCGGAACGGCAGTGAACAGAGGTGGCAGAAGAAACTCGATATACGAGAGTATCAGTGCCACCGAGGTGCTGAGCCCGAGAAGGGCGAGCCTTACGGTTTTCTTTCCCATAAAATCCCCCTACTCTATCTCAACGACGAGTCTGTTAGGCAGGCAGACCACGGTCTCACCCACCTTACTGACCGCTCTGTGGCTGACACAAACACCGTCAGGACAGCTCGCCTCGCTGATGAAAACCTCGCCGTCCTTAATAACAACGTTATTAAACACATCCGATGCCTCGTCACCGACGGTAAATTCGGTATTTTCAGACAAGGGGTAGGTATTCGTGCGCTGACCGTTAACGATAATAACCACCGTATTGCCACCGGTGCCACCGAATGTAAAAATAAGATACAAGGCGAGCGCCAGCGCAAGAACTGTGGCAATCAGAAGAAAATCGTTTCTAATCCTGCCACCCGTGCTTTTCGAGGTGGCAGGATTCGTGCTGTCATTTTGCATATTAATGCTTAACCTATGGTATGAGCCTCAAAATCAACGCTCTTTATGCACTTTTTTGGGCAAACCGCAACACATTCGCGGCAACCCGTGCACTTTTCGTAATCAATAACCGCGAGGTTATTAACAACGGTAATTGCGCCGTGGGGGCAGGTCTTTTCGCACTTGCGGCAGGCAATACAGCCAACCTTACAGATTTTATTTGCAACGGCACCCGTATCGTGGTTAGAGCAGATGACGGCCGCACGCGCAGTTCTCGGAAGAAGCGAGATAATGTGCTTCGGGCAGGTTTTAGCGCACATACCGCAGCCGATGCAGAGTCTTGAATCAACTCTTGCAACACCGTCCTTGACACATATAGCATCGACAGGGCAAACGTCTGCACAGTCGCCACAGCCAAGGCAGGAATAGACGCAGGTCTCACCGCCGCCAAATGTAAGGCAAGCCGCCTTACAGCTTCCGCAGCCGTCAACCTCCGCGCATCTCGAGGTAGCATCGTCCGTGCCGTTACAATGAACGAATGCACATACCGACACAGCATCCTCTGCCTCAACGCCAAGAGCCGCCGCGATAGCAGACGAAGCAGAAGCGCCGCCGGGAATACAGAGGTTTGTTTTTACACCGCCGCCTGCAAGCGCCTCGGCATAGCCGTCACAGCCCGTATAGCCGCACGCACCGCAGTTAGCGCCGGGAAGGCACTCACGGACACGGCTAACCGTTTCATCTACCTCAATTCCCATATAGTAGGATGCAAGTGCGAGAAGCACTGCACATACAAGTCCCGATACGAAGAGTATCACGATAGCAAGGATAATTTCAGTCATTTCTATACCTCCTTACACCGCGGGTACTGCGGGGAAAAGATTTTCAACGATACCGCCGAAGCCCATAAATGCAAGCGCAACTATCGACGCTGCGATAAGGGTTACGGGAAGGCCTCTGAAATGCTGGGGAATTCCGCTCTCCTCTATTCTCGAGCGGACACCTGCGAAGAGCACCATTGCAAGCAAAAATCCAAGTCCGCAGCCAAGCGCCGCGACGATGGACTCAAGGAAATTGTAGCCGTCGTTGATGTTGTTGATGGTTACGCCGAGAACCGCACAGTTAGTGGTAATCAGAGGAAGATATACGCCAAGGCTCTTGTGAAGCGCGGGCATAAATTTCTTGAGCGCGATTTCAATAAACTGTACGAGTGCGGCAATAACGAGAATGAAGATTACCGTCTGAAGGTAACCGAGTCCCAGAGGCTCAAGAATAAGCATCTGGATAGGCCAGGTTGCGAGAGTTGCCATTATCATAACGAAGATAACCGACACACCCATACCCGTTGCCTGATCAAGCTTCTTGGATACGCCGAGGAACGGACAAATTCCAAGGAATCTTGAAAGAACGTAGTTATTGACGAGCACCGAGCTCATCAGGATTATAACAAGCGATCTGAAAAGCTCCATTATGCCTCGTCTCCTTTCTTTTCGTCAGCCGATGCACACTCACACGCGCCGTGCGATTTGCAGACTGCGGCAGAGGGACAGCCCTCGCAGGAAAAGCTCTTTTTCTTGGGATATTTACCTTTGGTAACGAAGCTCGTGAGAGCTATCATAAGACCGAACACGAAGAAGCCGCCGGGTGCCTGCTGAAGGAAGGCAATCTTGAAGGGCTCAAGGAAAGGAATTGCGATACCGAAGAAGGTCGCGCTTCCAAGCACCTCGCGCACGGTTGCCATAAGAGCAAGAGCGACGGTGAAGCCAAGTCCCATTCCAAGTCCGTCGAGGACCGATTTGCCAACAGAATTCTTGTTTGCGTACATTTCGGCACGGCCAAGAATTATACAGTTAACCGTTATCAGGGCGAGGTAGATACCAAGCAGCTCGTAAAGATCGGGAAGATATGCGTGCATAATCATCTGAACGAGGGTTACGAATGCCGCGATAACGACGATATAGCAAGGAATACGGACGGTATCGGGAATAACCTTGCGAAGCAAGGAAATAACTGCGTTAGAGCACATAAGAACGACCATTGCGGCAAGTCCCATACTGATAGCGCCAAGAAGCGTCGTGGAAACCGCAAGGGTAGGACAGGTACCGAGAACGAGAACGAAAACGGGGTTTTCAAACAGAATACCGTTTAAGATAAGGTCTTTTGCAGAGCATTTCTTTTCCATTGTCATTCTCCCTTCTCACCGATTATTTTTGCCGCCTCAAGAGCCGCCTTTACTGCGTTTCTGTAAGCGAGGGTGGTCTTGGTGACACCCGACACCGTAGCGACAGTGTCTATTGTGCCAAGGTCAGCACCAACGGTGCTTTCACCGTAGGTCTTTTCTGCGCCGAGCGTTTCACCGCTCGCAAGGCATTTAGCGCCCCTTACGACACCGTTTTCGTCAATACCGACGAGGATTACAAGTCCGGGGTTGAAGCCCGTGGTGGACAGCTTGAACACATATCCGCCAAGGTCGTCCGAATAGCCCTCGGTAACCGATGCGTCAAGGTCTGTGTGTGCAGTAAGGTCAAGGGCGGTAAAGTCGTTAGCGTCCGCGCGTACCTCTCTTAACGCCTTGTTCGTCGCTTCCTTTTCAGCCGCCTCGATTACGGGGGCGGTAACAAAGTTAACAACAGCGAGAAGAAGCGCGCTTATAAGACAGATAACGGCAAGCACGATAACGCTCTTTGTGTATTTTGATTTCAAAAGATTAGCCATCATTTTATCTCACCTCCAAAGGGCTTCCTTGCGGTAAGCTTATCAATATAGGGTGTGAGGATGTTCATAAGAAGAATAGCGAAGGAAACTCCCTCGGGATATGCGCCGAAAAATCTGATAAGCGCGGTAAGAAGTCCTGCGCCTACACCGAAAACAACCTTACCAAGTCCGGTAACGGGTGTTGTCGAATAGTCGGTCGCCATAAAGAACGCACCGATGACAAGTCCTCCCGAAAGAACCCACGCAAGAGCGCCCGTGAAGCTGAAGCCCTCTGCGATAAGCGAGAGGACGAACACGGTCGCGATGTAGCAAACGGGGGTGTGCCACGAGATAACGCGTCTTACGAGAAGGTAGATACCGCCGAGAAGAAGCGCGGCAATACAAACCTCACCGATAGCGCCACCCTTGTTTCCGATAAAAAGCGAGAGAAGGTCAACCGACTCACCGTTAGCAAGAAGCGTAAGGGGTGTCGCGCCTGCAACTGCATCCCATACGGGTGCGGTTGCTTTAGCAACCTCTGAAAAGGCGATTATCATAAAAATTCTTGCGGTAATCGCGGGGTTTGCGAAGTTTCTGCCAATTCCGCCGAAGATGCACTTGACGAAGATTACGGCAAATACTGCGCCAACAACTCCCTGCCATACGGGAACGGATGCAGGAAGATTAAGAGCAAGAAGAAGTCCCGTTACAGCCGCGCTTAAATCACCTGCGGTGTTGGCGGTCTTGGTTATCTTGCAGTAAACGTACTCTGCGAGAACAGCCGCGGCAGTAGTCGCAACAGTAAGGAAGAGCGCACTCCAGCCGAAGATGAAGCAACCCGCGAGCGCCGCAGGCATAAGGGCGATAAGCACGTCAAGCATTATCGACTGCGTCGTCCTCGGCGTCGCTATGTGCGGTGACACCGACATATGAAGATTTGACATTATTTACCGTCTCCCTTCTTCATCGCTTCCTCACGCAAAAGTGCCTTGGAAAGCTTATTATTCTCAACGAGCTTCTGCCCTGCGGGACAAACGAACGAGCAGCATCCGCACTCCATACAGATGTCAACGCGAAGCTTGGCAAGCGTTTCGGTATCGCCCGCCTTGTAGGCTCTCATATAAGCCGCAGGATTGAGCGAGAAGGGACAGTGCTTTGCACACGAGCCGCATCTGATGCACGCGGTTTCGGGCTTGGGCGCTGCGTCCTTTTCGTCAAAAGCAATAATGGCGTTGGTGTTTTTCATAATAGGCGTGTCAAGAGTAGGAACGGCAATTCCCATCATAGGACCGCCGAGAAGAACCTTCTTCGGCTCGCTCTTGAAGCCGCCTGCAAACTCGTAAACCTCGGAAATCTTTGTTCCAATAGGAACAATTACATTCTTGGGCTCACGCACAGCGCTTCCGTCAACGGTAACGCACTTGGATATAAGGGGCATACCCGTGCTGATATAGTTACCGATAGCACCGAGGGTGGTTACGTTGCAGACGATGCAACCGACGTCAAGCGGAAGCTTTCCCGCAGGAATAACCTTACCGGTCGAGTGATATACGAGCACCTTTTCTCCGCCCTGCGGATAAAGCGATTTGAGCACCTTAACCTGAATTCTCGCATCCTCTTCAAGAGTACGCATAGCGCGGATGGCCTCGGGCTTATTATCCTCAATACCTATGATAACGCGTCCGATGTCGATATACCTCAGGATGTAGTCGAGAGCTCGCTTGATGTCCGCAGTCTTATCAATCATAGTGCGTGTGTCGCTCGTGATGTAGGGCTCACACTCCGCGCCGTTGACGATAAGCTCGTCCACGTGCTTACCCTCGGGGGTATTAAACTTAACGTAGGTCGGGAAGCCTGCGCCTCCAAGACCAACAGTACCCGCATTCTTAATAGCCTCGATAAGTGATTCCTTCGAATCAACCACGGGGACTTTTATTTCGGGGTCGGGCGTCATCTCGCCGTCTGACTTGATTACGACGGCAGTACCCTTAGTGCCGTTTGATAAAAGGATTTCCTCAAGCTTAAGGACGGTGCCCGATACGCTTGAATAAATCGGTGCGCTGACAAAGCCGCTCTGTGCGCCGATAAGCGTGCCGACGAAAACCTTGTCACCCGTCTTTACGACAGGGTCGGCAGGCTTACCGATGTGCATCGACATCGGTATCGTCACCGTCTCGGGCGGTGTCATTCTGACAGGCTTCATCAATGCCGTATTTTTACGGTGCGGCACGTGAACTCCGTGTAGAGAAAAAAACATAGTGTTCTTCCTTCCTATAAAAATTATAGATAAATTATATAATATGTCCTAATAAATGTCAAGTAGAACTTTTTTGTGCAAGATATCCAATATTTATACCCTGAAATTTGTTTAATATTTAACAAGCTCTTACGCAAAAGAAAAAGCAAGACAAATTTGTGGCACAGATTTTCTGTGTCAAGCGTCTTGCTTTTAGTTTGTGATTATGTTTAAAATCGGGGTTATATGTAAACAACTATTTTCATTATATGGTTGTTTTGCCTGAAATTATGTTTTTGTAGTCCTCGAGATTTTTGCGAAGAAGGCTTGGCGTATCAAGCCCGTACGGGCATTTTGAAGCGCACCTATTACAGCCTATGCAGTCCTCGATAAGAAGCATTTTCTTCTGCCACTCGTCGGTAAGATAGGGTGCTGACGGCGAGCGTCTGATAAGCTGTGACATTCTTGCGGAATTGTTGATTTCGATACCGACAGGGCACGGCATACAGTAGCCGCATCCACGGCAAAATCCACCGACGAGCTCTTTCCTGTCAGCCATAATTCTGCCCCACATCTCATCGTCGAGAACTATCTCTTCTTTGCCGAGGGCGAGAAATTCATCAAGCTCCGAACGCCTTTGGACACCCCATATAGGAAGAACGTTATCGTAAGCGCACATCCACGCATACGCAAGTCTTGCGTTGTTTATAAGTCCGCCTGAAAGTCCCTTCATCGCGATAAAGCCGACTTCCCTTTCCTTACAGAGCTTCACTATCTCAATATCGTTCTCGGTCGCAAGATAGCAGAATGGAAACTGAAGCGTTTCGTAAAGCCCAGAGGTGACCGCCTCGCGCGCTACGTCGGGGCGGTGCGCGGTGATACCGATATGTCTGACGAGCCCCTGACGCTTGGCATCAAGCATAGCCTCGTACATTCCCGTGCCGTCATCGGGTCTTGGCATAACCGCGGGGTTATGGAATTGGTAAATATCAATACGGTCGGTTTTGAGAAGCTCAAGGCTCGTATGCAGGTCTCGAATAAAGCCCTCCTTATCCTTTGAGTGGGATTTGGTTGCTATTGTGATTTTATCCCTGACCGAGCTTAATGCAATACCGATTTTCTTTTCGCTGTCGGTGTACATTCTCGCCGTGTCAAAGAAGGTAATTCCCTCGTCGTACGCATGACAGAGAAGCTCGCAGGCATCCTTTTCGCTTATTCTTTGTATGGGAAGCGCGCCAAAGGCGTTCTTCGGGGATACTATACCCGTTTTTCCAAGTGTTACAGCTTTCATCGTTTCCTCATTCTGCCACGGCCGGCGGCTGATTTTATTCAAAGAGTAATACAGTGCTTACAGCAAGCATTAAAATCAAAGTATTTTCGCAAGAGCGTCAATCTCTTCCTTCGTCGTGGCAAAGCTGGTGGCAAATCTCACGACGAGTCTTTCGTCATCAATGCGCTCCCAGAAGCTCATCTTGACCTCAGCAGAGAGCCTTTCGTACTGCTCATTCGTTAAAATTACGAACTGTTGGTTGGTGGGTGAATCAAGGAACATTTCATAGCCACGGGATTTAAGAAGCGCAACAAGCTCGCTCGCGCGCTCGATGGCATTTCTGCTTATCTGATAGTAGAGCCCGTCCTTGAAGAGCGTGTAGAACTGAACACCGAAGAGTCTGCCCTTTGCCACCATAGCGCCGTGCTGCTTGGTAAGACTCCAGAAGCGTTCAGGTGCGCCACCTCTCGGATAAACAACCGCTTCACCGCAAAGTGCGCCAACCTTGGTGCCACCGATATAGAACACATCGCAAAGCTCTGCAAGGTCGGCAAGGGCAACGTCAGTATCCTCGGCACAAAGTCCGTAGCCGAGGCGAGCGCCGTCAACAAAAAGCTTCATTGAGTATTCGTCGCATACGGCACGAAGAGCCTCGAGCTCTGAACGGGTATAGAGCGTGCCGTACTCGGTGGGGTGAGAGACGTAAATCATTCCGGGGACAACCATCATTACGTTGTTCTCGTCGCCGGAAAAGGTTTTCATATAGCTGCGTACTGCATCAATATCAATTTTTCCGAAATGCTGGGGCAGCTCAATGACCTTGTGTCCTGTATATTCGATAGCGCCAACCTCGTGAAGCGATACGTGTCCTGTGGTCGGGGCGATTACACCCTCGTAGGCTTTAAGCGCGGTTGCGATAACCGTCTTGTTTGCCTGCGTGCCACCCGTAAGGAAGAAAACATCGGCAAGCGGATCTCTGCACTCTGCGCGGATAAGCTCTTCTGCGCTTTTGGTGTAGAAATCTCTGCCATAGCCGGACAGACTTTCATCGTTAGTGTCGATAAGCGCCTTGAGAATTTCAGGATGCGCGCCCTTTATGTAATCACTTTCAAAATTAAGCATATTTGTTCTCCGTTTACAAAGATAAAATTTACTTTTATATTCTAACATACTCAACACGCGCGTGTCAAGGCTGCATATAAAAAGTTGACAAAAGCCGAAAGTTGTCAAAAATGTAAGAAAAACCAACAAAAACCGCAAAAATACAGCCCTTGGATTTAAAAAAACAAAGAAGTGCTCATTATTAAAACTTATACCTGATATAAGCCATATTAGGATATTTTTCGATATTTTCCATAGCTTGACCGCGGCAAGCAAGCAGGCAAGGCGGCGCACGGCTAAATAATTCGCTTCACCACGAATAAAATTTGCATAACTAACAAAAAAGACAAATATTTATACAAATAATTGTAAGATTTATGCAATTGTAACATTATGGGTTGACTTTTACTCTTTAATATGTTAAAATATTTACTATATTGCGCGTGATATTATTATTTTATGGTCTATAAGTAGGCTTGGGGCTATGAATTTTCGCCACCTACTCTTCATCTGACACAATATTTATTACCGCGCATTAACCCGATTTCGGGTAAAAAAGCAAAAGAGGTATAGAAAATGGATGCACAAAACAACACACCCAGCTTCAAGGCTTCCTGCTCTTCCTTCTTCGGCAAGGTATGGGCATCGCTGAAGAAGGCGGCAATGTGCACGTGGGGCTGGTTAACTTCCAAGACGGGAATGTACGTCGTGAAAAGACTTGGTCTTGCACTGCTCACGGTTTGGGTAGTTATCACCGTAACCTTCTTCGTAATGCACGCAGTTCCCGGCGGACCGTTCCTTGGCGAGAAGGCAATCTCCGAGGAAGCGCAGGCAGCACTCGAAGCAAAGTACGGACTTGACGAGCCGCTTATCGTACAGTACTTCAAGTATCTTGGCGATATAGTTTTCAAATTTGATTTCGGTCCTTCGCTCAAGCAGCGCGGAAGAACGGTTATCAACGTAATCGCAGACGGACTTGCCACGTCGGCAAAGCTTGGTATCATCGCAGCGTTCCTCGCTCTTTGTGCAGGCGTTGTGCTTGGCTCGATTGCGGCACTCAAGAGAAACAAGCTTATCGACAGAATTATAATGGTGGTGACGACAGCCTTCGTATCAATGCCGTCGTTCATAATGGGTACGCTACTGCTGCTCGTGTTCTCATCGACACTCGGATGGTTCCCTGCTAACGGCTCGGCTGACGCAGGCGCGGCAGGTCTTGTTCTTCCCATAATCACCCTCTCGCTTTATCCTACGGCTTATATCACAAGACTTACCCGCTCGTCGATGCTCGACGTTCTCGGTCAGGACTATATCCGTACTGCTAAGGCAAAGGGTGTATCAGGCACGAAGATTATCTTCGGTCACGCACTTAAAAACTCGCTTATTCCCGTAATCACCTACTTTGGTCCTATGCTTGCGTACATAGTTACGGGCTCACTCGTTGTTGAGCAGATTTTTGCAGTTCCCGGAATTGGACGCGCATTTGTCAGCAGCATTACCAACAGAGATTACCCCCTTATTATGGGTACTACGATTATACTTTCGCTTCTCGTTGTTATTATGAACTTTGTCGGGGATATTCTCTACAAGGTTGTTGACCCGAGAATCAGCCTTGAGTAATAGAAAGGAGTGGCAAAAATGAAAAAGAAGTTCCCTACAATGCACGTGGATCTCGACTGCTTTATGCCCGCAGATCCCAAGGATAAGGAATATATGGTCAGAATGCGTCCCTCCTCTACCTTCTTTAAGGACGGCGTAAAGCGTCTTATAAAGAACAAGGTTGCATTCGTTTCCTTTATCGTTATCGTATTCATTACACTTTCCGCAATATTCATTCCGCTTTTCTGGCCCTACGGCTACGAGCAGCAGCTCGGTGTCAAGCTTGGAAAGCCCGTTGACCCCACCTATGCAAACCTCGCTCCGTTTGAGTACGGAAGAAGCGAGCGCGCGAAGATGTACGGAAAGGCAAGCTTCTACGAGGTTTACTTTGAGTCACCCGTATTTGCAGTTTACGCAGACGATGCCCAGAAGGCAGAGTTTGAGGCTAAAAGAGCAGCGGCTCTTGCCGCGGCTAACGCACTTTTCGACAGCTATGCACAGGGCGCGCAGAATATGGACACCTTCAAGACGCTTGCGTCTGCACTTCCTGCCGATAGCGCAGCTCACGAGCTTAAGAGCTCTATCAGCGCGGACGATAAGGATTACAGAAAGCAGACCGAGGTGCTCGACTGGCTCTGGGAAGGCAGTGGCACTTCTCCCGTACGTGCGAAGAACGACGCTAAGGTTATTGAAACAGACTCTGGCGTTTACGTGCTTTGCTTTGATGCGTACAAGGGCGGCTCGTCAGTATTCCCCCACATATTCGGTACCGACCAGCACGGAAGAGATTACTTCATCCGTATCGTTTACGGTACGAGAATTTCGCTTATGGTTGGCTTCTTCGCCAGCATTATCGTTCTTATCATCGGTCTTACCGTAGGTGCTGTTTCGGGCTACTGCGGCGGCAAGGTTGACCTTATCATAATGAGAATAGTAGATATAATCTACTCGCTTCCCGATATGCTTATGGTTATTCTTCTTGCATCGGTATTCAACCTTGTGCTGGGCGATGCGCTTGCGGGAACATTCCTACAAAAGATAGGAACGAACATTATATCGCTGTTTATAGTATTCGCGCTTCTCTACTGGGTATCAATGTCACGACTTGTAAGAGGTCAGATACTCTCGCTTCGTGAGCAGGAATACGTGCTTGCGGCAAAGGCGGCAGGCGCAAAGGGCTCGTGGATTATCAGAAAGCACCTTATGCCCAACTGTATTTCGGTTATCGTTATTTCAACCGCACTTCAGATTCCCTCGGCAATCTTTACCGAGAGCTATCTTTCGTTCCTCGGTCTTGGCGTTAACGCACCGATGCCCTCGCTCGGCTCGCTTGCGTCCGACGCGCTTAACGGTATCAACTCATATTCGTACAGACTTATTATTCCCGCTATCGTAATTTCGCTTATCGTGCTTGCGCTCAACCTTCTCGGTGACGGTCTGCGCGACGCATTCGACCCCAAGCTTAACGGTTAAGAAAGGAGATTCAGATAATGGCATTACTTGAAGTAAAGGATTTGAGAACCTCCTTCTTCACCGACGCAGGTGAGGTCAAGGCAGTAAACGGCGTATCCTTCAACCTTGATGAGGGTAAGGTGCTCGGTATAGTTGGCGAGAGCGGCTCGGGAAAATCGGTTACCGCATACTCGGTTATGCAAATTCTTGCAGGCACGGGTAAGATAATCGGCGGCTCTATCAAGTTCCGCGGTGAAGAGCTCGTCGGTGCTGGCGAGGACAAGATGAAAACGATAAGAGGTAATAAAATCTCTATCATTTTCCAAGACCCTATGACCTCGCTTAACCCTACCTACACTATCGGTCATCAGCTTATGGAAGCAATTATGCTTCACACCAACAGAGATAAAAAAGAGGCGTGGGACAGAGCCGTTGAGATGCTCAAGCTCGTTAACGTAAACGAGCCTGAAAAGCGTATGAAGCAGTATCCCTTCGAGTTCTCGGGCGGTATGCGTCAGAGAGTTATGATCGCAATGGCACTTGCGTGCGAGCCCGACATTCTTATCGCAGACGAGCCCACCACCGCACTTGACGTTACTATTCAGGCACAGATTCTCGACCTTATGACGAGCCTTCAGAAGGAGCTTGGAATGGCTATTATTATGATAACCCACGACCTTGGTGTCGTAGCGCAGATGTGCGACGAGGTTATCGTTATGTATGCAGGCTCTATCTGTGAGCAGGGCACGGCAGACGAGATATTCTACAATCCCTCTCACGAATATACGAAGGGACTTATGCGCTCTATCCCCTCTACCACCTCGGCAGGAAAGAAGCTTCAGCCTATTACGGGTACACCCATAGACCTTCTCAATATGCCTAAGGGTTGTCCCTTCGCCCCCAGATGCGATGCGGCAATGAAGATATGTATTCACGAGCGCGCACCGAGAATTGAAATCAACGACTGCCATCAGGCGGCGTGCTGGATGAATGAAAAGAAGATAGTTGAGGCCGCAGTTGCCGCAGGTGACGATGAGGTCGAGGCTATGGAATGTCTGCTTAAAGCAGAGTTCGCAAAAAAATGCGACGATATAGATACCGCCACGGAAGGAGAGGGCAGCAATGAGTGAGAATAAAAACGACGTGCTCGTCGAGGTCAAGGGACTGAAGAAGTACTTTGACATTGCGATAAACGCCTTCCAGACGAAGCCGCTCAAGGCGGTTGACAACGTATCCTTCTCTATTAAACGCGGCGAGACGCTCGGTCTTGTCGGTGAGTCGGGATGCGGTAAGACTACCGTCGGAAGAACGCTTCTTCAGCTTTACAAGCCCACAGACGGTGAGATTATTTACGACGGAAAGCCCATCGTAACCAAGCAGGACCTTCAGGAATTCCGCAAGAAGGCAACGATGGTTTTCCAGGACCCCTATTCCTCTCTTAACCCCAGAATGACGGTTGCCGATATTATCGGTGAACCGCTTGACATTCACGGTCTTTACTCTACAAAAGAGGAAAGACAGGCAAAAATTCTTGAGCTTATGGACCACGTAGGTCTTAACTCAGAGCACGCGGCAAGATACGCGCACGAGTTCTCAGGCGGACAGCGTCAGAGAATCGGTATTGCAAGAGCACTTGCGGTAAACCCTGAATTTATCGTATGTGACGAGCCCGTATCCGCCCTTGACGTTTCAATTCAGGCGCAGGTTATCAATATGTTTGACGAGCTTCAGGAAAAGCTTGGTCTTACCTATTTATTTATCGCGCACGACCTTCTCGTCGTACGTCATATCAGCGACAGAATTGCCGTAATGTACCTCGGTAAGATGGTTGAGCTTGCACCCTCGGATGAGATTTGCGACCACCCGCTTCACCCCTACACAAAGGCGCTTATGTCCTCTGTTCCTATGCCTGACCCCAAGATTGCAAGAGAGAACAAGAGAATTACCCTTTCGGGTGATATTCCCTCACCTCTTAACGCACCGTCGGGATGCCCCTTCCGTACAAGATGCCCCTACGCAACCGAGCTTTGCGCCGAAGCAATGCCTGAGTTCCGTGAGGTTAAGGAAGGTCACTTCGTTGCCTGCCACAGGGTTGACGAAATAAACGGTTAAGTTTTATTCAAGTTCGTTAATGCACCGCATATACGGTGTGCAATACGTATGCGCGGTGTGTTTCGATATAGAAACCTTAAAATTTTAAATTTGAAAGGAAAAAAACAAAATGAAAAAGCTTTTAGCTGCTATTCTTCTTGTTGTAATGGTATTCAGCTTTGCATCCTGCGGCGTTACCAAGTCCGAGGCTCCTACCTTTGACTATCTTTACAACACTGGTGAAGGTCACAAGGCTATCGGCGAGTACCTTCAGAGTGCTCTCTCGGCAGCAGGCCTCACTATGACTCTTACCAACCAGGAATGGAACACCTTCCTTAACACCCGTAAGGACGGTGACTACATGGTAGCCCGCAACGGCTGGCTTGCAGACTACTCTGACCCCATCTCGTTCCTTGATATGTGGACCTCCGGCTCGGGTAACAACGACGTACAGTTCGGTAAGGGCGCTCACGCTACTCTTGCTATGTACGACCTTGACCTCACCGACATCGAGGGTTACACCCTTAAGGTTAACGACGGTACCTGGGCACAGACTTATGACGAGCTTATCAAGCTCATCAAGGCTTGCACCGACACCAACAAGCGTTATCAGCTTATGCACAAGGCTGAGGACATGATCATGGATACCGGTTGCATTGTTCCCCTCTACTACTACACCGACATCTTCATGATCGACGATGCAGTTAAGGGATTCTTTGCTAACCCCCTTGGCTACAAGTACTTCATGTACACCACCATCGAGGGCAAGAACAGCATCAACGTATGCCTTTCTTCCGAGCCCGACACCATCGACCCCGCTCTCAACTCTGCTGTTGACGGTGCAACCATGCTTGCACACCTCTTCCAGGGTCTTGCAAAGTGGAGCCAGAAGGCTGACGGTACTCTTGAGATCGTTGCTGACGCAGCTGTTTCTCTTCCCGAGGGCGTTGTTAACGCTGACGGAACTGTAACCTACACCTACACTCTTCGTGATGGCCTTAAGTGGTCCAACGGCGAGGCTGTTACCGCTGGTGACTTCGAGTACTCTTGGAAGAGAGCTGCTTCTAACGCACTTGCTGCTGACTACGGCTACATGTTCGAGGTTGTTAAGGGCTACGGCGAGGATGATGCTAACGGTCTTTCCAAGATCGCTGTAACCGCTAAGGACGCTAAGACCCTTGAGGTTACTCTTGCAAACTCTGTTTCCTACTGGAACGAGCTTCTTGCATTCCCCACCTACTATCCTGTACACAAGGCTACCGTAGCTTCTGAGTCTTGGGCAACTGAGGCTGCTACCTACGTATGCAACGGTCCTTACACCATCTCTGCTTGGGATCACAACAGCTGCATCACCCTTACGAAGAACACCAACTTCATTGATGCTGCTTCCATTACCATGCCTGAGATCAAGTGCTTCCTTTCTGATGATGCAAACAACATGCTCACCAACTTCAAGAATGGTACTTGGCAGCTTATCGATGACGTTCCTACCAACGAAATCGCTAACCTTGAGGTTCAGTACCCCAACGAGTACAAGGTTACCGGTCAGATCGGTACTTACTATGTAAACTTCAACGTTAACGCAGACCTTCTTCCCAACAACACCGAGCTTACCGGTGCTGAGAAGGAAAAGGCTCAGCAGGAAATCCGTAAGGCTATCGGCCTTCTTCTTGACCGTAACTACATCTGTGAGGAAATCGGTCAGGCAGGTCAGGTTGCGGCTCCTGCATTCGTACCCATGGGTATGACTGATCCCGCTACTGGCGACGAGTTCTACAAGAACACCGGCTTTAGCGACAAGTTTGACGGTTACTACGATGTATCTGAGGATGCATACGAGGCAAACGTTAACGCAGCTATCGAAACCCTCAAGAAGTACTACACCATTGAGGTTGCTGAATAATTCAGCGAAATTCTAAACTTCCACGCTTCTTTCCGTCTTAATTGCACATTCGGACGGAAGCTTAGGGGCTTCGCCCCATAAAAGTGCGGGCAACCGTGTATTCCGCAAGGGTTACACGGTTGCCCGCCTCTTTTTTATTTAATTTTAAAGGCTAAATTTTGCCCGTTTTCTTTTCGTAATCTGCACACCGCGTGCGAAGGGTTTTTAAATCGACGCCCTTTATATAGGCAAGAAGATGCTGTGTCACGCGGTACATCTCGCTATCCTCAAGACCGAGCGAGATAAGCGCTGAAAGCGAGTCGTTTATCGCATCGACAAGCGTAATATAGGTATAGCCCGAGGGAAGCCTTGAAAGCAGAGATGACAGAAGATACACATCCATATCCTCGTACTCATAAGTTCCCTTAATCAGTACAATACTTTGCATCTCTCGGTACTTTCGCGCATATGCGCCTATGAGATTGCAAAAATCGTGTGGCACGCAAATTATTTCAAAAAGCTTATCCTGCACCCCGTCGTCCATCGACTTGATTTTATATGCGATATCCATACATATTCTCGCAATATGCGCCCCTTTGGGGTCGACGCGGTAGGTGAAGAGCCGTTTTGCAAGCGCCTCATCCCATTTAAGACAGACACCGTTCTGTCCTGCGCGCTCTAAAATACCGAGGTTCAGAAGCAGGGACATTTCCGCATCCCTCTCATCATAAACCGCAGTATGCGCGATAACGCGACCTATTACGGCAAGGTGCTCGTTAGTCAGCACAGAGCGCACAGAGAGAAGGTCGTAATCGGCAAAAAGCGATGCGTCCTTACCCATAAAGAAATCTATTCCCAGAGTAGGGTCCTTCAATATGCGCTCGTACAATTTCTTTGCCTCAGGATAGGAAAGCCCTCGCTCGTACTGAATTTTAGCAATGCTCAGTCCGTTGAAAAAATCTGACGTCATATAACGCCAGCCCCCTTAAGGTGCTCTAAAATATCAGCGCCGATGGTGGGATATAAAACATTATCTATAATATAGGCAAGTCCTACATTCTGAAGCTGACGCGCGTGCATAGTAGCGAGCGCGTTTAAGCGAAGCGTCAGCACCTTGTTTATCTCTGAAATTGGCAGAGAGCCGCGACTGACGAGAGCTTCAAGAAGCGGGCCGTTTATCTTTCGCGCCTTAATCTTGATTACAAGCTCTTCGCATACTGCCTGCGTCTTGCGAATGGGCGGGATGCGTGCGTGATCGACCTCATAGGCGTTATTATTTTTGGAAAGCCAACCCTTTTCAAGCATAAACTCGATGAGCTCGCGTGTTTTCGTATAGGTAATAGCGAGCTCGTACTGTATCTCGGGGAAGCCGATGTTATCCCTATCCTTGCAGTAGTCAAATATCCGTCTTAAATCCTTGATATCTACCATATTAATCTCCGTTTTGTAGAAATGATGGGTGAATTTTCGCTACCTCGCCCTTATCACTCATCATCCCCGTCGTCGGTCTGCATCGGCACGAACTCGTACTTGGGATCACCGAGCATAAAGTCGTTTGAATACTCGTAGGGTGGCTTATTGTCAACCGAAAGCTCAGGGCACATATAGTAGCGTTCAAGGCGCGACCAGGTTACGTCTGAGTTCATCCTGGTGATAATTCCCTCGCCTATTTTAAGGCAGGAAAGCGTGCTTACGGGAATAATCGGAATGGTTTCCTTCTGATACTGGTCGATATGCTCGCCCTCACCGTTGACAGCAGACATAACCGAGTAAATGGTATGCTCACCGCACTCCTTGGAAAATTCCTTCTTCGTTTCGGGGTTATTAGTTCCAAGAAATACGTGCATATTGAGGTTGTCCTTGATAATCTTGGCGTTGTTCTCGCCGTAGACGTTATCAAGCTGGGCGTAGGACTGAATTACCAGCCAGAACCAGATGTTTCTACCGCCGCAGGCGCTTATAACGCTGTCGAAGTCGTTGAACTTCGGCATATTTCCGAACTCGTCGAGAACGAAATAGAAGGGCGTTTTTCTCGGCTTATTGCCGTGCTTTCTCGTCATATTTATAAGGCTCTTATAAAGGTCGGTAAGGAAAAGTCCTATAATATCGTAGTAAAGCTTCGTTTCGTCCTTCATTGCGAGGAACACGGCGCAGGGCTGCTTATCGTCATCAAAATCCTCAAATGAGAAGGTGTTGGCGCAGGTAATCTGTCTTATCGCGCCGTCGTTTATCTTGGTCATAGCGGTGGCAAGGGTACTCATATAGCCGTCCTTGGTAACCTCTGCCTTGATAAACATAAATCTCTGCACGAGGCGGTAGGCTATAGAGGTGTTCTTGTTACGTCTGTCAAAGAACGCCTCGGTAAACTCGTTATCAGCTCTACCTATTCTATCGTAAATCTCAATAAGGGTGCTAAGCGAGAAGGTTTCGCGAGTGATAACCGTGTACTTATCGCTTGGCACGCTGTCCTCAAGCATAGCGAAGATAAGTCCCTTGAAGATAGACCTCGCGCCGTTCATCCACGACACATCCTTTTCGTTTGTGCATACGCACATAACGTTGGCAATTTCCTCAACGCGGGCCTGCACCTCGTAAAGAATACTTTTCTTTATCGCATTAACAGCGCAATCAAGGCGGTGAGCGTCAGAATACTTTTTTCCTCTGAATACGTTGTAGTACTCGTCACCTTCCTTAACTGCGGTGACGGAATCCTCGATATGAAGATACTCCTGATAAAGGTCGAATATAGGTGTCAGGGGGTTCCATCTGTCAGAGATGGATGAGTCGATAAAGTTAAGAAGAATAATCTTGTAGCCCTGCTCTGCAAGCGTTGGCGAGAGCGAGCTGAATATCTCAAGCTTCGGGTCACAGAAAACCATACTGCACTTATTCTTTCTCGTTGCAAGAAAGCTACCGTAGGGGATAACAAAGGACTGCGTTTTTCCGCATCTCGTAGCGCCTATGGTAAGAACGTGCGTATCGGGAACGGTATTTACGTAAAGCTTACCGTCATCCTTTCTGCGTATGGATATAGGTGTACCCTCAACGACGGTTTCGGGAAGCTTATCCCAGCAAACCGACTCGCCAAGGTGCTTATCAAGCTCGGTATAATGCACGAGCCTTGTATTTTCATAATCCTTGAAAACGTCAAACTTTTTCACAGCTAAATCCCCCCTTAAAAGCCAAACTTAACGGTGGTAACGCGGATGTCCTTCATAATGAGCTTGAAGGCTTCCTCGTCAACCTCGCCCTCGCGGTCCTCAAGAGCCATATACTTAACTACCTCGTCAACGCACTCCTCAATCTGCTCGGTGGACTTGGTTTTAAGTATATCAACAACCGCATCGCAAAGAGTTACGTTCTCAATTCCGTAAGCGTCAAGGTAGCGCTCGAGTATATCGGATATAACGACACCCTTTTCCTCTGCGGTAATGGGATTCAGGCGGATTACGTCGCAATAGTCCGAGAGCGCGCCGTCAGGCTCTGCCTGCGAGAAGAGCACGGGAAGAATTCCTGACAAATCAAAGCCAAGTGAGGGCTGAAGCAGACGGAACTCTGCGCGGGTATCACCGCGAAGATATTTTGAGAGCATAGATACTGCCACAGGGCCTAACGCGTGGCAGGAATCTATCATAAATACAGTAGAGGTGGTGTGCGTGCTTGAAATCTCGCTGAGAAAGACGTTGTTTGCCGTCTGCGAGAAGGTATAATCGTTAAAGTGTCTTGCGTCAAGCATTCTGATTGGGTTCTTACAGAGCGCACGTCCGAGAGCGCGCTTGTACTCGTGAAGCACGTAGGCGTCACGGCAGACGAGCATCAGGGGCTTGTACTGTGGCTTTGCTCTGCCCTTGATACCGATAAGATTACGCTTGATTCTGCGAATCTCGTCCTCTCTGACAATAGCAATATCCGAAAACGCGCCCTTATCCCACACCATAGCGGTATCGGTTGCGGCATCTGCGGGAATTGCATCGTAAAGGTTCATAGTTCCCTTATTGTAGCTCTCTATTGCACGCTTTTTATCAGGCACGGGAATTGCCGAGGAATATATAATTCCCTCGAAGGTGACGTCACAGACGTGGCGCTCTACCGCACCGAGGCAGAAGGCGCGCTCAAGAAGTCCTGACGAAACGTCTGACTCGGGGGTGTCAACGCCATAGCACTCGCAAACGTACTGAACGAGCTCTTGCGTGTCGCTACCCTTATCCGAGGCGAGAATGCGCGCGATGCACTCGCTTACGCGCGACGTATCAAAATACGCAAGAAGAAGGTTAGCGCTGATGCTGTTCCATCTTGCGGCGTGGTTGAGATTTACGACGGCGCGGCGGTGGTTTTTGCCGATGGCAATACCCGTTTCGTTAAGAAACGCAAGGGTGGTCATAGCGGTTACGTTGCCGACTGATATGCCCTTGAGAAGCGCGTCGGTGAGAGTGTCCGGGTTGAGGTTTTCAACCTCGGGAAGAATTTCCTTTGCAGAGCGAAGCGCGATACGCTTTGCCGAGAGGATAAGCCTGTCCTCGTCGGTAAGCGAGGTGTCTATGCCACGCATCTGTGCATACTCAAGCATACGGCAGGTGCGCTCGTACTCCGCAAGCGTATTCATTCCGTAATAGTCCTCATTAAAGGAAAGGGCACGGAATTTGTTTAATTTTTCCTCATCCTTTATAAGATAAACCTTGCTGAGTATATCAAATATCTTCATCTCGCACTCGCGGTCAACAAGACCGCCGACGAGCGCGCTGACAAGATACGAGGTGCAAAGAAATTTTGAAAAAAGCTTATCTGTTGCTATCATTTTGCTACTCCTTATATTGATTTTTGCGAAGCGAGATGCCCCCTATGTAAATCAGAAGCACCTCTTATAGTTTTCTATCGCGGCATTGATTACCGTTACCGCTGCGCCCCTTGCCATAACCTCGTCAACCGCGGTGGTCTTGTTTTCAAGATTTTTATAAACGGTGAAGAAGTGGCGCATTTCATCAAAAATGTGCGAGGGCAGGTCGGATATGTCCTTATAGTTGTTGTAGGTAGGGTCATTCATCGGAATGGCGATTATTTTTTCGTCAGAGCGTCCGTTATCCACCATATTGATAACGCCGATGGGATACGCGCGTACGAGCGACATAGGCTCAAGCGGCTCTGAACACAGAAGCAGAACGTCGAGCGGGTCACCGTCATCACCGTATGTTCTCGGTATGAAGCCGTAGTTTGCAGGATAGTGTGTAGAGGTATAGAGTATTCTGTCAAGAATGATATAGCCCGTTTCCTTGTCAAGCTCATACTTCTTCTTGCTTCCCTTGGATATCTCGATAACGCATATAAAGTCCTCCGCCGATATGCGCTCGGGTGAAATATCGTGCCAGATGTTAGACATTCGTGTTACTCCTTAATTATCAGTTTTGTCAATTTTATAGGTAGGAACGAGCTGTGCAACAAGCTCCTTCATAGTATCGCTCTCGCTGTGCGCCGCCTTGTCAAGCTCTGCAAGCCTGTCCCAGAGGGCATCCTCGTCCATAGGAATCGGGCGCGCCACGCTGATAAGGCCGTTTGGCGTTCTCATAAGTCCTTCCTCTGCCATAAGGCGCTCCTCATAGAGCTTCTCACCGGGGCGAAGTCCCGTTATCTGTATCTCGATTTCGGTGTGCGGCTCGTAGCCCATAAGACGGATAAGCTTTTCGGCAAGGTCGTAAATTCTGACCTGCTCACCCATATCGAGGACGTAAATCTCGCCACCCTTTGCGTACGCACCAGCCTGAAGCACGAGGCTTACTGCCTCGGGAATGGTCATAAAATAACGGATGATATCCTTGTGCGTGACGGTTACGGGGCCGCCCGAGAGAATCTGCTTTTTGAAAAGCGGTATAACCGAGCCGTTAGAGCCGAGAACGTTTCCGAATCTGACGGCAACAAATCTTGTCTGCGAGCGCTTTGCATACGCCTGAATAATCATCTCGCATATACGCTTGGTAGCGCCCATTATGTTCGTGGGGTTTACCGCCTTGTCCGTTGAAATCTGAACGAAGCGCGACACACCGTATTTATCCGCGCAGTAGGCAAGGTTGTATGTACCGATAACGTTGTTCTTCACCGCCTCGTTGGGGCTCGTTTCCATAAGAGGCACGTGCTTGTGCGCTGCGGCGTGGAAAACTATCTCGGGGCGGTAACGCTCAAAGAGGCTCATCAGCTTTGCCTTATCGCGGATAGAGCCGATAAGAGTGGTGATATTTAGCTCGGGATGCTCTCGATTAAGCTCTTGCTCTATATCGTAAGCGCCGTTTTCGTATATGTCAAAGATTATAAGCCTTGACGGTTTTTTTGAGGCAAGCTGTCTGCAAAGCTCGCTTCCGATAGAGCCGCCGCCACCCGTTACGAGCACCGTCTTATCCTTGGTATAAAGCATAACCTCATCAAGATTAACCTCGACAGGGTCACGGCCGAGAAGGTCGGTGACGTCAACGTCACGAAGCTGGGATACGGACACCTTTCCGTTCATAAGCTGGTAAAGGCCCGGCATAACCTTAATCTCGCACTTGGTTGCAAGGGCGCGCTCGGTAATGCGCTTGATATCCGCAGGCTTTGCCGCAGGGATTGCAACGATTATCATCTCTGCGCGCACCCTCTGTGCAATACGCTTAATGTCGTCGGTGCCGCCAAGCACACGCACGCCGAGAAGATACTCACCGTGAAGCGCGACATTATCGTCTATAATTCCTACAGGATAGTAGTTTATTTTATCGGATGATTTAAGCTCACGTAGCACCGTCGTGCCTGCATCGCCAGCACCGACGATAAGCACGCGCTTCTGCGAGCCCATAATATGCCTTCTGTAAAGTCCCATCAGGATATCGTGGATACGGACAGAGCAGGTCGCGAGAGCTGACAGAATAAAGAAGAACAGCGATGTACACACGCACCAAGCGAGAGAAATCCCCTCGCAGAAGAAGGTTATTATCACATTCGAAAGCGAAACCGCGCACACCATAAGCGACACGTGGAAAATCTCAAGAAAGCTTGCGTGACGGTATGAGAGCGAATTTATCTTTAAGAAGCATACGCACGCAATAATGATGATACCGCCAAAGATTAAGGGTAGAGTGCTCACCGAGGTATATGCGTCAAGATTGCCCAAAAGCATTAAGGTCGAGCATACGGTAGATGCGATATATCCTACAAGAAATGCAAGAAGAACCATAAGCGTTTTAAGCTTATGCTTAAATAAAAATCCCATAGTTTACCCCCAAAAAACAGTAATGGCTTTAAGCCTTGGTCAAATTATCTCTTTATATTATAACAAACACCCGAAAAAAAGTCAACCTCGCGCGCAAATATAAAGGCAAAACAAAAAGGCGGATGATATTCGGGCGACCTGCGGTAGAGCAGGTCGCCCGAATGTTCTCCGTTCGTTATAAAAAATTAATACTCGTCAACACCGAGAAGCCTTGTGAGGTCGGCAAAGTTGTGCGGAAATACACCGTTGCCCTCGAAAAACCTCGGCACTATGCCGTCGTTAAACTCGACGAGCAGGCGCCATCTTACGGGCTCACTGAAGCTTGAGCCGTAGTGCTCGGGCAAATATCCGTCGCGCCACTCACCCATATCAAGCTCGGAAATTCCAGCGAGGAATTTAGCCTTGTCAAGAGATATTTCAACAGAGTCAATTCCATGCACATTTCGTGTAAGGCGCGCGTCGTCGGCATAAACACGAACCTCGTAGAAGGAATCGAGGTATATACCGATAGATAGCGAAATCTTTCTTATCGCAGGAACGTTTTTGCGAAAATCAGCGGCTATAATTTCAGCCTCGCTCATCTCTATCTCACCGCCAAGCCTTGCAAGCGCGTCGCACGCCTCGGCAAGGTAGCCTCGACAGGCGGCAAGCTGGTCTGCCTCTGACGGAAAGGAATGTGCTTCGTAGGGGTAGGACGGTGATTCCATTTTGTATTTCAAGCGCTCAATTTCACCCTTGAGCTTTTTTATCTCGTCCCTGACACAAGCCTCATCCTTGCCGTCAAGGTACATGTCGCGGTAATACTGTGTACTAAGAAGCATTACAAATCTCCAATCCTAAAAAACTACGGCAACACATGCAGTATAATCCGTATGTGTATAAAAATATTATATCACCTATATCTATAAATGTAAATGCACATTAATGACGAACTTTTTTGTGCACTATCGACAAATCATTGTAAATATATCCCGCAAAATAGATGCAAAGTGCAAATAGAGTCACGCTTTTGCGAAAAAACAAATTTTGTATGTTATGAATAAGGTCGCACACATACAGCAATACTAACAAAAAAAGAAAGGTAGGTTTTAAAAATGGTTCTCACCGAAAAAGAAACAAGTCTTTTAAAGGATATGAGGTCGCAGGAAGAGTTATGTATCAAGAAGTATGAAAAATATGAGCGCGAGGCAAAATGCGAGGGGCTGAAGAAGTTGTTTTCCGAAATCAAATCGGCAGAGCAGACACACCTTCAGACCATAAGCGCTATGCTCTCAGGAAGCACACCTGAAAATCCAGCGCCCCTTTCGGCAAGCAATCAATACGCAACGGCATGCTCGTACGCAAGCAGCGACGACAAGGATGCGGATGCGCTTTTGCTCTCTGATATGCTTGCTATGGAAAAGCACGTATCGTCACTTTATAACGTAGGAATTTTTGAATTCTGCTCTCCCGCCGTCAGAAAAATGCTCAACCACATTCAGTCAGAAGAGCAGCAGCACGGCGAGCAGCTTTTTGCGTATATGAAGGCAAACGGCATGTATTCGTAACGCACACGAAGGCAAACAGTATGTGTTATCACTCAAAAAGGGGGCTGTCAGCAACAGTGCTGACAGCCCCCTGAAACTCGTTATAATGCAATCTTTATTTTACATAATCAGTTGTTTGTGAATACTATCGTAACGTCACCTGATGCAGTTTCGAAGCCAAAGCTATGGTTTGCGCCCTTGCCATCGGTGAACCTGCTGCCGTCAAGCCTTGTGCCATCCTTAAGAAGCACAGTCATATCACCGCTTGCCGCACTGTGCGAGGCGACCACGCCAACAACTCCTGCGGGAAGCTTTACGGTTATATCACCGCTTGCCGCCTCGAAGGTGAGAATACTCGGAGCGCCATCAACCTCTGCGTTACCTGATGCCGTTTCGATCTCAAGCACTCTGACCGAGCCTACTATGTTAAAATTACCCGATGACGTTTCAAGGTCCATTTTATCCGCCGTTCCCTTGAATGAGAGGTCACCTGTGGCGGCATCAAAGAACAGCTCGTCAAAATTACCGTTAACATTAGCATCCCCTGATGCCGTATCTATACCAAGTGAGTTTGCCGCAACGCTTTGTACCGTAACATCGCCGGATGCCGTATCAATCTCAAAGGATGCAGCTACGGAATTTTTCACACTGACATCACCCGAAGCGGTATCAACCTCAAGCCTTGTCAGGTCTATTCCGTCAACAAGAACCGATGCGCTATCCGTTTCAAACTGAACAGTACCAACATTCTTCGGGATGTAAACGGTCAGAGTTTTATTCGGAAGTCTTTCCATAAACGCAATTCTCGACTCACCGTATCTTATGAAAAGCGTACTTCCGCGAAGCGCGGTGTGGACGGTATTCCTGCTACCGTCCGCGCCAAGCTCTTCGACCTTCACCGTATCTCCGTCATAGCCAACAAGCTTTACCTCGCCACACTTATAATCCACCAAGAGCGAATTTACATTATCCTTTGGATATTCCTGATTACCGCTTACATACGAGTGTGCGTCAAGGTAGGTCATACCGTCGAAGAACACAAAGGACCTTCCATCCGCTACGTTCGCAAGGCTTATACACAGCACCGTGATGCACAGCGCAAGTATTACTGCAATTATTAAAAGCTTTACCCAATTACGCATCGTTTTTCCTCTTTCTTTCCTCTAACATATCAACCACGATATCAAGTCCGTTATCAACGAGAAGCGCGCATATGAAGATAAGCCAGCTCGTTCCCCACGCGCCGCTTAACACGCTGAATATGAGGTAAATCGGCACAGCCGAGCCCCAGATAATTCTCTTGCCTATTTTCTTTGCAAAGGGCATCGGCTTCTTTTCCTTCTCATCCTCGTCATCTCCGTCACCCTTCTCTGCACTCTTCTCTGCGCTCTTATCAAGCACCGCTTCGTAAGCGAACGTCGCACCTTCCTTTGCTCTTATCTCGTCGATAAGCGGATTCACGTCCCCGATGCCTGCTATTGCCGCCTCATACGCGGCATCCTCACCCTTGCCTGCCGACACGGCATCGTCATAGCGCAAAAGCGTGTTGTGAAGTATCTCTTCCTTAAGGTCAACACTCTCGCGACAAAGAGGTGCACCCTCAAAAAGATTATCTATGTAATACTTAATTCTGTTCTTCATCCGTTTCTTTCCTTTCATTTAAGCAGCGCATCAATAATATCGCGCGTTTTAGACCAGTATGAGACTTGTCTTTCATACTCTCGTTTACCTTCTTCGGTAATTTTGTAATATTTCCGTCTTGCACCGGAATCCTCATCGCCCCAATAGGATTTTATAAAGCCTGCTTCCTCAAGGCGCTTGAATGCGGTATAAAGCGTGGCTTCCTTAAGCTCAAGCTCACCGTCTGTAACCTCTGCGATATGCTTGCTTACACTGTATCCGTAGTTATCCCCCTTATCAAGCAGAGATAAAATTATCGCGTCGGTATGGCCTCTTATCATATCAAAAGCTATCAATCAGTGCACCGTCCTTTCTTATCACTTCTTTCTTGTGATTATATTTTACCACGATATACCTCGCCTGTCAAGGTATTTCGGCAAAATAAATACATTTTCTTTCGATAGAATATAAGGTGGCGGTAATTTCAGTACGCTACGGGTGGCGGCAAAATATGAAAAAGCGCGGGGCATCAGGTGCGATGCTCCGCGCTCGGGTTAAAACGTCTTTTTATCAGCTCTTTTTTAAAACGCATTCAAGCTGATACTTTTTCGCGCTCTCTGCGTAGCTGTAGAGAGTCTTGATAAGTGAAAGTGCGCTCTTCTTTGCCGCGTTTTCGTCGCTGTTTTCAAGTGCCTCTACATACTGGATGTAGGACAGCGAGTTAAACTCGGTAATAAAGTCGGTCACGGGGTCATAGGTAAGATCGTCACCGTTGCCGTCAACACCGATAACGATATCCGCGTTAAAGTCGTAAACCTTGGACTCAAGCTCGTAGAAGTCAAGTCCGTCAGACGTAGCAATACCGTTGATCTCCGTTACAATACCGTTCTCGACGTAAATAAAGTTCTCGACAAGGGTGCCCTTTGCGCTTGCGTAAGAAAATCTTATCATAGCACTTAGCGTCGGTGCGAAGGTAAATCTGAAGCGTGTCGAGGGCATCGAAATATTAACCGTGACTCCCGTGATGTACTGCGAGATACCCTCGGGGGTCTTGGCTGTATTCTTCGGTGCGAATTCGCTCGGTGTGAAGCCTGCCGCGAGTGCCGCATTAAGCGCCGCCGCTACCCTCTCGGGTGCTGCCTTTCCTTGATAGAGATATGCTGCCTTTATATATGCGAGCATATCGGTTACCATCTGCTTCGCCTCTGTCGGATCGTCTTTATTATCTATAACCTTCGTAGCATACTTGGGCACGGAATAGGTCCATTTTGCCGTATGCTGCTTCTGGAATGCGTCAGGGGCAGCTACGGGTATGACTATCGAGAATTTAATCTCATCATCTGCGTTGAATACCGATATATCCTCGATTGCTATACGGTAGTATTCTTTGCCGTCGTACTCGTAGTACACGTGGTTTGCAACCTTTCCGTCAGCACCCCATACGGGCTTGAGAGTAGGAATGAAGCTTTTGGATTCGGTCTTGTAAATAACCTCGCCGCCCTCCTTAAACGAAACTACTGATGCAGGCACATAGATATTGTAGGTAAAGTTGTCAGTAATGCTCAGATTCGATTTAAGCGAGAAATCCGACTTGGTTTTCATAACGCATACAGTTCTGTCGGAATCAAGGCTTATAGGATACCTCGGATTAGCAAGAGACAGCGACTCGGTACGCTCAATGCCCGATATCTTCCAGATGAACTTATATACGCCTTCCCTTGCGTAATCGAGGTTAGTTTGCTCGATTGATATGGGGCTTCCCTCACCCTTCTCAATGCTCGCGTTATCGTTTTTCGCAGGGGATATCATACCGCTTGTCGCAAGAGATGGATCCTCGGTATAGTTAATCCATCTTACGGTAGTTTCACCGTCAGCGAGGGTTACGACCTCAAGTATGTCGTCAAGCACGAAGGTTCTGCTGTTGAGGTTCGATGTGGCGTTATTGAAGGGCACGGTGATAATGTTGTCACCGCTGTATCTGAATTTCAGTAGCTCGTTTACCCTGCCGAATTTTGCGTTTTCGAATGCTTTTCCGTTATAGGTAATACCAGAGTGGTTGATAAAATAATCTGCCTTAACTCCATTGGAATTTTTGTTCACAACGGCTGATGTATGATTGTTGCCGTTAAGATTAATTTTTCCGCTGAAGCTTGCGCCCTCATCATCCACGCCTATGCAGGCAAGAACACAGTTCGTTCTGACACCGCTCAGGTTTATCGTACCGCTGAACGCAGGAACGTTAACGGTTTGTGTGACGCCGCTCAAATCGACATAAGAATAGGTTGAGGATGCGCCCATTTTATTCGCAAGGTAGGTGTACTCGGTGAGCGAAACCAGATTAGAATCCTCTATATTCACCACCGCGCTCTCCGTGTTGACGTTGAAGAACGGACCGATATACATCGTGCCGAAATCGACGCCCTTGAAGTTAAGGCGGGTGTTTTCCGAAAGAGGACGCACAACGAAGAGTCCTGAATAGTCACTGCCCGACTTTACGAATCTGCCGCCATTCACTGCGTTGACGGTATTATTCTTGCCACGGATATCCGCAATACACGACGAGAAAAGACCTACGTTGCCACCGAGAATGTTAACGACGTTGCCCTCGCTATGCGGTCCGTCACCCATATGGAATATCGCGCCTGACAAAGTGCTCAAGTCGATTCCTGCGAATATTTCACCGCCGGGAAGCGAGGAAAGAACGTTCATCGTCGATGCTTCTGCCGCACTCGTGTTATTGAAGTGGAATATCTTCTTGCCATTATCCTCTGATGCACAACGGATAACGGCGAGCCTTGCGCCGTAAAGGTCGAGCGTCAGGGTTTTGGAATTTATGGGCATCTGCGTATCAGACGTTAACGTAACGTTCTCGCGAAGCTGAATTTTACCGCCGCTCTGAAGCGAGTTGAAGTCGCTTGCGAACTGCGTCTGGTCAACCGAGTATTTAGTCGCATTTTCGAGCTCCTGCGTGCCGCCGTTATTCCATACTACGTAAACTATCGTTTTATATACGGCATACAGCTCCTTTTCACCAACCGGTCCCGTAGTCTGATAGGGCTCTGCACCGTCGCTCGTGCCACTCCACGCAACGGGCGCGTAAAGAGTATCGTCGCCCGCCGTAGCCGACGGGATGTATTTATTTCTATACTGCGTTTTTATCGGTTGGTTCCACAAAAGCTCGGTAGGATACGAGATGTAAGTGCCGCCGTATGCGTCATACTCGTTCATTCCGATAACCGAGGTATAGAGGTCAGAGAAGGTATATACTCCGCCCGAGGCGGTGTAGCCGAGAGTTTCCTTAACGGTGTAATTCTTGAACGTAGCGCTTCCCGTCTGCTTTATTCTGACGGGGTAGTTTATCGCCGTTCCGCTCTCGCTTTTAATAAGATCCACCGTGGAATAATTGGTCGTGTTATCGTTTATCGCGGCAGTTGTGTTTGTATAATACTTTCCGTACATCTTGCCCTCGGGGGTTACGATGTAGTTCGCGTATGCGCCCATATTCGTGCTTGGGTCAGCAGGCGCAGGCGGATTTAAGAAAGTCGAGCCGAAATAATATTCTGTTCCCTGCGTCTTATAGTTGTAGGTTCCGACGGTGTAATTTTTGAAGCATATATTCGAGCCGATAGCGTAGTTTTTGTCAGGCACGAGATTAAAGCGCAGAGCATCGTATAACACAGGAACTGCGAAAAAGATGTTCCTTTGAGTACCGACGTGCGAGCTGTTAATGTATAGATCGGCATACGCCTTATCGTAACTATCCTCAAGATAAACCACGAATTTCAGTCTGTTCCAGCTCGTATTTGCGAGCTTGACGCCACCGCTACCCGCAGCACTCTGCGAGTGGGTTCTCAGATAAACGTCACTTCCGACCGTATCGAAATATGCCGAAACCTTCGTGGTAACAAGGTTTTCTTTTCCATCCTCACAACGAATGGTTATATAAGAGCCGTTTCCAATATATTTTAAATCGGTTTTGATATCAATCTCAAACACCATAATATCGTAGGCGGGATTTTTTCCGGATGAATTGTAAAGAGTGATATCACCGACCTTATCCACGCCTGCTTCCTTGTAGGTGCCTCGTATCAGCAGGTGCGAATCAAGGCCCGCAGGAACGTCTACGGTTACACCGCCGTCCGTGGAATGCTTGTTGCCAAAGCTTGTATCCGAATTAATGGGGTCCTGAATCTGGAATTTAAGGAAGCTTCCCTCATCGGAAAGATGCGCCGAGGACAGCTTGCTATCGGAAAGAAGTTCTGCGTCCGAGCCCGAAACCTTATCTGCCGCAGAGAAGTATTTTGCAGCACCGCCGAGGTTAGCAGGATTTGAGAACATTGCCGCGTCAAGCGCCGAGCTACGAAGGATTGTCTGATTGTTTTCCATCTGCTTTATGATGGCTTCTTCATCCTTATAGGTATAAAGAGCGTAATCTCTGAAGCAAATATTATCACCGATACCATAGGTCTGATCTACGGCGACGTTGAAGCGCAGAGCATCGTAGTATCTCGGTACCTCAGCAAAAAGGTTTACACCGTCACCACCGCCTACCCTGCCGATATGCATTCCAACGAGATAAAAATCAACGTAGTTATCCTTATAATCGCTGAACAAATTAAGCACCATGGTAATGGTCTGCCACGTACCGTCTTTAACGAGTAGAAGACCGCCCTGACCGTAAGGATACTCGTTATTGGTTCCTCTGTCAACCACCTGTTCATACGTTCTCACATACGTTTTGTAGCTATTGGCGGCCTCATCCAGGTCCTCGTAAAAATACAGCGACATAAAATTTTTTATCGGATTTGATCCGCCATTGGAAAAGCGGAAGGTAAGGACTGAACCATTCCTGATAAAATTCGAATCGGTTTTTATATCAACCTCGAATATCACTTTCTGGTATTGCGGTGTCGTACCCGCATCGTTATATAAGCGCAGCAATTGCGAGGATGTCGTGCCGCGCATAAGAAGATACGAGTCAAGGCCGCTCGGAATCGTTACAGTTTTGCCGCCGTCCGTGGAATGCTTATTACCGTAGGCGGTGCTGGATGCCGTGGGATTCTGAATTTCAAATTTAATATAATCGCCCTCATCAGTGAGTCTTAACGCTGAGTACTTCTGATTAGGGTTGTTCTGGTCTGCCATCGTACTGCTCTCGGTGTCTTTAAAGTACTTAAGAGCACCTACCACGTCAGGGCTTGCTACGGCATCCAGCTCTGAGCTGCGCTGCTTTGTTGAGACGCTGACAAAATTAGCAAGGTTAATGTAAAGCTGATTCGACGTACGTACCGAATACGAGTCAAAGCATATGGATTCGCCATAATCAAGCCTTGCGTCAGTGCTTACATTATATCTGAAGCCGCTTATCGCCTCGGTTCCGGCCGGCAGAACGTTGTTGTCCGTGCCAACGTGGGTGCCGTCAATATAGTAATGCACGCTTGAATGCGCGCCCGTCGTACCCGTATCGACAAAGCTTCCGCCTTGATTCTTGATATAGGTTCCGTTCTCCGACAAAGTATACGTCGAGCCCGACTTCGAGTAACGCCTATCACCCGTAGTATCGGAAAGCTCAAGAACGATAGTAAGCCTGTACCACTGACCTTTACTCTTGTTCACCTCATATAAAAGACTCGTAGCGGTATTGGCATTCTTCTGGGTGGTGGTGCGAAGATAAACGCCACCCGACGCCTCGTAGAAGCGCAGCATCGAATTATGCTCTGCGAGCTCAGCGTTCTCGAAGGCGGCACGGAAGGTGAAATTTGAGCCATTCGAAAGAAACGTCGAGTCGGTCTTGAAGTGAATTTCCATAGCAAAGTATCTGAACTTCGCCTTGCCTCTTTTATCGTAAATAAAGGTTCTGTCAACCGCCTCGCTCGCACCGTCGTTGGTGCGCCTGCCGTGCACGATGAAATATGATGGCACGACAGTCTTTATTGTATCAGCATCAACGTATCCCGGTTTGCCTGACGCGGTATAGTAGGTGTTAGAGGGTTTAGCGACGTGAAGCTTGATGTAGCCGCCGTCCTTTGACGGGGATGACGACGAATTTGCCATCGACGTCACCTTGATAGGCGACCTGCCCGTGGTGGTAGTGAGTCCGTCACGCGCTTCCTGAACGGTGGTGTTATCAGTGCCGTAATAATTGTATCTGATGCTGTATTCGGCCGTGCCCGTACCCGTACTCCACAATGCGTCGTGAAGGCTCACTATTCCGTACTTATACGTGAGATCGTCGTATATAGGTGCAATAATGTAGTTGTCCTGCGTGCCGTACTGGACGGACGTGAAGTTACAATTCTTTTGGATCTGACAGTTAAATCTGACAGTATCCTCAAGCAGGAAATAATCAGCGGCATCACCTGCCTCATTTTCGGTGTCCTTATCGTCACTTGCCCATAGCAATCCCGCGATGCCGTACATATCGCAGTTGTTAAAGTAAAACTTCGCGCCCCTGCCTCTGACTACCGAATTTTCCGAGGGAATCATGTAACTCCGATCGGTATCGTAAGTATATTTTGCGGCAAGAGTCGCGCCGTCACTCTCCTTTCTTGCATTCGTGAGCTTCGTAATAAGCTCTGGGGTAAGCGGCACTCCGCAGGTAGAGGCATCCGCCGTGAGCGTAGAGTTTCTTACCTCTATATTGTGCTTGAGCTGCTCGACGGGGCATACTGCACCATCCTGCACGAATACGCGCCAAGCGGCAACGAAGGTGCTGGTATCAATCAAAACCTTACCTACAGGCGCAATGTCGTCGGTCGTGTTGATGTATGCTGCAACAGCAGAGTTTTTTTCTCCCTCAAGACGCCATCCTATCTGATTGCCGTTTGCGTCAAGCTTTCTCGCCCAACCGACAGAGCCGTCCTCGGTGTCGTAGCGCGCAACGGTTGCCTTTACGGTGCAGTTTGTTATAGTGAGGTAAACTCTGCCCTCTGCCGCAGTGTTATCGGCCGATGCTGCGTGTCTTACGGTAAAGCCTTTTCTCGCGCTGTCAATATAGCAGTTGGTAAGAGTCGTTTGTGCGTAATCGTAGAAATGGAAGGAAGAGTCGGTCATTGAGGGAATAGTAGAGTCCGTAGGCGATGCCGTCTTGTAAACGACAACTCTGTCGTATGTCGCCACAACCCTGGACCTCGAATTAAAGAGGCCGTAGGTCGTTTGGGTGCCGTCCTTGGGTGTATATGCCTTGACGTTTGATACATTGACAAAGCCGTCAGTCGGCGCAATATACACACAGCCCTCACCCGTAAGGGTTATACCGTCGAAGCTACCCTTAAGATTAAAGGTCGAGCCGGCGGGAAGCCTTACCATACCCTCCTGCGTGCTAATCCAATTGGAATAGACGTGGATACTACCCTCACCGATGACATTAAGGGTAATTCCCGAGCTCTTTACGTCAAAGATATAGTCACTTCCGTCGTTGTTGCCCGTATTGGGGCCCGTGAGCTTTTTACCGTTGAGGTCAAGGTTAATATTACAGTTTATCTGAAGGGCGGAAGGTATTTTGACATCCCCGATGAGCTTGACGGTCTGCCCACTCTGCGCGGCATTGATCGCCTCTTGAAGCGTAGTATAGCAAGCCGCCCCTATTCTCGCCTGCTTGCCGTCAGTAGCACCTGCGTATATAGCAGCTGAAAAGCACGCGAAAAGCACCGCCGTAAGAACGGCAGTGAGCAGTATTATAAGTCCTCTTCTTGTTTTTCTTGTCATATGGTATCTCCTGTATGTGTGTATTCTTCGCGCACGAGGGCGCGCAGACAATTAGTTTTATCCAAATATATTATAAAATATTTTCATACGACAGGTCAAGTTGCTATTTTAACAAATCGCGCGAGGTGGTTTTGTGGAAAACATACAAAGGCGGTCCGTATGTTGACAATCTCAGGCTTTTGTGCTAAAATTTCATAAAACCGGTCGCGTTATGCGGTGTATTTAGGACTATTTGGGGGTGCTGTATGAATTTTCTCATAATAGGAACGGGGCATATCAGTGAGCAGTTTGCCGATGCGCTCGGCCGCCTTGGCATAAAGCCTCATTCGGTTTACTCAAGGGATGCTCTGCGCGCAGAGGAATTTCGCACGAAAATCGGCGCAGGACGCGCTTATTCCGACCTTGATGCGGCGCTCGCTGACGAGAGTGTAGAGGCAGTATATATCGCCTCACCGAATATATGCCACGCGGGTCAGGCAATTTCCGCCCTTTTAGCAAAAAAAGCCGTGCTTTGCGAGAAGACGCTTGCGACAAGCTACGGCGAATATCTTGAAATGCGAAGGTGTGCTGACTGGGTGGGCGGAATTTTAGTCGAGGCGATGCGCCCTGCCTTCGACCCCGTTACCGAGATAATCGAAAGAGAAATACAAGGGTTAGGCAGGATAAGACGCGCATCCTTTACCTTCTGCCAGTATTCCTCGCGCTACGACGCATTTAAGTCGGGAACGGTGCTGAATGCCTTTAACCCCGATATGAAAAACTCGGCTCTCGCCGACATCGGTGTATATCCTATTTACTTTGCCGTAAGGCTTTTTGGCGCGCCGACGGGGCTGACTCACCGCTCGGTGTATCTTGAAAACGGCTTTGAGGGCGCGGGGCAAATCCTGCTTCACTACCCCGATATGCTGTGCGACGTCAATTATTCCAAAATTCACTCGTCACCGACGGGCGGCATAATTGAGGGTGAGCGTGGCACGCTATGCTTTGACAAAATGAACGCGCCGAGGCGTATAACCGTAACGGACAGAGATGGCACCTGCCGAGAAATACCCGTAGGTGTATGTGAAAACAACATGATATACGAGATACGGGAATTTATAAAAATCGTAAGAGGTGAAGCTAAAGTCCCGCCTCACACCGAAAGAAGCGACGCGGTTATGAAAATAATTGATATGGCGCAGTCATAACCTGACATTTCCCATCATACTCTTGCTATGCGAGGTATGAAATATGAATCCTATAACACTACTCCCCGCCCTGCTTATGCTCGGCGGGGCTTATTTTACCGTTTATCTTGGCGGCTTTCACATACTGCGCCCGAGGAAAATTTTTATCACCGTTCGTGGCGAGTTAAAGAAGAAAAGTGCCGTTTCCTCACTTATGCTCGCCCTTGCGGGAACACTTGGGGTTGGAAACATCACGGGTGTTGCAGTGGGCATTTCAATCGGGGGTGCCGGGGCTGTGCTTTGGCTTCTCGTATCCTGCCTTTTCTCATCGGTGATAAAATACTGCGAGGTAGCCCTTGCGACAAAGACAAAAAGCCCTGACGGTATGGCAGGGGTTATACGGCAAAGCTTTGGCAGGGTCGGTAGGGCTATCAGCACAGTATATGCGCTCTGTTGTCTTTTGCTCTCGTATTTTATGGGCGCATCGCTTCAATCAACGAGCATTGGCGAGTGTGCCGAGTTATCGCTTGGAATTAAAGCGGAATACCTTGCGTTACCCCTACTCATATTTGTGATATATATTGCAAATGGCGGTAGCGATAAAATTGAGGGATGTGTCAGATATATCATACCTTTGACATCTATTCTTTACATTACTATGTGTTTATGTGTAATAATTCCAAATCTTCACAATATTAATTCCGTAATATCCGAAATATTTTCATCTGCGTTTTGTCTTAAATCTGCAACGGGCGGCGCGCTTGGCTTTCTCACCTCATCCGCCATAAAAGAGGGCTTTGCGCGAGGTATGCTATCGAACGAGGCAGGGGCAGGAACATCCGCACTTGCACACATCAGGGCAGGCGAGCGCGATGCCGCTACGGCAGGCGTATTCGGCATTCTTGAGGTATTCTTTGACACGGTAGTTCTCTGCCCGATAACCGCTCTTACTATACTGCTCTCTTGCAGTAAGGGCTTCGGGCTTGCTATGCTCACCGACGCCTTTTCGGGACGGCTTTTACACTCGGGGGTGCTTTTATTTATCTGTATATTTTTCTTCGCGCTATCAACCGTACTGTGTTGGTATTATTATGGCGAGCATTGTTATCTTATGCTTTTTAAAAAATCACCGCGAGCAGTTTATCTTGTGATTTTCTGTGTATTTATCACCCTCGGTCTTGTCACTACACCGAAAAGCCTTATACCTATATGTGACGGACTTCTTTTTCTTATGACGCTTATAACGCTTACCACTCTCATAAAGAACCGAGGGGTTATAAGGTCTGCAAGCGAGGCGCTTATGAAATAGCAAAAGCAGACGGATGCTCTCGCATCCGTCTGCTTTTCTCTTAAACTATATTTATCAGTCAAGAAGTCTTATCGTAGCCTTGACGTCGCGGTGAAGCATCTCAAGCTTCTGACGAAGCTCGCGCTCGGACATTTTCGGGGTGACGAAGAACACCTCGCCGCCGTCGCTGACAAGGCTTACCGCGCCAAATACGCGGACTATATCAGCCTCTGTGCCCTCAGTCGCAACATAGTGGCGAGAAGCAAAATCATCAAAATTACGAGGCTTCTTAATTCTGTCAAAGCTCGGTGATGCACAATGAACGCCTGATCGCATTATCTGCATAAGGTCACCGACAACGGCAGATGCGGTTGCACCGGCACCGGCACCCTGACCGTAGAACATTACGTTACCGAGAGGCTCACCGACAACCTCGACAGCGTTATACACACCGCTGACCGTGCCGAGAGGCTCGCTCTTTGAAATCATAAAGGGGGCTACCATAACGAAGGGCTCGCATCCGTCCTCTGCAATACATCTGCCGACGAGCTTGATGCTAAATCCGAGGCGTTCAGCCGCCTTGACGTCCTCTTCTCTGATAGCGGTAATTCCCTCGGTATGAACCGTGTCGGGGGAAACGAGCTTACCCGTAACGAGGGCGGTGAGAATAACTATCTTACGGCAGGCATCAATTCCAAGGACGTCTGCATCGGGATTTCTCTCGGCATAGCCGCGAGCCTGCGCGTCTGCAAGCGCGTTCTCAAAGCTGTCGCCAAACGCAAACATCTTCGTCAATATATAGTTGGTCGTTCCGTTGAGAATGCCGCGTACCTCGCGGATTTTATTCTGTCTTACGCAGGAAATGATAGGTGATATAACGGGAATGCCGCCGCCGACAGCCGCTTCAAAGCGATAGCACACACCGTTTGCCGCAGCAAGGGCTAAAAACTCATCGCCGAAGTTAGCAACGACCTCTTTGTTAGAGGTGATTACATTCTTACCTGCGTTCAGCGCGCGTACGGTAAACTCGTAGGCAGGATGCGAGCCGCCCATAACCTCTATTACGGTATCCACATCGGGGTCCTTTACTATAATATCATAGTCGTGTATAACTCGGTCGGCAAAGGGTGAGTCGGGGAAATCGCGAAGGTCAAGTATATACTTAACGTTGATTTTATCCCCTCCGAGAGTCGCGACCTCTGCGCTGTTGTCATAAAGAAGCTTGGCAACACCGCTACCTACTACTCCGAAGCCGAGAATTGCAACATTTGTCATTTTAATATGCCTTTCAGTTTTATCTCTAATCTAACACCGTATAGTTTACCATAAGACGCAAAAAAAATCAAGACACTCACGCGATTTTTCGAGTGCCTTGATATATTTTTTATAAATTATGCTACAATGCCGAGCGAGGCGCTTTTCGATTCGTCCTCAATATAGTCAAGAGGGTTTACCGAAACGCCCGAAATATTCATTTCAAAATGAAGATGAGGCTCGTCTGCAAGCTCGATAACCGAGCTGTCACCGACAAGTCCGATGACATCGCCCGACTTGACCGTAGCACCCACCTCAAGCGTTACGCTGTCAGGGTCAAGGTTAGAATAAACGGTCTTGTGAGTATCGCTGTGCGATATCTCAATGCTCTTGCCGAGCATAGGGTCGTTGAACACGCGCACGACCTCACCGTCTGCGGCGGCAAACACCTCTGCGCCGGCGTCGGTGGTGATGTCAAGTCCCTTGTGAATACGCCACTCGTCAAGAGTTTCCGAGAACACGGGTACTGTTGTGCTATGCGATTTTGCAACCGTGCCAACGGCAGGGCTGACGAAGGTGAGCTTTACCTCAGGCTTCTTGTCATCCGCAGGCGGCTTCTGCGTGTCGGTGCTGTTATTGTCCCCATCCTGATTACCGCCGTCGGTTGCGGGCGGGGGCGTTTGTACATCGGGCTTTCTGCCGTTTGCAACGACGATTCCTATCACCACTGCGCTGATACACAGTATGGCAATAACCGTCGCGTAGATAATTTTCGAGGCTGTCGGGTTGTTGCTGAATTTGAATTTCTTTTCCATAGTGCTTTCCTTTCTTTTGTTCTATGCCTATATTTTTCACAAATATGGAAAAGTTATTCACTAAAGAAAATAAAAATCTGCGAGAAACAAGCAAAGCCTCGCAGATTTTTATATTAAAGATTACTACCCGTAAGATTAAGGATTACTGCTCGTCAGACGGTGTGTCGCAGGTCTTGGTCATATAAGGAAGATAGCCGACGAAATACGAGTAGCCTGAGCCGAGCGTGGTCACCGCCATAATAGCCATCATACAGTAGCTGATTATGCGTCCCGTGGGGAAAAGCGGCTCAAGAATAATAAGGACGGTTCCTACCATCTGGGATACGGTTTTAAGCTTGCCGAATATATTTGCGGCAAGGTCAACCTTGACACCCGAGCCTGCAACCACAAGGCGAAGGCTGGTCACCGCAAGCTCACGGAAGAGCACGATAAGAACGAGCCAGACGAATACCGACGCTAAAAGCTCTTCGCCGTCAAGAAGGATTCTTACGTTAATTGCGATAAGCGAGGAAATAACCATAAACTTATCCGCAAGCGGATCTATGAATTTACCGAAGTCGGTGACGAGACCGTACTTTCTCGCAATCTTGCCGTCAAGCATATCGGTAAGAGCCGTCAGCGCGTAGATTATAGCAGGCACGACAAGCCCCCATACCTCAATATCACGCATAAATATTATCGACGCAACAAAGAGCGGAACAAGCGCAACTCTTATAAGCGAAAGAACGTTAGGAACATTCAAAACTTTATTATTCATTCAGCATACTCCATTCAATAACCATCTAAATTGCACATATTTGTTGTCAAAATCAACCAATTACAGCAGTTCCAACCAAATCGTAATCAAGCGACTGCTCGATAATTACATCTACAAACTCACCCTCGGAAATCTTTTTTCTTGGGGACTTGAAGTAAACTCTGCCATCGACGTCGGGCGCATCCCTGAACGAGCGTCCGTAGTAAACCTCTGCCACGGTATCAAAGCCCTCGCAAAGCACCTCGAAGGTCTTTCCTATACATTCGTTACCGATATCCTCGGATACGGTCAGCTGTGTCTGCATAAGTATATCGTATCTGTCCTGCTTGGTCTGCGCGTCAACGTCATCGGCAAGCTCTGCTGCCGCAGTTCCTTCCTCTGACGAATAGGTGAATGCGCCAAAACGCTCAAAGCGCGCTTCCTTTACAAACTCGCAAAGGGCGCAGAAATCCTCTTCGCTCTCGCCCGGGAAACCGACCATCGCGGTGGTACGAAGCACGATATCGGGCACCTCGTCGCGAAGCCTTTTGACCGTCGTGCGAATAAGTTCTGATCCGCCGTGACGGTTCATAGCAGTAAGCACCTTGTCCGATATGTGCTGAATAGGAATATCGACGTATTTAAGAAGTCTGTCGTTGTTTTTAAGCTCGGAAATAAGCTCGTCGGTAATTTTGTCGGGATAGAGGTAAAGAAGTCTTATCCACGGAATTTCGGTTGCGTCGCAAATTGCTCTGATGAGCCTTGCCAAGGACAGCTCACCGTAAAGGTCAAGACCGTATCTTGAGGTATCCTGCGCGATAAGATTGATTTCCTTAACGCCAAGCGCCTCAAGCTCCTTTGCCTCTCTTACGATATCCTCAATAGTGCGTGAGCGAAGTCCGCCCCTTATCATAGGGATAGCGCAGTAGGTGCAGCGGTTGTCACAGCCCTCTGCTATTTTTATGTAAGCCGTATAGTCGGGTGTCGTGAGTATGCGCTCACCGCCGAGAGGTGATTTTTCCTTGTCGGGAAGGCAGACGAAGCGCTCACCGCGCATTACCGCCTCACACGCCTCGGCAATCTTATCTATGCCGCCGACACCGACGATGCCGTCAAGCTCGGGAAGCTCGGTCAGCACCTCTTCACCGTATCTTTGCGCGAGGCATCCTGCCGCTATGAGGTATTTAAGCGTGCCGTCCTCTTTAAGACGCGCAAGCTCGAGTATCGCATCAATGCTCTCGCTCTTTGCCGCCTCGATGAAGCCACAGGTATTGACTACTATAATTTCAGCCTCGCTCTCGTCGGGTGTTATCTCAAAGCCGGCATCGTAAAGAGTGCGAAGCATTACCTCGGTGTCAACGAGGTTTTTAGAGCATCCGAGCGAAACAAATCCAACCTTTGTCATTCTTTCACACCTTTTTATTTCAGAAATTTTGCAAATCTTGGGCGCAGGCGCTCAAAATACGCGCGTATCATAACCTTTAAGAAGATATCGTAGACGATAAATGCTATGTTGCACGCAAGGTACAGCGCCGCAACGATTACCTTACCTATAAGCTCCGCATTATCACCCTCGAGCGTAATTCCGTCAAGCACGAAAAGCGGCACACCGAAAACAAGCTCGCTGAACGCCATAAGAAGTCCGAGCACCGCGTTGAAATACGCAAGCTTCACCTGCCACGCAAAGGCAAGAGGAAGCTTTTCGATGTAATAACGCAAAATAGGATAAAGCCCGAATATCAGAAAATAGGTTATAAAGCCGAAGCCCGTCGGAAAGAGCAACGCAGAAATAAGCGTCACCGTTATCCACAAAAGATACTGATACGGCGAGCCGACCTCGGCGTGCACGAAAATCACGATAAGCGAGCAGAATGCCGCGAGGGCAAGCTCACCTACCGAGGTCAGCGCGCCTATGGCTAAAAGCACCACGCTGATAGCCGCCATAATGGCCGACAAAGCCAGCCTTTTAGTCTGCTTCATCGCTTAACAGCAGGAAATGAGGTCACCGCCCATGCACTCGCAAAGGCAGTCAAGGCAGATGAGATTTGCACAGCAGTCGCAAGCATCGTCGCCTCTGCCTCTGCCGTTGCTGTAAGGTCGTCTGTTATAGCTTGAGGTAGATGAGCCGTAGTAGGTATTGCCGTATGCGCCCGAGCTCTGATTAAACATTTCCTTTGCCTTCTGGTACTCAAAATTAGACGGGTCCATATTGCAGGCAATCTCAAGCTCACGCATAGCGTCAGAGGACATCTTGCGGCTCATGAGCACAAGCGACATAAGATAGTGCCACTCTGCAACGCGGCGCGCATAATCTATCGCGTTAAGCTTTCTTTCAGCATCCAAAAACTTATGCGCGTTTATATCCTGCCTTATTTCAATATATATAGGGTCCTGCGAGCCCGAATATCCGCCGGACGAGGACTGACCGTAGTAGGTGCTCTGTCCCGTGTAAGCGCCACCCTGCTCTCTTATTCTCTGGATTTCATCGTAAGCCCAGTTGATTTCCTGCATTTTTTCATTTGCGAGATCGGAAAGCGGATTTTTTTCGTCATAATTGTCGGGATGATACTTTCTTGCTAACTGTCGGTAAGCATTTTTAACCTCTTCGTCGCTTGCGTTTCTCGATACACCGAGTATGGAATAGGGGTCCTTATTCATCTGAATTCTTCCTTTCTTCGCCCGTGGTGTCCTTTTTGTCAAGAAACGAAATCCTTTCGGGCAATCCTACGTATATTATATTTCTTAATATGTTTTCAATCGAAACGTTATCACCGAACGGAAGCGCGCAAACAGCCTCTTCAAGCGCACGACATTCAAGCAGAAGTCCGCACTTTATCGTCTGTCGGTTGGCATCGGTAAGCCCACCCTTGCCGTAAATCTCGCAAAACGGATTATAGCTTCCCGTAACTCTGTCGCGCTCGTAATCCTCTGCGGCATCTGCCGAGTAGATAAACTTGCCGATATGGCAGCCGACGCTGTAAAGCACTCCGCGATACTCGCCGTCTATGCCGTATGCAAATATCTCGCCGAGAAGCTCACCGAAGAGAGCCGCAGGTCCGTCAACGCTTGCCACGCGCTCTTTTTCAAGCGCGCTTATTTTGTCAAGGCGGTCCTTTGCTACGTCGCAAAGCGTGGCAAGCCCTGCCCTTCTCTTCGCTGAAGAAAAGATAGGCTTTATAAGCGATACGCCAAGCCTTTTCATCAGTCGCTCGTCTGCCGTGTCGTCGCAAAGCTTATAATAGGTTAGTATTGCAAAAGCGCGCGCGGTATATTCAAGCGCCTCGTTATCGTCGAGCATCGTTCTCTTTTTAAGAGGGTGCGCGATACACGAGGACCTTGTTGCAGTTATTTTGCTTTTGTCGATAAATAACATTCTGACCAGCGCAAGAAATACGCTGTCATAGCTGTGAAGCGTGTTTGACAAAGCGCCCGTATAGCGCTTCATACACCTACACACTCCGCAATAGGCAGCGCGGTAGAGCTCGTGCTCCTTGACGAGCAATTCCGCGACCTGAGGTCTTACGTAACCGAACATCAGTTTACCTCATACGAGTAAATTTTGTTTTAGCACGGGCGAGCGCATTTTATGCGCGTCGCAGGTCCTTTTTAAAAATCAGTTGCCCATTCCCTTTCTCGAAAGAGAGATGCGGTGCTTGACGAGGTCAACGCCCTTGATACGAACGTCGATAACGTCACCCGTCTTAAAGAGCTCTGATGGGTGCTTGATAAATCTGTCGGACATCTCGGATATGTGAAGAAGTCCGTCGTGATGAACGCCTATATCAACGAAGCAGCCGAAGTCGGTAACATTTCTTACAGTACCCTTAAGCGTCATACCCTCTTTAAGGTCGTTAATATCAAGAACCTCGGTTGAGAGGATAGGTGCGGGCGCGTCGTCACGGATATCGCGGCCGGGCTTTTCAAGCTCGGAAATAATATCCTCAAGCGTGGGCTCACCGCATCCGAGCTCGCGTGCAAGCTTTGCCGTACCGTACTGCTCTGCCTTGAAGCGAAGAAGCATAAGCTGTCCACGGCGCACGTCCTCGGTAGAGAAGCCGAACTTTGCAAGAAGCGTCTCTGCGATAGCATAGGACTCGGGGTGAACGCCCGTAGAGTCAAGAACATCCTTTGCGTCGTGAATACGAAGGAAGCCTGCACACTGTAAGAACGCCTTGTCGCCTATCTTGGGAACCTTGAGAAGCTGGCTTCTGCTCTTGAACTCACCGTTCTTCTCTCTGAACGCAACGATATTCTTTGCGGCAGTAAGATTGATACCCGAAACATAGGAAAGAAGCGAGTAGGATGCGGTGTTTACGTCAACGCCTACTGCGTTAACGCAGTTCTCAACAACACCGCCGAGAGCCTCGGTAAGTCTTGCCTGCTTCATATCGTGCTGATACTGTCCGACACCGATAGCTTTGGGCTCTATCTTAACGAGCTCTGCAAGGGGGTCCTGAAGCCTTCTTGCGATGGAAATTGCACTTCTCTGCATAACGTCAAAGTCAGGGAATTCCTCGGTTGCTACCTTTGAGGCGGAATAAACGCTCGCGCCTGCCTCGGATACTATGGTATATGCAACGCCCTTGCGGCACGCAGGATTTTTAAGAACGCCTGCGATAAACTGCTCGCTCTCGCGAGAGGCAGTACCGTTTCCGATAGAAACGACGTCAACGTTATAGGAATTTATAAGCTTGAGAACGACTGCGGTAGAGCGAGCGACGTCCTCTCTTGGCTTTACGGGATAAATAACCGCGGTGTCAAGCACCTTACCCGTCTTATCAACGACGGCAAGCTTACAGCCGTGAGCGTAGCCGGGGTCGTAGCCGAGCACGGTCTTGCCCTTAAGAGGTGAGGCAAGAAGAAGGTTGCGTAAATTCTCGCTGAATACCTTAAGCGCACCCTCGCACGCGTCGTCAAAGAGCGAGGTTCTGACCTCTCTTTCAATAGCGGGGAACAAAAGTCTTGAATACGCGTCCTTTACGGTTTCCATAAGGTAAGGAAGCGCAGGTGACTTCTTATTGGTGATAACTCGGCTGACGAGCTGGGCAATTCCCTCGTCCTCGGGAAGCGTTACCGCAACCTTAAGAATATCCTCCTTCTCACCTCTGTTTATAGCAAGAACTCTGTGTCCCTTGAGCTTCTTGATAGGCTCGGAAAAGTCGTAATAGTTCTCGTAAACGGTGGTTTCCTCGGTAGTGCCCTTGGTCGTAAGCGAGCCGTAGCTCATAGTATATTCACGAAGCATCTTTCTGATTTCAGCGCTGTTGGAAATATCCTCTGCGATGATATCCGACGCGCCCGCAAGAGCCGCCGCCGCGTCAGGGACCTCCTTGCCCTCTTCAGCACTGATAAACTGCTCTGCATAAGCAGCAATTTCGGGGTCGTACGCATCCTTTTGCTCGAGAATGTAGTTTGCAAGAGGCTCAAGTCCCTTCGCTCTTGCGATAGAGGCTCTGGTCGTTCTCTTGGGCTTGAAGGGGCGGTATATGTCCTCAAGCTCTACAAGCGTGGTTGCGTTATTCAGTGCAAAGGTGATTTCGGGCGTGAGCTTCTCCTGTGCCTCGATAAGCGCGGAAATCTCGCCTCTGCGCTCTTCAAGCTTGCGAAGATAGTTAAGTCTGTCAACGAGATCGCGAAGGATCATATCGTCAAGACCGCCCGTAACCTCCTTACGGTAACGGGAAATGAAGGGGATAGTGTTTCCCTCGTCGATAAGGGCAACGGTCTTTTCAACCTGCTCCTGCGTTATTCCGAATTCCTTTGATAATGCTTCTGTAATGTTCATCTCGTTCTCCCTGTGGTGATACATATTATTATACGAGTAATATTTTAGCACACCGAGTCACTTTTGTAAAGCCTAAAATTATTAATTTTTAATTAAATATAGACTGCGCGAGCGCAAGAGTGCGTACGCATTTTTTTGGTAAATGTTGAAATTGGCACTATTCTGTGATATAATAGCAGTATCATATACGGGGAGGTGGGCCTATGGATGATAAGAAAAAAACTTCAGCTGATGACAAAATAACAGAGCGCGAGAATTGCGAAGAGCTGCTTTTATTCGCCGATGACTGCGAAGCAACGGTAAAGAGTAAGGACTTCTTCACCACGGGCACACCAGAGGATGAGGATGCGCTGACCTGCTCTATCGAGCAAGCACTTTTGTGTCTTAAAGAGCTTTACGCTATGGATTATACCGACATAGACAAGCCGCGAGTGCTGACGCTCATCAGGATTTATATTGGACGGGCTCTGATTTCCTTTGTATCAAGAGTATTCCCAAAAATTCTTGTAAGTAAATCCTTTTCGGATAACAATCAAATCAACGAATATATGAATTCAAGGTGCAGGGCAAGCGCTGACGATATTGAAGAGCGGCTTGCTTTAATCGAGCAGTATGTATCTCTTTGCGACAAGGACGAGTTTTCCCCCTATTTTACGAAGCGAAGCGGTTATATCGGCTTAGAAGATGGGTATTTTGACGCATTCAGAAAATACGCCCTCGGCACACTGCGCGTCCTTTACGATATGACGATAGCCGATTTTAACCCGTCATACAGCCTTATAAAGTCAGGCGACCCGACGGCAAAGGAAAAAACCGCCGCGGCAATCAAGCAGGCAGAGCGCGTGCTTCCCACTCTGCGCTGGATAATGCGCCGCTCGCTTGACACGGTTTTCGTTGACCTGACGGGGCTTCTCACCGCAAGCCTTTGCCGCAACTGCTCGGCAGGCTACCACAATCTTGCAATCTGCGCTGAAAACGAAATCAGAAGCATCGGGCAAAAAAAAGAGCACCGCAGTCCCGAACACGACGAGCTTCAGCGTCAGGCACGCACCGCAAGGCTACGCGAGCAAATGTACGCGGCACGCACCCACACCTATTCTTATCTTCTTGACAGACACGGAAGAAACGACAAGGTAAAGAATTTCGTAAAGGACACGCTGAATATGAAAGCTGACCTTTCGCTGATGAAACACATTGACCTTTTCCACACAGCGATAAGCCTTGGCGGTGAGCATCTTGATTTCTATCTTGATAATCAGAGCGAGAAGGGACTGCTTCATTGGTTTAACGGCTTGAAGCCGCTGTGGGACAGAGCCGACGAAACGCTCGGCAGGATGCTTTCGGATATAGCAGGCTTTCTCACAAGTCACCTTGATGATATAAGAGTTAAAAGAATTCTTTATTTCAGCAACTTCTACGAAACACTTGCCATAGCCTACGCCTACAACTACGGCTGCTATGAGATATCCGAAAAAATAATCTACAACGGATACGATTATTATCTTGAGCTAAGCACCCTATGGCTGATATTCAGGTTTAACAGACCTGCGTTTGAGAGCGAGATAAAAAAGCTTAAGGCAATTTGCCTTGAACGCGCTCTTAAATGCTCGGCAGACGATTACTATGCCACAAAAAAATACATACGCACCCTTTACGGTGACGAGTTTGTTGACGAGTTCCGACGCATAGCCGAGTCGTCACTTGCCGAAATTGACAGAAATGATGATAAAGACCCTCGCAACCGCGACGGAAGAATCACGCCAGAGTGGGCAAGAAACCAAAAGCGATAACCACTTGTAGATAAAAGAAAAACGGTTGAGAAATTCAACCGTTTTTCTTTATTTTGTTAATAGTTGTTTACAGATAATCCCTGATTTGTGTTTTCACTACCAAAGTATCCTGACTATTTTCGCCAAAGATTTCATCAAGCCTTTCTACGCATTTTGTGCAAAGAGCGTAGAACTCATCGGCTCTGTCAAAGAACACCGACTCTTTGGCAAGGTCGAGCACATCATATAGCATCGTCGTGAGATTTGATGCGCCGTCAGAGAAGAGTGCGAAAAGCGAATCAAGCGTCTTATCAAGCGTCTGCTCTGCCTCACTCTGCTGACCGTTATAGAAATACGCGCTTGAAAGAGATGCCATCATCGTAACGCGCTTTCCACCCATACCGATAGGGTTGGACGGCATAAGGCTCTCGTACATTGAAATCGCATCAAGGAAGCTTGGAATTGCGACACCGTAATCCTCGTCGTTAAGATAAACCGTCGCCTTTGAGCCGTAGGCATCGGCAAGCCCCGTCATATACAGCTCGGGGTGCGCCTTCGCTATCTTCTCGTAAATTTCCACCGCGCGGTTTATATAGCACTTTGCGCTTGCACAGTCGTCGGCATCCATCGCAATCATACACATTCCGTAATTTGCGCTCGCGTCGCATACCACGGCTACACCGTTGTAATCGGGGTTAGCATCAAAGAAGTCGAGAATATCCTCGTAGGTCGCACGCGCCGTGTCATAATCCTCAAGAAAGAGGTTTGCCGTCGCAAGGTTGATCCTTGCGGTCATAAGCTTGTCGTAATACACACCGCCCTTCTCTTTGGCGAGAATTCCGTACAGCCTTACCGATTCCTCGCAGGCTTCCTTGGCAAGCTCATACTCGTCAAGCTCAAGATATACTGCGCCGAGGTTGTTATAGGCATCGGCTTGGTTAGGTGTATATGCGTCAGAATTATTCTCGTGAAGCTTCTCGCACAGCTCTATTGCGCGACGAGATGATTCAATGGATTCGTAAGGCATAAGCATTCTGCGCTGAAGCTCACCGAGGTTAACATAGTTTACCGCGAGCATTGCCGCGTATGCGTCGAAGGACTCTCTGATAAGTATCTCGTAGCGGCGTATGGATTGGTCAAACGCAGCTCTTGCGGCAAAGGCATCGTTAGTCTGAGCATTCACCATAGCAAGGTTAGTGTACGCAACCGCAATGCTTGAGCGATACTGCTCGGGGTTCTTATTCTCAAGCTTTGAGAAAAGGTCAACAGCGACTATTGCGTATTGCTTTGCGCTCTTTGCGTCGCACATATCGTAGTAGGTTATCGAAAGGTTATTGATGAGCCTTGCGAGAATAGGACCGTAGGTCGAAAAATCGCGCTGTGCATCAGGCTTGATGTAACGCACGCCCTCAATGAATGCCTCTACGGCTTCCTTTCTCTTTCCCATTCCAAGGAATGCGCGCCCGAGATTTAACGAGGCAAGAGCAATATCGCTCTGAACCTTATGACCAAATGATTTTAATATCTTTTTGTAAGCATTTATTGACGAAATAGAGTATTTTAATGCTTTTTCATAGTTGTCAAAGCTTGCATAAAAGTTGGACAAATGCAGATGGTTAAATGCGTCATCCCAGAGTCTGCTCTTCTCATCCGCCTCGCGCATATCGCATATGCGCTCTATATCCATATACACACGCTCTGCCTGCCTGAAGTGCTTATTCTCGCAGTAAAGCGAGCCGAGAAGCCTTGCCGTTCCTACGAGAAGAGCGCGCTCGTCCTTGTTGTCCTCGTCAAGCCTTTTATAAAGCTGCTTTGCAACCCTTATAGCCTCGTCGTTTCTGCCGTTCTGAAAGAGGAACTCGGCATAGTCATGAACTACCGTTTTATCAAGGTCGTGCTTGTATGAAAGCTCGGATGCCTTCTTATACTTATCGCATATCTTTTCAAACGCATCCTTGTCAACACCGCGCGCTCTTTGCGCTTGTATCCAGAGCTTGTTTTCTTCAACATAGCCGGAAATCTCTGCCTTTGCGTTCTCTACCCTTTTCTCTGCGACCTCAAGCTCTGCATCACGCTCTTCGTCATCAAGCACGCTTTGCGCGCGCTGATAATTACCTGCGTTGAAGAATTCAAGCGCTATCTTCTGTCTGCGCGTAAGCACCCTGCCGTCAGAGGTAAGCTCTGCTACTGACGATACGAGCGAGAGTGCCTCACCTTCAAGCGCGGTGAGCCTTGCGGATACTCGGTTAACCTCGCTTGCCGCAAGGAAAAATTCGTCCTCGGCGGCCGCAGTGCGCTCGGAAAAATACCGCTCTCTCGCCACTTTAAGCGTATCCTCAAGACGCGCCCTCTCGGCATATAATGAAGCAAGCTCGTCGTTCTTTGCGAAAATCGGTATGTTTGCCGTCGAGAGAATATCCTTACCGTCGAGAGTAAGCACACCGTCCTTGATAGCAATTTTATCCTCTGCATCAAGCTTCATCATTTTAAGCTGCATAACGATGCCGAGCTTCAGCGTATCAATGTGAGAATATACATTGTAATAATGTCTGTACTCACCGTCGAGCTTTGAAATTATCTCGCCAAGCGCATCCGACAGAGCCTGCCCCTGCGCGTCGGATTTAAGATATGTAACAATTTTAGGACTTGACTTTTCAGAGAATGCGCGATACGCAACATCAAGCTCGTGCAGGGTGTATTCCCCCACCTTGCGGTAAAAGAGAAAAATGCAAAGCTCACTGTCCTCAATTTCCTCATCGTACTCGGTCTGCTTTCCCGAAAGTGCAATAGCGTTGTCATAATCCTCGCATTTAACGAGCGAGATATAAAGCCCCTTGTCGATATAAATCTCGTTAAGCTGACGGATAAAGTCACCTACCGCTATTCTGTCGTCATTAAGGTCAAGGATAGACGACGCAAGAAATATTTTAATTTTCCTCATAGCCACCTCTTGTTTTTAATAAAGCGCCTACCGCGCGCATTTAAGCAGCTCTTCGAGCTCGGTGTCGGTAAGGTAGCGCCACTTTCCTCTATCAAGCCCCTCATCGAGTGTGATAGGACCAAAGGTAACGCGCTCAAGCGAGGTTATTTTGTTATTAACCGAGCCGAGCATTCTTTTTATTTGGTGATACTTTCCCTCTGTGAGAGTTATAATTCCCGAAGTGCGCTCGCTATCCGCCAAAAGCTCTGCGCTCTTACATACATATCCGTCGGCAAGAACAGCGCCGCGCGAGAAGATTTCCTCACAGTCCGCGCGAAGCGGCTCGGCGCAGGTGAAGCGGTAGGATTTCGTCACGTGGCGCTTGGGCGAAAGCCATCTGTGCGCGCTCTGCCCGTCATCGGTAAGAAGCATAAGTCCTACGGTGTCCTTATCAAGCCTGCCAACAGGAAAGAGGTCTCTTTCGCGAAGCTCGTCAGGCAGAAGCTCGGTGACGAAGGGATGCGCCTTGTCATCAGTTGCGCTGACGTAGCCCTCGGGCTTGTTCAGCATCACATAAACATATTTGCGATACTCTATCGCTCTTCCGAAATAGCAAACTCTGTCACGCGCAGGATCTACGTGCGCGGATGCGTCGCGCACGACCTCACCGTTTACGGTTATGTCACCGTGTTTTGCGGCGCGCGAGGCTTCCTTTCTTGATGCTATCGCCATATCGGATAAAAGCTTATCAATCCTCATTGCTCTCATTATCCGCGGCACACTCGCCGCACTCTTTCCTTTTTATGTTAAAATTAATCTCGCTGACGACAGACGAGCCGACGATAAGAACCGCGCCTATTATCATTAGCGGTGTCATGCTCTCACCTATCACTATCGCAGATGCTACGAGCGCGACTATCGGGTCGGTATAGCTGTAAATCGCAACCGTATTTGCAGGAAGTCCGGTTGATGAGCCGAAATAAAGTATGTATGCAAATCCCGTATGCACGCATCCGATAATAAGGATAGGTATAATCTGCCCTGCCTGAAACGAAAAACCGGAAAATCCCCCCGTCAGAAGCACATATGGCACAAGCACCACAGCGCTTACGACGAACTGTGCTGCCGTTTTGGTAAGAGGCTCAATATCCTTCATCTTTTTATTACATACTATAATAGCCGCGTATATTATTGCCGCCACAACGCCAAACGCAATTCCCTCATAGGTAATGCCCTCAGCACCGCCATCAATTACCCCCGAAACGAATACCATACCCAAAAGTGCCGCGGCAATACAGCCGAGCTTTTTTGGCGTGAGGCGTTCCTTAAAGAATATTGGGGATATGCACACGAGAATTATGGGTGCCAGGTAGTAGGCGAGCGTTGCGGTCTGCACCGTAGTAAGACGGCACGCCTCGAAGAAGGCTATCCAGTTAAGACCGAGCATCGCACCCGAGAGTACAAGCAGGAATTTATTGCGAAGCGCGCCACAAATATCAGGCTTGCGTCTTAGCACGAGCATAAATAGCGCAATAAATATGAAGCCTATTGCCGAGCGCAAGAGCGCAATCACGCTTGACGGATACGGCAAAAGCCTCGAAAACAGTCCAACCGTGCCAAAAATCATCATACTGACAATAAGACACGTAAGATTTACTACATAAGATTTATTTTTCACGAAGGCTGTCCACCTTTTTGAATTCTTTTATTTACGACAATTATACAACTTTATCCGCGCACAGTCAATAACGAAAGCCTCAAAATATTTAAAATAAAGAAAAGACATAAATGCTCTTGCTTAAGACGAAAATGAGGTGCGTCAAGATCACTCCTCGCACGCACCATAATTTAATTCTATCATATAATCTTTCGTTTGTAAATATGTTTTTGTGTATTTTGCATAATTTCTATATATTGCACAATTTTTTATTGTGAAGTTTTTACAATTTGTCAATAGACACAACGCTTGACGGTGTGATATACTATAGGTGCAGAGAGGAAGGTACAGTCCAATGGGAAAGTAAAACAAAATCCAAAAACAAAAATCAAGCAAGGAAGGTTCGGTCCAATGAGAAGTTAACCTAACCCGTCGAAAACAAATAATTCAAGGAAGGTTCACTCCAATGAGAAGGTAGCCCCAAAAATCAAACAGCAGACTATCTTAAAATCAACAAGGACGGTATAATCCAATGAAAAGTTTACTTTAAAACCTCTGTAGGGTGGGCAGACGGTAAAAGAAAATTTCATATCGGAAAGTTGTCGGAAAGGTTAATCACTAAAAGAAAGGAAAGAGAGCAAAGCTCAAATCGGTGACAACCGTCACCCCGGTGAGGTTACTCAAAGCATCGAAAATCGGTTGGTAGTAAGAGCTAAACCACGGCGGTGTTACGCATTACATAGATGAAGTAATACGAAGAAAACCAGCTCTTAACCGATAGGTAGAAGCAAAGAGTGCTTCAAAGCTCCGCAAAATAGAATACTACAAGGAAAGCAGCCTATTCCAGGTTTTGGAAGTAAGATGATTTAAGGATTTCAGCGAGTATGAAAGCAGTAGCGGAGATAGCAATACGAAAGTGAGGATTAGTAAAGATGTTAGATATCAAGGATAATCACTGATAGCCCTGAAAGCGCGTGCGTACGAAGCGATTTCAGGGCTATCAGATTTTTATGGCAGTATATGCCTTTTTTTATTTTTGCACATCTACTATTTTTTCAAGATTATCAAGAATAAATTTCTGCGCCTCTTTGGTAAGGAAAACCGCGGTGCGTATCTCGCCCGTCGTTTCATCAACGGTATCCTCGGATACAATTCCCACACTTTCCGACATATCGGTGGGAAGATACGCCTTCTCTGATTTAATAACCGTGATGCGGTCCTCGCGCACATAGCCTGCGTCAGAAAGCCAGCGCATTACCGCCGCCGCGCCGAGATTTTTTACCCCACGGTCGGTTATATGCTTGTTTATTCTGGCAACAAAGCCGCCGATGCGTACGGGCTTTTCTGTAAGCGTTATTGCCGCGCGGTCAAGAAATTCGACGGAAAAGGCTCGCTTTTCATATACGGCAGTAGTGGTTGGCTCTTTCTTCGTCAGCTCACCTATAAGCTCTGCCGCATCGTAAAGCGCCCTTGCTACATCATCCCTTTTAAGAATGGGATCGTCAAGCAGCTCGCCCGTAATCGGGTCCTTTGATACAGACAAAGCGTAGAGGTAATTTCTTATCGCTTCCGCACGGCACTCGTCATCCCCCTTTGGCATAAGCTCGTCAGGGTCAGGCGGTATAATCCTATCGCTAACACCGTCAGGTGCTACTACTGCATCAGGAAAGGGCAAGGCGTTTACATCATAAAGTCCGTTATTCATAGGCATTCCTCTTCTCTTTTACTTACAAGTAATTATAACAATTAGCAATTAAAAATTCAAGTGCATTTGCCTTTTCTGATATTTTTTTGTTATATTAAAAATATTTTGCAAAAGGTATTGACAAACTCTAACTCTTCTGCTATAATGTTTACTGTTCGGTGTGCTGGTGTGGCTCAATGGCAGAGCAGCTGATTTGTAATCAGCAGGTTGTTGGTTCGACTCCGATCACCAGCTCCATATAGGGGGGAATTCCCGAGCGGCCAAAGGGGGCAGACTGTAAATCTGTTGTCATCGACTTCGCTGGTCCGAATCCAGCTTCCCCCACCAAAAAAGCCTAACTTGTTTAATTGACAAGTTAGGCTTTTTTAACTAAATCCGCCGTCGCGGAATAAATCTACCAACGGTTTACATCTCCTCACTAAACCATTGGTAGGTGTACTTTATTTGACATAGCAGTTATACTGTATGTGAAAGGAGGAAGCCTATGAATCAAATTAAAATCGGAAGATTTATAGCCGAGTGTAGAAAAAAGGCAAACTTAACGCAAATGCAGCTTTCTGAAAAACTGGGCATCACCGATAAAGCCGTATCAAAGTGGGAACGTGGCGTTGCAATGCCCGATACTTCGATAATGCTTGAACTCTGTGATATTCTTTGTATCAGTGTAAATGAATTATTAAGTGGGGAGAAAATTGATATGGAAAATAACAATCAGAAAAATGAACAGCTTCTCTTAGATATGGCGAAAGAATTAGAGCAGAAAAACAAAACAATTTGGTCATCTATGTGGGCAATTATGATTATAAGTATAACAGTCCTGATTGCAGGTATCTTTATTGCTGCATTTTTGATTCCCGAAGGAGTGTGGCAGCTTGTCACAATTCTTGGGGTTTGCGTCGTGTTTTTGATACCGTGCTTCTATGCATTAAAGCTTGAGGTCAGTGTGGGTGCTTACAAGTGCAAAAATTGTGGGCACGAAATTGTACCTACCTACAAGCAGGCACTTAATGCGATGCATAGAGGAACGACTCGGTACTTAAAGTGCCCTAAATGCAACAAACGCACTTGGTGCAAAAAAGTATTGAAGAAGTAAATTTCACAGTTTTTCAACCTGACGGCAGCGAGAAATTACGCAAAAGTTTTGCGTTTTTTGAATGATATTTGTCTATCGTACAAATGCTTCATTTGCATATTAAGGTAATATATAAAACAAAAAGGTGCGATATCAAGCAATTGATATCGCACCTTTTATTCAGGATTTGAGCTTTATTTTAGCAAGTCCTGCTTCGGATGTTTCCTTGTAGGACGGGGATAAATCATGCCCCGTTTCCTTCATTGTTTTTATAACGCTGTCAAGTGAGATTTTACGCGAATCCCAGAGAAAGCTTGCAAGGCTCACCGCGTTTATTGCGCGCATCGCCGCCACGGCATTTCTCTCAATGCAGGGAATCTGAACGAGTCCACAAATCGGATCGCAGGTAAGTCCTAAATGATGCTCAATCGCAATCTCTGCGGCATATTCTATTTTATCGACATCAAGCATAAAAAGCTCGCCAAGTGCTGCCGCCGCCATTGAGCACGCGCTACCGATTTCCGCCTGGCATCCACATTCAGCGCCTGATATTGAGGCATTTGTTTTAATCAGATTTCCAACGATACCTGCGGTAATCAGAGCCTTTACAATCTCTCTGTCGCTATAGCCGTTTCTTTGCTGCTGATAATACAATACCGAAGGAAGCACGCCTGCCGCGCCGCAGGTGGGGGCGGTGACAATCTGCTCGCCGGAGGCATTCTGCTCACCGACGGCAAACGCATAGGCACATACGATGCGATTTTCCCGTGTTTGCGCGCTTTCATCAATGTGTTGATTTCGGTAAAGTGATTTTGCTTTTTTCTTTACACCAAGTCCGCCCGGCAAAATTCCCTCGTCCTCAATTCCACGTCTGATAGAGCTTTTCATCACATCCCATACATTGTCCATATAGCCAAAAAAGTCATCACCCTCGCGCTCGGTCGCGTATTCCCACAAGCGAATCGACTTTTTTCTGCAATACTCGGCTATATCAGTAAAGCTGCTGAAATCATAAAAATCGGGTGTATCTGTCTCAATTTGATTTTCGTAGCAGATACTTCCGCCACCGACGCTAAGCACTCTCGCACGTGCGATTTCAACACCGTCGCGATAGCCTATTATATCCATAGTATTTGGATGCGGTATGCTTGTATCGGTAAAATCAAATACAACATCTGTATCGTACGGCGCAAAGGTTTTCTGGATGACCGTATCAGTTCCGTGCCCTTTTCCCGTTTTCGCAAGCGAGCCATATAAAATAACGCGAAATGAATTCGCGTCAGGATGCTGCTTTAAAAACTCACAACACCCACGCTCAGGCCCCATAGTATGCGAGCTCGAAGGCCCTCTTCCTATTTTATAAAGTTCCTTAAGTGATTTCATACCTATAAGTGCACCTCTTACGAAAGTATTATATCATAAACACAGTAGTACAAGCCGAAAACGGCTTGTGCAAAAACAACACCTTTTTATTCGTGTCAATGTTCTCACGTCAAAATCTTTGATTTTGTAAGGCGAAGCCACAGGTTATTATATCATGTATTCCACATAAAATCAAGTGTTAACATTAACGTTTGTCATAATGGAAACTTAAACTGCCTAAAATTATTTAAAGAAGCTTACACAAAACAATTTCAACTACATATAGTATATTGCAAGCTTATACTTTTATAATTATACCAACCAATATGCAAACCATATTTGACATTTCTCGATATTTTCTACCCATCAGGTTTAAAAACTCGAAATAAGCGAGGTGTAATCAAATTCTTTGGAATTTAAAAAAATCCCTGCTCAAAAGAACAAGGATTTTTGGGTTATAAGACAAAATTACAACCTACAGTTTTACATAATAAATATTACTGCGGAACATAATTTTCCAAAGCAACCTTATCCGCTACCTGTTGCAACGACAACGCGACGTCATCAGGCAAACCGTTACTGTCAAGAACAGTTGATGATGTATTGAATACGGTCGAAAAGAAAACACAAGCAGCCAAATACGCACCTTCTTTACTTGTATGTGCATTATCAGAACCCCACAGAGGAACATCCAGATTTTTCATAGCATACGCAAAGGCGCGATTTACGTATACGTTTTTCGCTTCGATCTCCGCCGCGATCTCACAAAACAGCTTATCATATTCCAAGCATTGTGTATATGAATCATATCCGGCAGTATCTCTTCCTGTAGGGGGACGCACGTAGATATAAGCTTGCGCGCCCGATTCCAAAATGGCTTTGTTCAAGCACTTGCAAGCATGCATGGCTGCAGCTCTGATTTCGTCCGAAGCAATGCAACGGCTGTGATCCTGCAAAAACACTATGTCATAGCCCTTTGCGATATGTTCCAGAGTTTCCATGCCGAACTCCGTATCGGTATCTGCATGCTGTGCAAGCGTTGCACCGCCTTTTGCGCGAGTAACTGCACTAACAGAATATCCCGCATTATTTGCCAAACGGCAAAGAGTCTGCGGAATATCATTAACATAGGTCGCGCTGTTTCCAACAAAAAGCACCTTTTTTGTGTTGTTCATATTCAAAAATGCCTCCAATCTGTAAAAAAGAGAAATACATCTGTATTTTCCTTTTTATTTTACTTTTATATCACACCACATTAGGTGAGTTTATTATAGCACACGAACCTTGATGTGTCAAGTCAAACAGGGGGAATTTAAAAAAAGGTGATTGCCTCATTTCCTGTCCTAATGAGTTTTGCAAAGCAAAGCTCATCGAACCTAATATTTTTTCACGCGCCGCCAGATGCGCTTCATTGAGTCGAGCTCAATCCCATCCCCAATGCTCACCGCTTGCGGTATCTTGCCAACTCGGTGATGGCAGCCTTAAACGGTATACACACCTCGTCTTGTATAAGTACATTCCCGCGTGGCAAATTCACAGTCATGCGCTCTGCTGACTGAGCTATCGAGGAATGTGTGGTGCACAGGGATAGGCGGTCGCCTATCCTTATGAGTTTTGCAACGCAAAACTCACTCCAGGGACTCAACCCCGGACACAATGCATACCGCTTGCGGTATCCTGCGCCATTCGTCGTGTTCGCCCGACGAATAGCAGATTCAGAGTCAGTTGCCTGTTAAACATCATGTCAGCCTATTCAAAGAGCCAAAAATAACGCGATTAATCCCTTTGGTGCACCTCCAGGGACTCGAACCCTGGACCCACTGATTAAGAGTCAGTTGCTCTACCAACTGAGCTAGAGGTGCATATATAGGATTAATCGCGTTTTGTATTCGCTTTGCGAATTGGCTCCCCGAACTGGGCTCGAACCAGTGACTCGTGCATACCGCTTGCGGTATCTTGCCAACTCGGAGATGAGAGCCTTAAACGGTATACATACCTTGTCTTGTGCTAAGTACATTCCCGAGTGGCAAATTCACAGTCGTATGCGTAGCATACTATGGCTGTTAAGCTGATGTTACTATCTGTTCGAGCCCACCTCTTGTTCGGGGGAACGCATTTAATTCCTTATGGTGCACTTAACTGAAAAAGCACTTGCTTTCGCAAGTGCTTTTCTGTGCTTGGAGATTGAATTGACAACTTTACTTAAATAATCGCATTTTCCATAGACTTTTCCTTGGTAATCTTTTCACCAAGATAATTTGCAAAATGTTCTGTGAAAAATGAAAAATACGACTCTCCGTTTTCTCGTTTTTTCTGACAAGAAGGAAGAAATCCCCACAAAGTTGATGGAATTCCCATCACTATCAAATATAACGGGCCAAAAATAAGTGATTGAATAGTATGACCGTATTCGTGAACTAAAAGTCTTTTCTCAATCTCCTCATCGGGAATTTTATTTTCAATTCTTTTATCTTTCATAGGATTTGATGTAACAAAAACAAACATTCCGAGCGACACACTTGACGGTGCTTCTCTCACGGTTACAATAGCGCCATTATAAAAATAATGTTTATTTTTTATATTTATTAAAAATACAATAAATCCTAAAAATGTCTGTAATATTCCCCATGTACACTGTATTAAAATGTAAAAGAATGTGTAGATAATACCCATCACTTCACCGCCTTCCTTGAAATTATTATAGCATAGTAGTATAAAGATGTCAAGCGGCAAGTGGGAGTGGGTGGGGATGCGGGGACAGTCATGCTTACTTCCGAAAATATAGTCGTTTTGTGCGCCTGCGTTTACTCGGATTCAAAACTCCTTATTTTCGCAACCTCCCGTCGAAAAAGGATACTCAATCCTTTTTCTCGGTCGTCTGCCAACTTCGCTTAGCTCTTCGGCATCAAGCCGATGGCTGTTAATTATGTTGTTGATCGGAGATCAACAAGGGAGCCAAAAAAAAGAGCATCGCGATTGCGATGCTCTTTTTTTGGCTCCCCGAACTGGGCTCGAACCAGTGACATCATGATTAACAGTCATGCGCTCTGCCGACTGAGCTATCGAGGAATGTGTGGTGCACCTCCAGGGACTCGAACCCTGGACCCACTGATTAAGAGTCAGTTGCTCTACCAACTGAGCTAGAGGTGCATATGAACATATATATGTTCATTAAAAACCGAATAAGTAAAGAAGCGAAGCTCAAATATGCTTAGCTGAACTGCTGCAAAAAGCAGTTCAAGCCCTCGGTCTATTAGTATCGCTCAACTGAATACATTACTGCACTTACATCTGCGACCTATCAAACTCCTAGTC
>JAZKYE010000063.1:0-53172 GCA_045611965.1 Eubacteriales bacterium
CCGGTAATGATTGCCGGGGGAATTACACGGAGGAGATCCCATGCGTAGCCGTCACCCGATGCGCTTCTGCCTGCGGTCATCATATTGGGATAGTCGCGGCGGCAGAGGGTGCGGAGGGGCACCTCCCAGAGGTAATCTCTGTGCTCGAAGTCGTTTATCGCGCAGACGGAATCGTCAAAGTGCTTGTATACGTCATTCACCTGAAGAGAGTAATCTCCGAGCAGGTGACAGGTGGTTCTGAACTGAGGCATAAGAGGAAGCATTGCAATCTCGCGGGAGAATCTGTCGGTCTTCTTCAGGTTCTCGAGCATAAGCTTTTGGTTAACCTTGAGGTAATCGGTGACCTCATCCACGTCAAGTCCCGCCCAAAGCGGAACGTCACTCGGCTGATTATCGCCCCAAAGGTTGATAGGTCCGCCTGCGATAGTGCCGAACGCCTCAAAGATGTTCTGCTTCTCAACGGCACGCTGACAGCTCTCGAGAGTGATGAGCTTGCCGAGGTAGGTGAAGAAGTTTGCGCCCTTTACGGTAGGAACACCTGCACGTCGAAGCACGTCACAGTCGCCGGTGGTATCGATGAGCATCTTACATTCGTAGTACTCTGTGCCGCCCTTCGACTCGGTGATAACACCGCGGCAGATATTGCCGTCCATAACGGGATCGCAGGCGATGCAATCGTAAAGAAGGTCTGCGCCCGAAGCCTCGACCTCCTCGAGAAGCTGAAGCGCGAAGATATAGGGCGAGTAGCGCTGCATATATCTGACCTCGGTATATTCCTTAGGCTCGCCGTCAGCCCACTCCTTCGGAATGGTGTCGAAGCCGTACTTTGCCGAGAGGCGTGTCCACTTCTCGCAAAGGCCGAAGATTATCTGCTTTCCGCGTCCGTTGCACATAGGAACGAAAAGGTTTATAAGACCGAGTGTTCCAAGGCCGCCGAGAATGTTGCTTTTTTCAAGCAGAAGCGTTGACATTCCGTTCTGTGCCGCGCTGACAGCCGCAGCCACACCTGCGACACCGCCGCCGCACACGATAACGTCGTATTTTTTCTTTACGGCAAGAGTTTTTTCGTAGCGAATGCTTTCCATATTGATTTCCTCCAAATATTTTTTGTGAGTATTTGTCGCGTGGTTTAATTACTTTCTCTCTTTAACCGATTTCTTTGCGAAGATGGGATATATCTTTTCGGCAGGGAACTTGAAGCGTCTGTCGTAGGTGAGCAGACCGTTCTGCTCCTGCTCTACGTCGTAAAGCTGGGTGTAGCAGAGCGCACAGCATTCGGGGCATTCGCGAAGAACTGCGGTAAGTCCTTCAAGACGCTCAAGGAACTCTTCCTTGGTGGCAACCGATTTGCCGTAGCCCCAGCCGCCCTGACCCTCGGTCCAAGCAATTCCGCCGTACTCGCTAACGAACATGGTCTTTGTCACGTCGTATCTCATACGGTCCTTGCCGTAGCGGTAATAGAGCTGGTCGGTGATAACACCCTTGTCAATAGTTGCGAACACCTTGGCAAATGACTCGGGGTCTTGGGTGTAATCGTGAATATCGTTACAGCATCCGAGCTGATAGCCCGAAATATCGTAGATGGGAAGGCTTCCGCTGTTGACTACGCACGGACGGGTGGGGTCGATAGAGCGCGTCACGTCGTAAACGAGTCCGATGAGCTTCTGACTCTGACGTCTGCCGCTATCCTTCTTATCCCAGGTTTCGTTAAACGGACACCAGCCGATAACCGAGGGGTGCGCCATATCTCTTTCCATTTCCTCAATCCACTCGGGAAGGAAGGTGTAGATGCTGTTGTCATCGGTCCAGTCCCAGCCCCAGTTGCCCGTTTCGTCAAAGAGCATATATCCGAGCTTGTCGGCATGGTAAAGGAATCTCGGCTCAAATACCTTCTGATGAAGTCTTGCGCCGTTGAAGCCAAGCGCTAAAGAATACTTAATATCTGCGGCAAGCGCCTCGTCAGAGGGTGCTGTGTAAATGCCGTCGGGATAAAAGCCCTGATCAAGCACGAAGCGTCCGAATACGTATTCGCCGTTGATGAAGAACCCTTCCTTGTTCATCTCAACCGTACGCAGACCGAAGTAGGCATCAACCTTATCGCATACGCACTCGCCGTCGGTAACGGTAAGAGTAAGGTCGTAAAGTCTGCCGCAGCCGACTTCCCAAAGATGCTTTTCGCATAGGGGAACGGTTAAGGTTACGCCCGACTGATAAATAGGTGCGCTTGCCTCGCCGACAACTCTGCCCTCATAGCTTGCAACGGCATTAAGAGTCTTGCCGAATGCCGCCTCGCTCGTTTTTACGATAAGCGTAGCAGAGGGGGCGTTGATATCAGAATGTACATTATAGTTTACGATATGTGCCGAATTAACCGCTTCAAGCCATACCGTTTGCCAGATGCCGGTGGTACGGGTGTAGAAGCATCCGTAGGACCCGAAATTCGTGGACTGCTTTCCTGCAACCTGGCGCGATGAGCGAATATCGTCAAATGCCTCGATGGCAATAAGCGCCTTGCCGTCGGTGATATAATCGGTGATGTCAACGCTTATGGGGGTGTAGCCGCCTCTGTGCTTCTTCACCGTTTTTCCGTCGACGTAGATAGTTGCTTCCCAGTCGCACGCACCAACGTGAAGCACGGTGCGCTTACCCTCGAAGGACTTGGGAATTTCAACCTCTCTCTTGTACCATACGCAGGTCATAAAATCGGTGTTTCCAACGCCTGAAAGCTTGCTCTCGGGGCAGAAGGGAACTATTATTTTGGAATTAAGCTTTGCTGTGTTCTGAAAGTCCTTGTGATAGCCGACTCTCGCGTTATCAATTTCAAAATCCCACTCACCGTTAAGGCAGAGATAGCTCTCTCTGACGAGGTTAGGGCGAGGATATTCTGCTCTGGGACATGCGTTGCTTGGCATATCGTATTTCTCCTCGGGAGATATGTTATTTTTTTAATGTTGCTTGGGTTTTAAAGAACTGATAAAGGTAGCAGGGAATCATTCCGTTATACAGCTTTCTTACCTTGTCAGCGCGTCTGCCGTACAAGCGCTCAAGCTCGGGGTGCGAGGTTATAATATAAGCCTGCCAGGGCTCAAGTGAGCGGAAATGCCTTCCTATATCGCGGTAGAGTGCCTCTACCTCATCCTTGCTCATCAGGCGCTCGCCATAGGGCGGATTTGTCACTATCGTTGCGCGCGTGCCGTCGCGCCTAATGCGTCTTGCATCGCAGGCAAAGCATTTTACGGTGTCCTCAACACCTGCGCGTCTTGCGTTTGCCTCGGCAAGGGCTACGGAATTTTTATCAATATCCGAGGCAAATACCGAGAAGTCACCTGAAATCTCTGTGTCCTGCGCCTCTTCTCTCGCTTCCTTAAAGAGTGCTCTGTCAATAAACGGGAAGTCCTCTGACGCGAAGCGTCTGTTCTTGCCGGGGGCGATGTTTCGCACCATCATAGCCGCCTCGATTGCGATAGTTCCGCTTCCGCACATAGGGTCCCAATGCAGAACGCCCTCTCTTGGACGCGATAGCTTAACTATTGCCGCGGCAAGCGTCTCGCGTATGGGCGCGAGGTTGGCTTCCTTTCGGTAGCCGCGCTTGTGAAGCGGTGCGCCCGAGGTGTCTATCATAAGCGACACGTTATCGTTAAGAATAAAGAATTCTATCTGATATTTCACGCGCTCTTCGGGGAACTGCAGAATGCCGTATCGGTCGGATAGGCGCTTTACCACCGCGCGCTTGATTATCGATTGACAGTCGGGAATGGAAAATAGCTTTGATTTTATAGAATGTCCCTTGACGGGAAAGGCGTCAAGCTTGCCGACGTAGTCATCCCACGCAAGCGAGTACACACCGTCAAAAAGCTCGGTGAAGGTCGTTGCCTCAAACGAGCCGACGAGAATATACACCCTCTCGGCAAAGCGAAGAAATACGTTTGAGAGTGCAACCGCCTGCTCGTCACCGATAAAGGTTACTCTTCCGTCAATGGTAGAAATCCTCTCGTATCCGAGAGCCTCTATTTCCTCGCCAAGCAGCCTTTCAAGACCGAAAAGACAGGTTGCAACGAGCTTAAGCCTCATCCGTCATACCTCGCTTCGGCAAATAATTTTCAAAAATAACCGCGTCGCATCCGGATGCGTACGCCTCGCCTTCCTGCGCCTCTGAACGCACCGTCCACACGAGGTGTGCCGTGCCGAAGATAGCGCGGATTAAGCCGACGGGGAAGAGCTTTGGCGTTTTTCTGTCAACCGCAAGGAAATGCGGTCTTGAAATGAAGTTCAAAAGGCAACGCTGGATAACCCTGAATTTGATTGACCTATGCGCCGCGTCGTCGGTGTGCCTTGCAAGAAGAAATCCGCGCGCCGCCTTGGGCAAAAGCTTCTTTATCCTGCCGAGAAGCAGGGGGTTAAAGGACTCGATAATATACTCGCCGCAGTAGCCCTCAAGCGCCTTCACCGTACTGTCGGCAACTGCCGTGTTCAGGCTCTCGCCCTTAAGCTCAATGAGAAGCGGAACTTTGCCTGCGACAAGCTTCAGCACCTCGTCAAAGGTGGGTACGGTGCATTCGGTATCCGACAGACGAAGCAGGGAAAGCTCTTCTGCCGTGCGCTCGTCAAATCTGCCACTCACACCGCACACGCGGTCAAGTGTATCGTCGTGAAATACCATAAGCACGCCGTCACCGGACAGTCTGACGTCAAGCTCGATGCCGAAGCCGTGCTCGACTGCGCGAGAAAAGGCTTCAAGCGAGTTTTCTGCAGCTGTGGTAGCATAGCCGCCAACCGTGCCGTGAAGTCCGCGGTGCGCGTAGCTCACGTGCCCGAGTCTGCCGAGTGCCTTGCCACTGCGTGCGGCAATAAGAAATATCCATAGCGATATGAAAAGCAACGCTGCGCCTGCTAATGCTATGGCAAGGGTGAAATACCAATCCATCTGATTTTACCCGTACGTCTTTAATCAGTCGTCAGCGCCGGCAAGGCTTTCAAGCGCGCCCTGCTTTTCGGGCTTTGCATCGCCATGCTTGACGAAGAACATAGTTACGAATGAGAGTGCTACGAACAGCGTTCCGAATGAGAAGAACATAGCCCTCATGCTGAACAGGTCGTAAAGAGCACCCGAGAGAATAGGCGCGACAATCTGCGCCGCCATTGAAGCCGTGTAGTAGTAGCCCGTGTATTTGCCGACCTCGCCGCCCTTGGCAAGCTCGACCACCATAGGAAATGAGTTTACGTTTATCGTAGCCCAGCCGATGCCCGCAAGAACGAATACGGGGTACATAACGAGCTCGGGGGAATCAAAGCTGATAAAGTTACCGATAAAGAACGCACCTGCAAGCATAGTGATGCCTGCGAGAATGGTCTTTCTTCTGCCGATTTTAGATGCTATCATTCCTACGGGAATATAGGCAACGACAGCCGCCGCCTGCGCGATAATCAAGGTGAAGTTAAAGTCGAAGAAAAGGACGTTGGTTGCATATACCGAGTATTTGCTCGTTATAGAGTTGTAGCCGATATACCAGAGCGCGACCGACGCGAGAATGAGAATGAGCGATTTTAACTCTGCCTTGTCAAGCTGACGCTTATCGGTGATTTGCTCATCGCCTGCCACCTCTTCAAGCCCAAGCTCTTTTGTCGCAGCATCCATTTCCTCTGCCCATTTGCGTTCCTTGACCGTAAGGATGAATACGGTAAGTCCTGCAAGCATTATGCCGACCACCGCCAATACATAGCCCGTGTACTGCATATACTTGTTCGCAGAGGTGTTGAATATCATTCCGAGAACGAGAACGAGAATACCGCCCGCAGTTCCCATAAGATTTATAATTGCGTTACCTTTAGAGCGAAGCGGCTTTACCGTCACGTCAGGCATAAGCGCTACTGCAGGTGAGCGGAAGGTCGCCATAGCAATAAGAGTTACGAGCAGAATGCCGATGAAGCCTACGATAGGCCACAGATTAGAGAGCGTAATATCAAGAGTTTCGGCTCTTATAAGCTCAATTTCACCGTTGATAGAGGTGATAAGCGCCTGCGCCGCCGCTACTGCGGACTCGTTACCGAGCTTGCCTGCTTCTTTGAGCGAGGCGTTAGCCGCCTTGAGCGCATCTGCCGCCGCCTGATACTTTTCGGCAATTCCCGCGTCAAGCACAGCCTTTAACTGAACTGTGTCGATAAGAGTGAGTGAAACGAAGGCTATAACCGCCGCGAGCGTGCCGAGCACGATGAACGGTGTGCGCTTTCCGTATCTTGTCATAATTCTGTCCGACAGAGCACCGAACAGAGGAAGCATAAAGACGGCGAGAATGTTGTCCGCCGACATAACGATACCCGAAATGGACTGCGGTAAACCGAAGTGGTTGGTAAGTGCAAGCGGTATTATTGCGTCGTATGCTTGCCAGAATGCGCTGATGAGAAAGAAGGCAAAGCCTACGAGGATAGTGCGCTTGTAATTAAGCTTCATAGCGGTTACCCCTTTATAAAAGATTTAAAATACGTAGTTATTTTAACACAAAACAGCATAAATGTCAATAAAAAGGAAAATTTTGTTCTTAACATTTGTTCTTGTGCGAAGCAGACGGAAATCCTGCGACAGCGTGGCTGTATAGCAGGGGGAAAATAGATGAGTGCCGTTATTGACAATCGGACGTAAAGATGTTAAAATAGAAAAACTTGAATGGGTAAGACGGGCATTTACGCGCGTCGCTAATGAAATTTCAGAATTTGTGTCGGGGCGTAAGCGATTCCTGACAGGAAAGGGGGAAAATATGCAGACGGTAAGATATTCAGGCGGTAAAATTTCAGAGCTTGGGGCAGGATGCGTCGTGGCGCTCGGCCTTTTTGACGGTGTTCACATAGCGCACAGAATGCTTCTCGAGAGGGCAAGATGCGAGGCAGAGCGTCTCGGTGTGCCGTTTGTTGTATTTACCTTTCCGCAGGAAAGCAAGAGCCTGAAGCGCGGTGTCTTGCGCCTTTATTCCACAGAGGAAAAGCTGCGGCTTCTTGAGGGGCTTGCGGTTGATATATGTATTCTCTGCGATTTTGAGGCTGTGCGCGATATGTCAAAAGAGAGGTTCGTTGACGAGCTTCTTATCGGTAGCCTTGGCGCACGCGTTGCGGTGTGCGGCTATAACTTCACCTACGGAAGCGGCGGCGCCGGTAATGCTACGACGCTTGCGGACAGACTTCGCAAGTGGGGGGCAGAGGCTATCGTTATAGATGAGAAAAAGTATTTTGATGAGGAAATATCCACCTCGGAAATCCGCGCAAGGCTACAGGCGCGCGACCTTCGTGGCGCATCTCGCTTGCTTGGTGGCGCGTACTTCATCACGGGCACGGTCGTGCACGGCAGGGGTGACGGACGCTCGTTTGGAATACCCACGATGAACGTTGACCTTGACGACGGACTCTTTTCGCTCGGCTCGGGTGTGTATGCGACGGCGGTTATTATAGACGGGGTAAGATACTTGTCCCTGACCAACCTCGGCACCTGTCCTACCTTCGGTGAGAGGGACGCGCACGCAGAGTGCTTCGTGCTTGATTATGAGGGTAATTTGTACGGAAAGAATGTGCGTATATATTTTCTTGAATTCTTGCGCGAAGAAAAACGCTTTGGCAGCAAGGAAGAGCTTATTATGCAAATAAATATTGACAAAAATAGAGTATATTCATTGGAAGGTGAGGGTGTATGGCAGGAACTTGGACTAAGGTAAGCACCAAGGTAAAGGTCAGCGACGTTGATGCCGTGGCGAGCATTATCAGTATGCTTGACAACGGTATTATGATAGAGGATTTCAGCGACTTTTCCCTAAACGGAATGTACGGTGAGCTTGTTGACGAGAGTATTCTTTCTGCGGATAAGGACTACGCGACGGTATCGGTTTTCGTGCCTGAGGAAAAAGAGCTTTCGAGCTACACCGACTATATCAGAGAGCATCTTTCGCGCGAGGGTATTCCATTTGAAATCACCCTTGACGGACTTTGCGAGGACGACTGGGCTGATAGCTGGAAGAGCCTTTACAAGCCTCAGCGCATAGACGGTGTTACTATCGTACCTACTTGGGAGGATTACGAGGAATCTGACGGCGAGTGCGTTATCCGCCTTGACCCGGGTATGGCGTTCGGTACGGGCTCGCACGAAACGACGAGGCTCGTTATAAAGCTTCTTCAACGAGTACCGCTTGAAGGTCGCGCGGTGCTCGACGTGGGATGCGGATCGGGTATTCTGTCTATCGCGGCAGTAAAGCTCGGCGCAGGCTTTGCCAATGCCTACGACATAGATCCCGTCGCTGTAAGGGTTGCCGAGGACAACGTGCGTGCGTGCAATATTACAAATATAAAGGTAGGCGTATCAGACCTGCTCGCCGGTGTCGAGCGCGTCGCCGGGGGCTACGGCGTATGCTGTGCGAATATAGTTGCTGAAATAATCGTGCGTATGCTTCCCGACCTCGGCTCGTATCTTCGCGCCGATGCGCCCGTCATTCTCTCGGGTATAGTTATCTCGAAGGAAAAAGAGGTGCTTGAGTGCGCTGCACGCCAAGGTCTTAAGGTGGTTGACAGAGAGTGCGAGAACGACTGGGTTGCGCTTACGCTCGTGAGGGGTGAGTGAGATGCCGAGATTTTTCGTGAGCAGGGAAGATATATCAGAGGATGCTATATACATTCGCGGTGAGGATGCGAGACATATTGCCCGCTCGCTGCGTATGGCGGTGGGGGATGGGCTTACCGTATCGGATGGCGAGGGCGTGGAATACGAGTGCGCCTTGACGAAAATCCGCGACGAGCTTTGCGAGCTTTCGGTAATCAGCTCGCGCACGTCGGATGCAGAGAGCCCCCTTGAAATCACGCTTTTTATGGCTTATCCCAAATCGGACAAGCTTGAATTTATAGTGCAGAAGGCAGCAGAGCTCGGCTGTGCGCGGGTGGTGCCCTTTGAATCGTCAAGATGTATAAAGCGCCCTAAAGAGGACAAGGCGCAGGCAAGGCGCGAGCGCCTTAACCGTATCGCAAGAGAGGCGTGCGGTCAGTCGGGACGCGCGTCGCTTATGACCGTTGGTGACTGCGTTGCCTTTAGCGAGGCGATAAATATGGCAAAGGAATACGATATCGCGCTCTTCTGCTATGAGGGTGAGGGCACAGCGCCGCTTCCCACTCTTATCGGTGCGGACAAGAGCGCACGCCGCGTATGTATTATCGTAGGAAGCGAGGGCGGCTTCAGTCCCGAGGAAGCGCGCGCGGCAGGCGAGGCGGGTCTTTCTATGACGGGGCTTGGCAAGAGAATTCTGCGTTGCGAAACTGCGCCCTTGTTTGTTTTGAGCGCAATCAGCTACGCCTACGAGCTTTAATCCCGTCGCTTGCGTGCCGTTTTTTGCGTATATTTTGACACAAATAGCACATATAACAAAATGTTTACAATTTTTTTGTGCAAAAATTAAACTTTTTTTGAAAAACTATTGAAAAACGACAAAAAATAAGCTAAAATATAGTACAGTATTAACAAAACGGATTTCGCATGGGTATCGAAAGGGGATTTTTATGTCCAACAGATTGTTCCAGACAGTTATTCATCAGATGAAGGATATACTTGGAAGAACCATAGGCATAATTGACGAGAACGGTATAATTATTGCCTGCAGTGAGTCAAGAAGAATCGGAGAGTCGCGTCAGCGTATCCGCGAGGAGCTTGCATATTCGCAGGGCAGTGAGGTTATTGATGACTTTACCTACCGTTACATAACCTCGTCAGGAAGAAACGACTGCATCGCGTTTGCAGAGGGCAACGACGGCGTTGCTGCGAAGTGCGTTGAGATCCTTTCGGTTTGCCTTGGAAATATCAAGAGCCTTTACGACGAAAAGTACGACAAGGGCTCGTTTATCAAGAATATCATTCTCGATAATATTCTTCCGAGCGATATATATATCAAGTCTAACGAGCTTCACTTCGGTAGTGACGAGAGCCGCGCTGTGCTTGTTATCAAGTTCCAGAGCTCGTCCGACGTTCCCCCATACGAGATTATTCAGAATATGGTGGGCGAGGATTCAAAGGATTTCGTTATAAATATCAGCGAGCAGGATATAGTAATTGTTAAAGAGCTTGAGCGACAGTCGGATTCGGCATCGCTTGAGGCATATGCCAAGGGAATTATGAAGCACGTGCACGATACTCACGGCGCGAAGGTACATATCGGAATTTCCTCGGTGGTTGACAACCTTAAGGACCTTGCGCGCGCTTACAAGGAAGCGAGAATTTCTCTTGAGGTAGGCAAGGTTTTCGATATTGAAAAGCCTATTATGTCCTACGAGAATCTCGGAATCGGCCGTCTTGTTTATCAGCTTCCCACGACGCTTTGCGAGATTTTTCTTCAAGAGGTATTCAAGAAGGGCTCGCTTGAGTCGCTTGACCGCGGAACTCTTATGACCGTTCAGAGCTTCTTTGAGAACAACCTCAACGTTTCTGAAACCTCGAGAAAGCTTTTCGTTCACAGAAACACTCTCGTTTACCGTCTTGAAAAGATAAGAAAGCTCACGGGTCTTGACCTTCGCGAGTTTGATCACGCGGTTACCTTCAAGGTTGCTCTTATGGTAAAGAAATATCTTACGAGCAAGCCTACGAAGTTCTAATTTTCAATAATAATTTATATAATGCCATCGGGGACTGCCGCAGAGTGAATCAGCGGTGGATTCCCGATAGCGTTTTTTACGAAATACTATAATTTATAAGGAAATAAATATGGAAGCATCAGTTCAGAACGCAAAGAGCAAAAAGCTGATAGTTGCCGTATGTATAGTGCTTGTTGCCGCGCTGCTTATATCTGCGGTGCTGTTTTCAGAGCTTTACAAGCCTGAAAAAACCAAGGAACAGCTTCTTTCGGCTATCGAGCGCACACCGAAGGATGCGCGATACGTCGCGGATTACCTGACCTTCTGGGGCTTCCCCGAGTTTGATGCGGTGAAGCTTAAAACTATCGAGTCAAGATATATATCCTACTATTACAAGACGCTTCCCGATACTGCGGTCGTGGCGAGGGATGCGGCAAGGGTGTTTATCGACGAGCTTTTTGACGTAATTGATATAAACGATCAGTCGCTTGTCACCGAGGCTTACGCCGCCTGCTATATTTACGCGGTTGGCGATACCTACGGATACTATCGCACAAAGGAGCAGACAGAAAGCTTCCTTGACGGTATGTCGGGCGAGTTCGTCGGAATAGGTGTCGTTGTCAGAAACGAAACGATAACGGGCATCCCGATTATAGAGATACTTGACAGCTCACCTGCGAAGGCGGCGGGACTTATGGTCGGTGACTATATAATTTCGGTTGACGGTGTCAGCGCGGTTGGTGCGGATTACGTTGAAATCGTAAACAAGATAAGGGGCACAGAGGGCACGCCCGTCACGGTGCGCGTGCGTAGGGGTGAGGATGAGCTTGACTTCACTATGAACCGTGCCAAGGTTAAGGAAGTGACGGTTAGCGCCGAGATGCTTGAGGGCAACGTCGGCTATATAAACATTTCGCAGTTCAAGGCAAGCACGGCAGGGGAATTTAAGGAAAAGCTTGATTACCTCGTGGCAAGCGGCGCTGTCGGTATCGTATTTGATTTGAGCCAGAATCCCGGCGGATACCTTACTGCGGTGTGCGACGTTATGTCGTATCTCGTGCCGACGGGCACGCCACTTGTAAGCTTTTCTTCCTTTAAGGAAAAGATAGACGCATACGACGGCACAGCGCTTGAGCCGACGGACAACACTCTGAAGCTGCCCTGCGCGGTAATATGCTCGTCAATGACGGCATCTGCGGCAGAGCTGTTCACGGGGGCTGTGCGCGACTTCAACACTCTCGGTCTTATTGAGGCGGTGACGGTCGGTGAAAAAACCTTCCAGAAGGGTGTTATGCAGACCAGCTTCGGTGTTGGTGACGGTGATACGGTTACTCTTACTACCGCCTATTATTACTCACCGCTGTCCGATCCGAGTAGCGAGGCAGGCGTAGTTCCCGATATTGCTGTTGACAGTGCAGATAAGTATATCAGCGTTGCGATAGAAGAGCTTACAAAGCTTATAAATAACTAATAATGCAAATAATTAATTACAATATTCAGGAGTAAAAGGAAATGGCAGAAACTAAAATCTACACACCCGAGGGCTTTAAGGCTCTTAAGGACGAGCTTGACTATCTCGTTAATGTAAGAGTAGAGGAAAACAAGAAGGAAATATCCACCGCGCGTGCATTCGGTGACCTTTCCGAGAACAGCGAGTACGACGAGGCTAAATCCGAGCAGGGCAAAATTCACGCAAGAATTGCCGAGCTTACCGAGATGATAAACAACGCAAAGGTTGTTGACGAATCCCAGATTGACGAGAGCCGCGTAAGCATTGGCTCAAAGGTAGCTGTTATGAACCTTACCAGAGGTGTTGAGGCAACCTACTTTATCGTTGGATCCTACGAGGCAGACCCTATGGCAGGTAAGATTTCCGACGATTCGCCCATCGGCAGAGCGCTTCTTGGCGCGCAGGCAGGCGACGAGGTTGTCGTAGAGGGATGTGCAAGAGAGCAGAGACTTAAGCTCATCAGCGTTTGCCGTTCCAAGCACTGATAGAGCCTACCGCATTTGATTAAAAGAGAGGATTTGAAAAATGGCAGAGAATAAGACTAACGGCCTTAGCGACACAAGTGAGCTTAAGGTGCGCCGCGATAAGCTTGCCGCACTCGTTGAGGCGGGCGCTAATCCCTTTGAGATTACCAAGTACGATGTTACCGCATCCTCGGCTTCTGCCAAAGCAGAGTACGAGTCGCGCGAGAGCGAGCTTATAAACGAGGCGGGCGAGGTTGTTGACACTATCACCGTACGCGTTGCAGGAAGAATGGTTTCAAGACGCGTTATGGGTAAGGCTTCGTTTGCACACCTGCTTGACGGCGAGGGTAAAATTCAGCTTTACGTTTGCAGAGATGACCTTGGCGAAGAGGCTTACGCCGCGTTCAAGAAGTGGGACGTGGGTGACGTTATCGGTGCAGAGGGTATTCTTTTCCGCACGAGAACGGGCGAGGTTTCGCTTCACATAAAGAGCGCTACGTTGCTTGCAAAATCCTTACTTCCCCTTCCTGAAAAGTTCCACGGACTTACTAACCTTGAGCAGAGATACAGACAGAGATACGTTGACCTTATCGTAAACCCCGAGGTAAAGGATACCTTTGTAAAGAGATCGAAAATTCTCTCTCTTATCCGCGCCTTCCTTGATGCAAAGGGCTATCTTGAGGTTGACACCCCCATACTTCTTCCTATTGAAATCGGTGCGTCCGCGCGCTCGTTCAAGACTCATCACAACACGCTCGATATACCTATGTACCTTCGTATCGAAACCGAGCTTTACTTAAAGCGTCTTATCGTCGGCGGTATGAACAAGGTTTACGAGGTGGGAAGAATTTTCAGAAACGAGGGTATGGACCAGAAGCACAACCCCGAGTTTACCACCATCGAGCTTTACGAGGCATTTACCGACTACTACGGTATGATGGACCTTGTTGAAGAGCTTTACTCTATGCTTGCAAAGGAAATCTGCGGTGACACCAAGATTACCTATCAGGGTGTTGAGATTGACCTTGGCAAGTGGGAACGCCTCACTATGGTTGACGCGGTCAAGAGGTATGCAGGCGTTGACTACTACTCGTGGAAGAGCGATGAGGATGCAAGAGCTGATGCAAAGCGCCTTCACGTAGAGGTACCCGAGGATGCTACGGCAGGCACTGTGCTTGTCGAGCTCTTTGACGCATACGTTGAGGATAAGCTTATTCAGCCTACCTTCATTTACGACTATCCCGTTGAGAACTCGCCTCTTGCGAAGAGAAAGCCCGAGGACGGAAGATTTACCGAGAGATTTGAGTATTTCATCAACTGCACCGAGTACGGAAACGCATTTTCAGAGCTTAACGATCCTATCGACCAGCGCCAGAGATTTGAGGATCAGGTCGCCAAGAAGCGCGCCGAGGATCCCGACACCACCGCAGAGGTTGACTACGATTACGTAACCGCGCTTGAGTACGGTATGCCCCCCACAGGCGGACTTGGCTTTGGCATTGACAGACTTGTAATGCTTCTTACCGACTCTGCGTCGATAAGAGACGTGCTTCTGTTCCCCACAATGAAGCCCGAAACCTAATCAGGAAGCTGAAACTCCTTGATTTTGCTGGGTTTTTAAGAAAATCAGCGCGTAAAATTGTACGCCATTACACCAATTTTACGCCATTTTGTGTAAAACACAACGGAATGTACTAAGAATACACAATTTAAGAGCTATGAATTAAGCGTTATTATGCGCCGTTCATAGCTCTTTTTGTTTTGCAAAAGAAAGGAGAAAAATTATGAAACAAAATATTTACGAAATACCGAAGGTTCACCCATTTATTAAAACTCTCGAAAAGGTCAAAGAACTGCGAGACAATCTTGACGAGCATATTGATATAACGAGTCAGCTTTGGGAAGATGGCAAGACGAGTGATGCTTATTATTACTCCGCCGAGATATACCACGAGTGCCAGAAGATTCTTGTCAATGCCGCATCACTTATGTCCTGCACAGGTAATGCAAACGCCGTAAGTGATGTAGGAAAGCTTATCAAATCCGCAGTTCCCGTAGAGGTTGGTTATACCGAAGAAGGTTGGTTTTGCGTGCGATTCCCCACACTATTGCCAAAGAAAGAAAAGGGCTCTACCGACTACGTAAGGGATATGCTCTACACAGCACTCAGCGACTTTTTCGGAAAGCATCCAACAGTCAGATACGTCAAGTGTATGATAGCCTACCGACACGTATATGACCGAGATTATCCCGAAAGACATTGGCGCGACCATGACAACGTGGATATCAATATGGCTTCGGATACGATCGCGCTTTTCGTAATGAAAGACGATAGCCCTCACTACTGCGAGCATCACTATTGCAGCGTGGCGGGGAGCGAGAATCGCACCGAGATTTACGTTGTACCCGTAGAGGATATCAACGCTTGGAATGTAGCGCGGAAAAGCTATCCCGATGAGGGCGTAACGCTCTATGAAAGACCTAAAATTCCCTTATAGCGAGGTGCAAAAACAACGATTTTTGGTGTAAAAATTATTACACCTCACAGACACAACAAAAAGCCTTGAAAACACTGCACTTTTCAGGCTTTTTAGCAAAAGAAATCCGACATTGAGTGCAGTCATCATGTCGGATTTCTCACAATTATTAAATTTTGAAAGGAGAACACTATATGAAAATTCTAAAACCCGGCAGTCAATTACATAGACTCATTTCTTTGCTTTCGGTATGCGGTGAATTTCCTGTTAAATCTCTTGATTTGCTCGGAAATAAACGTTTATACAGGAGAGTTGTAAGCGAATGCACAGTTCCCGTTGTCGTTCAAAACTATGCAACGAAAGAAACTATATCGCTACCCAAAATCTTCATACTCACCGGAAAGGGACGGATGAAATCGATCCGGTTATACAAGGGCGCACGCCCCATACTCACTTGGATTGAAGAGGGCGAGTATTACGACTCGATCTGCTACGGCTACAATATGCCAATGACTCCAGCACACGTTGACCGCAACCATAGAGTTGCTGAAACTCTCGCCGCCTTTATGGATGCGGGATTCTATTGCCTTCCCCATACTCTCCCCAGACTCAAATCCGAGGGAATAAATCGGATTATAACGACGCAGCCGCTTGCATATCCCTCTCGGATGCTGAAGTTCTCAGATGACGGTGAGGTTAACAAAACGGGCTTCTCACGCATAACCGGGGCAGTCTTCGCAGGAGGCGATTGCTACGCCGTTTACAACACGCGAAACGCAGTTATGAAATGGTACGGCAAAGGCGAGACGAAGGCAATGGTGAACTTGAAGCAATTATCCATCGTAAATTCCGGTATTGACCCCGATCGTCTGCCCGTATTATTCTTCGGCGCATCACAAGAGGTCGCTTTTCGCTCAATGCTTGCGATGAGAAAAGCAACTAATGTTAGTTTGAGATTTGATATGTTTTCGCCAAGGATACATTTCATACCGTTAAACCAATATGGAGCGAGATTTCTTAAATTCATCTCCATACCGAGATGGCGCGAGCATTTGCTTGAGCTGTTATTTGATGATGAAAACCGTTCTTTCAACAGAGGTCATTTTGAGTTTGATGCAAAAATCAACGACACCTACATTCTTTCCCATCTCGACTCCGACCTTTGCCGTTTGAATCGCTTCCGCGAGGCAATAATTGACGATCCAGACGAAAAATACGAGGCTCTATGTTTTGAGTGGCAATACGATTTTGTCAAGAAGTTCCTCGGTGATCTCGCCAAGGTAACGGTTATCGGCTTTGATGAATTGGATAAAGAACTGTCCGAGTATTACAGCCGATATCTAATTAAATAACCACACGCCTGCTGTCAGACTCATTTTGAAAACAATGATAAGCCCCATACCCGCCCCAGTATCAAAGTGAGTCTGATATATTGGGCTTTCGGCGGAGAAGTCTTCTGGCAGTCTTTTATAAAAACAATTATTAATATCGCTTTATACCTGATACCGCAACTCTCGGCTGAGTATTTATATTGTAATTCTGAACGAACGCTAAGTCTTCTCTCCACTTTTTACAAGCCAATCGATGAGTTGCTCTGTTCTCATTTTGACGAAGGAAGAATTCTAAGTACTGAATCACCTCACCTTTTGTCATTATGTTATTGTAAATGATTGTCGCAAGAACCAAATGACGAGTTTGAGAATCAAAGTCATCTTGTTGACCAACGTTGTATCCTGAAAGTTTAAGCGGACTTTCCTCTGCGAGATCATAAGCACCGTCAAAGAGATCGTTCGTGACCATACGAAGATTTCCGATAATAACACCGTACTTATTTCTATACTCTTGATAAGAAGTATAGTTTAGAATAAGCTTTTTACACTGCGTGCAATATTCAACGTTCATTTTGATTTCATTATCGGATTTGCCGCGCATAACAGCCGTTGCTTGAATAATGTTATGTCCATGTCTACGGCACCGGATGTTTCCTTTGTATATGTATAGTATCTCTTTTTCTAAAGCTTTATCTTTTGCACTATACTTGAGGAAAACGAAGCTATCAACATCATCTGCCCTGCATTCAATATTCTTTCTAATTATAATCACTGGACGAACTCCAACCTTAATGTTACCACCGTTTGAGCTGGACTGTTCTGCACCTTGCGTGTGTGAAAGCTTACATTTGTTGCCGCTCGGATTAATTGATAAAGTTGTTTCATCGATACAGTCTCGAGTCCACCAATATGCATTGTTATCATCCGGCGAAGTTTTGTTGCGCTCCCACCAATACGCACTTTGCACAACTTCCTTTACCCCGACACCTTTCTTTCTCGCGTATGGAGTGGGTTCACTCTTTAGAATATATCCTGGGTTATGTAAGAAATAATAATCAATATCCTTTTCCGAAAGCAACGACACTGCGTCTGCGATTGTTTCTTCGCTAGGTTTGCGTAATTTAATCAGTTCTCGCTCGTCATCGGAAAATGCTTCGTTGAGAAAGTGCGTATTTAACCATGCGCGTAGATACGATGAATACCACGTATTATCCGATTTTTCTTTGTTCTCTTTCATCATTGGAACAGAATCGAGGCATAGTTCGGAGATCAGTAGCATTTTCTCGTCATCTTCGTTAATAACGCGCCATGTTATAGGCTGAACTTCTCCGTTAGCACCTTGCGGATACCTTCCAAACTGAACTCTTCCGTCTTTTGCTGTTATATTTAATTTGTTGCTAGGATTATCCTTTGCTATTCGTTTAATCGAAGCACCTGGTTCTTCTGCTCCTGGCAACATCAAAGATTTGCGCTCTTTCTCCTGGGCAAGTTCTTTTTTATAAAGAACTTCTAACGTATGCTGAAGCCCCATAGGAACTCTCATATTATCAGAGTCATACCACGCTTCTGTCACGCCGCTTCTAGTATACCATCTGCCGTTATAATACATAATGTTTTCTCCATTGTTTTACTGGCGCTTTAATTATATCATAAATCATCTGTTTTTGCAAATTGAAGTGTTTATTCAAACGGTTCTTGCTTTTTAGTGTCCATTTCGAGTATCAGCTTTATTAGGTCGCAATATCGAGCCGCTTTGCCATAACCTATATCAAACTTTATTTGCAACGCACTGGTAGATACAGCACCGATCTCCAAACAATGCTTCAGCATTTTTCTGAACTCTTCTCTTTGGACTATTTGACGGTCGGAGGTTTCTTTAAGACTACCATTTAAAGCACTGTCACACAGCTTATCAACTTCAAAATTGGTTACCTTCGTCTCGTAGTTCTTAGGCACAATTGTTTTAACCACAATTTCATGCATTTGCGCAACATTAATCCTATTTATAACCGGATGATATAGCGATTTATAGAAGGCTTCACCGACACGGCATAAGTGTTCTGCTCCACCTAGATCCAAAATCAACTCCGACTCTTCTGCTGAATCAACATGAAAAGCCATTTGTGCCAAGCAGTGCGCTTTGATGATTGGAGTAACAATACGCTCGGTTGTATGCGCAGTCGCGATAATAAAATGCATTCCTGCGACTCTACCTCTCATCATCAAACGAGAAAGCATTTTTTCAAAATCGTCATCACCCAGCATCAAATAATCCGAAAGCTCATCAAACATCACTATGAGATGTGGAATCTTGTTCGGCTCATTCTCGTTGTAATCTACAATATTTTTGCGTGCGGTGGCTGCGAATAGTTCTTGTCTGCGCTCCAACTCTTTTGTAAGTTGTTTTATCTTTTCATTTCCGCTTTTTATACCACGAACCACCGTGCTTTCAATATGAGTGGCTCGCTCTAACCAATCCCACTCACAGCCTTTCGGATCGAATACTACAAATCTTGCTTCGTCGCTTGTTTTTGCCATGATGATGCTATAAATTACACTATTCAAGAATACCGTTTTTCCAACTCCGCTATTACCTGCTACCAATAGATTGGAAACACAGTACAAATCATCGTACAACATTCGATTGTGTGTATCCGTTCCTATGTATATAGGTAGGAGCATATTGGAATTATTGAACGTTGTTGCTTTATATAACTCTTCGATTTTTTGGTCTCCCATATCATCCATCGGGAGCTCAACTGCAAAATGATTTTCTCCATAACCACTTAGCACGACTCTAAGTTTATCTTCTCTTGCAAAATATCTAATCTCTTCTGCTAAATTTAGAATTTCCAGTATTCGCTGTCTCTTGTACGTTACAAATTCAAACGTGGCAATATTCTTTGAAACTGTAACCGCAACGATCTTCGTATCTATTTCAAAATGCTCAAATGCTTTAATTAAATTTTTCGCTTTTTCTTCTAAACCGAACTTTGACATACATATTCTCCTTAAAATTTAATTCTATCTACCAAATGTTGTTCTGATTCCGGTATCCAATATGATCCCACAATCTCGTTTTGGGTATCCCATATATCCCACACGCAATTATCTGCTACATAAGTAACGTGAGACTTTCCACAATTACAAACCGCATGTCCATCAAATTTCTGACAGAACTCCGTAAATCTCACTTTTGAGCCATCTTCATGAGAAGGCTGCTTTTGCTTAACGTATCCGTAATTCTCAAGATATTTACCATAACATTCCGGTGAGTTTAGCATAAATCCGTTCTCAATTGCTTCGTCAGCTAGCTCGCTCATTGTCACCTCCCATCTATCGTCTAGGATAGTACAGATTGCTCGCACGACGCAATCGTCAGTTCTTCGGTGATGCGGATTGCAATTATAGTAGCGATATACGCTTTTGATCTGAGCCGATTTCTTCGTCTTACGCATATGCATATCCCCCTCTTTCGAATCTGTTCATGTTATTTCTGCTATAAGCTCTAGGATTTCTGATTTCCTTTTTGCCATCGTAAAATCTCTTTTTACCGAACCACTCCGGGAGATGATACATCGTAACGCAGAAACCATCTTCGTTTACTATGTAACAAAAATTGTTGTAAGCTATCGCTGTCACGTTCCCCTTGGCAACGTTTTCAAGATATTGACGCTCCTTTGAAGAAAACTCTTCGGCCGCTTTTCCTCTTTCGAGTGCAAGATGAATGTTTTTGATTGCCGTTTTTTCGTTGTTGCAAAATCTTTCCTTAGCTCTGTCAATGCTATGTACTGTTGCTTTTGTAATTCTCGTCATTTTCTTAGTCTCCTTACTTTGTTAAAAATACCATTCCAAATACTATTGCTACACCGAGCGGTGGACAGAGACCAAATACGATTATCAAGCCAAGTCCTAACCAAAGTTCTGTTTTGTCCGGGGTTCTTCTCATCTTTTAGTCCTCAATCTTTCCAAAATGTCAACGCAAGCGAAAGAAGGATACCAACGGGAGGAACTGCTAACACCAGAAATCCCAAGAATATTATGAGCGCTAACGTACCGTTGTCCGGCGGTGTACTATTCCTTGACATATCGATCTCTCCTTTCGCTTGATTGTACCTAAATTATAAACTACCGTTTTTTCTGTTTGTAACTTTCGTTGACGCCTTATGTACCTACACATTTTTGATGACCGTCTACAACCTCGGTATATCTGTAATTTTCTGCTGCCCAATCATTGTTGCTTATCATCCACGCAATAATATCATCGATCTGGTCGCTATCACAATCACAACCGTAGTAGATCGTAAACGATGTCATTGCGTCTTCGATCGCTACGTAAGAAGCACATACCATAACGCCTTGGTGGTTGTTTAACACTGACATTAAATAGTCAAATGCAAAATCGGGGATTTTTTCAAACAACGTTCTAACATAGTCGACGATTTCGCCCTCTGTCCTTACATGTTGTAGAAGGATCCGGTTGCCATTGTATTTTGCAACGGTCAGATATTCTTCTCGGTTAGCAAGTTCGGGGAAATCTCGATACCTACGAAACTCTCCGTCCAACAGTTCAAAGTCAAATCCGCGATACTCAAATTTGGTAGTCATAATGAATACCCTTTCTTTTTATTTACTCAAGCTGACTCGCAATCAAGCTTGGTGATATCATTGTACAACACACTTTTTTCTATTTGTAACTTTCGTTGACGGCATTACTGTTTGATGATTCTTTCGGCAAAACGCCTATTAGATGCGAAGTTTTTCTTGAACCAACAGCTCTTTTGTCTGTGCCAATGCCAACCGTTTTCTTTTAGTTCGTCAAGCACCGATTCATCCGGTCTCTGATAAAAATAGATTTCTATTCCGTAATGTTCGTAATCTCTCTCAATATATCCAATCGTTCTCTTGGCCGATGTAGGTTTGGGGGAATCTATTTTCGGTGTAATAATTGGAACTGTAACGGTGCTGGGGCGATATGTACTAACCACAGGTTTGTATGTACTTATTGGAGCAGGACGATACGTGCTTGGAGATGTGTAGTGACTTGTACTCGGATAGTAACTAGCTGAACCTCGGCTCAAATAGTCGGGAGAACGGTTGATATAGGTGTTCCCGTAATAACTTCTTCCGTTATCACGCATTCTAACGTCAATCCTTTCTCTGATATCTTCGTCTGTTTTTGCCCATCCCATTGTGTTTTACCTCGTTTCTTGATGTTGTGCCCTTATTATAAACCAAGAAATTTTCGGTCTGTAACTTTCGTCGACAATAGAAAAAGCGAAGCCCTTTCGAGCTTCGCCTAATCATCTTATATTAATTATATTTAATTGTTTCAACAATGTTCTTATATTGCTTATATACCTTTAAGTATTCTAAATCCCCAGTTATCTTAAAAGCTTTTTCTGCACAATTAATAATATGAATGTACCAATCAAACAATATGGAATCATCCTCTGCATTCTGTCCCTGAAGATTAGCTTTGACTATATCTTTATATCTTAATACATATGGCAATATAAAATGTGGTTTGTTTAAATTATAAAAAATTGTTATAGCACCTTCGAAATCAACATGATATCTTGGTGGCAACCGTTTATCATTCCACCAAGCGTTTTCGCTGTTGGACAGGTGTCTAGATTCAAGATTCTTAAAAACATCTTCCAACGACGCCATCAATTTATCCTCTATATTTAGATATGCATAAATATATGACAATCGCAATTTGCTTATATTGAACCCCAGATCGAATTTCCCGTCCCTTTTTGTTGAATTAGGATGTTCATCAAAGAAATCTGAATGCATTTCGAAAATAGGAATTAATTTTGGCCAATTAACTTGACCAAGATATTGTTGACATTCGATAGATTCATGCCTCATCGGATAAAACAAAAAACTCGAAGCAAACTCAATCATATCGTTTTTTTCTTCACTGCTCCTATTTTCATCACGTAAAAATTCACTCACAAAAGAATAGCCATTATCGGTTTGCTCGTCAAATATCGGTAAAAGTTCTGCCAACGCACTGCGCTCGTGTTTATGGTTATCGTTACTAACACTGGTATCAGTAACTGCATCTACAATTTCATTTTCTTTGTGTGACATTACAGTTTTATATTGCTTACGCAAAGCATCCATATCAACCTGAGGAATTTGCATTTTTCTTTCGATATATTTTAGACCATGATAGGCAGATGCCATTAACGCTTTATCATAATTTATCTCATAATCGAGATGCCACTTCAATGGTATTATATTTAATGCTTGCATCAACGGTTTAATTAATACGTATATTTTATCCACTTTGTCAGTGTAGTCAGACTCCAACAAATGCTGCATTGTCTGAATAAATGCGCTTTTTACTGTTTCTATAAACCATGGTGCCGGATCATCTTCATCTCTCCATGGTTCATAACAAATAAATTGACGCAAAAAATATAAAAACACTATAACTGAATTTGATTTAATGTCAATGTTACTTTTCGAGTAATAACTGCATAAAGCGTAAAACACTTCTACCAATTCATCACTTGCGCAATACATGGCATCATTTATATCCCCTTTAAAACGAGAATATATATACTCTATGACAAACTGCGCATTATCCGATTGACTAAGATCGAAACGAGACAATACAAATGCAACCAAATAACCTTTGTCGACATTAATTTCCCACTCAATTGCTTTTTTATGCTGATCAGCAGCTCTATTAGCATTGTCGTATCTATGTGTTACAACAAAATCGTCAGTAATTGTTTTCAGAAAACTTTCACACAATATGACATTTACACCCAAATCTATAAAGATAAGTTCTTTTACAATTGGATGTAGGGACAACGAATTATCTTTGGGAGACCACTTTACCCAATTCCTATCTATTAGTTTATTTAGTGAATCTAGATTTTTCAACTTTGTAATTCTTTTATATGTGGTCTTTGAAAGAGCAACCTCGTACCCATCAAGCAGGCACAAGTTACGTAAGCATTCCTTCTCCTCATGATTCAAATCCGAAACACACAGGACATACCTTAATATTCCAAGCTGATTTTCCTTGATAACCTTACCATCTTTAACTATTCGTATTCTCTCCGCATTTGGATCAAAATATTTCGTTTTGCTATTTTTTAAAGATATGAAGAATTGCTCCACAGATAAGCCCGATGATAGTAAGTATTTCGCCAGCATAGGGACAACAAGTGTCCAATTATCAAATCCTTCAATGATTTGTAATGCGAATTGTTGTTCCGTGACTGATAAGCTCTTTCCATACTCATTACTAAATATCTTTAACAAATCTTTAGAAGGCATTTGTTCAAGTAAAATGGTTGCAATTTGCCGTGAATTGAAAATGTCCGAAAAAGCATTACGCGATGTAAAAATAAAATGAGCGTTCAAAGACAAAAGCGAATCGAGATATGAGTCCATATCATCAAGAATATCATCATATTCCTTAGAATCATAATTATCAATAACAAAAAGCACTTTGGCATTTTGACACAAAATTTTAGCCTTTGACAATGTTATTTCTTCAGTGTTGTTAGCTACGCTTAAAGTTTTAATAACATCTTTCAGATGTCCGGTATAATGGTGGAACACTATTGCGTCATATTTTAATTTAGCTTCCTCTACATACTTTTTAGCAATCTCACTTTTTCCTATTCCTGCAAAGCCTTGAATAAACAACGCCTTAGTTCCTGAGTCGAAAGCGTTATGAATCATACTCAACTCATATTTTCTGCCCACGAAATCAATATAAGAAGCAGGAACATTAGATATTATATATTGCTTTTGGTCGGCGACTAAAAGCGCATTATCGAGAGCATCAATAAGTTCACTTGTGGTTTGGTATCTACGCTTAATGTTTGCCGCCAATGTCTTTTTGAAAATCTCACGGAGCAATCGTTTGATAGCAGGGTTAACATCATCAAACAACTCTCCTTCAAAATCCCAATCTGCAAAGACACCTATATCCTCGTTTTCAACGGCTCTGCCCATCACCTTTTGGAACAGAATTGCACCGATAGAATAGATATCGGTTGCCGGGCAGAGTTTATTGATTTTGCCTTGCATTTGTTCTGGTGCCGCCCATCCCTTTGAATATGGTACACATTTTACTTGGCCGCTTTTGATATTTTCAATAGTGGTAACAGAATCCACGTCGAAAAGGATCACCAGTTCGCGCGTTTCAGGGATAACCAAGAAGTTGCTCGGCTTAATGTCGAGATGCAAAAAACCGTTGTTGTGATATTTCTCAACTACGCGTGCTAATGCAAGTGTGGTTTTAAGTATGTCCGAAAGACTCTTGCTCTTGTCTTGCTCAAAGGTCTGCCCTTCATTTACATCCATAACAGAATAGAGAGTTCCGTTTGCTTCACACAGATCGAAGATGTGTGCTGTAGAATTACGGAGTTTTGTTGTATTTTGAAAATCTAAAAGCTTATGATAAGCGGTTGTAAATGCTACTTTATCATCCGTGGATACCGTAGCATCCGCCCAAACAAGTTCCATTCCAATTCTTTGGATATCAGAAGCAAAGGGATAACACTCCTTAAGACGAACATCGTGTCTTCTATAAGCGTTATCTATATAATGTGCTTCGTAAACAATACTATTTGCACCGTCACCGATTACACGGTCAATGATATAGGTATAGGACGAGCCACGATTGACTTTTATCTCAGTTCCGCTTGTCAAAGGTGTTCTTTTCATGCTCTTATCTCTCCTTTCACGTGCAATTGCTCTTTTAACATTGATACAAAATTATCGAGTGTATCAGCTAACGGCTTATCTATATATTTTTTAACATCTTCTTTTATTGTTCTTGGAATACCGTAATAAGCTTCAGCTATAGAACCCGTAATAGCTGCTATCGTATCGCTATCTCCTCCAATGGATATAGCATTGCGTATAGCATCTTCAAAATCGTTAGATTCATAAAATGCTTCCAAAGCTTGAGGAATAGACTCCTGACACGATTCAACATGTTTATATGTAGGACGAATTTCATCAAGCGTAAAATGGATGGAGTAGTAATGCGATGTAAAATCCTTTATTTCATCCATTGTTGCACCGTTTTTAGCAAGAAATATTGCACCTGCTACGGCTTCAGCGCCTTTTATTCCTTCCGGGTGATTGTGAGTTACCTCGGACGATGCTTTTGCCAATACCAACGTTTCTTCCAAGGTTTTTGCATACCAAGCAATTGGAGATACACGCATAGCCGAACCATTCCCATAGCTGTTATAAGGCTCTTTAGACTTTCGCATCAGCCACATTATAAACTTCTGACCATATCCCGCAGTCCAATACTTTCTTCCCCAATACTGCATTGATGAGCATAGCTCGTTTTTGAAAACCTCAATATCCTCAATCGTATTTTCGTGATTGCACTTTAGTAATGCATCGGCTACTGCTACGGTCATAACAGTGTCATCCGTGAAACGATTATTGTCGGTAAGCCAAGGGAATTCTTTTGTTTTGATATTGTGAAACTCATAAATCGAGCCAACAACATCGCCTATGATAGCACCATACATATCATCATTCTCCTTTCGTTCACCCAATCGTATCACATATGAAATACAATCTGTAAATTTCGTTGACGCTTATGATTCCTCACTCAAAACTTCCGCTACCATTCCTCTGAATACATCAAGCGGTGAAGCAGAAAGCGTGCAATAGAGGAACATCCAATCGTATGGATTTCCATAATAAAGTGACGAGAATCCACATTCATTTAAAAGAGCATTAAGCTGCTCGGTATAGTCCTCTATATCAAAGTCTTTATGTTCCCACTGCACGTGATACCAGAACGTATATGAGAACAACATAATTATCATCTTGCGGATGGATTCATAGGTCGGTTCTTTTTCGCTAAACGAAACTGCTTCTGGGAATCTGTTTTTGCTCTCCTTAGGTAAACGCGCATTCTTGAAAACTGTAGTCGTACCTTTCTTGGTAGAAGGAGTGGTATCTGTAATCAACGAGTACATAAAGTTTACCGACACAGTATCTTCACTCTTCCAAGCACCATCGAACTGACCTTCGTGTTCGGGAAGCTCTGCCTCAAGTCTTGCGTACTTCTTCGCATCCGTTATCAAGCGTTCAAGATACTTCTTAGCCGTTACATTGGTTTGCTCCATATTGTGACGGTGTGTTTTTATGTAAGACAGCAGTTCATTCTCGCTCGAAAACTTGTCCACATCGGTTTTAATTGCTGACGTATACAACGTAGCATCATATCCGTCTTCATCATGCTCAACAGCTACAGCTATTCGTTTAGCATCAGTCCATGTCTTTCCATTGATAAGGCAGAAATAATAAACAAGCTCTTTTTCGTTTCTGAAATTGAATGCTTGGTCAAGATAAACCTTGTGGAACAGTTCAGCGGTTTCATCCGAAGTAAACTCTAAGGCAAACGCCAGAGCAAACATAGCATCTCTGCTATCTTCACCTTTTTTAGGACGAGGGCCGCCCTTAAACCAACTTTTTAGAGTATTCGTACTGCCTATCTCGCTCAGCTCAACACCGTTTTTCTTGCATTGCGCAGTCAAAAGTGCTATCGCCTTATCCGTATCCATCGACGGATCTTTCTTCTGCATCAAATCAACGAGACCGTCACCGAAGGAACGAAATCCATCTTCGGCATTCAAAAAATCTATTGTAGTAGCGTACTCGGCATCTGTATCGTAATCACTCCACCGTTGCCAAAGTGCATCTTCCATTTGTTCTGTGTATGATTTGTTCATAATAACTTCCTAATACATATTTGTGGTAGATGACTCATCTTATATCACGCAGTCGTTCGAGCAAGGCCTGTTTGAGTTCCATAACAGATGTATATCTTACCTCTGGCTGTGATCGAGTGCATCTTTCAGATATGTCATGCAAAAAATGATTGTTTTTCTGCGGGCTCTTTGTTAAAACGAAATTAATCAGTTTGCCTACAGTATATATATCGCTTTGCTCAGATGTGTTTTCTAGAGATTCCAACTGTTCAGGTGCGGTATAAACAGGAACACCATAAGAAGGCTTGTACCTCTTTCCAGAACGATCATCATTAACATAACACGCCAACCCAAAGTCCGAAATCTTTAATTCGCCATTTATAAAAAGCCAATTGCCAGGATGCAAATCTCGGTGCAACACGTTGTTAGAATGCAAAAAGCTTACGCAGTCTATGATGCGTAGAATTATTCTTTTAGAATCATCGGGATTAGGAGCGCCACCGATTCTTGAAATATACTGATCAAGTGAATCGGTAGCAAACTCCATTATGTATCCACCATTGGCATCTTCTTCACACTCAATAATATACGACTCGCTTGCTTCTCTTTGCAGCTGATTCAACGATCGCATAATTTGAAATTCGCGAAGAATTCTAAATGGTGGCTCCTCTTCTTTGGCTCGCTTGCTAATTTTAAGTCCGTCTAAATCGTCCACAAGCTTGATATAAGCACACGCGCCTCGTGCATTTATAATCGATTCGTCATCTTCTGCGAACAAAAGTCCGTCTTTGTTCATACAACGATTGATTTCCCGAACGGATTGTATTTTATCCGAAGATGCGCGATACAAAGACTTAACGAATACTATTTCGTAATCATTAATAACCTTTGCATCGCTACTATTAAAACGCAATATTGGAGCTTTAATTCCATATTCACGACCGATTAATTCCGAGAAGATTTCCTCAACGCGACCTCGTTCTTCAGAACTCAAACTTCTTGCAAACGATGCCAAGTTCTTTCTTGAATTGTCAAACCAGAACATCGTTTACACTCCAAAGTCTTCGTTAAACTCTTCGATTTGCGTGCTTTTCAATAGCTTTTCCAAGCCGCGAAGTCGTTCGCAGAAGAAATCGAAATATCTAACGGGCATGATGCCTTTTTCTTCTTCAAGTAATTCGCTCAGCGCCTGGATGTTTGCTTGAATATAAGGAACTCTGCTATTGGACCAGCTATGAGGTCCGTCAAAGAATCGCATTTCTTGGAGTATTGTCAAAGGAAGGTTTTCTTTTATTAATACTTTTACAAAATGCTTTTGCCGTTCTTTTGAGCATTCCTCCATGATATTTGATATTTCAAACATCTCATATCCTTCGTCTTTGTAACGTTCAACAAAACGGATTACGAACTTTTCGAACTTTTCCTCAGGCAACCCCTGAATAAAACGCCCGAGGTGATAATCCAAATAGAAATATTCCTTTTTACCAATGTACGAAAGCATTGCATCCACAATGTTATCCGCGGAATATAAAAATTTAACCGAAATATGCTCGCTTATTTTACTTATATACAATTCAAAAAACTTATTGAGGAGTGCTGGATTTTTTTCAATGAAATATCTCGCAAACACCGCATCATAATCACAAAATGTATTACGAGCTATTAAATCAAAATAAATGCTTTCCATTAATGTGAGATTACCATCAAACAGCGTTAATATTTCTTCTATTGGCTCCCAATTCATAAAAAGTGCTTCGCAAAATGTTTTGAAAGCAAATGTTTCCCGATGTTTTTCAAAGTAATCTTGGCACACCGAGAGAATGAATCCCTTTTGCTTTTTTTCATAATGCAAGAAGTTTGTAGCGCGCTCGTTTCCCCACGAAATGGTTGCATTGATATATTCATTAGTTATAAAATCAAATGCTTTTGCTATTATTTGATCCGTTAGTTGTGCTTCTTTAACTTGAATATATACTTGCATTTTCCAATTTACCTTGCGCTCTAAGGAAGATGCATCTATTATTCTCAGAAGTGTATCTGCATCAACGATTTCCAATGCATTGGATAAAATTTTAAACGGTTGACATTGGGTCTTTGAATTTGTATTTAAAAACAATTCCAATATATCTAAATACCGCCCCTTGTCCTGTTGAAACACGTAATTAAATGCATAAGTTATAGCTTCACCAATTTCCCAGGCAGCATGCTTTTCAAGCAAAACCTCCATACAAGAAAGACACATTATTATTTCTTGACAGTCTACTCCTGATTTCATTAATTTCAAAACTTGCTTTTCGAAGTTTTCACCATAACTATGCTTTCCTGTGGAATGGTTAATGTTTTCTGCATAAAATCGTATTATCGGATCTACTTTCAATGATTTTATGCGCTCTTTTGCTCCGTTCATCAAACGATAATGTCCTAGTAAATTGAGACCGAGAATTTTATCTTCCAGAGCTGTCAATTTTAAATTGTCAAAGAGCGAAATGGCATGATCTTTATCGTATCTCCTTAATTTGTAATCATCCCCCGAATAATATCCATAACTAATAATTTCGGTTATATCGTGATGGTTTTTAGCTTGAAGCAAGAGATACCTTATTGCCCCCCACACAACATCTCGATAAGATTTTGATGCAGGTGAATATACGAGAGGTATCTTATAAATCGTGATGTTTTTATGGGTTGCAGTAGTATACTCGTGTTTCAGCGGAAAATGTTTTTTTAAGATTGAATATAATAAGCTTTCATATTCAGAGTCATCTTTTGCAAACTCAACTGCCTTCGTTATTAGATATTTTTGGCACTCGTATCCAATCGTATAGGATTCGGGAGTCATTGCATACCTATCTACGAGATGTTTCGATATCTCCTCCTTGTACTTTTTTGTTGCATCTTTGTATTCTCTAAGCAATGCATCAATAGCATATTGATAGTTATCTGTATCACAAAATTCAGCCAATAGGCTTAACGCTTTGTCACGCAACCCATCGGTTATATTAATATCACATAATATCCTTTCTGCAAAAGCGAGGACTTCAATGCCAAACATATCGCAGAAAGAGAGATAAAACTCCATTAAATCGTAATTATTCGCCCTTGATTTTAAAACATCCTTGTATTCTGTTAACCTTTGGAGTATCTTTTGATCCGCACCATACGATCTAAACAAAGCTCTAAATAGTTCGAGTATTCTGTTTTTTTGCTTTTTTCTTCCAAAGAAAAACTCGTCAAAAATCTTTGTTAAATCCACTTTGTTTTTAGAAATAACAACTTGATAAAAAAGATATTCTGCGAGTATTTGATCTGCTATTTCAGCAATCGCATTATCAAAATGATAATTAAGAAGTTCCTGCTGCTCTAAAACATCACAAGCATCCAAAAACTCCCCTTCGCTAATCTCAAATGCATTAGTAATTCGACCAACAAATGCTGTATCCTTAATGTAAATACGTTTGAATATTGCAAATGCCGCCAAAACCTTTCCATAAACAGAATTATTTATTATTTCTTTCAAATCCTGTTTTAAGGTGGAAAAATATACATCCAATAACTCTGGGATGGTTTTGATATTATTTTTTCCCATACTCGCCTCGGCCATCATAATTGCGAACCTAAGATTTCCACGAGATACATCTATAGCTTGTTTTAGAAATGTTTCGTTTGTTGCATTGAACCCTTCTTTGAGCACAGCCTTTATCTGCTCTGATGTCAATGGTTCTAATGTTATGCTCTTGATAGTGCCTCCGAGAGAAACTATAATATCCTTTAATGCATAATCTCTAATTGTTAATATCAAATAGATGTTGGAATAATGCTCAGCAAAATTTATTAAATTTCCTAAGTGACTAATTCTGTTGGCATCATCAATAAGGATAACATATTTCTTTGTCGTATCATCAAGCAAAACTTTAAGATCGTTTTCTATACCGATTCCACTTAGTTTAAGAATTTTAGAGGTATATCCATCATCTCGCTCCCAACTCCTCATGATTTCTAAAGCCATTCTCGTTTTTCCGCATCCTGCAGAACCGCTTAAAATCACGCAACGCTCTGAGAGCAAAATCTCCTCTGCACGAGCTATTTCATCTTGCCTAAACAAGAATTTGTTTTCTTCCGTCACCCCAAATTTGTTTTTATACTCACCTATTTCAACAACACTACCATTCTCGATAGCGATGCCCAGATATTCGTGAGCGAGCACTGGGTACTTAACCTTTAGCAAGTGAACTATATAATCTATACCCCAAAATTCAAATGACGAGTCTTTGCCTCGGCAAAAGTTCTGACAAAATTGCTGATAGCATTCAAACTCATTGGGGGTAATTTTGCCAAGGCAGGCATATATTATTTTCTCGGCTGCTAATTCTTTTTCTTCTATATGCTCTTTGCATTTGTCAAGATCGCTCTGTATTTTTGATGTAAGAGCATTCTGTTGAGTAGTTACCTCTACAAATATAAATTTTTCTTTATCATCCAATGTAGTGGTAAACCAAATGTCCGGAGTACCTTTTCTAGCAGCTAATTTTCCAGAGACTTTACCTGTATGAGTTAAGTTGTGAAGAACAGGAAACTCTTTCTCAAGCAAATCGTATATTAAATTTTCAAATTTGCTTGCATCAAGGCTTAAAAGTCGAGATTCATATTGTTCTTTGGTTGCCATTTTTATCTCCTATACAATCAACAATTCTTTAAGCACAAACGATTTCAACGTGCTTGCCGCTAAATGCTACACCATATTTTATAATGGTTTTGATACCTTTAGTTTGCATTTCGGTATCGTATTTCTTATCTATTATCTGTTTTAATGCGGCCCTTGCAAGCTCTTTAAGCTCCTTTTCATCGTCATCCTTCTTTGCTTTCAGCTCGATGATGCTACCGGGCATTTTGTTGTCCTTTGGGCAAAGAGAGATATCGTATCGTCCTTCTCCGGATTCTCGATTTGAGGTGATTATATACCTGTTATCAAGCATTGCACAAAGTCCAAGAACAAGTCCGTGGTAGAAGTTCTCACCGACGGTATCGTAACAGCTAACCGACTGGATAAGGAGTTTTCCGAGCTGCTCCTGCAGGATTTCTCCATTACCCGAATAAATAGCTTCCTGAATGGCAATCGCCGTAGCTTGAGGAATGATATTGTTTAATTTGCCGAGAATTTCCTTGTTATAAACAAATGTTATTTCCTTATTAGGCAATGCCACCTCGCACATAAAATCGCCGCCAAATGCCGAATCGGATTTTACAACCTTAAGATAACCTGCGACAAGCAAGAAACTGTAAACAGATGAAGGGTTATTCTTGATCTGAGGATAAATAACTCCAGTATCGATATAGGTTAAGAATGATTCTCCTTGCAAAAGCGCATTTAGTCTTTTGTAAATATCTTCAGTTGCTTCACCAAGTATCTCGCCAATGATATCGTTACTTCCCGTAGATTGCCAATATGCTCTCGCCTGGCACTCATTTCTAAAGTAGTTTATAACCGACCAAGGATTGAATATTTCGGTGTCGCCAAACTTGTATCCGTCATACCAAGCAAGTATTTCATCGTATTTTTCGGGCGCACCGTAATACTCAGCCATCATTTTAACTTCATCCTGTGTAAAACCGAAGTATTCGCTATACTTGTTGTCAAGGATAGAGTTTATCGTGAGGTTATTAAGACCGCTGAATATACTTTCCTTTGCTACACGAAGAATTCCCGTCATGAAACCGAATGAAAGATGCTTGTTGTCCTTAAGTCCTCCGGAGAATAGGTTTCTCATAAAACCTATTACCTCATCGTAATAACCCTTTACATGTCCCTGTTGTATTGGTGTGTCATATTCATCTATGATTATAACAGGAGCCTTGCCGTGATGTTCGTGGAGCATACGTGAGAGATTAAGAAACGCATTAGAAAGATCAACGGTGGATATGTCACCCGAAAGCAAGTTCTCAAAATCTTTCTTCTCAAAATCGGACAAATTTTCGCTTGTCAAAAGTTCGGTATGACGAGAAGCCTCCTTCACAAACAATTCCTTGATTGCATTATAGGTCTCTTCCCATGTGTTAAATTTCACGTCCTTGAAGCTCACAAAAATGACTGGATATTTACCCTGATACTCCTGATACTTCTTTCCGCAAGCCCATATCTTCTTATCTTTAAAGTAAACCGATGTATCTTCATCAGTTTTCTCAAAGAAGGTTCTAAGCATATCCATATTTAATGTCTTTCCAAAGCGCCTCGGGCGGGTGAAAAGTGAAACCATAGGACGCTCGTCAATAAAGTCCTTGATGAGCATAGTTTTATCTATATAATAATACTCAGTTACGGCTAAACGGTAATCAGAAATACCAATAGGCAAAGGTAGCCTTGTTGAAGTTTTCACAGGCTGACTTTTTTTATATCTCGCATCCGCCGGCTTTTGTGCATTAGCAGGAATAACCCAGGAGCGCCCATTCTTTGTTGCTCCATAAATTTTCCCTTCTTTGCAAAGAATCATCACGCGTCTTTCGGATATATCCCAAAGCTTAGCAGCCTCTTTTACAGTCATTGTTGTGTTCATGGATTTACCTCCAAACTATAATTTTACACATACATTTTAGCACATTTAACGAACAATGTCAACACTTTTGACGAACAATGCATCGCATTATTCGTTTGCATTATTCGTTTTGAATTCATATTGTTCGTTTTGGCATTGTTTTATTCGTTAATATCGTTCTTTTTTCCATACAAAATAACTTGTCACAATTATGGCACAAAGTTGGCGCAAATCTGCACAAATTTGGCAGAGTCTTGCCGATGACAACGGTGTGTGAGTATGATAAAATAGAATTGTCAGAAGGCAAAGGAGCATTCCGAAAACAAAAAATCCCGAGCCCCACTCACTCAAAAAACACTTTTCATAGCTCGGAGTGAGTATGACGAAATCTATTTTATAAAGGAGGTGTTATATGCGAAAAGAGGTACCAATCTGGGAGAAGAGCAATCTCACCCTTGAGGAAGCGGCGGTGTATTCCGGTATAGGAATTAACAAGCTACGCAAAATGACCGACCGCGAGGATTGCACATTCGTTTTGTGGATTGGCACAAAACGCTTGATAAAGCGTAGGAAGCTCGATGAATACATCGAGAAAGCATACTCGATCTAATGGCAAGATGCGAGTAACAAAAGTAAAAAATGCGTAAACGACATACTGTTTTCGCCCGGGAAGGTTGACATAGACTTGCAAATATGATATAATTATCTTGTATTCTTAGTGCCTTCCCAATCCAAAAGAAAGGAAAGGAACTAAAGATGAGTACAAAGAAAAAGAGAAGACTTGACAAAGACAGAATCACTCTGAAAAAGGGCGAGTCTCAGCGCAAGGACGGGCGATACAGTTATCGGTGGACAGCTGATGACGGCACTCGCTACACCGTATATGCGTTGAGCCTGGAGGAGCTACGCGAGAAGGAACAACAAGTTGCAAGAGATCTGAGTGATGGAATTCGTGCTGAAACAAAGAACACGACGCTCAATGATCTTTTCGAGCTGTGGTGTACGTTAAAGCGAGGTCTGAAGGATAACACCTTTCAGAACTACAAATATATGTACAACCTTTTTGTTCGTGACGGGCTTGGTAAAAGCCGTGTTTCAATGATCAAGAAATCCGATATACGCCGCTTCTATAATACACTTATAGACGGAAAGTATTTGAAGGTTGCAACACTCGAAACCGTACACGGCATTCTCCATCAGGTGTTTAGACTTGCGGTTGAAGATGGCTATGTGCGCCAGAACCCAACCGAGAATATGATGCGCGAGATGAAGCAAGCCCATAACCTCGGCAGGCCTAAAAGAAAAGCATTGACCGTATCGGAGCAAAGCTTGTTCGTTGATTTTCTGAGACGTTCACCGCAATACCGACATTGGTATCCCGTGTTTGCCGTAATGCTCGGCACTGGGTTGCGAGTCGGTGAGGTTGTGGGGCTACGATGGTGTGATATTGACCTTGAACGAGGCATTATCGATATCAATCACACGCTTGTCTATTACAATCACGGCACGGGTAATGGTTGCAGCTTCGGTATTAACACACCGAAGACAAAAGGAAGCAATCGTATCGTTCCGATGATGGACACGGTAAAGGATGCATTTCTTGAAGAACGAGAGTTCCAAAGAGAAAACGGAATCTCCTGCCGGGCATCAATCGAGGGATACTCCGATTTTATCTTCATCAACCGCTTCGGCGACACCCAACACCAAGGAACGCTCAATAAGGCGCTTGCTCGCATTATCCGAGATTGCAATGACGAGGTGCTTGATGCACACAAAGGAAAGAGCGAACCTGTTCTACTCCCCCATTTCAGTTGTCACAGTCTGCGTCACACGTTTACCACAAGAATGATTGAGGCGGATATGAATGTCAAGGTGGTTCAAGAGATTTTAGGTCACGCCGACATTTCCACAACCTTAGATATTTACGCCGACGTTACCGAGGATACAAAGGTTAAAACCTTCCGAGAGCTTGAAAACACCTTCAAGAGCATCGGTATCTGCAGTACACCAATCTGACCCCAAATTTACGCCAATTTGCCAGGTCTGTACGTAGGCCTATGAAGAATTGCGTAAAATCACAACTTGATAAACTCCGCAAAATAAAGAAGAAAATCGGCTTTACGTAGGGTTACATAAAATCCTGGTATAAAATCCCCACAATGAAGCCTGAGGTTAACGGCTGATAAAATGAAAAGAAAGCTTTTGGAAAAGGAAAATCCGCTTGCAAGAGAGCTTGTCGATGCGCTGATTAAGCGCTCGCTTCGGATAGCCTTCGCAGAGTCCTGCACGGGCGGTCTGTGCGCGGCAGGGGTTGTCAGCGTGCCTGACGCATCGCGCGTCCTTGACGGGTCGATAGTGACCTACGCTAATGAGGCAAAGATGCATTTTCTTGGCGTTGATGCGGATACTATTGCCGAGTTTGGCGTTGTAAGCGAGCAGGTCGCAGGGCAGATGGCGACTGGCGTTGCGAAAGCGCTTTGCGCTGACGTTGGCGTCGGTGTATCTGGTATCGCAGGACCGACGGGCGCTACTGAAACAAAGCCCGTGGGCTTGGTATGCTTCGGATTTCTTGTTAACGGCAGGGTCTATACCGAGGCTGTAAAATTTGGCGATATCGGTAGAAACAACGTCCGTGAAAAAAGCGTTGATTTTGTCTATAAGAGGCTTATCTCGCTTCTTGCAGATGTAATATAAGCAAATAGGCTGTCACATTTGTGACAGCCTATTTTTTGTCAAGCCCATTTTTTGATACAAATCGGGTAGCTTACTTGCGTGGCGAATGAGATTATGTTAAAATGAAGCAAAGTGAAAGAGAGGTAGGGGATATGAGAGAGCTGTTTTCGATTGACACTAAGGATTACGATTTGTCCGCAGGAAGCAAGGTGCGCCCGTCGGTGCGCGCTATTATAGTAAGAGAGGGCAAGGTCGCTATGATACATAGCACCCTTTACGATTACTATAAATTCCCGGGCGGTGGCATTGAGGCAAATGAGAGCCACGAGGACGCGCTCGTGCGCGAGGTCGCAGAGGAATCAGGGCTTGCCGTAAGACGCGAGAGCATCAAGGCTTATGGGCACGTATTCCGTATTCAAAGATATGATGACGATGACCCAAGGGCATTTGTTCAGGATAACTTTTACTATCTCTGCGAGGCTGATGACGGTGGGGAAATGAACCTTGACGAGTATGAAAGCAAGGAAGGCTTTACCCTTGAATTTGTCACACCCGATGCAGCGATAGAGAAAAACCTCTCTGCCGCAGCACCAAGTGTGGTTATGCGTACAAGAGAGGCGAGAGTGCTGAAAATGATGCTTGACGAGGGAATTGTCTTAACGAAGGCATAGCGCAAAAAAAGAGAGAACGAGGCGTTCTCTCTTTTTTAATGAAATCGTGGCTCTGCCACTAAGAAATCTTCACTTTGCTCAGAAGAAATCTTCACTTCGTTCAGAAGAAATCCAAGGCGTTGCCTTGGGTAAAGTTAAGTCCGTCTAACATAAACCCTGCGAAGCAGGATTTCATCGCGAAGCGATTTCTTCCACCAAGGGTGGATTTCTTCCGTCAAAGATGGATTTAACTGCGTGTTTATCCGATTAGGACAACACGCCAATTATGCTTTTGTTTTTCTGTACCAACGGATAACCCCGTCGTCAAAGTCCATTGTGCGAAGCCATCTTGCATTTCTCTCAGGGTCGGAAAGGTCAAGGCTCACAGGGGCTTCTGATCTTGAATATCTGTTTGTGGTAAGCCAGCCGTCGGGGTTTTCAAAGGTAACTTTTTTTAGATTGTGACAGCTACGGAAGGCAAGCTGCTCTATCGAGGTAACGCTACGGGGTATTACCACCTCGGTGAGCGAGGTGCAATGAGCGAAGCAGCTCTCATCAATTGACGTTACATCATCTGTAATAGGAAGATAGGTGAGAGCCTCGCAGCCGTCGAAGAGGCTTTCGCTTGCATATCTTACACGGGGTATCTCGGTGAGCGAGGTGCAGCTGGCAAATACGCAGGGTTCCAAGTACGGGGGATAGCCGGGTCCTTCTTCAAGCATAACTTTTTTAAGTGACGAGCAACGGTAAAACGCGCCGTGGCAGATGGTTTTTACCGAGGCGGGAATTGTTATCTCGGTAAGCGCAGTACAGCTCATAAATGCGTTTGAGCCGATTTCCTCAAGCCCCCTTTCGTCGTTCAACCACGCGTCGTAGTCAAACTCAGGGAAGGTGACTGATTTTAGCTCGGTGCAGCCATCAAACGCACAAAAACCGATAGCGGTTACGGGAACACCGCCAACGGTGCGCGGTATTACTGCCTCGGTTATATCCTTGTCGGTTTCGGTAAGCGCGGCAGTACCGTCGTCGTATATATCAAAATACATTTTGTTAGTTATTACTTCGTCAATGAGATTTTTCATAGCATAAGTATCCCCCAAAGCTTTATTATATAAGAATTTTAACACAATTTTAAAGTAATTGCAAGTGTAAGCTGAAAAAGTGTATCGGATATTGACACAGGTGTCCAGAGGATATATAATTAGTTTTGTGAGAAATTTTCGGGGGACTTATATGATATACACACCTCGCTACGTGCTTGATTTTAAATGTATAGCCGATAGGTGCAGGCATAGCTGCTGTGTCGGCTGGGAAATAGATATTGACGATAAGGCTTATGAAAGATATAAGAGCATAGGCGGTGAGCTTTGTCAGGGAATATGCGAGTGTGACGGCACTCGCTCGTTTGTGCTCACAGACGGAAGATGTCCTCATCTTACCGAGAGGGGTCTTTGCGATATAATTACCGAATACGGTGAGGGGTATCTTTGCGACATATGCCGTGAGCATCCGCGCTTTTATTACTCTTGTCAGGCAAGGCGGGAAATGGGTATCGGTCTTTGCTGTGAGGCGGCGGCAGAGCTTGTCCTAACGAGCGACGCGTTTGCCGATTTCGTCAGCATAGATGACGGTGAGGATGAGCCACTTTTCGGTGAAAATTGCTTCGATGCCGTGCATGAGCGCGAGGCTGTTTACAGTATTCTCTCAGATACCACTCTACCGTACAGCGAGCGCATCCTGCGCCTTTACAAGCTGTGCTCTGTTGACGAGGGCAGTCTTTCCGACTCGCTCTGCCGCATCATACCGTCGCTTGAATACCTTAGTCGTGAAACAGAGGGTGTGCTTGCACACTCGCTCACCTTTGGCAGAAGCGAGCTCTTTGATGATATGCTTTGTCGCGCGCTTGCATATTTTATATTCAGGCACGCATCGGATGCAAGAGATGATGGTGAGTTTAAGTCAGGACTTGTCCTCTCGCTCGGTCTTGAACATTTGCTCGCGTGTATGCTAAATATGCCAACTATGATTGACAAATACGGTGTATTTGAGTGTGCAAGAATGCTGTCAGAGGAAATAGAGTATAACGAGGATAATATAGATACATTAAGATATTTTTTGAATAGATAACGGAATTAAGAGGCTGTTTTTAGGGGATAGGCAGATTTGAGGAGGAAGCGCCGCTCACCGCCCCGAAGCAAATACGCCACGCGTATTTGTCTTTATGTTTGCGTATATATACGACGAGAGGAAGGAAACGGCGGTAGAAAAAGACCAGCGAAGAAATCCACAGGATTTCTTCGCTTTATCATCTCATTTAGACTTTTTGGTATGTTGGAAGAATTTTTGTTCCCACTCGGTCTTTTTCGGTCTTGCCAAATATGACAGCCCCTTATTATTCATCAAGCTTGATATTAATTCCGTTAACCTCAACACCGCCAGATATTTTTATCATAAGATATTTTTCACCGTTTACCGTCTGGGTGGTTACAAGGCTTCTGAACTCGGGGTCAACCTTGACGGTGATTTCGGGGGTTTTAAGCTCGTACTTGTTGGTTTTGATAATGTTTCGAGGGGTTATAATCGCATTCGTGCCAAGGCTCTCGTCAAGCGCCTCTGAAAGCTTATCAAGCCTCTCGCCGCTAACGCCCGAGCATTCGAGCATATTTCTTACGGTTTCCTTGCTGATAGTAAGCTCGTCGTGCGATTTTTCTTCCTTGTGCCGCATTTCAAGCTCTTCGACCTGCTCGTGAAGCGACCTTATAACGCTGATGTCAAGCTCGTCACCGAGCGCCTCTGCAAGGCTCTGCGAGAATGCCACTCTCTGATGCGAGGGCGGAAGCTTTGCCTCGCAGTCAAGCACCCTCTCGCAGAAGTCCGAATAAGACTCTGTCAGACTGCGCTTATACAGAAGCGCGCCGTAGATATTTGTTTTTCTCTCGTCAAAAAGAGGGAAGGTGAAGCCTATCTCACACGCGCTGAGTGCGCCCGACACATTCATAAGATGAAGCGAGCTGTCGCTTTCCCTGAACGTTATAGCCTCAGGAAGCTGCTTTATCGGGCAGATGGCGCATACTATGTATGAAAAACGCTCGGTAGAGCCCTCGACGCTTCCGTCCTTTGAATAAGAGGGCACGTCGTATATATCGTTTGCAAGAAGAATTGCGTAGCCGCCCTCAAGCTTAAGCGACTCTATGATAAGCGCGTAAAGCTCGTCAAGAGCGCCCTCGTCGGAAAGCTCGCTCTGGCGAAGTCGCATAAGCAACGCGTGACGGGGGCTTTCGCTTACCTGCTTTGTCGAGTATTCAATCTCGGTAAGGCTTGTGCCGAGGTGACCTGAAAGGGCGCGTTTAAGCACAGAGAGAAGCTTGGTTGATACGTGCGACTCTGCCGAGTCCATTGATTGAGATATTTTTGAAACAATACGTCCTTCCCCGTTTACAAGACAACCGCGAAGCTTGGTTATATTACTCTTTTCCGGGCGGAAGCGACGCCTTATTTCACGCAAATCCTTGACATTCATAGAAAAAATCCTTCGTTAGTTTTTCTAAATTCTATCACAAATGAGAGGCAAAGTCAACTTCAAAATGCGTCTCAATTTTCCCCCAAAGTCCGGCTGATACTTTACAAGGGCGCAAAAGTGTGATAAAATTTATAAATAAGAGATAAAAAGCATATAAAGGAGTTATTGTAATGAGCGCGTATGAAGCTATAATGAAAAAAGAGGGCCTCGGTGATTTTCAGAGGCTTATCGAGAGGTGGGAAAATCTTTCCTGCAATATAAGCTCGTTGCCCAAGGGCGCGCCCGTAATTCTTCCGGATATATTTTTAGTAAGTCCGTCGGGCTCGGGACGCACGATGATTCTTAATCTTCTCTCGGACTATCTTGACGAGAAGGGAAATCTGCTTGACTTCTTGGGCGGTGTGAAGTATTTTGAGTTTGACCTTTCCTACTGCGCGCCCTCGGCACAGTTTGCGGAAATCTCACGGTTTGCAAGAGAGGTTGAGAATGCGGCAGGCTTCAGAAGCGATTTCCGCGGTGTTATATTCATTGACGTTGACGAGTGGCGCGGCCACCCGGAGGAAAAGTATTTTACAAGCTTTCTTCAGTACCTCGCTGACAACAGCGATGACTGGCTTATAGTATTCTCGGTTTCGGACAGTACGCAAGATTCTGAGGCAGAGCAGCTTCGCTCGGTTATATCCTCGTTTTTGCGTATTGAGAAGGTGACTATCGAGCCACCTACCTGCGGTATGCTCATGCAGTATCTTGAAGAGCGCCTTTCTATGTGCGGTCTTACCCTTGCTGACGGGGCGCGTGAGGTGCTTTCGCGCTCGGTTGAAATTCTCAAAGGCACGAAATACTTTGACGGCTTCAAGACAGTAAAGCTTCTTGCCGCCGATGTGATATACAGCGTGTACTCAGAGGAGGCAGGCACTTTCGGTGAGGTCAGCGCACAGAGTGTTGCAAAATTCAGAAGGGACGGCGAGTATATCAGGGTTATGTGCAACAAGCTTGAGCGCCCCGTAATAGGATTTTAAGAGAACGCGTCAGCTTTTAAGAAGGGGAAAGAGAAATGAAGGACAACAGCCATATTTACAGTAAATATATGCGAAACGACAGAAAGGCGAGGTGGGCAACGCGCGAGGAAATACAGCGTTCGGGCACTTTCGTCGATTTTGACAGCGAGAGCTATGCCGATGCAGGACTACCCCTGCTCTCAAACGGCAGAGTGGGCCACGTTGACGGCAAGGATACTCACACGCTGATATTCGGCTCGACGGGCTCGAAGAAAACAAGACTTTTCGGTATGCCGATGCTGAACATCTTTGCGGGGGCAGGCGAGTCCTTCGTAGCCACCGACCCTAAGGGCGAGCTTTTCACAAAGACGTCGGGCTTCGTTAAGTCGAAGGGATATAATATTGTTACTATCAATTTCCGCGACCTCGACAAGGGTGATATGTGGAATCCGCTTGCCGTTCCGTACAGACTTTATAAGGAAGGCAAGACCGACGAGGCAACTGCAATGCTCAACGACTTCGTTGCTACGATAGCCGAGCCGCAGATAAGAAACTCAAAGGACGTTTATTGGCCAGAGGCGGCAAGCTCGCTTGCGCTTGCAAACCTGCTTCTTCTTATGGAATGCGGTCGCCCTGAGGAAATCAACACCGCCAGCCTTGCGAGAATGTCAAGTCAGGACTGCTCTGACGCCTTAAACGAGCTTGCGGATAATATGACCGAGGACTCGCTTTGCGCGCTTAACTACAAGGGTGTGCTTTCTGCGCCCGAGAACACCTTAAGATGCGTTTACTCAACGCTGTTCAGTATGGTGAGAATTTTTGTCGCGCAGAAAAATCTTGCGGCAAAGCTCGCTGGAAATACGGTGGATATGCGTACCTTTGGCACGCAGAAAACTGCGGTTTACATAATCGTTCCCGACGAGAAAACGACCTATCATTTCCTCGTTACCACCTTTATAAAGCAGGTGTATGAAACGCTTATCGAGGTTGCCCAACAGCTTCCCGACAAGCGACTTCCCGTCAGGGTGAATTTCGTTCTCGACGAGTTCTGCAACATACCGAAGATACCCGATATGCCGTCTATGATTTCTGCGGCAAGAAGCCGTAATATGAGATTTTATCTCATAGCACAGAGCTATCATCAGCTTAAGAGCAAGTACGGCGAGGATTCTGACACCATTAAGGGCAACTGTGACAACTGGGTATTCCTTACCTCAAAAGAGCTTTCGCTTCTTCACGAGATAAGCGAGCTTTGCGGTAACGTCGAGTCCGAGCACGGTCAGCCGACGCGGCTCATTTCCGAGTCCGAGCTTCAGCGTCTGAGCAAGGAAAAGGGCGAGGCGCTTATCATTCACGCAAGACAGTATCCCATAATCACCGAGATTGCCGACATTGACGATTACGGCGCGTTTCGTGGCTACGAGAGCGTTCCCGAGGTCGATGCTAAGGCAACGTCATATTCGGTTTTTGATATCAAGGGACTTGGCGAGCGCGTCAGAAATGACAAGTGCATAGCACCGTTTGGCGAGGTGTGGGCGGCATTCAAGGCAGAGGGCAGGGAAGTAGACTACTATGCCGAGGTCAAGGATAAAGTGCCCGAGGGAAGCAATCCGTTTGCCAGCTACTTCGGCAAGCCGAGAAAAACGGCAGGGGATTGGCTTAAAGAGCTCTTCGGTGATGACGATGATGACGGCGGCGACGAGGATTTTGACGTATTTGATGACGGTGACGGTGCGGATGCAGACACGCAGGACGTGTCCGAGCCCCCAGAAAGCAACGAAGCCGACGCTATCGGCGAGCTTCATAACGAGGATGATGATGCCCCCGACGCGAGCGATCTCTGGGTTAAGTCACTGATGGATAATGCCGCAGAGGATATTGACAGAGGGCGCGAAAAGATTATGATAAGACACCTTGCCAGACGCCGTAAGATCGCAGGAAAGGATGTGACCAGCGGCGGCTACGAGCCGAAGCCGATGGATACCTCTGACGTAGTGCTTCCCGACTATATTGTAGCGCTTTCCGAAGAGCTTGCGAGAAACACTCACGCGGTTTGGAGCAAGTCGAGAATGGATGAGGGCTGGATATACGGTGCGCGCCGCAGCGATATCGAAAGAGAGCATCCCTGCCTCGTCGAGTATGACAAGCTTCCCGAGAGTGAGAAGGACTACGACAGAAATACCGCCCTTGAAGCATTAAGGCTTATAGTAAAGCTTGGTTACAAAATAGAAAAGCCCGAGGATTAAGCCCTTGGGGCTGTTACATTCGGTAAGACCGAAAAAGACCGAATGTGAACGACGCTTCTTCCTCAAATTTACCTATACCATAAAAGGTTTTAGGGGCTTACTCAAATTCGCATTTGAGTAAGCCCCTTTTGTTGTTTAAATTTGCTATTGATTTAGTCCTTGATTATTCGGTGCGAAGTGCTACTACGGGGTCCTTCTTTGCGGCACTCTTTGCGGGAATAAGTCCTGAAATAAGAGTAAGACCTACGCTTATCAGCACGAGAATTGCCGCCGCGCCGATAGGAAGGATTGCTTTAAGGTTTGCAATTCCCGTAAGCGCAAAGAGAATGATGTTAATCGGTATGCAGAGCAGGTAGGTGACCGCAACACCGAGAAGTCCTGCGAAAAGACCGATGATAATGGTTTCCGCATTGAACATAGACGATACGTCCTTCTTCGAAGCACCGATTGCGCGAAGCACGCCGATTTCCTTGGTTCTTTCCTGTACCGATATAAGCGTGATAACGCCTATCATTATCGAGGAAACAACGAGAGAAATTGATACGAATGCGATAAGCACGTACTTGATGGCGTTGATGATAGTCGTTATAGACGACATCATTATACCGAGAATGTCGGTGTATGAAATTTGCTTTTCCTTCGGAACGGAATTGTTGTAGCGGTCGATTTCCGCAACGATAACGTCCTTGCTCTCAAAGGTTGCCGCGAAAAGATTGATCTTGTTCGGTGAATCAAGGTCAACACAGCCGATTTCCTCAAGGGTTTCGTCATAAGACGAGGTAGAGAACTCGGTTATCTCGTCGTAGTAGGTAACGAACTTCTCGTTAGCCGTGCTGCCAAGCTCTGCTGTGAGCGCGCCTGCCTTCATTTCGGGAGTGAGAGAGCCAAGCGCCGCAGCGGTCTGCTGGCTTATCTGCTCGCGCACCTGATCCTCAATGGTGGGGCGGATCATTTCCTTAAGCTCTTCATAGGTAAGTCCCTCAAGATATGAGGTGAGCGTTTCGGAATTAACGCCGGTTGACGAGCCTGCCATTGACGATACTGCGCCGATTATGGCTTCCTTGCTTGAAAGGTATTCAAAGTACTTGTCAACGCCTGCCTTAAGATTTGCATCTATTGCCTTAAGGCATTGAATTTTTACGTAAACCTCTGCCTTGCCCTCGGTGGAAAGTCCCTCGACATACTTCATAAACTCGGCCTTCTTCTGCTCTGCGGTAAGCTTTCCGCTGGTGCTCTTGAAGGGAAGTCCTGTGAGTATATCAACGTCGGGGGTGGCAAGCTGTGCCTTTACGACCTCGGAATTAACCGCCTCGCTGATTATGTGCTCGGTGAGCGCGTAGGTGTAGGCGATAGAGCCTGAGAGCATCGTGGTTTCCGCGTTCTCGTCGGGCTTGATAATACCGACTACGTTAAGTCCGAGTGTGTCGGGCGACTTGTAGAGCATATCGAGGATGAGCTTATCGCCGGAGAAATCTGCGTAAACCGATTTGCCGTCCTCGTTTACGGTCGGCTGATAGAACTGATAGGGGAATATGGTCTTGAAGGTCAGTGCCATGATTTCGCTGTATTCCCATCTCGTGGTGGTTTCGGGCATCTCAGTCTTGTTGACTGCCGCGTCGATTATTGCGTCGATGTCAGCCTCGCTTAAAAGACCAAGCGCATAGAGAGTAAGGTCGTCAAGCTCGTTCTTGCTGTTAAGCACGAGCACTACCTCGTTCTTTGCCTCGGGCCATCTACCGTTAACTATCTGATACTGGTCCTTGAGCATGGGGTTGACAAGCTCGCGGTTGCCGTTAGCGTCGGGAAGTCCGGGAAGCATCTGTTCCCACATCTGAACACCCATCATAGTGCCCATCATTCCGCCCATACCGCCGGACGTGCCCTGTCCCATGGTGCTGTCAGAGCCGCCGAGGCTCTCACCCTTGGTCGCAAGACCGAGCATAAACTCGGCAAGCATATCGCGCATAAGGTCAGAGGTGTCGGACTTGATGATGTTTCCGTCAGCGTTCAGAGTGTAAATGGGTATGTTTATGTTATACGAATACTGTATGCCCGAGAGTGCCGAGTAAAATGGGCTCTCTTCGTTTTTGAGCTCATTTTCGATATGAGTCTTAAGTGCGGCAAGGTCGTTTTCGTTAGTTTCGATTTTGCTAAGCGCGGTGACGAGCTCGGCTATAAGCGGGTCTTTATATACCGCGTCGTTCTCGTGCGTGCTTGCCGCATCATTAGAGCCGAGAATGCTCTTTATAAGCTCGCTTGCGTCAACAGACGTGCTTTCGATAGTGAGAGGGTAAGCCGAGAGGGTGGTTTCCTGTACGTGGTCGATATATGCGGTCATACCCTGCGATACCGCAAGGATAAGCGCAATTCCGATAATACCAATCGAGCCTGCAAACGCCGTGAGTGTCGTGCGTCCCTTCTTGGTAAAGAGGTTCTTCAGCGAGAGCATAAACGCGGTGAAGAAGGACATCTTTGCCTTTTCCTTCTTTTTGCGTTTTGCCTTGAATTTCTTTCCGCTCTTTTCCGCCATTTCCTTAAGCTCGGCAAGCTCTGCTTCCTCGCGTGCGGCTTCCGCAGCCTCAATCTCGCGGCATTCCTGCTCTTCGTCCTCGGGCGAGAAGGGGTTGGAATCCTCAATCACCTCACCGTCAACAAGTCTCACGATACGGCTGGAATACTGCTCGGCAAGCTCGGGGTTGTGCGTAACCATTATTACAAGACGCTCGCCCGAGATTTCCTTTATGAGTTCCATAATCTGAACGCTCGTAACGGTGTCAAGAGCGCCCGTAGGCTCGTCCGCGAGAAGAATTTCAGGGTCGTTGACAAGCGCTCTTGCTATCGCAACACGCTGACATTGACCGCCCGAGAGCTGGTTCGGACGCTTGTAATACTGACTTGAAAGACCTACTCTGTCGAGCGCCTGCTTGGCGCGCTTAACGCGCTCTTCCTTGCTGATGCCGGCAATGGTGAGAGCAAGCTCAACGTTGCCAAGGACGGTCTGGTGGGGAATCAGATTGTAGCTCTGGAAGATAAATCCGACTCTGTGGTTTCTGTAAACATCCCAGTCTCTGTCAGAAAAGGACTTGGTGCTCTTGCCCCCGATTACGAGGTCACCGTCGGTGTAGTGGTCAAGACCGCCGACGATGTTAAGAAGCGTCGTTTTTCCGCAGCCCGACGGACCGAGGACGGAAACGAACTCGTTCTTACGGAAGGCTATAGACACACCGCGAAGCGCGTGAACGACCTCGGACGAGGTGACGTAGTCCTTCGTTATTCCTTTAAGATTAAGCATTAATTTTTCCTCTATTTTCAGTTTAATAAACACATTATAGCCTATAATTGTGAATAATCTATGATTATTTGAAAAATTCTTTATAACTTTTATTCGGACAAATGTCGCTTTCTGTCACTGTTTGTCGGTTTATGGTATGTCAAAAGTAACTAAAAAAATAATTTTTTTACAAAAAATCTATTTAACATTCACAAAAAATATGCTATAATGATAATAGGATAGCAAAGGCGAAGCGTTTTGCGTCAGCTTCGCTGCGGCAGGGACGTCGCGGCTGTCCTTAGTGTATAGAAAGGCAGTCCCCGGCGCAGGACGTAAAACGGTATGAAAATTAAGATTTTTGGAAAGCAGATGAACGTAAGGGAATCTCTTGAGACTCTAATCCTCGGAAAGCTCTCGCGCTTTGACAAATTCTTTGGCGAGGACACCGAGGCGCTCGTTACCTGCAGAACGAGAAAGGGTGCAAGGATAATCGAAATTACGGTGAATTACGGAAAGACGCTCTTCCGCGCCGAGGCCGAGAGCGAAACCTTTATGACCGCTCTTGACAGAGCGACAGAGGCGCTTGAGGGGCAGATAAGAAGAAACAAAACCCGACTTGAAAAGCGTATGCGTGACGGTGCCTTCGTGATAGAGTACGGCGACGATGACGAGTATGAGGAGGAGGGCGAGTTCAGCATCAGAAGGAAGTCCTTTCCGTTCAAGCCTATGTCGTGCGAGGAAGCGATACTTCAGATGAATCTGTTAGGGCACTCGTTCTTTGCCTTTACCGATGCCGATACGGGCGGAGTTTGCGTGGTTTATAAGCGAAAGGAAGGCGATTACGGACTTATAGAACAAGAGGTTTAATTCGGCTGTTTTCAATTTTGTAACTTGAATTTAATACACTATTAACAAATTATTTATTAATTTTAGTGCAAAACTTACAAAAGCTGCGTTATATTGTTGTTTAAATGGTAGAAGTTACTTCTTCTTTGTTGATTTCGATGATTATTTGTGTTATTATATATGCGGTAAAGTGGAGTGAAATCGGACTTCGGCGTTTTGTCGGCGTCCATCCTGCCATGCACTGCTAACGGGAGCGGTGTCGGCAAGCCACGGGGTTACCGAACGGAAGTGGGGAAAAGCCGCGCCTCACGGACGAAAAACGTTGCGGCTAATATGAAAAGGAGAAAATATGAAAAACAAGATTATTTGCTTACTTCTGGCGCTCATCATGGTGTTCAGCGTGTTTGCACTTACTGCTTGCGGCGACAAGGAAGAGCCTGATGATAAAGATGAGCCTAACAAGAAGCCCGGCACTGGTAACGACAGCGACAGCGACGATGACGCTGAAGAAGATGCTTGGTGGGAAGAAATTAGCTACCCCGAGCAGAATCTTCGCTTCAAGATGACCAAGAATGAAAACGGTACTGAGCTTTCCTCGGGCTGTGAGAGATTCCTCGCCGGTGAGACCAACGACATTGGAAAGATCGACGAGATGGTTGACGCAAGAAACGAAGAAGCTCTTTCGAGAGCACACGTAACTCTTACCTATTCGTACTTCGAAAATACCAAGGATTACACCTGGTCGAAATGTATCGACAAGATTAACGCAGAGGTTATGTCGGGATCCTCTTCTATTCCGGATATGTACTGCAACTTCATGACCGATATGCTTTCTACCTCTCTTCTTGGTTCGTTTTCGAACCTTTATTCCAGACAGCACGGCGACAACTACATGACCAAGAACCAGGGCTATCAGAGTGCAGGCTACATGTCTGAGCTTATGACCTCTCTTACCCTTAACCTTGACAAGATGTACGTTGTAGCATCTGACTACTTTATCGACCTTATTCGTGCATTCTTCATCGTTCCCGTTAACGTAAAGCTGTACAATCAGGTTGCTTCCACTATTTCCGGTCTTGAGGACTACACCGGCGACGGAGTTAAGGACATTAACGACCTCTTCGGTGAGGTTAAGGCTGGTAAGTGGACCTATGAGAGAGTTGCTGAGTATTCTGCAGCTGTTTACAAGAACGACTCCGGTAAGCCTGTTGCAAACCTTGGTGATACCGTAGGATTTGCTCTTTCCTGCTCTTCGGGTCTTTCCGCTGCAGGAATGGTTTACACCTCTTCCGTTGTTGTTATCCACAAGGAGCTTGACCTTGAGGCTGGTACTTATAACTACTACTATCCGAAGGATGGTTCTGATCTCGTAAGCCTTACCAACGCTCTTACCAAGCTCTTCGAATCCACCGGTGTTATTTGCGTAGGCGATAGTGACGGTGCTGCATGGGGTACTTCCTCGCTTGTTGCTATTCGTAACCAGTTCGCGCGCGGTAAGGTTCTCTTCGGCGGCATTGTCCTTCTCGGCGCCCTTGAGTATCCTGTATATCAGGATATGAAGACCCCTGACATCGGCGGCTTCGGCGTTATCCCCGCACCTCTTTTCAGAACTCACAAGCCTGACGGTACTCCCGAGACCTACCAGACTCAGATCCACGTTGTTGGTAGAGCAGGCGGTATCTCTTGGTGCACCAAGAAGTTCACTCAGTGTACTGCATTCCTTCACTATCAGTCTACTCACTCCACCGAGATACTTGAGGAATACTGGAACAACCACCTTTGCTACGACATAGCAGACGGCGTTGAGGGTAACTTCGAAATGCTTCAGTACATCCGTGCTAACGTTCGTACCTGCTTCGACAAGCTCTTTGAGGACTCTATCGGTTTCTTCTTTGATCCGATTGACAATCAGGCAGTTGCTAACAGATGGCACAACCTCATCTCTTCTTCCAGATACACCATGAAGAACATGGCAGAGAAGTATGAGGCACTCTATGCAGAGAAGGAAGAGAGACTTAAGGCGCTTGCACTTGAGTACAACGATCTTCCCGAATAAGCAATAGATTATATTTTGAGGAAAGCGGTTTTCCGCTTTCCTCTCTTTTATGTAAACGAAATTTTGTCGGGCATATATAATAATGAGAAAAGTTTAACCCGTAATACAGATAAAGAGGTAAAAATGAGAGTTATACTCGCGTCAAAATCGCCAAGGCGCAAAGAGCTTTTGCGAGAGGTATTTGAGGAATTTGAAATAATTGTAGCAGACTGCGACGAGTCGCTTTTCGGGCTTGAGCCGGAAGAGGGCGTTGCTGAAATCGCAAGGCGCAAGGGCGCGGCGGTGCTTGATATGCTGAAAAATGACCGAGCGGCACTTGACAGACTTGGCGTTCATGATGTAAGCGAGCTTCTTATCCTATCCTCGGATACTCTGGTCGAGTGTGACGGAATACCGCTCGGCAAGCCAAGGGATGATGCAGATGCTGTGCGTATGCTCACTATGCTCTCGGGCAGAGGACACAATGTTCATACGGGTGTTGCGATACATTACGGGGGCAGATGTGTATTTGATACTGACACGTCAGAGGTCGTGTTTAAAGAGTTAAGCCCTGATGAGATAGAGGCGTATGTCGCGACGGGTGAGCCGTCTGACAAGGCAGGCTCGTACGGAATACAGGGCAAGGGCGGCGCGCTCGTTCAGTGCTTCGTTGGCAGGAAGGATACGATAGTAGGTCTGTCGGTTGCGCTTGTCGAAAAGCTTTATTCAAAAATAATTAAGGAAGAAATACAATGACCAAAAGGGAAAAGAGAGAGCTTCTCACGCTTGTAAGAGCGCGTCTTGCCAAGGCTTATCCCGAGGCAGAGTGCGCCCTGAACTACGAGGGTGATGCGTGGCGTCTTTTGATTATGACGAGATTGTCCGCACAGTGCACAGATGCGCGAGTTAATGAAATATGCAAAGAACTATTTGCAAAATATAAGGATTGTGAGGCGTTGGCTAATGCCGATGTTGATGATGTTGCGAAAATAATTCGTCCGATAGGTTTATATAGAATGAAGGCGAGCAATATAGTAGACGCATCGCGTGAGCTTTTGCTTCGCTTCGGCGGAAGAGTGCCGGACAGTATGGACGAGCTTCTTTCGTTGCCGGGTGTTGGAAGAAAGACGGCTAACCTCGTCCTCGGCGATATATACGGCAAGAGTGCAGTAGTATGCGACACGCATTTTATGGCGGTGTTTGCAAGACTCGGTATGTATCAAGAGGGACTTCGTGATGCCGATAAGATAGAGAGAATTATGAGGGATATAGATCCCTTTGACGACGGTGCAGAGCTGTGCCATAGGGTAGTCACCTTTGGCAGAGAGGTCTGTCAGGCGCGCAGTCCGCGATGCGGTGAGTGTCCGCTTACGGATATATGCCCACACTACTTAAAATCCGAAAAAAGGGGTAAATCCAAGTGAGCATCACCGACAAGGCTGACGTGCCTTTTGCAAAAGAGAGTGGGGCGCAGACCTCTATGCCGCGCCTTTCGCTACCTCTTATAGTTGAGGGACGATACGACAAGAGCGCTATTCTCGGTATGGTGAGCGGCGTGGTTATCACGACCGACGGCTTCGGTGTTTTCAATTCGGAACAAAAGCGCGCCCTTATCAGACGAATGTCAGAGGGGGGAATATTGCTTCTCACCGACTCTGACGGCGGCGGCAAGCAGATACGCTCGTTTATATCGTCACTCGTGCCGACCGACAAGCTGATACACCTCTACATTCCCGAAATTGAGGGCAAGGAAAAGCGAAAAACAAGACGCTCTGCGGCAGGGCTTCTCGGTGTCGAGGGGGTAGGAAGGGACGTGCTTATGCGCGTGCTGTCGCCCTACCTTATCACTGACGGTGAGAGCGTGACGAGAAGCGTCGGCGGCATTACGCCTGCGGATGCCTATGCTGTGGGAATTAGCGGCGGTGACTGCTCGCAGGCGGCTCGCGACAGACTCTGCGAGCGACTTTCCCTGCCTACGGGAATGAGCGTCAAGGCTTTTCTTGCGGCGGCAAATCTGCTGATTTCAAGGGAAGAATTTCTCAAAATTGCTAGGTGCTAACCGAAAACACTTTATTTGGCGCAAAAAATAACGCGTAAGCGAAAGATTTATTGAAAAATCCGCTTTACATTTTATAAAATGTATGATACAATAATAAAGGTATGGACAAACCGTGCCAAAGCAAAATAATTAATAAAATAATATATACGGAGGATTAACAATGGTAGAGAGAAAGAAAATTTCTATGGATGGTAACACCGCTGCCGCACACGTATCGTATGCGTTCACGGAAGTTGCTGCCATCTACCCCATCACACCTTCAAGCCCTATGGCTGAGGTAACCGACACCTGGAGCGCGTCGAACAAGAACATATTCGGCGAGCCCGCGAAGAACATCTTTGGCGAGAACGTAAAGGTTGTTGAGATGCAGTCCGAGGCAGGCGCGGCAGGCGCAGTTCACGGCTCTCTTGCAACCGGTGCGCTTACCACCACCTACACCGCATCGCAGGGTCTTCTTCTTATGATCCCCAACATGTATAAGATTGCAGGTGAGCTTCTTCCCTGCGTTATTCATGTTTCCGCAAGATGCGTTGCTTCTCACGCACTTAATATCTTCGGTGACCATTCCGACGTTTACGCGTGCCGTCAGACCGGCTTCGCTATGCTCGCTGAGACCAACGAGCAGGAAATTATGGACCTTGGCGCGGTAGCACATCTTTCTACTATCAAGTCGAGAGTACCCTTCCTTAGCTTCTTCGACGGCTTCCGTACCTCTCACGAGGTCCAGAAGGTTGCTGCTTGGGACTATGAGGATCTTAAGGAAATGGTTGACATGGATGCTGTACAGGCTTACCGTGACAGATCTCTCAACCCTGAAACTCCCGCTCTCCGTGGTTCTGCAGAGAACGGCGACATCTTCTTCCAGCACAGAGAGGCTTGCAACCCCTACTATGATGCTCTTCCCGCAATCGTTGAGGAGTACATGGACAAGGTTAATGCTAAGCTTGGTACTAACTATAAGCTCTTCAACTACTACGGCGCTCCCGATGCTGATCGCGTAATCGTAGCAATGGGTTCTGTATGTGACGTAGCAGAGGAAGTTATCGATTACCTTAACGCAAACGGCGAGAAGGTTGGTCTTATCAAGGTTCGCCTTTACAGACCCTTCGTTGCTTCCAAGTTCGTTGAGGCGATTCCCGAGACCTGTAAGGTTCTCTCCATCCTTGACAGAACCAAGGAGCCCGGCTCTCTTGGTGAGCCCCTTTACCTCGATGCTGTTACCGCTCTTAACGAGTGCGGCAGAACCGGTATCAAGGT
>JAZKYE010000064.1:0-12348 GCA_045611965.1 Eubacteriales bacterium
TGAGCTGCTCGACCTGGTAGAGATGGAGATCCGTGATCTGCTGTCTCAGTACGAGTTCCCCGGCGACGACATTCCGATCGTTCGTGGTTCCGCTCGTGAGGCACTTACTGCTGCTAACGACCTTAGCAACCCTGCTTACAACTGCATCAAGGAGCTTATGGAGGCTGTTGACAGCTACATTCCTACTCCTGACAGAAAGGCAGACCTTCCCTTCCTTATGCCCGTAGAGGACGTATTCTCGATCTCCGGTCGTGGTACTGTTGCTACCGGTAGAGTTGAGCGTGGTACTATCAAGATGGCTGATACCGTTGAGATCGTTGGTCTCACCGAGGAGAAGTCTACTACCGTTGTAACCGGTATCGAGATGTTCCACAAGATGATGGACTTCGCTGAGGCAGGCGATAACGTTGGTCTTCTTCTTCGTGGCGTTCAGAAGAACGACATCGAGAGAGGTCAGTGTCTCTGCAAGCCCGGCTCTGTTCAGCCTCACACCAAGTTCGTAGGACAGGTTTACGTTCTTACTGAGAAGGAAGGCGGCCGTTCTAAGCCCTTCTTCTCCGGCTACAGACCTCAGTTCTATTTCAGAACCACCGACGTTACCGGTATCATCAACCTTCCTGAGGATGTTCAGATGTGCCGTCCCGGTGACAACGTTAACATGACTGTTGAGCTTATCACTCCTATCGCTTGCGAGAAGGGTCTTCGTTTCGCTATCCGTGAGGGTGGCCGTACCGTTGGCTCGGGCGTCGTTGGCGAGATCCTTGCATAAGCTTTAAGGTTCTTTTAACAGTATAGCTCACTATACAAAAGGTGCTGAGTCATTAAAAATTCAGCAAAATCAAGACTTTAAAAGGCTTGTTTGCTGAATTTTTAATGCAAAGCTCTTTAGAGAGGATAGCTTGATTTAGAGGAGAAATCGTTGGCTGACGAGCGTGAATCGTACGAGTGTACGATGAGCGAGGAAACGACGATAGAAAAAGAGCATAAAAGGGGAAGAATATCAAAATTCTGCCCCTTTTTTAACAGAGGTACAACACTATAAAGCAAAGTTTTTTGTATTTTTGAGTAAATTCCGCTCTTTTTCGGTTATACCTAAATGAAGCAGCCTCTAAAATTAAGAATAAATATTTGGGGATTGGTGAGAATACGAGGCTTGCTTCATATTCAATTCCATATCGGCAGTTATAGTCTGCGAAGAGCATCGCGCTCCCGACGGGGTGAAATTCCCTGACCGACGGTATAGTCCGGATGAGAAAAGATAAGTTATTCTTTTTTGTATTTTTGCATTTTTTGCTTAAAATCCCCGTATTTTATTTACGGGGATTTATTTTTTGGAGGATTTTATGAGCATTTCAGAGAAAAACAGATCATCGGTAAGGCTCGTTACGGGTGTCGGAATATTTTCCGCCCTTGCCTTTCTCGTCGCGCTTATTTGTGAGGTAATTCCCGCGGTGTCGGGCTTCCTCTCAATCGACTTAAAGGATTCGGTTATAGCTATCGCAGGCTTTATATACGGCCCTATCGTAGCACCTCTCATCTCGCTCGTCGTAGCGGCTATTGAGCTTGTTTCCATAGGAAGTGATACGGGCTGGTACGGCTTCGTTATGAATTTTGCGTCGAGCGCAGTCTTTTCTACGGTAGCATCCTTCGTTTACAGTAAGAGAAAATCAGTAAATACCGCAATAATAGGACTCTTCCTTGCGATAGTATCTACCACGGGCATAATGATCCTTCTGAATGCCTTTGTAACACCGCTTTATATCAAGCAGATAGGTATTCCGTTTGATGTAATAGGAAATCTTCCTATTTTGTTTTTGCCCTTTAACTTTGCAAAATCACTTCTCAACAGCGCCTTTGCTATGCTGCTTTATAAGCCGATTATAGGCGCTTTGCGTCAGGCAAATCTTATTCCTCGCGCGGAATATAAGACGAAGTTTGGTAAGGCTACTGTCATAACCCTTGCCGTAGGCGGTCTGTTCTTAATCCTCGCCATAGGGCTTATGGTGTATCTCGTTTTGACGTTTGGTTGGTGATAGCATGGAAAACAAAAGGTTTTCAAAAAACGACTCGGGCTTTATATGTAGGAATTGCGGCAAAGAGGTTTTGCCCCTCGGCTACACCTCGCGCAACCATTGTCCGTTTTGCCTCTGCTCGCTTCACGTGGATATTAACCCCGGTGACCGTGCCAATGAATGCGGCGGCATACTGCGCCCGATTAGCGCCGAGCCGGATGCCAAGCGCGGCTACGTTATTATACATAGGTGCGAAAGGTGTCAGGCGATAGTCCGTAATCGCGCCGCCCACGAGGCAAAAATCCAGCCTGACGATATGGATTTGATTATTAAGCTTACTGCGTTGCATTAAGAAATGAGTAGTCACCAAGCATTGATTATAGCTATCGCCTAAATTAAGACAATATCAGCGACCTCATCCGTCAGGCTTACGCCTGCCACCTTCCCCCACCGGGGAAGGCTTAGGGTGCGAAAGGTGTCAGGCGATAGTCCGTAATCGCGCCGCCCACGAGGCAAAAATCCAGCCTGACGATATGAGCCTTATAATAAAGCTCACGGCTATGCACTAATAAATGGGCGGATGTGCAGCGTACGGCGATAAGCTTTTACACATGCCTCACCTTCGCGTAATTTTCGGTATCGCTCTGCGACGAAACGGTCGTGTATCGTTTCGCGGAAATTACTGCACGGCAAACCTAACGCACGACTTTCTATAAAGCAAAGCGCCGTGTGTTTGCTCCCGCCGCTTGTTATGTGAATATAGACCGCTATAAAAAAACCACACGGATAGTATTTCGCTATCCATGTGGTTTTTTAGCATTATACCGTTTTTGTCACGTGATTATACATATTCATGACACCCTCACTCATATTAATTGGCCTCAGCATAACGTTCGGGTGAGATTTTGCAAATACGACGAACAGCTGATGTGCAAATCCTTGTACCATATATTATAATTTAAAAAAACTGAAGTATCAATATTTATTGTACGAAAATCAAAATATATTCATTCTATATTTATAGAAATTAATCTAAAGCAAAAGAGAAATTACTCTTAAATTAAATTTAGAGTAATTTCTCTTTTGTTTTCTTATCCTTACTTACCGACGCAGAATTTCTTGAATATATCCGCAACTACTGCCTCGCTGACGGCTCTGCCGTCAAGAGATGCCACCTCGGCAAGCGCGTTTTCGATGTTTGCCGCGATAATTTCCTCAGGCTCGCACGCGTCTATTGCTAATATGCCCTGCGTCAGCGACTCTGCCGCTGACGTAAGGGATGCGTGCTGACGCTCGTCAGAGATTATAGCATCCTCACCGATGCGTATTTTATCGTCTGTGAAAAGCTCGGATATTTTATCGCAAATCAAAGCCCTGCTGTCGTCGGGGCGTGCCTTTGCGGAAACGTAAAGTATATGAGGGAATGTGCCCTCAATCTCACTTGGCAGATTTGGGCGCTCGCCCTCGTCGCACTTTGTGATGACGGCTATTTTCGTGCCGCCAGCACTTCCTATACGGTGGGTTAAATCAAGCGATTCCTTGTCGCAAAGCTTATCCTTATCAAACAGCGCAAGTATAAGCTCTGCCCCGTGAAGTGCCTCGAGCGCGCGCTCAACACCGATTTTCTCAACCGTGTCAACGCCCTCGCCCTCTCGTATTCCTGCGGTGTCGCAAAGACGAAGCATAACACCGCCGATGCTCACTTCCTGACAGAGCAGGTCGCGCGTCGTGCCGGCAATATCGGTAACAATCGCATAGTCACCGCCCGAGAGCAGATTATAAAGAGTGCTCTTGCCTGAGTTTGCCGCGCCGCATATTACGGTGGAAATACCGAGCGATATTGCAGCGCCCGTCTTGTAGGTGTTAAGAAGCGTATGAATTTTATCAAGCGCAGAGATAATCGCCTGCCGTATTTCCTCGTGCGAAAGCTCGCCAAGGTCCTCGTCAGGATAGTCTATTCTCGCGAATACGGATGATAATAGCGACGTGAGAGTGTCGCTTATGTCAAGCAGTCTGTCGGCAAGCAAACGGCGCGATTTCGTGCTGTGAAGCATAACCTGTTCCTCGCTCTTTGCGTCGAGAAGCATTCCTACCGACTCTGCCTCGGTGAGCGACATTCTGCCGTTTACGAAGGCGCGGCGTGTAAACTCGCCCGCCTGCGCGGATGAAGCACCTGCGAGTAGTGCCGCGCGAAGCACCATTCTTGATACAAGCACGCCGCCGTGACAGCTTATCTCAACCGTGTCCTCGCCGGTAAAGGAATGAGGGGCGGGGAAGTAAGTAGCAAGTCCGTCGTCAATGATTTTATTATCAAGGTAAATATCACCGAAGATTGCAAGCCTTGCACATTCTTTAGAGAGTGTCCTTTTGCCGCGCGGCTTGAATATTTTTGTTGCAACGTCAAGCGCAGCGTCACCGCTTATGCGGATGATAGCAACCCCACCCTTGGCGGGTGGGGTTGAAATTGCTGCTATCGTAGAGGTAAAAATCATATTACTTGAGATCGTCGTCATCGTCGAAATGAACGTCGTCTGCGGGAACCGTAGCCTCAACGCCTACGGTCTCGGTGTCAAGTCCGAGATCAGAGGTAACGCTCTGCTCAACGAGCCCGATAGCAGGGGTGGTTTCCTCTGCGTCAGCGGAAAATTCCTCTTTAAGAGGGGTACGGTTGTCCTCATCCTCGTCAAATATGCCTGCGGGCTTCTTGTCGGTGAGGTAGATAACTATCTTTCTGTTGTTGTCAGAGCCTACCGAGTTGGTGCTTACACCCTCAATGCCCTGAATTTCAGAGTGAATAATTCTTCTCTCATACGCGCTCATAGGCTCAAGCATAACGCTTCTCTTGTTGCGAAGCGCCTTTGCCGCCATACGGCGTGCAAGCTCACGAAGGGTGTGCTCGCGCTTTGCACGGTAGCCCTCAATATCAAGGGTAACTCTGCTCTTGTCGCGCTCGCCGTTTGCATTCTTTCTTGCAGAAGCAAGGTTTGCAAGGTACTGAAGCGCGTCAAGCGTCTCACCGTGGTGACCGATGAGAAGCGATGCCTGATTTCCTACTACGGTAATTCTTCTCGTGCCGTCCTCGCACGCATAAAGCTCAGCCGATGCGTCAAGTCCGATGTCTGCGATTACGGTGGATACGAAATCAAACGACATATCCTCGCCCGTCGCTACCTCGCGGCGCTGCATTTTAAGCTGAGCCTCGGGAATTACCTGCTCGTGCGCTACACTCTCGTCAGCACTCTGGGGCTTGCGGCCGTCACGCTTCTTTGCCGAGGGCTTCTTGCTTCTCTCGCCCTGAGGCTGGTTGTTATTGTTGTTGTTCTTCGGCTTGTCTGCCTTGTCGCGGCCGTGACGCTCGCGACGGGGCTGGGGCGCGTCCTGTACTTCCATAGTAGCTTTAATTCTTGCGGGCTTTGCGCCGATGCCGAATATACCCTTTGAACCAAGGTAAACTATCTCAAAATTAACGTCGTCAAGAGGGCCTGCGCCGAGCGCTGCTCTGGCATTTTCCTTTGCCTCTTCCAACGTCTTGCCTGTTGCTTCAACTTCTCTTAACATCTGATGCCTCTTTCTTTAGTCTTTTATTTCAGGTCTGTCTTGTGATGAGGGTGAGCCGTTATTGCTCTTGGTGCTCGATTTTATTTCAGGAAGCTCATCGTAGTCGTCCTCATCAATGTAGTGAAGCGACTTGTATTTGGGCTGTGATTTGATGGCGTTTCTCTGCGCCTTTTCCTCTTGCTTCTTTGCGCGTCTCATAGCCTTAAGCTCTTCCTCTGTGTACTTAGGAATAGGCATAAGCTTGTGAAGAATAAGCATCTGAATAATACCGAGGATGGATTGGTAAATCCAGTAAAGACCGAGCATTGCCGAAAATCCAAACGCGATAAAGAGCGTCATAAGGGGCATTACGAGGTCCATCATCTTAAGCGACATCTGCGCCTGTGCATCGTTACCGCCTGCCGCCATCTGCGAGTTGCCCTGAAGCTTTCTCGTTAAGAACATGGTAAACCACTGGAAGCCTGCCGCGATAATCGGTATAACTACAAGCCAGCTTATAGGCGAGAAGGTGGGGGTAAGCGCGAGATTAAGTCCCCAGAGATTGAAGTTAGGCAGTGCGGCAATGGTCTCGGAAAGGGGTACTGCCTTGAACGCATCGAAGCCTGCGTAAACGCTCTCAAGATATCCTGCGCCTGCAACCGAGTATTCCTTGATAAGACTGATAAGCTCAATCTGTTTAACCGCGCCGATTTCAGTAATTGCAGTAAAGCCCTCGACACCTGCGTGAACCTGATTCCACAGCGCTATAACAAGCTCGTCAGGATAGTGCATAAGGAATGAGAGGGGTGACTGAATTACGTTATAAAGCATGATGATGATAGGAAGCTGAAGCAGAAGCGGCAGACATCCCGAGAAGGGGCTGTATCCCTCTTTGCGCTGAAGCTCCATCATCTCTTCCTGCTGCTTTCTCATAGTAACAGCATCGGTTCTGCCCCTGTACTTTTCGCGGATTACCGCCATCTTGGGGGCGAGCTTTGCCATTGCAATCTGATTTTTCTGCTGCTTTACAGAGAAGAAGGATAAAAGCACCTTGAATATAAGTGCGTAGAATAAAAGCGCGATAGCGTAGCTTCCTGTCCAGCTTGTGAACCAGTAGAGCATGCTACCAAGCCCGTGAAGTATCGATTCAATCATTTTATAAATTCCTGTTTGTTTCTTTTTTGTGTGTTTTTGCGATCAGACCGTGTCTGAATTATCGTGGGTGTCCGTTTGCTCTGCCAACACCCTTGGCAGATTTTGCAGTCTGTCGCCTGCCTTTTTGCTCTGTCTTGCCCCTCGCTCGGGAACGGGATCGTAGCCCGCCTTGCAAAATGGGTTGCACCGAAGTATTCTGTAAAAGGATAGCGCAAAGCCTACGAAGAAGCCTCGCTTCGTGAATGCTTCAAGCGCGTAGGATGAGCAGGTAGGCGTGAAACGGCAGCACGCGGGCTTAATGGGGGATATGAAGCGCCTGTATAGCTTTATAAGACCGATCATTATCCATCTCATGTCCTTACCCCCATATGCGTCACTTAAATGAAAAGATTAAGTGCACGAAAAGCCTGCGTCAGCTCTTTTTCAATATCCGTTGATTTTTTGCTTGGCAGTAGAGTGCGTGCTGAAATGACTATGAGGAAGCCCTGCTTTAAATTTCCTCTTTTCTCGATTTTGTGTAGTGCCGCCCTTATTATCCGTCGGCATCTGCTTCTTATCACCGCACCGCCAATTTTTGTTGTGACCGTTATTCCGTAACGGTTCGTAAGTCTGCTTCTCGTATCGGTATTCTGCAGCCGCTTTGCTGCATAGTCGGGCAGGGTATAAACCGCAAGAGCCGACGTTACCGCTCTTTTACCCCTCTTATACGCCTTGCTGAACAGATGATTTTCCTTGATTGCTCTGAGTTTCATAGGTCCACCGTTCCTGTTTTAGTGAAAATTCCCAATCTAAACAAAACCCCCGATAATATACGGCAGGTCCGCTTTTATCGGGAGGTTTTTGTTTGTCACTTTGGTGACCGATTAATAGGTCAGACGAGCTCTACCCTTGGCGCGTCTTCTTTTAAGAACTTTTCTTCCGTTAGCAGTAGCCATTCTCTTTCTGAAGCCATGCTCTTTTTTTCTCTGTCTCTTCTTAGGCTGATATGTTCTCTTCATGATCTGCACCTCCTTATAAATTATTAACGTCTTGAATGCGTATCGAAAAGATAACCCATACTGAAGCATTATACATTATAACCGATTTTTTATCCTTTGTCAATAGCTTTGATTATTTTTATATTTTATTTTTTAATAATATATAGGGTGAAATAATGGAGTCGCAAGCATCAGGGTGACGTCTTATAAATATTAAATATTGTTAATTGTATGCAGAAATGTGATTTGTTCACAATTCGTTCACTGTAATTTGATATATTGTAATGGAATAAAGTGCAAAGGAATATAGTATGGGCTACGTTGATGTTGTAAATATAGTATTCAGTGTGACGCTGCTTTGCTTTTCGCTGCTTGCGGTTCATTTCGTTTTCTTCGCGGTGGTTGGAATATTTTTCAAGAAGAAATTTCCCAAAACCGAGGTAAAGCTGCGCTACGGTATCATAATTCCCGCAAGAAACGAGGAGACGGTCGTCGGCAACCTTATCGACAGCATAAGGAAAAATAATTATCCTCAGGACAAGCTTGATATTTTCGTTATAGCGCATAATTGCACCGACTCCACGGCAGAGCGCGCCAGGGAGATGGGCGCTATCGTGTACGAGTACGAAAATCCCGAGGAAAATACTATGGGCTACGCCTTTAAGTATCTCTTTGAGAGAATACGCGAGGATTTCGGTGTGGAAAACTACGACGGATTTTTCCTCTTTAACGCCGATAATATCCTTGACGTTAATTATTTTGACAAGATGAACGACGCCTTCGTCGCGTGCGATAGGAAGAACGTTATTACCTCATTCAGGAACTCCAAGAACTTCGGCGAAAATCTTATCTCTGCCTGCTACGGTCTTTACTTTATGTATGGCTGCCGTTTTGAAAGCAGGGGCAGGACGGTGCTCGGCTGCTCAACGAGAGTGCAGGGAACAGGCTACGTTATTAGCTCCGAGATAGTCAAGGATGGCTGGAAATACGTAACGCTCACCGAGGACTGGGAGTTTACCGCCGACAGAGTTTTGCTTGGCGAAAAGATTTATTTCTGTGACGAGGCGGTATTTTACGACGAGCAGCCGACAGACCTTCGTGTTATGTGGCGCCAACGATTGAGATGGGCTAAGGGGCATCTGCTCGTCTGCCTGACGCGCTTTTCGGATATGCTGCGTGCTATATTCAAGCCCGTTTCCCGAGGGGGGATAAAAAATAAGGGATCGGCGTACGATATCACGATTAATATTTTGCCCGTATGCGTTATAACCTCGGCCTTGTTTTTGCTTCAAATAATAGCGCTCGCGCTTGCGCCGATTTTCGGCTACGGTGTGCTTGATATTATTATGGGATACCTCAAGTGGAGTTTGCCTTGGATAATAGTGGCGTACGCGGGAGTCGTTCTTGCAACGGTGTTCATTTATATCGTTGAGAGAAAGCGTATAAAGCGCGTGAGCCTGATGACGAAGGTGCTTTCAGCCTTGCTGTGGCCGATATTTCTTGTGGTATCGACACCGGCTGAAATAGTCGCGCTTTTTTGGCGCAATATGAAATGGAAGCCTATACCTCATAAAAACACCACCGATTTTGCCGCGCTGAACGAGAGCGCGATGCAGAGCAAACGCTAACACGAGCCGCCGCAGGCGGCGTGATGCTCATAACGGAGTATTCGCGCTGTCTGCGGCGGCATTTTACGAAAAAGCATCGACTCTGCGCTGCGCTCGCAATTTTCTTCTTTATATTGATATTATATTGATATTGACATATATTTTGGTTTGTGATAGAATATATAGGTAAAAATATTTTCATAACAGCGAATATACCGAAAGGGGAGTGCTTATGAAGGAAATTCGTGAGGATATAGGTTACGTTCTCGTGTCTGAGGAGGAAATTGACGCGCTCGTTACGCGTATTGCCGCTGAAATAGACAGGGATTATTCCAAGGACGGAATGAAGCTCGTTATGGTGTGCATACTTAAAGGCTCGCTTCCCTTTATGGGCGACCTTATGAAGCGCGTTACCGTACCCGTTGAGATAGACTGTATGAAGGTTTCCTCGTACGGAAAGGGTACAGAGAGCTCAGGACAGATACATATCGCCCTCGACCTCATACGCCCTGATATTAAGGAATGCGACCTTCTGATAATTGAGGATATCGTGGATAGCGGCGTTACGCTTTCCCACCTTACCAAGTATCTTGAATTCAAGGGTGCGAAGAGCGTCAGAACCTGCACTCTTCTGGACAAGCCCTCTCGCCGTAAGGTCGAGTTCGTTCCCGACTACTGCGGAAAAGAGGTGCCTGACGAGTTCGTCGTTGGCTACGGTCTTGATTATAACGAGATGTACCGCGCGCTTCCTTACGTTGGCGTGCTTAAGCCCGAGGTGTACGAGAAGTGATAACGCGAGGCTCGGTCGGGCTTTACACGCTCGGCTGCAAGGTTTCGCAATATGAAACCGAAGCTATTGCCGAGGCGTTTGAGAGCCGCGGCTTTGAGATTAGGGATTTTGCCGACGAGTGTGATTTCTATATCATAAACACCTGCACGGTTACTGCCGAGAGCGACAGAAAATCACGCCAGATAATAAGACGCGCCAAGAAAAAGAACCCGAATGCGCGCGTGCTCGTGTGCGGATGCTATTCCCAACGCTCACCCGACGAGGTTGCCGCAATACCCGACGTTGACGCGGTCATAGGCTCGCAGGATAAGCTTTCGCTCGTCGATATTGCTATCTCGCTTCGTGACGGCGAAAAATACCGTAGCGTGCCTGATATATCCTGCGCTGAATTTGAAAAAATGAAAATAACGAGAGCGCCCCGTACCCGCGCCTACGTCAAGATTGAGGACGGCTGTGAGTCGCGCTGCTCGTACTGTGCAATACCGTCTGCAAGAGGCCCTGTGAGAAGCAAAGCGCCCGAGGACGTTATTGACGAGGTGAGAGGACTCTGCGCCGGTGGCACGCGCGAGATAGTTCTTACCGGAATTGAAACGGGCTCGTACGGTGTTGACTTTGACAGACACTACCGTCTTGTTGACCTGCTGCGCGAGCTTGATGCGCTTGGCTTGGCAGAACGCATCCGTCTTGGCTCGCTTGCCCCCGAGCTTGTCGGGCGGGAATTTGCAGAGGGTATTGCCGGGCTTAAAACCGTAGCGCCGCACTTTCACATATCTATGCAGTCGGGCTCTGATAAAATTTTAAGGCTGATGCGTAGGCGTTATACGAGAGAGCGCGCGCTTGAAAATATAAACCGACTTCGCAGCTTTATCCCCGACGCTCATTTTACAACCGACCTTATGGTCGGCTTCCCAAGTGAGAGTGACGAGGACTTTCTTGATACGGTGTCCTTCGTCAAGGATGCGGGGCTTCTCGACGCGCACGTCTTTCAGTATTCAAGACGGCACTCAACACCCGCCGCTGACTTTGACGGTCAGATAGACGAGGGGGTTAAGGCGAAAAGAAGCGCAACGCTTATCGACGAGGTAAGGCGCGGGAAGGAAGCCTGCCTGCACCGCGCGCTGACGCGCGGCGATATAATGTCAGTAATCTTTGAAACGCGACGCCAAAACACCTATTTCGGTCACACAGGCTCGTTTATAGAGGTAGCCGCGGTGTCGGATACTGACGTTCGTACTCAAATGAAAAAATGCAGACCGCTTGAAGTAAAAGACGGAATACTTTTGGTTGAAATACTTTAATTTCGTAAATAATAACTTACATAAATGGAGATTAGTTATGGAAAACAGCAAAAAGACAATGGATAAAATAGTCGCGCTCTGCAAGACCCGTGGCTTTATATTCCCTGGCTCTGAAATTTACGGTGGACTTGCAAACTCGTGGGATTACGGACCTCTTGGCGTTGAGTTCAAGAACAACGTAAAGCGCGCGTGGTGGCAGAGATTCGTGCAGGAGTCGAGATACAACGTAGGTCTTGACAGCGCAATCATAATGAACCCTCAGGCTTGGGTTGCATCAGGTCACGTAGGTGGATTTTCCGATCCTCTTATGGACTGCAAGGGCTGTAAGGCGCGTCACAGAGCAGACAAGCTTATCGAGGACTATGCGTTTCAGAACGGAACTGACGATAACCCTGCTGCTTGGTCCTTTGAGCAGATGGCTGAATTTATCAGGGATAAGGGAATCGTTTGCCCCATCTGCGGCGGTAAGGACTTCACCGACATCAAGAAGTTTAACCTTATGTTCAAGACCTTTATCGGTGTAACCGAGGATTCCTCAAGCACCGTATATCTTCGTCCCGAGACTGCACAGGGTATTTTCGTAAACTTCCCCCAGACGCAGAGAGCGACGAGAAGAAAGCTTCCCTTCGGCGTTTGTCAGATAGGTAAGAGCTTCCGTAACGAAATCACCCCCGGTAACTTCACCTTCAGAACCCGTGAGTTTGAGCAGATGGAGCTTGAGTTCTTCTGCAAGCCCGGCACCGACCTTGAGTGGTTTGCATACTGGAAGAACTTCTGCCACCAGTGGCTTCTTAACCTCGGCATGAAGGACGAGAACCTCAGACTTCGTGACCACGATCCCGAGGAGCTTTGCTTCTATTCCAAGGCAACCACCGACTTCGAGTTCCTCTTCCCCTTCGGTTGGGGCGAGCTTTGGGGCATTGCCGACAGAACCGACTACGACCTTTCCCAGCACGGTAACCACTCCGGCAA
>JAZKYE010000065.1:0-12107 GCA_045611965.1 Eubacteriales bacterium
TTACAAAGGAGAGGAAAAGCCCGGTGGAATGCCTCGTATTATGGACGACGACTTATTCTATCGGGTACAAGCACTTATGAACAAGAACAAATCCGCACCCGCGCGTACTCGCGGTGAAAACGAATACCTTTTGACAACCAAACTCTTCTGCGGGCATTGCAAGGAAATGATGGTCGGCTACGGCGGCACGGGAAAGTCGGGCAAGCAGTACCATTATTATAACTGCAAGAATGCTCGCAAAAACAAATGTGACAAGAAGGTTGTCGGCAAAGAGTATATTGAAAACCGCGTTATCGAGGTATGCCTGCAAATGCTCACCGAGGATAAGATACGCTATATTGCCAAGCGAGTTGCGGAGGAATGTAACAAGAGCCCCGATAACCTTTCAATAAAGGAAATCAAGAAAGCGATCAAAGAGGTTGACGCTGCCATTGAGAACCTTTGGAAAGGCATTGAGCAAGGGCAGGCGGTGGATATGCTGACCGAGCGACTGAACCGCCGCCAAGCCGAGAAAGCGGAGTTAGAAGCACAGCTCGCTATTGAGAATAACAAGAAGATATGTCTGACCGAAGCGCAGATTTACGCCTTTCTGGATTTTATCTGTGAAATGCCGATGGACGATTTCAATAAGCGCAGAGCGCTTATCAATATCTTCGTGCACTCGGTCTATCTGTACGATGACCATTTCACTATAATTATCAACGCAAGCAAGAAGCCTTTGAGCATCGACAATATCCCGCTTGACGAGATTGAAGAAGCTTTTGAAGGCGAAAATGAAGGTACGGAGGGGTGTTCGTCTATGACGACACCCGCTCCACCAAAAAGGATAAGGGGAGCACCTTGCGTGCTTCCCTTATCCTTTTTTACGGAGATGCTTGAATTGACCCGGCGACTCGCCTACGAGTCGCTAAGGGCGAGTTTTGTTATACAAAACTCGTTAAGAATTGCTATGCAATTCGATTTCAATATCCCGTCATAGCCCCCCTTTAAAACTAAATCCGACTGCGTCGGAATAAATCCACTATTGTGGATGAAATCGCTAAAACGATGAAATCTCGCTTGCGCGAGGTGATAGAAACGAAAAAAATAAATACCGAAAAAAATAAATACAACTCAAATACTTCTCGACGCTTATAAACAAGTGATTACGCTTTATACCCTTTGCGCTTATAATAAATTTTCACAAAAACAAAAATAAAGTCGAAAAACCTATTGACTTTAGCATACAAAAGTAATATAATCAATGTGTTAAACTGAATAGAGCTAAATGAAATCAGCAGGAGATAAGGCGCAAGCCTTTCCAAAGGGGTAATACTCTCGGGTGCCATTATGGCGAAGACTGCTGACGGATAGCAATCTGGAGAAGTCCGCTTAATGCGGATGCCGAAGGGGCAAATGGTTACGCCACAATCTCTCAGGCAAAAGGACAGATCAAATTTTCGCAAAGAAGTTTTCTTTTTTCCGTATCTTCTCTCACCGCTATCCATTTTGTATAGCGGTGTTTTTTGTTTTGTTCGGTTGACAAAATATTTTTAGGAGGTTCATGTAAAATGAACGAAATCTTACAGTGGGTGGAAAGCGTAAACGGCGAGATCAACGGTGTCGTTTGGGGCGCTTTCGGCTTACTTCTTCTCGTTGGCACGGGTATTGTGATCACCGCGCTTACTAAGTTCTTTCAGGTCACACACATCGGTCTGTGGTTCAAAAACACCATAGGCAGCATGTTCCACAAGGACGTTATCAAGCACACCAAGGAAAAGGGCGCTATCTCACCCTTCCAGGCACTGTGTACCGCTCTTGCCGCAACGGTAGGTACGGGTAATATTGCAGGTGTCGCGGCTGCAATTTGCATCGGTGGCGCAGGCGCTGTATTCTGGATGTGGGTAGCAGCATTCTTCGGTATGATGACCAACTATGCAGAAAACGTTCTCGGTATCTACTTCCGTCGCAAGAACGAAAACGGCGAATGGTCGGGTGGTGCTATGTACTACCTTGCCGACGGTCTTGGCAAGAAGAAGGGAATGAAGCACGTAGGTAAGGTGCTCGCTATCCTCTTCTGCGTATTCGCTATGCTCGCTTCCTTCGGTATCGGTAGTATGGGACAGGTCAACAAGATCGTTTCCAATGTAACCGGTGCATTCGATATCCCCGCAATATCCTCTATTGAAGTATTCTCGGGCGTATCTCTTTATAGCCTTATCCTCGGTATTGTTATCATGGCGCTTACCGCTCTTATCACCCTCGGCGGTCTTAAGAGAATTGCAAACGTAGCAGAGAAGATCGTACCCTTCATGGTAGTGCTCTTCATTCTCGGCAGCCTTGTAATTATCGGTGTCAACTTCACGAGCATCATTCCCGCATTCGGTGCTATCTTCGCTAACGCATTCGTGCCTCAGGCATTCGTCGGTGGCGGTATCGGTGTCGTTATCAGCAAGGTTATCACTCAGGGCTTCAAGCGCGGTGTTTTCTCGAACGAAGCAGGTCTTGGTTCATCGGTTATGGTTCACTCTAACTCAAGCGTTAAAGAGCCCGTTAAGCAGGGTATGTGGGGTATCTTCGAGGTATTTGCAGATACTATGATCGTCTGCACCATGACAGCTCTCGTTATCCTTACCGCAGGAGGACTTGAGGGCGGTGTATTCAATGTCGTTACGGGTGAAATTGCTTCGGGCTACACCGACGCTACTCTCGTTGGCGGTGCGTTCAATTCCGTATTCTCTTGGGGTGGACTTGGCGAAAAGTTCATTGCTATCGCTATGTTCCTCTTCGCATTTACCACCGTTCTCGGTTGGTCGCACTACGGCTCTAAGGCGTGGGAGTACCTCTTCGGTGCAAAGACGACCTTCATCTTCCGCATTATTCACGTTTCCACCGTTGTTCTCGGCGCTATCCTCACCTCTTCTCTCGCTTGGGATATTTCGGATACCTTCAACGGTCTTATGATGATCCCCAACCTTATCGGTGTTCTCGTTCTCTCACCCTTGGTAGTTAAGATTACCGTTAATTACATAAAGAGAGTTAAGAACGGTGAAGATATTGAACCTATGTATAATGCCGATCCCGAAATTCAAGCTGAAGAGCTTGTCCGTGAGATCGAAGAATAATTTTTAGAGTATTTAACACTCATATAAATCCATATTTAAACGGCAGAGGTATCGTTATGAAAAGGCGGTGCTTCTGCCGTTTGCTTTTTTCTCAACCTGCCCGCCTTGGTAAATTTGTCGCGGAAAAAACCTTCAATACGATTTACAAAGCCGAAAAAATGTATTATAATTATTATGTATTTTGTTTATAAGTGTTGTCGCAGGAGATTATCAAGCTAATACACATTGTTTTGAAGAATGAAATGCGCTTCGCATTTAGGAGTATATATGAATAAAGCCGTAACCGTCAGCTACGACGGAAGAAAAATTGAGGCCGAGCGAGGCTTGACCATATCCGAAATAATCCGCGCCGAAGCGCCCTGCGGCGGCAGAGGTGCGTGCGGCAAATGCAGGGTATATGTGTCGGGTGATGTGAGCACCCCTACCGAGAGCGAGCTTGCTTTGCTATCAGAGCGCGAGCTTGCCCTCGGCATACGCCTTGCGTGTATGACGCGCGCCTTGGGGGACCTCACGGTAGCCCCCGTAAATTCAGGCGCAAGAGCGCAGATTTTAAACTGCGCCACGGATATCTCGCTTTGTAAAGAGCCACCCTTTTCGCGCTTCGGTGTAGCCGTTGATATCGGAACAACTACACTTGCCGCAAGGCTTTATTCTGCCGAGGGGGAATTGCTTTCGAGTGCCGCCTCTCTTAATCCGCAGGCAGAGTGGGGCGCTGATGTTATCTCGCGCGTCGAGGCAAGTCTTTCGGGCAAGAACGACCTGCTTGCATCATCGGTGCGACGCGCAGTTGACGAGCTTATCGCAAGTCTTTGTGAAAAGGCGCGTGTGGAAAAAGAGCACATAGATTCCGCAGTAATTACGGGCAACACCGTTATGCTCACACTTCTCGCAGGCGGGGATTCCTCGCCGTTTTCACAAGCCCCATTTAAGGTTGAGCGTCTGTTTGGCGAAGAACTGTACGCACATTCTATCGGACTTACGTCGCTTAAAAAGCATACAAAGATTTACATTCCTGCGTGTATCGGCGCATTTGTTGGTGCAGATGCTCTTTGCGCTGTGCTTGCAACTGAGCTTTATGAAAAAGACGGTTCTATGCTCGTTGATATCGGTACTAACGGTGAAATCGCACTCTGTAAGGATGGCGTGCTTGCCGTCTGCTCATGCGCCGCAGGCCCTGCGTTTGAGGGTGTCGGTATATCAATGGGAATTCGTGGCGAGGACGGTGCAATTGACAGAGTATCTATCTCTGGTGGCATGCTTTTGGCGCATACTATCGGTGAGGGCGAACCGCGTGGCATATGCGGAAGCGGTCTTGTGGATGCTACCGCCGCGCTTCTTGAAGCAGGCGAGCTTGACGAGGGTGGTTTTTTGGGAAACACGCCCTTTGAGATAAAAGCCCCCGTTGTACTTACACAGAACGATATAAGAATGCTTCAGCTTGCCAAGGGCGCAATCTGCGCTGGCATACTTACGCTGATGTCGGAATCAGAGGTTAAAAGCGAGGATGTCAAGGCGTTTTATATCGCAGGCGGCTTCGGCAACTATCTTAATATGGAAAGCGCCTCACGAATAGGGCTTATCCCAAGCGAGCTGTCACACAAGGCATCTGCGGTCGGAAATGCCGCCCTTGACGGCGCTGCGCTGCTTTTGTTTGATAACGACCTGAAAAGCAAATCAAAGTCGCTCGCAAGCTGCGCTACGGTCATAGACCTCGCATCAAGCCCCGTCTTTTCGCAATACTATCTTTCTTGTATGAAGCTTGATAGAATATCCGATAAACAATAAATCTGATATCGTCATTTTCACGCTCGCGTGTGGGACACGATGCGTCTATTATTGATATGATAGAAGCCTATCTTAAAGCCTTGCTTCATATAAGGATGGCGGTAATTAAAAGAACAAAATGGTAGTCTCAAATGCGAATTTGTGACTACCATTTTGTAAAGGGGATAGGCCGATTTAGGGAAGAAGCGTTGTTATCCGCCCCGAAGCAAATACGCCACGCGTATTTGTCTTTATGTTTTCGTATATATATACGTCGAGAGGAAGGAAACGGCGGTAGAAAAAGACCAGCGAAGAAATCCGCAGGATTTCTTCGCTTTATCATTTTATTTGCACTTTTGCTATATTTGAGAAAAACCTTGTTTCCATTCGGTCTTTTTCGGTCTTACCAAATGTGGCATCCCCTTAATTATGTTAGAAATTAAATTTTTACTCTTCCTTCAAACCCTGCATATACTCGTGCATAGTTTGTGCAACGACCTTGCTGTGCGAGACGGCCTCAACGACGGTCCTCGGGCCCATAACCACGTCACCGCTCGAGAATACACCGGGCCGTGAGGTGTTGCCGTACTCGTCTGCCATAAGAAGGCCTCTTGAATTCGTAGTAAGACCTGTGGTAGAGTTCACGATAACATTCTGCGGTCCTTGGCTAATTGATACGATAACGCTATCCGCCTCGTATAGCTTATCTGTGCCATCCACATCGGTAAAGCTACCGTCATCGTTTTCGATAACGTCACGGAAGATTACACCCTCGTCAACGATTTCAACAGGGCGCTTTTTGTATTCAAAATCAACGCCTTCAAGCTTTGCGTAGGTGAATTCATAATCGCTCGCGGCAACCTTGCTCGTTATCGAGAAGCAGGTGAGCTCTTCAACACCGTGACGTATTGCGGTTCTCGCTACGTCCATAGCCGCGTTGCCTGCGCCTATAACTATAACGCGCCTGCCGAGCTTGAATGAATCGGGGCTGTTGAGATAATTTATGCCGAAGTGAACGTGACCGAGCGTTTCGCCCTTGATATGAAGCGCGTTTGGCTTCCATACCCCCGTGCCCACGAATATCGCCTTGTAGCCGTCACGGAAAAGGTCGTCTATACCGATAGAGCCACCGATATGCGCGTTGGGGCGTATCTTAATGCCCTTCATCTCAATATGACGGTACTGAATATCGTCAAGGACGGATTTCGGCAGACGGAAATCAGGGATTCCGTAGCGAAGAACACCGCCTATCTCGCTCTTGTTTTCAAAGATAGTTACCTTGTAGCCGTAGCGCGCGAGAATTATTGCGATAGTAATTCCTGCAGGACCTGAACCGATAATAGCGACTCTCATCCCGTTCCACTCTGCAGGGCCCTTCGTCATCTTGGGCGCATACGCACTCGATACATAATGCTCAATGGTAGAGAAGTGTATCGAAGCACCCTTTCTGCCAAGCACGCAGTTGCCCTCGCATTGCTTTTCATGATTACAAATAAGACTGCACACCGTTGTCAGAGGATTATTCTCAAAAAGAATTCTTCCTGCCTCATCAAGCTTGCCTTCCTTTACAAGGCCGATAACCTTGGGAATGGGGGTGCTGATAGGACACCCCTTCATACACATAGGATTTTTGCATTGAAGGCAGCGGTTGACCTCATCCATTATGTGAAGCGCCATATGTTTTTCTGTTTCCTTGTTTTGAAATTATTTTTTGAAAAGAGATTTGGTCTTTTCGTAAGCGGCAATTACTGCATCCGCAACCGTGCCGCGAAATGCACCCGTTTCAAGCGCGCCAACACCCTCAATAGTGCTTCCGCCGGGCGAGCAGACCTCATCCTTAAGCTGACCGGGGTGCTTACCTGATGCAAGCGCCATAGCCGAAGCGCCTTTAAGCATAGCTGCCGCGTAGAGCATAGCCTTGTCGCGGGGAAGTCCGCAGGCTACCGCACCGTCAGAAAGTGCCTCAATGAACATATAAGCAAAGGCAGGTCCGCATCCCGATACCGCGCTTGCCGCATCAATAAGCTTCTCGTCAATGTAGTCGAGAAGTCCTACATACTGCATAATATCCTTGAAGTGTGCCTCGTCAAGCTCGTCAAGCGGCGATTTAGTTGAGTAAAGCACAACACCCTCGCCAACTGCCACAGGCGTGTTTGGCATAATGCGTATGATCTTAACATCAGGGAATAACTCGCATAGCGCGTCGAGCGAAACGCCTGCCGCCATAGATACGAGCGTTGCGCCTGAATTTATATCTTGCGCGATTTCATCAGCAACAGCACCGACAATGTTAGGCTTTACCGCAAGGAAGATATAATCGCATCCCTTTGCAATCATTTTGTTTGTGGCTATTTCAAAGCCGTATTCGCTTTTAAGCGCTTCAAGTTTAGCCTCATTCTTGTCGGAAATGTAAATTTTAGTTCCCATAGTGCGTGAAATAGCTACGGCGAGTGCCGAGCCCATATTTCCGCATCCTATAAATCCAACCTTCATTTTAAGACCCCCAAAAAATAGTTTTATCTTATCTGTCCGCCACCGAGAATTATATACTTGTAAGTAGTCAGCTCTTCAATTCCAAGAGGACCTCTCGCGTGCATCTTCTGCGTCGATATTCCCATCTCACAGCCAAGACCGAACTCACCGCCGTCGGTAAATCTTGTCGATGCGTTTACGTAAACAGCCGCGCTGTCAACCGTGGCTGTAAAGTGCTCGGCATTTTCCGAAGAGCTTGTGATTATTGCCTCACTGTGACCTGTTGAATGTATAGCAATATGCGCTATCGCCTCGTCGATGCTATCGACTATTTTGACAGCAAGCTTGTAGTCAAGAAATTCCGTATCAAACGAGCTATCATCTGCAGGTGTGCCCTCTATGATTTCGGCAGCTCTCTTGTCAAGAATAAGCTCAACGGGGTTATCAGCCCTCTCATCGGTAAGCCTTTTTTTCAACATAGGCAAAAATTCATTTGCTACGCTCTCGTGAATAAGGCATACCTCTGCCGCGTTACATACCGACGGACGGCTTGTCTTTGCGTTTTCGAGAATGTTAAGCGCCATATCGAGGTCAGCTGCACCGTCCACGTAAATATGACATATTCCCGTTCCCGTTTCAAGACAAGGCACAGTTGCGTTTTCAACACACGCACGGATAAGACCAGCGCCGCCGCGCGGAATGAGCAAATCTACATATCCGTTTGCCTTCATAAGCTCTAACGCGCTCGCGCGTGTCGTGTCGTTTATAAGCTGTATTGCGTCATCGCATACGCCCACCGCGCGAAGTCCCTCGCGCAGCGCCTCTACAATCGCAAAGGATGAGCCGTATGCTTCCTTGCCACCGCGCAGAATACATACGTTTCCGCTTTTCAGCGCAAGCGCCGCCGCATCCGAGGTGACGTTAGGACGGCTCTCATATATAATCGCGATAACGCCCATAGGCACGCTTCGTCTTTCGATAACAAGACCGTTTGGTCTCTCGGTGCGTTTAAGCACCCTGCCGAGAGGGGAGGGAAGCGCGGTTATCTCAAGAATGCCCTTTGCCATAGCCGAAATTCTATCGGCATTCAGGCGCAGACGGTCTATCATAACCTCTGATATGTTGCCCCTCGCATTTTCAATATCAAGCGCATTTGCTTCAAGTATTTTGTCAGTATTGTTGATAAGCGCAGACGCCATACTGCGAAGCGCGTCGTTTATATTGCCGTCATTTAGCGCGCACACTCGGCTCTTTGCAGCCCTCGCTCGCTTTAGAATTTCTGTGGTTGTCAGTAAATTCGCCATAACCGTTTCACCTTCAGCACCGCATAGGCGGTCATTTTATTTCTTTGCAAAAAATCTTGTTCCGCACGCCTTTCCGTCAGCAATGCAGTAAAGCCTTTCAGGATAGGCACCGTTAGTTATAATCATATCACAGCCTGCCGCTGTTGCAATGCTTGCCGCGCGAAGCTTGGTTTCCATACCGCCCGTGCCAAGCGATGAGCCTGCACCGCCCGCAAGCGCAAGAATGCGCTCGTCTATCTCGTGAACCTCGGGTATAAGCTCTGCGTCAGTATACTTGTGAGGGTCCTTAGTATAAAGACCGTCAATATCAGAGAGCAGAATAAGAAGGTCAGCCCCCGTGCTGACAGCAACCTTTGCCGCAAGCGTATCGTTGTCACCAAACTCAATTTCTTCAGTAGCAACGGTGTCGTTTTCGTTGATTATAGGAAGCACACCAAGCTCAAGAAGTCGCATCACCGTGTCCTCAAACTTTTTATGCCTGTCCTCACAGGTAAGGTCGGGCGCGGTAAGAAGAATCTGCGCCACCGTGTGATTGTACTCACCGAAAAGCTTGTCGTAGGTGTACATAAGCTCACATTGACCGACAGCCGCGCACGCCTGCTTGCCCGCAATATCCGACGGACGCTCACGCAGATGAAGCTTACCGACACCCATGCCGATAGCTCCCGAGGAAACGAGAATAACCTCGCATCCCGCATTCTTTATATCGCTGACCGCCTTACAAAGCGTCTCAACCGCACGGATGTTGATGCAACCGTTTTTGTATGTAAGCGTAGAAGTTCCTATTTTAATGACAACTCTCATATACCTGCCCTCGCGAGAAATTTTAAATATTTATTATACTATTATATCACTTGTCTTTACATTTTTCAAGTGGAAATTTTAAGAAAAACACTCGATGTGTCAAAAAACATATTGACATAAATGCGTCTTTGTGTTAAAATATCTATCGTTCAATACATAGGGGTATCGCCAAGCGGTAAGGCAAGGGACTTTGACTCCCTCACTCGTTGGTTCAAATCCAGCTACCCCTGCCAAAAATACCGAGAACATCGTTCTCGGTATTTTTTATCCAAACCGCAGGCTTGGCATGGCATCAACGCGTTCGCGCGTTGTATGGAATTGCGACGGAGTGGCGCATGGCATCGCGCGAAGCGCGTATCCTAACTTGTTCCCCTGCAGCTTGATGCCATACACGGTGTTCCCGTGATTCCATCCAGACCTTTGGTCTGATTCCATAGCGCAACAAGTTGCGGAAGATATGCAAGCTTCGCTTTTTTCAACTAAATCCGCCTTCTGCGGAATAAATCCACCTATGGTGGATGAAATCACTTCGCGATGAAATCCTGCTAACGCAGGGGTAGGCGGATTTAATTTCAACTGATGCCGTAGGTTGAAGATTTCATCCGAGCGGAGTGAGGATTTCATCGTGCATGGCACGATTTAATTCATATACAAAGAGAGCGAATTGCGAGTTAAATAGAGTTAAGAAAATTATGGCTTCCCCCATTTTATTCTCAACCAATATAACCAAAAGCGCGTACCAAAATTAAAGTCAGTTAAAATCCTCTAAATATTTTTTTACAGAGCGCGACATCTCTACCGAAAAATCGGAATTATATTTACGCGTAAGAAATGCCGATAGCCAGTCGTGATATTCACGCACCCCCGACTTGTGCTCAAGCGCCGCGCGAAGCTCGTCTGCGGAAAGCTCACGGTAGCAGTCCTCAAACACAACATACCGACTGTCAATCCTCGGCAGAAGCGGCCTGCTTTTCTGCCCCTCGGTGGGATGTCCAAATACGAGCATGCACGCAGGGAATACCTGCTTCGGCAATGCAAGAAGCTCTCGCACACCCTCATAGTTTTCCATAATATCACCGATATAGCACGAGCCTATTCCAAGACTCTGCGCGCATACCACCGCATTTTGTGCCGCGATATTAGCATCGGATATCGCAAGCATCAGGTCACCCACGTCAAGTGGTCTCGGTGATAGCCCCTCGGCAAGGTACGCATTGTACCATTTGAGGGGGTCTGCGATAAATACAAGCACAAGCTTTGCATCTGCAATAAATGGCTGATTATCACAAAGCACGGCAAGCTCTTTTTTGTGATTTTGGTCTTTTATGTCAATAATTGTGTACAACTGCTGGTTTCCTGCGGTGGGCGCACGAAATGCCGCATTAAGTATAGCCTCACGATTTGCATCGCTTATCGGCTCATCAGTAAACGCTCTTACCGAGCGTCTGTTCATCAGCACGTTTATAGTATCGTTCATAGCGCTTTCCCTCTTGTGAAATCAGTTTTTGCCCTTTAAAAACGGCTTTATCAGTTTAGTTATTTTTCCGACTCTCTGACTATCGCGGATAAGCTTCATAAGATTGTTGTTTATCGCAGTTTTTGTTTTGTACTGATTTACTATACTCTCGATCTTATTGCACATCTCGTCGTTTAAGGATAGTTTTTTTGCGGCATTGCGCAGGCAGCTTAAAAGTTCGCTTTCGTTTGCCTCGGCTGCTTCGTTATCTTTGTCTGCCGATGTTGTTTTATCGTTAGTTGCTGTCACCGATGACTTCTTGGCTTCGGTTATATTTGTGCGTCTTTCGAGTGTATTGACGCCACGTGCTTTCCAGAAATCCATAATATATGAGAAGCCCTTATCATTTGACACGATAGTAATTTTTTCATCGGGGTTTTCGGATATGAGATACCCAACATAGGTTGACAACTGAAAATCAAGTGCATTCTTTCCACCGCTTTGTATAAAGAAATATTTCTTGGCAGCGGCCGACGCGCAAAGCGCTAAGTGTAGGTCAAAAGTCATTGAGTTTGCCTGATTACTGTAGAAGATAACAATGGTATCCTCTGCTAAAAGTGTATCGAGCCCGTTTATATTTTTCACGTTCTCATAATCGATAAGATAATGTGCCATCAGATGCTCCCTTGAATGTGATTAACATATAGCATTATACCACATAATGCTACTAAAATCAACGGCTTGTCGTTGTATATTATCAATTTCGCATGCTTCATCTCTTTTTTTGTACTATGTATTTCAAAGATGCTTTTTCGCTCTTGTTCGAAATTGAGTTGAAATCCTTAACCCTCTTACGAAAAAAGCAGTCCATTCGGACTGCTTTTGTGACGCGCGGACAAAAAGCTATTTTCGCCTTTTTCGTTTAGTCTGGAACTGCCGCGTCTTAATCACGGCAAAGCCGTGTATATCACCGATGCATAGTGTTGTATATTTGCTATTTGTCGGTCGGACACGACAAATGACGCAAGATGCCGCAAGCGGTATGCATCATTGCGAAAGAAATACAACCTACGGTTAATGAGATGCACCTACGGTGATGATATACGCCTAACGGCGGTGATATGCCATTGCTTTCGCAATGGATAAAAAAATACTGCAGAAAATGTATACTTTTCTGCAGTATTTTTTGGTGCGGGAAATGTC
>JAZKYE010000066.1:0-11175 GCA_045611965.1 Eubacteriales bacterium
TTGGTTGTCAAAAGGTATTCGTTTTCACCGCGAGTACGCGCGGGTGCGGATTTGTTCTTGTTCATAAGTGCTTGTACCCGATAGAATAAGTCGTCGTCCATAATACGAGGCATTCCACCGGGCTTTTCCTCTCCTTTGTAAATATATACGCCGATATAGCGTTTGTTTTTGAGAAGATGGCTGAGGCTGTTGTAGGTAAACTCGTTACCAATCGAAGTCTTAACCTTTCTTCGTTGCAAGTCCTTGACGATCTCTGCTTTGGTTTCGCCGCTTGCATATCGCTCATAGATCTCGCGGACAATTGCCGCTTCTTCCTCGTCAACAGAAAAGGTACGGTCTTTGTTTACCTTGTAGCCAAGCCCGGGATTGCTTCCGTTGGATAGGCACTTCTCGGCGTTGAGTGACATTCCTCGGTTGATCTTCTGTGCAAGCTCCACGGAATAGTATTCCGCCATACTTTCAAGAACGCCCTCAATAAGAATGCCCGAAGCATCGTCCGAAATATTCTCCTTGGCAGACATCACTCGGACGCCGTTTTTCTTTAGCTTGGCTTTGTTGATTGCGCTGTCATAACGGTTACGGGCAAAGCGGTCGAGCTGATAGACGAGCACACCTTCAAAGGTGTGCTTTTCACTATCCGAAATCATTCTTTGAAATTCAGCACGGTTATCAAATTTACCGCTTTGTGCGCGGTCGATATATTCGCCCACAACGGTGTAATTGTGAGATTCGGCATATTCGTAACAGACCTTCAACTGTCCTTCAATGGATTGCTCGGTCTGACTATGGCTTGAATATCGAGCGTATATTACTACATTCATCGTAATACCTCCTATTAGTCCTAATATAATTATACTTATTTATCGTGAGAAGTCGATTGTACCGATATGGAAACACCCGACGCGCGAGCATCGGGTGTCCTTTCATCGTATTCGGGGTGTTTTGCAAGCCACTTATCAAAGTAGGCTTTGCCCTCGTCGCTGTCGTAAAAGGCGCGGATCTCGGGCACCAAGGCTTTAGCAAAGGAATTGAGCAGTTCTTCGGGGAGCGCAACGTCGATCTTTTTGCGTTTGGTCATAGGCAGTCCTCCTTATAAGCAGTGCTCTTTTTTGCGCTGAAGGACTTTGTAGTAGTGCTCGCAGGCTTTGAGCACGAAGTCCTCGGTTTGCTTTGCATTGCCTTTCGGGATATACTTTCTGATACGCTCCATCGGCACCTTGAACATCTCCTTCTGATTTGCCTTTTCCTCGCTCATAATCTCGGCAATGACCTCGGGAGTCAACCCCTGCTCGAAGCTAATCTTCTTGAAGCGGCAAGCCTGCGAGAGCGACGGAGTGCAATCATTGATTTCCATCTGCTCCAAGAGGTCGTATTGCTCTTGCTCGTTGAGATAGGATAGCTCCACAGCGGGAGTAAAGGAAATGCGCCCCTCGTCCACGTATTCAAGGATTTCGGGGATAAGGTTTGTAAGACGGATATAGCGCTGAACCTGTCTTGCACTTTCATTGCTATCTACTGCTATTTGCTCGTCGGTTCTCAACTTCGCGCCAACTTGGCACGAAGTTAAATCAGACCTCCAACCTTGATGCGCCATTGCATCGGCTTTCATCTTGTAAGCGAAGGCTTTCTCGCTTGGCAGAATGTGCTCGCGATGAAGGTTGCTATCCACCAAAACGATTGCCGCCGCATCACGGTCGAGAGAAACGATTAAGGCAGGAACCTCTTTGATCCCTGCCTTTTGGCTTGCCATAACCCGTCTGTGACCGGATATGATCTCGTATTCATCTTCGGTATTCTCCTTGGGGCGAACGATTATCGGAGATAAAATGCCGTGCTCGCGAATGCTCTCGGAAAGGCGCTCCATTTCTTCGTTGTCCTGCACCTTGTAAGGGTGGTTTTCAAATGTGTGTAATTTCTCAATCAATATATTTTTCGTGTTTTTCATATTATTTTACCTCGTTCTTGTTTTTTCTTTCTTTTGGATAAGTCCATTGTTTTTGAGTTCGATCTCTCGTTCGGCATCAAGCAATTCCTTGATACGCGGAATGTGTTGCTCAATGCGCAGAGAAATCTTCAGTTGCTTGCGCAAGGGCGTTATCTTCTTAGTCAGCTCCTTGCATTGTTCTTTGAGCGATGCTTCTTCCTCGGGCGTTTTCACGCGGCGAATCCGCAAGCGCAATTCATAGCGTTTCTGCTCCAACTCGGCAATTTGAGCCGCCTTATTCTGCTGAAATGACAAAAGCTCCTGCGGCGACTCGATATAATGGTCGCGCAAGAGCCAATATTCTTCCATATATTTGTCGGCTTTCGATGCCTCGGTTCGTATCATCGGAGATACGGGGCGGCTATCCGCCTCCTGCACGTTATTACCCGTGCAGATCTTAAATAACTCCACGATAAGAGCGAATACGAGCTGAAGCCCGTCCATCTGCTCCGCTTCTTGCATATAGCGTTCAAAATCAAGTAGCGGCTTCCGCTTCATTTGCGGTGGTCGGTATTTGATCTGCTCCATTCGATCGTGATTCCAACGAAAGCGCTTAAAGAGATTTTCTTTCGTATATTTCTCATTTAAGCTGCTAAGACGAACGGAGCGCGACCACCCCGATGAAATAACAGAGGGGTGCTCGTAATTGAAATCTCGCGTGAAGGTGTATCCAAGCGCTTTGAGAAATGCTACAAACTCAATATGGTTAATGCATTGTGATAATGCTTCTTCTACGTCGCGTCGCAGCATTTCTCGATGGGTAACGTGACCTGCCTTCTGCGCCCAATACGCCTTCTTGTTGCTATAAAATTTGTGGCTCTCTATAACTGATTTGCTTCGCTCGGTACATATCTCGTCGGAGATCTTTCTGAGCTCCAAACGGTCGCCAATACTGTTGCGGAATTTCTTCCCGTCTGTAAAGGAAACGCTATTGATTACGAAATGGTTGTGAATATTATCGGTATTGAGATGCGTGGTGACGACCACTTGGTATTTTGCGCCCCACATCATTCGAGCGGTTTCCACGCCAATCTGATGCGCTTCTTCGGGTGTGACCTCTCCCTCGGCAAAGCTTTGGTATCCGTGATAGGCGATATTCTTTCCGCGCTCACCGAAACGGCGCTTGACGGCGATCATTTCGTGATAGGCATTGTGCTTGGAGCAGTTGATACCCGTAACAAATGCCGTGTGGTCGGTTTTAGAGTCATTCTCTACATAGCGAATCGCCGCATATAAGTCCTCGTCAAGATATTCCTTGGCGGTGGTCTTGTCGGGATTGTTCGCATAGTCGATAACCTCTTTCAACCGTCCTTTGACGGGCCAGAATCCTGTGGTTGCCATTTACGCATATTCTCCTTTCTCGGCGCAATCAATGTGTCGGATATATCCCTTAGTAATGCGAGCGCCGCCGCGTTGACCTCTGCGGAGAACGGTGGCTCGATGAGTACGTCCAATTTCTCGCAGAAAGCAAAAAGAGCGTCAGGCGGAACCGATCTCGGCTCAAATCCCAACGCTCTCTGACGGATATATTCTGTTGTGCTTAACCCACATCTTTCGGCTATGGAGTTGATACGCTCCTTCTCCTTTTTCGTTACACGGGCAACGATTCTTATATCTTCTTTTTTCATAAAACCATCCTTTCATTCGGGGTATTAGGGGCATCCCCTAAAATCTCTGCCACAAAAGCCTTGTGGCGGGGCGACGTTTGGCACACAAACGTCCTGCTTGTTACGGTGTAAGACACTCGTATCTCCATATCTTTCGAAGATAAGAGCTGCCGTTCTTCGTTCTCTCGTATTCGTTTCATATCATAATTTTCTCCTAAAATTACATAATGCCAAAGTGATGCCGCCACTTGTTTTGGAATAACAAAAAGCGGCATCACAATAATGCCACTCACAGAAACATATCGAGAGAGTCCATAAGGGTGTTTTCATCCTCGGATATTTCCTCGGTAGGTTTGTCCGCTACCGCTTGCGCTACGGATATATCCTTTAGGCACTCTCTGATAGTTTCCCGTATTACCTTTTCCAAATTGTCGTCCGTTTCAAAGTAAGCGTTTATTGCAGAGATAATCGCCTTGTTTTTTGAGTCTGTCACGGATTGCAGATGCTCCCAAGCCTTGCGCTCTGCTTCATTATCTAAATTAAAGCGCAGGCTGAACCGCTTTGTCATACGCGTCCACCGCCACGGAGAAGTTGCATCTCAAGCATACGCTCGTATCCCTTAGCGGTAGCGCAAATATCGTCGTTGACGGTCACGCGGCTCTCGTCGTAATCGGCAAAGTTGCGGATAAGACAACCGCCACCACCGACAACATAGAGCTTCATCAGCTTAGGATCGTATTCGTGCTCGCGCAGACGGCGGAAGATACCCGCCGTGTACGCCTTAGCGGTCTTTACAACCGTTTCAAGATATGCACCGTCAATATCTGCCGTGCCTTTCTTCAAGATTTCCGTAATGATAGCGTCGTCAAGGCTCGCGTGGTGAACCTTCATCATTTCCTCGCGAATAAGGAGCGCGCATTGGTGAGTGCCGTATTTCTCGGTAAACATCATCTGTGCATCGGGCTTCTTATTGACGATGCGAAGCAGGTTCATCGTACCGTTTCCAATATCGCAAAGCATCGTAACGCCCGTAAAGCTCGGAAGATTGTTGACGATGGCGGCGAACCCCTGCGGGTAAACCTCCGCCCCCACGATATTGATGTGGTATTCCACTTCGCGGAAGGTAAATATCACCTCGCTGTTTTGAAGCAGATAGTTCTTAAACTCGGTTTTCTGCTCACTTACCCAAGTAAGAGGCAGACCTGCCGCAATATAGACGTCGGCTTCGGTGATGCGCTCTCGCCAAAGCTCCCGCGCAATCGCGGCAAGGGTGAGGACGTAATAATCCTCGTCGTTGAATTTGTCGGCTTTGAATTCCTTGTGCCCGACACCGATGGAATAATAGTTTCCGTTCCATACGAGCAGGTCGGATACAAAGGTGGGTTCGGTATCACTTTTCACAACACCCGTGGGAAAGCAGCAGTTTGCCGTTTTCATATTGCCGTAGCCGTGGTCGATACCGATAAGATAGGTTTGGTTCATTTTCTTCATACTTTCATTTCTCCTTTTTACTGTTTGTGATTTTGTTTTTGGATTTCTTCGTGTAGTTCTTTGTCCGCAGGCAGTACCGCATTTTTGAAATAATTGCAGTAGATGCCGTACACGGAAATGAGTTGCACACAGCGGTGTGCCTCTCCGTCGTCAAGCAGAACGCAGTTGCCGTCTTGGTCACAGTTCGCCCATAACTCTAACACAAGGCGATTGACTCTCTCCGCTTGCCTTGGGGTAATTTTTAGCATAGCTTTTCCTCCTTTTTCTTGAATTTGATAACGTAATTTCCACGCATTTTTTTGAATTTGTGGGGGCAGTTATCAAATAACTGTATATTGACTTTGTGGAGGAATTGTGATATAATGAAACCACTCTCTATCAAAGGAGAACCGTATGAAAAACAAAAAATATATCATCCCCGAAATATCGGCGCAAAGTATCCTTGCTTCAGCGCGACGGACGGGTGACGGTTATAGCTTTTATTTTGACACCACCGATCCCTCAAAGGAATATTTGGTGGAAAGAACCTTACAGGACGATTGCCCGATTTTCTATCAAGCGATGCTTGTTTTAGGAAAGAAACCCGACAGTTCGGTTTTATCCGATGCGCTCAGCGACGTATTAGTTTATATCGACTTTTCGGGCATCTTCGACCGCAAGCCCGTGGGCAGAGTGTTGGAGCAACAAAAAATTGCAGAATATATGTTTCGCCCCGATGGTATCAGAATCCATTTTGGTAACTTGAACGATAGATATATTGCATTTGAACGCTCGGCTTCAATGAGCCGTGAGAACCGCCTCTCTTTCGTGCGCGCCGACGTGTACGAGCCGCTTCGTGAGCGTATGATGCTCGGTATGAATATTGGAGATTGCCAACTCAGTAAGCTATACGCCTATAACGCGCTGCTTTTCACAAGCGGAGCGAGATATAGCAACACGAGCATTCTTTCGGATAAGAAAATCATCGTAATTAAAAATCCGCAATCCACCATTCAGAACGTGAACGTTATCACGGTAGAGGACAACGGCACCGATAACCCGATGCGCAAGTATTCCCGCGTGGAGAAAACGACGGATATTACGATTACCGAGTTTGACGGTGAAGGCTTTATTTCACCACGCCTTGCCGAAGCGCTTGGATGTGAACATAATTCCTTTCAGATCCGTATGCCGTATATCAAGGGCGTTGTGCACAATGTGGATTTTGCAGGCTTATTCAATGAGCTTGGCGTACCGTATATCGTGGATATGTGGGGTGAGCGACACAATCCCGCCGACGTGGATATCATCTTGACCGACAGTATGTTCAAAGGTCGTAAGTGGATGGAAAGCAACCACCTCTCGTGGGGAGAATATCTTGACCGTTGTGCAAAGTACGGTCACGCGCTCTACGTATCGGGCAAGGATAAGCTTAGCGCGCAGGATACGACAGAGCTGAACTATCAGTTCTTGAACACTCTCTCCATCACCGATGAGGAATTTCGTCCGAAGCATCTGCCTCTCGGTTGGTATGACTCTCCCGAGTATAACAGTTCTAATTGGATTACGAAAACCACCGAGGTCGCATATTACCGTCTTGTTGCCGACAACGGCGCGCGCCGCAAATACTTTCTTGACGATTTAGAGGACGTAGCGATAGCCACCGAACGCCGTCAGTATCGCGCGGAGCTGATTGCCAAGAACGGGATGTTTATCGACGAGCCGATATTTGCAAAGGAGCTATCCGACCGCGCCGAAAACATCCTTTCCAAATACGCGGTGGGAAAGCTTTTGGTCACGGGAGATAACCGCTATCTGTCCGATGACCTTTTGCGCTTAATTGCGATTATCGCAAAAGATTCCCAAAAAGAAAAAGGCGACGATATTTACCGCCGCCTTGAGGAAGAATTTATAACTGGAAATGAGATATACGCTCCGCTACCGCACTATGCCGAAAATGAATTTTATACCGTGCTCCGTAGCCCTCATATCGCAAGAAACGAAGAAGCACTTGTAAAGCCGATGAAATCGGGAGCGTTGCGTGAAAAATACTTTTCGCACCTCGGCTACGTGATAATGGTAGACTCGCGTTCGCTCATTCCCGAACGGCTTGGCGGCGCGGACTTCGACGGTGATATGGTCAAAACCATTGCCGATCCACTTATCAATCAATGTGTGATTCGCAGCAGTATCGAGCTGCCGCTGTTGAAAATACCTACCGCAGAACCGCTAATCTCGGATGCAAACGATTGGTACGCCCGATTTGTCACCGTAAGAAATACCTTTTCCTCTCGCGTCGGTCAGATTAGTAACGCCGCGCTCAATCGCGGTGTGCTTGCCTATGATGAAAACACCAAGAGCGAGGACAAGGTGCATTACAACCAAGACGTAGAAACACTCGCTATTCTTACGGGACTTGAAATCGACTCCGCCAAAAGCGGTATCAAGCCCGATCTTTCCGAGTATATCGAAAATAAAAGAGCGCGGCGTAGTATCTTCTTGCGCTACAAGACGATTGCAGAGAGTGACGAAGCGCACAAATGGTACGAACCGACGAAGAACGCGCGACTCAAAAAGTTTTTTGATAGCGTGGATTGGAACTCCGTTAGCTCCAACCTTGAAAGACTACCGTATTTCGCGTATATGTTGGAGCATAAGACCGAAAAGGTCACGATCTCTCCTGTAAGTGACGAGTGCTTATTCACATTCGCACAATCTCCCGATTGGAAGGAACGGCTTAATAAAACAACGCTTGACCGAGTGGCATCTATTATCCGTGACTACGAAACTGCCTTGCAGCGTATCCGTTACGTCAATCATATCCCCTCTGAAATGAAGCGTAAGGGCGATGTTTACCGTATTCTTTATGCTCGCGGACAAGAAAACGACTATTCCGTTGACGAGCTTTACTCTTTGTTTGAGAATATGTCGCCTCAAAAAGTCCGCAAGGCGCGACACGGCTTGGAGGATACCCGTTGGCATCTTACTCCGCCGGAAGAACGGCAGCGCTTACTTTACGGACTTACGGATGTGATGGGATTATCCTACTATTTGGACGTTCTCTGTGATTTCAGCCACGGTGGTTATCGTATTGTAGGTGATATTATTTGCGACCTTGACGATATGCACCGCAACAAGGGCATAAAGGCAAACGTCACCAAGCAGAAAGGCGATAGCAAGGATTTACAAGCAATGCTTTCGGGTATTGAGCGCGCCGACGATTACAAAGCGCATATCGTCCGTAACTGCATCAACGTAATATGCCCACCGAGCAGTAGGCAAAATGCCATTCCTTTTGATGATGTTGTAAAATGCGCGGTTGCCCTCGGCAAGCGTCAGTTCGCGTTGGAGGTATTACCCGCAACCGTACTTGGCTTGACTCTCGACCGCAGTCACGCCTTCGATGAGCTTGAACCGAAAAAGAAGAAATGGAGGTTTTGGAAATGACGAACGAATGGTTAGAATTTCAATCATATATCAAAAAGCCGACCTATTCTGCCGCAAGTAAGCACGACCTCTCCTATCTCGGCAGGTTCACGTTTAAGACCATCACCGACTTCGAGGGATTCGGCAGAATACTTACTGTTATCGCGCGAGGATATTTGTTCCACAATCAAGACGGTAGCTTACGCGAGGGTAATCCTTACGAACGCGTGGAATATACACGAAATACTCTTTGCGCGTGGTGCAGTATTCCCGACAAAAACGAGGACGAGCCGTTCACGAATTTCGGCACGTTAGCCGCCGACTTTCCCGAGCTTGTAAACGTCAAGGGCGAGGGATGGTATTTCCGCCACGTACAAAACATCGTGAAGTTTGTAAAAAAGAACCCCGATGCCGTCAGCGAAAAGGCGAAAACGACCGTTGCTCTGATTGCAAAAGGCTTTAAGACCGAGTGGAAAAAGAAGGTGCGACAGTTACAAGTGCCGATCTTCGCACTTAACACCAAAGCGGCGTGGGCATTGCGTTTCGACGATATACTTGCCGATGCATTGGAGCTTGGCGCACTAAGAACCGAAGAATATATTTTACCGCCCGAAAAAGAAAATGCTATCAATGCCCTTGACCTCGGTGGCGTTCCGTTTGAGGTCGTATGCGACGTAATTGCTTATTGCGAAGCAAACAAGCCTACCGACACCGATTGGGTTGTGCTCCCGATAGCCAATTTCGATTGCTATTACGGCAATACGAATTTCAGCAAAAAGTGGCTCAGCAAAATCCCCACCACAATCCTCTCGCGGGAGGTAAGCAACGGCGTGAGCCGCGTGAAATTAAACATCTAAAAGAAAAAATACGAGAGCGTTTTGGACGTTTCTCGTATTTTTTTAATCGGTACATTTGCAGTATTTTCACCTTTGTAGTACACTTAAAGCACCAAAGGAAAGGACGGTGCAATATATGGAAAAGTACATTAAACAGAACGGAATTATCTATGAACTCAGAGGTGAGCAATATTATCCCTTGCTTGAACTCCCCGAACAAAAGGAGGTTGGCAAGTACGGAAGATTGCACCTCGAATATCTCAAAGCGCATCGCAAGGGCTACCATACCATACTTCTTACGGAAGGCACTCTCAATCAGCGGCTCTGCGAAATCGATCTTGAAGCAAAAACGATGATCGAAACCATCATTACCCGCCTTGCTACCGAGAGAGGAGTTGACGAAAATATGAAAGCTCGCGATATGCTCCGTTGGGTTGCCGAGATGAACAACATCAAGGCAAGCGCAGAAGAATTTGTCTTGCGGGAGGTGGTGTACGTATGAATGTGATAAGTGAGCTATGGCACGGAAACATCGTTCCGCAAGAGGACAGTAGAACAAACTCCAAGGAAATGAAGGAACTGCTTGGCTATATGTCAAGGCATCACGAGGACTTGGAGAAAAGCTTCACAGAGCAACAGAAAGAAACATTTGAAAAGTTCCACGATTGTTGGAGCGAGTATATGAGCTTGGCAGAATCATCTATATTTGAATACGCTTTCAAGCTCGGGATGCAAATAGCAATTGAAACATTAACCGAATAGCTTATAGCGGTGGGAGTCATCTCACCGCTATTTTAATAGCAATTCATCATAAATCAACGATAATCTATGATGTTCCATTGACAAAATACGTCAAAAGTAGTATAATGAAATAAATAATTATTTCTTTTTGTCGGAGGAATATAAAATGTCAAACGAAACCGAAAGATGGTATTCACTTAAAGAGATTATGGAGCATCTCGGCGTTAGCCGTGATACTGTTTTAATTTGGATTGCAAAACGCGGTATGCCTGCATCAAAGGTTGGACGATTGTGGAAATTCAAAGTATCCGAAGTGGATGCTTGGGTGAAATCTGGCGGTGCTGCAGAGTAATTTTCGGGAAAAGATTTATTGAAAAGAGACGACTATTATGATTAAAGGTGATTCTATATATCAAGTTTTGTTAAGATACCAATCGAAAAAAACATTTTGAAGATTTTTATAAATTAACGAACAAAATAATTAGCAAAAATATGGCATTCAATTTGTCATTTCAGAATTTAGAGAATTTTGAGCATATATAGTTGCTTTATTTTTCTCTTTTTCAAAAATAGTGGAGTTGTATATGGATAATAAAAATATTCAAATATACGTTGCCCTAAAGCACATGGGCAACGTCACCAAAAAGGTGAAAGAGTACCCGTTTGTACTCGGCAAGACACCGCACACGTTTCGTGAGCTTATCGAAGAATCGGTGAAATCTTGCATTTCAGCTTACAAAGCTCGCGCAAACAGTACGAAAAATCCCTCACCGCTTACGGACGAGCAGTTTGACGGGATGCGCGAGATAGGCAAATTCGCGTTCGGAGTGCATTACAACGAAAACGAGATGGACGAGGCAAAAGCCATCCAAACAGCGATTGATGCGGTAACGGATGGACTTGTGCGCGTGTTCAAGAGTAACGACGAAATTACAGATCTTGATGCAGAGATCGAAATAGCCGAAGGCGATGTCTTTACGTTTGTAAGACTTACAATGCTTTCGGGCAGAATGTGGTAAAGGAGGATGCAGAATGGCAGATAAACACGAAGAAGCTGCGAGAAAGAAAGCACTTGCGGCTAAATATGCAGATATCGCGCGCAAGCGTGAGG
>JAZKYE010000067.1:0-48955 GCA_045611965.1 Eubacteriales bacterium
TCACGAGCCTCTCGATACACTCGCGTCTTGTGACTCCTTGCTTTGTTGACTTCGCGGCATAAAAACAGTTATTAACTGTTTTTACTTGCTCACAACCTTGCCACACCCCGAAGTATTGAAATTGCCACACCCCGAAATTAAGGTAATAGTGAAAAGTGAAAAGTGAATAGTGAAAAAGTAAGGGACTGATTTCTCAGTCCCTTTGGTGCTCCTGCGGAGAATCGAACTCCGGACACCTTGATTAAAAGTCAAGTGCTCTACCAGCTGAGCTACAGGGGCAGGTATTAAAATCGGTATGCGCTTTGCACGCTTAAATATAATATCATATAAAAAGTGCTTTGTCAATACCCAAAATGCAAAAAATCGCCCAGCTTTTTAAAAAATAAGGCTTAACAATCCTTGATAAAAGCCTTGCGGTTTGTTGACACTGAATTTTATGTACGATAAAACTATATAGCCTTCGATATACGCAAACGCGCTTTTTTTGAAGCCTACAAATTTACCGACCGCGACTTTGCGAAATATATAGCACCCCTTTGGGATTTCTACAACGATACGCCTGACCGCGAGCCTATGACTGACTGGTATGATACCGATGCCTGCACGCGCATCGGATTCCGGAACAGAACGGTTCAGGGCGGTCTGTTTATAAGACTTCTTGATAAAATGGGCAAGATTAGAATAAAATAAGTAATATGTAAATAATTGTATATATAAAATGGGCAAGACGGATATAATCCGCCTTGCCCTTGCCATTCGTTTTTTGAAAATATTAATTCCAACGCGTGCCGAACAGCTTGGTTTTAACTATCGTTTTGTCCTTGAATACGATAGTAAGCTTGTCGCCGTTTTTCGCTATAATTCTGCTGAGGATATTTTCTAATGTGTGTGCATAGAATTCTGTTGAATAGCTATCACTCAGTACCAGCCTTTTCAGAGGACAGCGCGCAAAGCAGTCCCTATGAAAACTGTTTCTTCTGCCCTTAACTACGACCTCTGTAAGACTTATACAGCCCTCGAACATTCCCTCTGACACGCTGTTGCCATCTTGTATTTCGACTCTCTGCAAAGCAAAGCAATCCTTGAAGGCGCGTTCCCATATAAGACAATTATTCCTTGGAAAGATTATTTCTTTTAGCGCACCGCAGCTCTCAAAGCCACTTTCGCCTATTCTCGTAACGCGTCCCAAATCAAGCTCGACGAGGTTGACGCAATCCTTGAAGGCGTGATGAGATATGTCGGTAATTTCGTCGGGGATTTTCAGCTCTGTGAATCTTGTGTGATAGAAGGTATATGCAGGGATTGAGGACGTGGGCTCTGTGCCCTCGGCAAAAACGAAGCTTTTGACCGAGCTGTCGCGGTAGGCGGAATAATCAAAGCCCTTTGCGAGTATTGCGCGTTCAACGCAGGTCGCAAGAAAGGCGCTGTCCCCGATATATCCGTCTTTAAAATCAATGTGCTTAACACCGCTAAGCTCAAAGGCTGAGCTTCCAATAACCACGTAAGGGGCGTTAGCCTTGAAGGAACGAAGCTTTAGCTGTTCCTTAAACGCCTCTTTGGCTATATCTACTATATCAGGGTGCAGATTAAGATTTTCTATACAACCCCACTCGACAGGACCTAAGACCGTGAACTTGTTTTCACCGTAGGCATACGGCTTCAGCCTCATCTTAGATATAGGGGTGTAGCCTCTGCAATCAAAAAGGTGAACGGTAGCGTTGCAGCCCTCAAGAAAATCCTCATCCCAGCTGCTTGGAATTTTATCAAGGTCTATATTTATCTCTTCAAGCGAGGTGCAGCCATCGAATATATCGTATTCCATTTTTTTGACCGATGACGGAATGCCTGCAAATTTCAGCGAGGTGCACTTGGCAAACGCTTCGCTCTCAAGCTCACGAAGTCCGTCGGGCAACGCCGCCGTTTCAAGAGAGGCGCAACCCTCAAACGCGTTCGCGCCAATGCGGCGAAGCGAGGTGAGAAAGGCAAAATTCACGCTCTTTAATAGCTCGCAGCCCTGGAACGCGTCATCGTCAATTTCCTCAAGCGTGCTGGGCAGAGTAAGCCTTTCAATTTGGGTTTCGGCGAACGCATTATAACCGATACGGCGAAGCCTGCACTCTGACGGAATCTCTATGAGGCGAAGGCTTTCGCACCACGCAAATGCACCTTCCTCTATCTCAATTATGCTTTTTGGAAGAACTATACTGTAAAATTCGGCACACGAAAAGACATCAGAGCCTATCGCGGTAGTGCCGTCAGGGATGTAAAGGGTGGCGGAGTTTGGCTCGTAATCCTCTCTGATGTCTGTTATTTTATAGCCGCCAAGATACGGCTCGTATTCAAAACCCCGAAACAGCTGCTTATCCACCATGCTTAAATCCCTACCAAGTGTGTTTTTGCATATTTTATCATATTTACACCCTCTTGTCAATCGGATATGGCTTGACTTTTTTTCGCACCTATGCTACAATCGTATTGTAATGAAATTAGCCTTGTGCTGCATTTAAAAGGGGGGCAAGTGTAAATGATATATCCCATAATTGACCTTAAAACGGTTGGAATTCCCGTGCGACTCGTAGAAAGAAATATTGCGATACGCCCTGAAATAGGACCTGTGTCCGACGGAATTGTATTCCTCGTTCCTCTCGGGGACTCAAAATTTATGATTGACCAGCGCGGCTGCTATTACTACAATGCAGACGGTATGGCAAGGTATGACAGCTATCACCCCGATAGGCTTGAGTATCTCGGAAGCGATAGGGTACAGTACAGTATGGGCGGCGATAGAATAAGCTCAATTGGTCCGTATCATATTTACTACGATACTATTTTCAAGCAGATTACCGAGGTCGCAGGCTGTATAATCCGTCCCGATTACAGCGATGATGCAAAGCACCTGATAAGCTATGCCGGCGGTGTGTACCTTTTCTACCGCTTTAACTCATATAAGTCAAGATACGACGTTTATAAAATAGAGTCCTGCGTCTTTGAGTATAATTCAAAGGGCGAGCTTGATAAAATAATCTATAACGGCAGGCTTCCTGGGGCGCGCAATACCCCTTGGGGTGCGCTTAATTTCAGTAGCACTACCACCGTGAATATCTGCTACAACTATAACGGCATAATTACTAAAATCGGCTCAACACCCGTATGACGCGCGTGCGGTTTATCAGGTCGATTAATTGAATAAAATACACGCACCGCAGGGATAAAGCCCTGCGGTGCGTCTGCTTATATTAATACTGAAATCCTTTATTATTCAAGAACGAACTTATTAAAGCTCTTCTTGCCGCGCTTGATAAGCACGCCTGCCTTAAGTGCCTCTGCATCAACGCTTGCCTTAACGTCGGTAACCTTTTCACCGTCAACCGAAACACCGCCCTGCTCGATAGCGCGTCTACCCTCGGATCTTGAGGGAACCATATTGCCAAGGCAGAGAAGCGAGATTATATCAATTTTGCCGTCAGTAAGCTTGTCCGCGCCAACAGTAACCGAGGGGGTAAGTGCGCTGTCGCCCGAAACGAACAGAGCGCGCGAAGCAGCCTCAGCCGCCTTTGCCTCTTCTTCGCCGTGGATAAGCTTGGTAAGCTCGTATGCGAGAATTTCCTTTGCGCGGTTGAGCTGTGCGCCTTCCCACGAGTCCATCTTGTCGATTTCTTCAAGAGGAAGGAATGTGAGCATACGGATACATTTAAGAACGTCCTTGTCGCCAACGTTGCGCCAGTACTGATAGAAATCGTAGGGGGGCGTTTTGTTCGGGTCAAGCCATACCGCGCCGCTTGCCGTCTTACCCATCTTCTTGCCCTCTGAGTTGAGAAGCAGGTTGATAGTCATAGCGTATGCGTCCTTGCCGAGCTTCTTTCTGATAAGCTCGGTGCCGTAGAGCATATTCGACCATTGGTCGTCGCCGCCGAACTGCATATTGCAGTCGTATTCCTTGAAGAGGTGATAGAAGTCGTAGCCCTGCATTATCATATAGTTAAATTCAAGGAAGGAAAGTCCCTTTTCCATTCTCTGCTTGTAGCATTCAGCCGAGAGCATTCTGTTTACCGAGAAGCACGCACCAACATCGCGAAGAAGCTCGATATAGTTAAGACCGAGCAGCCAGTCTGCGTTGTTTACCATAATAGCCTTGTCCTCGCCAAACTCAATGAAGCGTTCCATCTGACGCTTGAAGCAGTCGCAGTTGTGCTGAATGGTTTCAGGGGTCATCATAGAGCGCATATCGGTTCTGCCCGAGGGGTCACCGATGTAGCCCGTACCGCCACCGATAAGCACGATAGGCTTGTTTCCTGCCATCTGCAGGCGCTTCATTAAGCAAAGTGCCATAAAGTGTCCTACGTGAAGCGAGTCTGCCGTAGGGTCGAATCCGATATAGAATGTAGCCTTTCCGTTGTTTACAAGCTCTTTGATTTCGTTCTCGTCGGTTACCTGCGCGATTAGTCCGCGCGCAACCAGCTCGTCATATATTTTCATATCCGTATCCTTTCATTATGAAAAGTATTGTTTATATTGTAACGTAATATCCGTCGTATGCAACGCGTATCGTATCGTCTGCCAGAGCATCCGTCAGCTCTTCTTGCACGCTGCCCTTTTTCTTTGTGGGAAGGTGCGAGATTACGTACCTCGTCGTGTCCGTAGCACAGCCCGACTTAAGGAATATCTCGCGTATGCACTTAACTGCGTCAAGGTTGTTGTGGTTTACTGAGCCTGCGCCCCAGCCGTCAAGCCCCAGCGCACAGTCAAGCACGCACAAGTCAAGCCTGACCTCGCGAAGCACCTTGAAGGCATAAGGATTTATAAAGCTGCCGTCAATACCGTAAAAAATGTTCTTGTCGCCCCTGATAAGAAAGTTCAGCGCGCACTCTCTTGCATTCTCTGTCGCGTGACTTGCAGGAAGGGCAATAATATCAAACGAGCACGCCTCAAAGCGCGAGAAGGGAACTATCTCAACGCGTCTGACACCCCTTATCACACCAAGCAACTCAAGGACGGGCGCGGTTGCCCATACTCTTATTTCGCGCTTTTCCGAAAGGCGTTCTATGGCGCTGACCGATAGGTGGTCGAGGTGCGAGTGAGTAATCAGCACGTCCGTCACCGCGTCAAGCATTCCCGATAGAGAGAAGCTCTCTGCAAACTCAAATATATCCTCTGACGGGTCGATAATAAGGCTATGCCCGACGAGCAGGGATGCAAAGCGTCTGTAATCCTTAGAGAGCTTGTTCTTCGGTCTTTTAGCGTCAAGCGAGCCCGTTCCGAGAAACCTGAGCTCTATCAAAGCTTAACTACCTTATATACTACCGAGTGCTTGTAAAGGTCACCCTTGCCGTAAAATCCGATGCCGTGGTTGATGCAGTCGGGCTCGGTCTGCGTTTCAAGGCAGAACGCGCCGTGGAATACCTGCTTTACACCGCCTCTGAAATCAGGGCCGTCACCGAGGAAATTACCTATGTAGAACTGTACGCCGGGCTGGTCGGTGTAAACCTCAAGACCGAGCCTCTTGCCACGAACCTCGCACGCAAGGTCAAGATTTTTTCCAAAAAGCGTAGCCTTCGTGCTGGGGGAAAGAACAAAGTTGTGGTCGTATCCGATAAAGTCCTTGCCGCATCTTTCACCGATGGTGTGAGGCGTCTTGAAATCAAAGGGCGTGCCCTCAACGCAGGGACGGTTGCCGTTAGGAATGAGCTTGTCGTCAACCTCGGTGTAGCGGTCTGCATAAATTACAGCCGTGTGGTCCTCGATAGTGCCACCAAAGCCGTCAAGGTTGAAGTACGCGTGGTTGGTAAGCGCAATAGGCGTCTTGCCCTCGGTGGTTGCCTCATAATCAATGAGAAGCGATGAGCCGCAAAGCACATAGGTCACCTTGACGTTAAGTGCCGAGGGGAAGCCCTCTTCGCCATCCTCTGCTCTGTAGGTAAGCACGATTTTCGTGTCGGTATAATCGGTGACCGTCCATACCTTGTGGTCAAAGCCGTCGCCGCCGTGAAGGCAGTTGCCGTGGTCGTTGTCAGGAAGCGTATAGGTCTTGCCGTCCATAGTAAATCTCGCGTTTGCAACTCTGTTTGCAACGCGTCCGATAATCGCGCCCTGATGCGAGGTGTCAATAAGATAGGCTTCAAGCGAATCAAATCCGCCGACAATATCAACGCCGTCAACGACAAAATTTATAATGGTAGCACCGCGCGTCATAATTCTGACGAGTGCCTCGTCGGTTTTTAGAGTATATGCAAAAACATCCTCACCCGTGGGAAGTGTGCCGAAAATTCTTTTTTCCATTTTAGAGCACCTTTCATCAGCAATAAAGTAAAGCTATTGCCAAAATTTTTGATACACATTTATTATAATATATTTTTTTATAAAAGTAAAGAGGTCAAGAAATAAAATTTACGCCTTGACCTCTTTACTGTAGGGCGGAGGCTTGCTCCCGCCGTGTAGGATAAGCACACTCTCGGTTAATGTCACCCTTACTCTTACAAAAATGTCAATATAAGAATATAAGGTTGACAAAAGCGCGCCCTGTATGCTAAAATGATAAAAAACCGAGAACGGCAGGAATATATGAAAAAGATTGCGATAGTAATAAACGGTCAGGGCGGTGTCGGCAAGGATACGCTTTGCGAGCTCGCCGGGCAGACCTTTTCGATATACAATATATCCTCGATAACACCTATTAAAGAGATTGCAAAAATCTTCGGCTGGGATGGCGCAAAGGACGATAAGTCGCGCAAATTTTTAGCCGACCTGAAGGCGCTCTCTGTTGAGTACAACGATTATCCTACCCGCTGGTTAAGAGCGCGCTACGACGAGTTCCTTTCGTCTGAAAATCAGATTATGTTTATACATATAAGAGAGCCTGAGGAAATTGCAAAGTTCGTTGCGATAACCGACTCTATGGCAAAAACCCTTCTTATAAGAGGTGGCGAGCGCGTGCGTAAGTCTGCCTACGGAAATGCCGCAGACGACCTTGTCGAAAATTATTTCTATGACTACTACTATGTAAACGACAAGCCACTCGATGTCGCAAAGGAAGAATTTACCTCGCTTCTTCGCGATATCTTAGAGGATGATGATATAGCATCCACTTAAATGCAGCATACTGACGGCTGTGGGCTTTGCCCCTTTAAGCCTCATATGTATCACTAAAATAGAGCCGATATACAAGATTTTCGTCTTGCGTGTCGGCTCTGTTTGTTTGAAATAGAAAGGGGATAGGCAGATTTGAGGAAGAAGCGTCGTTATCCGCCCCGAAGCAAATACGCCACGCGTATTTGTCTTTATGTTTTCGTATATACATACGACGAGAGGAAGGAAACGGCAAAAGAATTAGACAAGCGAAGAAATCCCGCAGGATTTCTTCGCTTTAATATCTTATATATTTTTGCTATATCTGAGAAATTATTTGCTTACATTTGGTCTTTTTTGGTCTTACCAAATGTGACAGCCCCTGAGTTTTTAAGCAAAGGGAAGAGGCGGCATAACGCCATCGTCTGCGTCCTTGTAGCCCCATACAACATTGATGCTTTCAGATGCATCAAGCTTGTTGAAGGTGTCTGCATAGCCTGCGGGCTTGCTTGCTGCCTCACAGTAAATGACATCAAGTGCAGTACATCCAAAGAATGCTTCTGCGCCAACGGTGGTAACGCTTACGGGGATAACGACCGTATCAAGTGCTGTGCATCCTGCGAATGCGTTAGCGCCAATCGTGCTTACGCTGTCAGGGATGATTACCGAGATAATATTAGTGTTGTTCTTGAACGCGTTATCCGCAATAGCGGTTACGGGCTTGCCGTTGTACTCTTCGGGGATGTTAACTACGGTGTCCGTGCCGTTGTAGCCACTTACGGTGTAGGTCGAGCCGTTTGCGGTGTAGGAAAGACCAGCCGAGCCGTAAACAAACCTTGCGTAGAGTGTGAAGTCAGCTTCGGTGCCGACTGCAATGCTCTGTACCTTGTCGCCGGTAAATTCAGGGTTGGTGTACCAGCCCTCGAAGGTGTAGCCTGCCTTGGTTGCGGGAAGGAAGCTTGCAACACCGACGGTAGGATCGTAGCCTGTGGGGTTGCCCTTAGGAAGCGTACCGCCCATCGCGTTGTAGACAATGCTTGCATCATATTCTTCCCACTGAGCGTAGAGGGTAATCTCGCCGTGTGAGCCAAGAGTGATTTCGGTAACATTAGTCGAGGTGACGTTGTTTTCGGTGAACCAGCCAAGGAACTTGAAGCCGGTCTTGGTAGCTGCTTCAAGGGTGAATTCGTCCTCAACCGAGTAGGTAGCAGGGTTCTCGCTGTCGTTTTCGCCACCGCCGAGCATATAGTTGATAGGATACTGAACGGGTGTCCAGCTTGCGTTGAGCGTTACGTCACCAGAGGTGCCGAGTGCAATCTCGGTAACGGGATCGCCGCTCGCATTTGTCCAGCCTGCGAAGGTGTAGTAGTCGCGAGAGGGATTAAGAAGCGTGATAGTAGGTGTTTCTACCGTAAAGGTAGCAGGGTTCTGCGAGTTGTTAGTGCCGTTTCCGAGATTATAAGTGATATTGTAGGTCTTGGGTATCCAGTTTGCGGTAACCGTAACATTTCCAACGCTGTTGAGCGCAATTCCCACAGTAGGCTGGGAAGCGGCATCGAGCCAGCCGCCAAAGGTGTAGTCGGTTCTGTCAGAAAGAGTGGGGAAGGTTACAGTATCGTTAAGCGTGTAGGTTGCCGTAGCACCGGAGGGAAGCTCGCCTGCGTTAACACCTGCATAGGTGATAGTGTAGGTAGCGGGCGCGAACTTCGCATAGAGCGTTATAGGCGCGTTAAGATGCTGAAGCTTTTCAATCCTTGATGCCGCATCACATCCTTCTGTGGTAAACCATCCGATGAAGTCGTAACCGCGAAGGGTAGCAGCAAGAAGAACTACCTCTGCCTGACCTACATTAGAGGTTGCAGGGTTATCAGGGTTGTTTTCACCGCCGCCGAGCACATAGGTGATGGCGAAATCCTCATATCTGTACTTCGCGTATATTCTGATATTTCCGTCTGTGCCGGTTGCTATCGAGGTAATCTTCTGCTCTGCGCCGTTAACCATAATGTACCAGTAGTCAAACTCACTTCCGGCAATTGCGGTTGCAGGCTCAAGAACGATTTCCTCACTCTCAATAGTGTAGGTGCTGGGATTGTTCGGGGAATTAGTACCGAAGACAAGATCGTAGGTGATCTCGTAGCTTATGAGCTTCCATTTAGCGGTGAGCGTCATAGGCTCGCTTACCGTCTTGCTGAAATCGTACTTGTAGTTACCGTTGAACCAGCCCTGGAACTCATAGCCCTTCTTATAGGGATTCGCAGGTGCGCTGAGCGACTCGCCCTTTTCAAGCTTAACTGCGTCAATCGCGCTTCCGCCCTTGGTATCAAAGCTTACGGTGACGGTGTTGTCCACGACGGGATTGGTTATGGTAAGCTTTGCGGTAAGCACGAGGTCCTGATAACCCTCAAGCTTGACGGTAGCCTTAATCGTGTAGGTTCCTCTTGCGGTGAAGGTGTTACCGGGTGAATAGGTAACCTCAGCACCGGCAGGCGCACCCACTACCGAAATGGACTTTTCCGTTCCGTCGTATACATAGCTCGCATCGCTGAATGTAACGCCCTCGATCTTGGGAAGATCCTGTGGCTCGTCAGGCTCACCTGAGCAAGCGCTAAGAGCTAATATCGCTGTGATGCAGAGTAAAAGACAAAGCAAAAGACTTAATAATCCTTTATTCTTCATAAATCTATCCTTTCGCGGAACATATTTTTATATATAAATTATAACATAAAAGCGTGGACACTTCAATACCAAAAAATATTTTCGTAAAAAATAGATAACACCCGCCAAACAAATTTGTAGTATATTACAATAACCCTGCCACCCAAATTGAAGCGGGCGCACCGAAATCAAGTTCGGTGCGCCCACAGCAAATGCTCTATGCTTTAAACGAGAATACAGATAAGACCGTCAGCGCCCTCGTTGACTATCCTGCCGAGCGCAGATGCAAGCTTGCGCCTCGACTCACCCGTAAGATGCGTTATCTTGCTTTGAATTCCGTCGTTTACGAGGTCGAGTATAGAGCGGCCGAGCATCCTCGCCGTCAGTATGCTGCGCGGATTTTCCTCGTATTCGTCCATCAGCATCCTTACGACCTGCTCGCTCTGCTCTTCGCTTCCTATTACGGGGCATATCCTTGCGGACACCTCGGTGGTGATGATGTGAATTGCGCCGCCGCTCGCGTTAAGGCACACACCCCAACCGCCCGAGCTCTTTGTCGCGCTCGGTGCGCTGACGGTAAGCTCGTCAGCCGCCGGCAGAACTACGCCGTAGCCGCTTTCCTTTGCCTCGGTAAGAGCATCCTTTATTTTGTCGTATTCGCGCTTTGCCTCGCAAAGTGATGACATTATGGAAAACAGCTCTCTGTCAGAGCCTATCTCAATACCAAAGGTGTCGGTCATAGCGCCGAAGAATTCCTCGCGTGAGGTGGGGATTTCAAGCTCAAGCGAGCCGGTTCCCGCGTGGCAGGCAACCGTACGCACACAGCCGCCGTGCTCGCCAAAGCGCTTTATGTCAGAAAGCCTGCGAACACTCTTTGCAACCTCTGATACGGTGTCCCTTATCCTACCCGAGAGCGCGTTGTCAGAGGGTAGCAGAGAGAACCATTCGGGAATCCTGATTTTTATTTCACGAAGCGGAAACTCATCTAACACGAGCGATAGTATTGCTTCAATATCCTCGCGATTAAGTAAACTGCAGTTTACAAGAGCGACGGGTGACGAGTATTTTTCTTCAAGCGAGTGTGCGAGCTCGAGTGCTTCACTGCTCTCTGGATTTTTTGAGTTCAGAACTATCGCAAAGGGCTTTTTGCTTGCTTTAAGCTCGGCTACCGTGCGCTCCTCGGCATCTATGTAATTTTCTCTCGGTATATCACACACACTGCCGTCGCAGGTGACGAGCAGAGCCACCGTGCTATGCTCGCGTAGCACCCTTTGCGTGCCAATTTCGGATGCCTCGCAAAACGGCAGGGGATTTTCGCACCAGGGTGTCATTACCATTCTGTCACCGCCGTCCTCTGTCGCGCCAAGCGCATCCGCCACCATAAAGCCTACGCTGTCTATCATTTTGACCGATAATCTCACGTCCCCGACTCTTATCCCTACGGCATCTGACGGTATGAATTTAGGCTCGGTCGTCGTTACCGTCCTGCCCGAGCCGCTTTGAGGCATCTGGTCAACCGTGCGCTCTCTGTCGTGCTCGTTTTCGATATTAGGTATTATAACCTCATCAAGGATTTTGTGAATGAGCGTGGATTTTCCCGTACGTACCGGTCCTACGACACCGATATAAATATCACCGCCCGTTCTTTCTGCTATGCTCTGGTAAATAAGGTTGTCTTTCATACTACCCCTCCGAACTATTCTTACCACATCGTATGCAGCGAGGACGGGTATTATGACAATGCCGAAATATTAAGGGGCTGTCACATTTGGTAAGACCGAAAAAGACCGAATGAAAATAAAGTATTTCTCAAATATAGCAAAAAAATACAAATGAAATGTTAAAGCGAAGAAATCCTGCGGATTTCTTCGCTTGTCTAATTCTTTTGCCGTTTCCTTCCACGGGGCGTATATATATACGAAAACATAAAGACAAATACGCGTGGCGTATTTGCTTCGTGGCGGAAAGCGACGCTTCTTCCTTAAATCACTGCCTTGGGATATCAGTCGTCAATCCCTTTTCTGTTGAATTTTTCATAAAGACTGCGGTTCACACTCGACATCTTATCTGTGTCTATTTTCACAGCGCGTCTGTCGTAGGTAATAAAGCCGTTGATTTCGTCCTCAACATCGGTAAGCTGTGTCATAATAAGCGCACTAAGCCCCTTGTCAATAAGCGGTATCGCTTCATCAAGGTAAAGCGACGCTATCGCATCGGCAAGCGCATCCTTGCTATAAAACTTCTTGTAGCCGTAAACGCCATCGCCAAAGGTATGACCGTCAAGCTTGAGAGAATATCCGCCAAACTCGCTTATGAAAAGCGGCCTGTTATCCTTCTTTTTCTTGCGAAGCGGCTTGAAGTAAATATGAAGCGAGTCGAAATCCGACAGCCTTCCGTGAAACCAGCCCGACGTTGCGTCAATCGGACGGTCGCCCGCGTGCTTCTTTGCTAAAAGATAGCCCTCGTCAGGCAGGAACTGTCCCCAGCCCTCATTGAATACGGTGTACTGAACAACGCTCGGGGTGTTGTAAAGAAGCCCCATCATACCGGTCATATTTTTTCTGAACACCTCGCGGCGCTTCTCGTCCTTGTGACCCTTAAGCTGCTTCTTCACACCTACCGTGGGAAGTGCCGTGTCAAAGAAGAAGGAATAGTCCGAGTTGTTGACAGCATCCTGAAATACCGCAATACCGAGCGTGTCGCAAAGATAATAGAACATCATCGGCTCAACCTTGATGTGCTTTCGCAGAGTGTTGAAGCCAAGTCTTTTTGCGAGCAGAATATCGTCGCGGTAGCCGTCGTAGCTTGGCGGCAGGAATAAGCCGTCGGGGAAGTAGCCCTGATCGAGCAGACCGTTAAAGAGATACGGCTCTCGGTTAAGGCAAAGCCTCATCTCACCACCGACATCCATAACCGCAACCTCGCGAAGCGCAAAGTAGCTCTCAACCGTGTCGGTGTCCGTTGAAACGGTAAAATAATAAAGGTGAGGATTTTCGGGTGTCCACAGCACAGCATCCTCTGGGCATACGGTGATTTCATCACCCTCAAAGATAAAGCTTTGCCCCGTGGACTTAAGCGTGAGCGTCTTTGCTTTTGCCGAAGATACAACCCTGATTTTCGCGCACTCACAGCTCATATCAATTTTAAGCGACGTAATCGCGCGCTCGGGCAGGCTCTCAAGCCATACCGTCTGCCATATTCCCGATACGGGCGTGTACCACATACCGCCACGGCGCTTGGTCTGCTTGCCATAAGGGTAGGTCGGGTCGAGCGCATCCCTTGCGCGAAGGACTATCTCAAAGCTATCACCCGATATAAAATCCGTAATATCGCAGGAAAAGGGAAGATAACCGCCCTCGTTTTTCATAGCCTCGGTTCCGTTTATGAAAAGCGTGCAGGTCTGGTCAACCGCGCCAAAATGCAATATAACGCGGTCCTTGACGAAGCCCTCGGGCAGACTGACGCATCTTCTGTAGAACATATACTCGTCTGCATCAGGTGTGATTTCAAGCCCCGAAAGAGCGCTCTCAGGCGCGAAGGGAACTAAAATCTGAAGGTCGTATTCGCTTGGCAGAGCATCGCATTTACTAAAAGTAAAGTCCCATTTTCCGTTAAGGCATATATACGAGTCTCGGCGCAGCTGTGGGCGCGGATACTCGGGAAGAGGAATATCACCCACCTGATAGGGTGTTCTTAACCTTGCTTTTTCAAGTTTTTTCATATTTACGCACCACCGCCCGTGATAAGAGGTGTAATAAGCTCGAATATAATCGTCACACCGCAGTAGGTGAGGAAGAGTATAGCGCCGAGGTTGCCGATAATCGTTTTAGCGCGTCTCTCTCTCGGGATAAACACCTCGCATCTGTCAGACACGAAGAAATTGCGTCTGTGTCTGAACAGCATAAAGAAGCCTATAAAGGTCAGCGCCGTAATCGTAAGCGAATACATTCCGACCAGCATAATAGATTGTGCGTATTCCATAATCGCCTCAGGGCTTTGCGTAGTGTCGAGGGTGGGAAGAATTTCCTCAAGGATTGCAATATGGTCTTTAAGAAGAAGCGGCCACAGCGAGCCGATAAAGTTCATTACCGCGTGAATGATTATGGTGTATATAACGCTTCCGTGTCTTGAATAAACGAATGCGAGAATAAGACCTACGCCAAAGGCGTAAAAGAGCTGATAAAGATTTCCGTGGTAGAGCGCAAAGGCGATAGCCGAAACGAATATGGCAATTCTGTCACCGTATGCACCGAGCTTATCCATAAGAAGCTTTCTGAACACAAGCTCTTCAATAATAGGTCCTACAATAACGACTAAAAACAGCACGAGAAGCAGAGGCGTATCCGAAATTACCGCGTCAAGACGGTTTTCGCTCGTGCCGCCCAAAATGATGCCGAAAAATTCCGATACGATTACACCGAGATACGAGCCGACGTACATAACCGCTGTAGATATTGAGAGGTAGAAGAAAAAGTCGCGCACAGAAAATCCCGTCCTGCGTCTCGGCACGTAGCGCATCTTCCTTACCATCAGTAAAAGCACGGGAAACGCAACGAGATACATACACGCCGAGGATAAGGATATAACGAAAGCGCCGTCGGATAAAAGCGCCGAGCTGTCCCCGATAATCAAGTGAATTATTATAGCTATGGCGTTTGACAAAAGCGTTGCCAGCGCGCCCATAACCGTAAGAGCTAAAAAGAATTTTGAGAATTTCCGTCTTGCGCGAGCCTCATCGTCGAGCGAAAAGGAATCCCATCTGTCGAAGCTGAAGCCCTGATTTGAGTAGTCAAAGCCGCCCCCGAAATTATTTTCCATAGGCCTTCTCCTTTTATTTTTTATTATTTTAGCACGCAGAGCGCAAAAAAACAATATACATTTTGTAAACTCGCGCGAATTTATGAAAAGCAAACAAAAGATTTATATAAATTTCGTCAAATATTTAACCTTAAAAATTCAAATTCACCTTGATTTTAGGTCGCGGTTTGTGGTACAATAAATCCGTATTTGTTATTGAAGGAGTGTCCTATGTTCAAGGTTGGCTTTGACAACGAAAAATATCTTAAGCTTCAGAGCGAGAAGATCAAAGACAGAATAGCAATGTTCGGCGGAAAGCTGTACCTTGAATTTGGAGGTAAGCTCTTCGACGATTTCCACGCCTCTCGCGTGCTTCCCGGCTTCGCGCCCGACAGTAAGATCAAGATGCTTATCGAGCTGAAGGACGAGGCAGAAATTATTATCGCAATAAACACCGCCGATATTGAAAAGAACAAGGTGCGCGGCGACCTCGGCATCACCTACGACCTTGACGTGCTTCGTCTTATTGACGCATTCCGCGGCTACGGTCTGTACGTCGGCTCGGTAGTTATGACGAGATATAAGGACAGCCCTGCATCCGACGCGTTCAGAAAAAAGCTTGAAACGCTCGGAATCAAGGTATATAAGCACTACGCCATCGACGGCTACCCATACGACATCGGTGCTATCGTGTCGGACGAGGGCTTTGGTGCTAACGAGTATGCCAAGACCTCGCGCTCGCTCGTCGTGGTTACCGCCCCCGGCCCCGGCTCGGGTAAAATGGCTACCTGCCTTTCGCAGATTTATCACGATAGCAAGGCGGGTATTAAGTCCGGCTATGCAAAGTTTGAAACCTTCCCCGTGTGGAATATACCGCTTTCGCACCCCGTAAACCTTGCGTACGAGGCGGCTACTGCCGACCTTAACGACGTAAATATGATAGACCCCTTCCACCTTGAAGCATACGGTGTTATGTCGGTAAACTACAACCGCGACGTTGAGGTTTTTCCCGTGCTTCGCTCTATGCTTGCAGGTATTCTTGGCGAGTGTCCGTACAAGTCGCCCACCGATATGGGTGTCAATATGGTCGGCTACGGTATCTTTGATGACGAGGCGGTTTGCTCTGCGGCAAAAAGAGAGATTATAAGGCGTTACTACAATGCGCTTTGCAATATGAGAAAGGACGGCTCGAATGAGGTTGAGGTTCATAAGATAGAGCTTCTGCTTCAACAGCTTTCCATCACCCCCAAGGACGATAGACCTTGCGTACCCGCGGCTCTTCGTCGCGCCGAGGAAACTGAAGCGCCTGCCGTTGCAATCGAGCTTAACGACGGCAGAATTATCACGGGAAAGACCTCGTCGCTTCTCGGTGCATCCTCTGCAGCACTTCTTAACGCGCTGAAGGCTATCGCAGGTGTCGCGCAGGATAAGGATATAATATCGCAGGAAACGCTTCGCCCGATACAGAAGCTTAAAATCGAAAATCTCGGCAACCACAACCCAAGGCTTCACACAGACGAGGTGCTTATCGCTCTTGCTATCTCTGCCGTGACGGATAAGGATGCAAAGCGTGCCCTCGATGCTCTTGGCGCTCTTCGCCATGCCGAGGTTCATTCTACGGTTATTCTTTCGCAGGTTGACACTCATACGTTCAGAAAGCTTGGTCTTAACCTCACCTGCGAGCCTAAATATCAGACTAAAAAATTATTTCATAATTAAAGGAGTATGCTATGTTACCGAACATTCCCGAAATCAAAAATCCCGAAAAGTACGCAGATTTTGTGCTTCCTAAAGAGAAGCTTGAGTACGCGCTTGCCGAGGCAATAAAGAAAATTGACTTTGCGCTTCCTACCTTTACAGAGCTTTTCCCCGAGCACGCGAGCGTTAACAACGTATATCCCGCTACAACCAACACTCACGGCTGGAACAACGGCTTTTGGTCGGGCATTCTCTGGCACGCATACCAGATGACCGGAAACGAGAAGTACAAGGAGGTTGCTCTCGGTCAGATACCCTCTTACGTCAAGAGAATAGAAGAGCGCCTTGGCGTTAACCACCACGATATGGGCTTCCTCTACACCCCCTCGTGCGTTGCGGCTTGGAAGCTTTGCGGTAACGAAGATGCAAAGCGCGCGGCAATTCTTGCGGCTGATAACCTTATTTCAAGATATAACGAGAGAGGCGGCTTTATTCAGGCGTGGGGCCAAATTGGCGGTAAAGAGAACTTCCGTCTTATCGTAGACTGCCTTCTTAACATTCCGCTTCTTTACTGGGCATCCGAGGTAACCGGCGACGATAAATACGATAAAATTGCGTATAAGCACTTCAACACCACCGTTGACCTCGTCTGCCGCGAGGACGCAAGCACCTATCACACCTATTTCTTTGATTTTGAAACCTGCAAGCCAAGCCACGGCGCTACTCATCAGGGCGCATTCGACAATTCCGCTTGGTCAAGAGGTCAGGCGTGGGGAAGCTACGGTCCTATGCTCACCTACATATACAAGAAGGATGAGAAGGCGATGCACGTCTTTAAGGCAACGACCAACTACTTCCTTAACAACCTCCCCGAGGACTATATTGCGTATTGGGATCTTTGCTTCACCGACGGTGACGACGAGCCCAGAGATTCCTCGTCTGACACTATCGTGCTTTGTGCAATGCTCGAGGCTATCAAGCATATGGACGATAACGATCCTCTCAAGAGAATCTATAAGAATGCTATAAACAGAATTATGAATTCTCTTATCGACAACTATCTTACAAAGGATGTTCCCGAGGCAAACGGACTTCTTCTTCACGCAACCTATGGAAAGCCGCAGAATAATGGCGTTGACGAAATGAATATCTGGGGCGACTACTTCTATATGGAAGCGCTTCACCGTATGCTCGATCCCGATTGGGAGCTTTATTGGTAAGCTGGGGGCTGCCATATTAGCATTGTGTTGCCACAAAGCGTCGATATTCGCCTGACGGCGATCGATATGCACTTCGTGCTCGATATATTGCCGATGGCAACTCGATATGTGCTCCGCACGAGAAAATAGGCGAATATCATATCGAAACTGCGTGAGCAGTTATATCGAATTTGAGCATAGCGAGAATATATCGAGCCGAACAGGGTGAGGCATATCGACGAAATGATAGAATTTCCATTTTTGTCCGAAATGTAGTGCTTGGCCTGCCATATTTGGTAAGACCGAAAAAGACCGAATGGAAGCAAAAAATGCTTTGGATATAGCAAAGCCTTTAAAATAAGACACGCAGGTGCTAACCCTGCGTGTCTGTATTTTTTATTTAGTGTAGCTTAAAGCTATCGCGATAATTATAAGAACAAAAAGCATCACCGAGAGGGCGCAAACTAAAAAATCAGCACCCCTGACGGACATTCTTATACCTCGCCACAGCCCACCGAATGAGCCACCGCGCCTGGTAGCATCAGCACCCTGCGTGCCTGATGTTCGAGTGGTAGAGTGGTTGCTTCTTTGCATTCCGTCTTTATCCATAGCCTTACCTCTTTTTTAGATACTTTCTCATATCAATAGCGCAGGCGAGCAGAATTATAAGACCCTTGATTATATATAGCAGATTCTGGTCAACCGAAAGGAAATTAAGACCGACGAAAATTATCTGAAGCAATAGCACGCCTATGACGATTCCGCCAATCTTACCCGTACCGCCAACGAAGGAAACACCGCCGATAACGCACGAGGCTATCGCGTCACTCTCGTAGTTAAGTCCCGTGTAGGATGCCGCAGAGCCTATTCTCGCACCCTCAATAAAGCCCGTAAGACCGTAGCTTATACCGGCAAGCACGAACACACCGACAACGGTTAAGAATACATTAACGCCCGATACCTGCGCCGCTTCCTCGTTAGCACCCACAGCAAACATATTCTTACCGAATGCCGTCTTGTTCCATATAACCCAGAATACCGCCGTCAGTATTATGGCGTACAGTACGTATTTCGGTACTGCAATACCGCCAATTTTAAACAGTGGACCCGATACAAATTCAAGATACGACGCATCAAGACCTGACAGCGTTTGACCGCCATTTCCGCCAAGCTGTAAATAAAGCAGTACAATTCCGTACAGTATCAGCTGAGTTGATAGCGTTACTATAAACGGATGAAGCTTGAATTTCGCTACGAAAAATCCGTTGACAAATCCTACCAGCGCGCCCACCGCCGCCACGATAATTATAACGAGCGGTATGGCAAGCGGACCTATGGTGGCGAACATCTTGTTTGCATACCCCGCGCTCTGCAAAAGCGACGCGGTAATACACGCACTAAGACCTACCGCTCGGCCTGCCGAAATATCCGTACCCGTAAGGACGATAGCACCTGCAATACCGAGGGCTATCGGCAGACGCGATGCCGTGAGCGAAACTATATTCACTATCGAGGCTACCGATAAAAAGCGCGGCTGAATTATAGCGATTATAATTACCGAAAGCGTTATTATAATAAACATCGCGTTGTTTAAAATAAGGTCGGTTACAGTCCGTCTTTTATCTCTTGCATCAAGCGCGCGAAAGGCGTCTATCCTTTCCTTGACCTGCGTGCCGTAGCCGTGAAATGCGCCGCTGATTTTATCTCTTATATTTTTATTTTCACCCATTCCGTTTTCCTCTCGCCTACACGAATTTGGTAGCAAGCGCCATTATTTCCTCGCTCGACGCATCAGCATTAACAATTCCTGATAGCCTTCCGCCGCTCATAACGAGTATTCTGTCGCAAAGACCTATAAGCTCAGGCATCTCGCTTGATATGAGAATAATTCCGCGCCCCTCGGCGGCAAGCCGTCTTATTATCTCGTATATCTCGAATTTTGCAAGCACGTCAATTCCTCGCGTCGGCTCGTCAAGCATAAGCACCGTGGGGCTTGTCAGAAGCCACCTTGCGAAAATAACCTTCTGCTGATTTCCACCCGAGAGTGACGAGATTTTCGTCATCGCGCTCGGTGTCTTTACGCGAAGCGCCTTTATATACTCATTCGTTTTGGAAAGCGCCCTCTTCTTCGATATAAAACCGAATTTTGAAAATTCCCCAAGGCTTGAAATCACCGTGTTTTCGAGTATCGACAAAATTCCGAAAATTCCGCTTGCGCGTCTGTCCTCGGTAAGATAGGCAAAGCCGTTTTTGATAGCTTCCTTGGGATTTCGGTTTAAAACCCTTTGTCCGTCAAGATATATCTCGCCCCCGTCCCTTTCGGAAATACCGAAAATCGCCTCGACAACCTCGGTGCGCCCTGCACCGTCAAGCCCTGCAATTCCGAGAATTTCACCTGCCCTCAGCTCAAACGACACGTCGCAAAGGCGGTTGTGCCTTGCCGATAGCCCCACAACGCGCAAAAGCTCGCTCGTTGGGCTTGACGTCTTGTCAGGATATCGCTCTTTAAGCTCGCGCCCCACCATAAGCCGTATAATCTCGCCCTCGTTAAGCTCATCCGAGGGTCTTGTCGCAATATGTCTGCCGTCGCGCATTACCGTAACCGTGTCGCAGATTTTCAGTATTTCTTCCATCTTGTGCGAGATGTAGATAATACCGCATCCCTCGTCGGCAAGCCCTCTTATTATCTTGAATAGCACCTCTGCCTCTCGCTCGTTAAGCGACGAGGTTGGCTCGTCAAAGGCTATAACACGCGCGCCGTAGGATACCGCCTTTGCAATTTCGAGCATCTGCCTCTTTGATATGGGAAGCGAGCCTACCGTCTGCCTTGGGTCAATGTCAATTCCAAGGCGCTCAAATAGCCTCTCGCTCATCTCGTGCATACGCCTGTCGCTTACGAATGGCAGATGGGGGATAAGCCTCGGCATCCTGCCGAGCCATATATTATCACTCACGCTTCTCGTTAGTGCAAGGTTCAGTTCCTGATGCACCATAGCCACACCGCCCTCAAGCGCCGCCTTGGGATTTTCAAACGATATTGGCTTTCCGTCAAGATAAAAGTCACCGGCATCGGGGGTATAGACACCGAAAAGGCACTTCATCAGCGTTGACTTGCCTGCGCCGTTTTCGCCCATAAGGGCGTGCACAGAGCCCGCCCTTACCTGAAGCCCTGCATCCGAAAGTGCGCGAACACCGGGAAAGCTTTTCGTAGCCCCCGATATCTCTAAAATATATTCACTCATCGTCAGCTCTTGTCGGCTTCCTTTGTATAAACAGAGTAGGGAATATTAACGCGCCAGCTACCGACGGTATTCTCGCTGTCAATTCCTTCAAAAGCCACCTTGCCACCGATATAGTTCTCTGCAATTTTAGCAATAGCGCGTGCCATACCCTCGCCGTCCTGCTTTACCGTTCCTGCCATCGCACCTGCGTTTATCTTTGCTACGGCGGCATCCGACGCGTCAATGCCGAAAACGGGTATTATCTTCGCCCCGTCCTTGTTGTAGCCCACCTCGTTGAGAGCCGAAATCGCACCGAGCGCCATCTCGTCGTTGTTTGCTATTACAAGCTCAACCATATTGCCCCTGTTTTCCGAGTGCTTTGAGAGAATAGTTTTCATATAGTCGTTTGACGCCTGCGCCGACCAGTTTCCACCCTGATCTACAAGGTATCCACCGGAATTTGCCTTGTCGTAGAATACGAGTGCCGACTTTCCGTTTTCTTTAAGGATTTTGTTGCAGTCCTCAACTGCCCATCTCGTTCTCGCCTCTGCCTCTGCGTTGCCCTGCTGACCCTTGAAGAGCACGTAGCTGATTTTTCCGTCACCGTTAAGGTCGAAATCGGAATAGCTTTTTAGCAGATAATTTGCAATAAGCTCACCCTGCATATGACCTGCCACCTCGTAGTCCGTTCCTACGAAAACGCACTTGTCATAGCTTGAAACTACCGCCTCGGATACCGAGCGGTTAAAGAAGATAAGAGGGATGTCTGCCGCCCTCGCCTTTTCAACGATAGCGCGTGCCGCATCGTCACTTCCCGTATCAACAATGTTGACAATAAGCATACGCGAGCCCTTCGCTATCGCGGTGTCAACCTGCTCGGTCTGCGTTGATTGATTACTATTCGCATCGTAGTTGTTGTAGTTGAGCATCGCCGTGCGGAATGCGTTGTCCATAGCGCCTCTTACCGAGGAAATATAGGTGTCGCTAAAGGTATAGTAGAATACCGAAATCTCACCCTCACCCATATTTCCGCACGCAACAAGCGTGGATGCTAAAAGCGCTAAAAGTAAAAATACAACTATTGACTTTTTCATATAAATACCCCTTTTCGTGTTATTTCTGCCGCTATGTTGTGCAGACAAAAGAAAAATATGCATAAAAGGGCTTCAAATACTTTTCATCCGCTCACTTGACAAGACTTAAAAATAATAGTAAAATATAAGTGTTATATAAAAACTGTGACTTTGCGTAAGAAAACAAACTTTGTCCTTTAAATATAAAAAAGGGGGTGAGCTTCTATGGTTAAAACCGATATAAATGTAAAGATAGGTTATAATAAAGACGATATTCTGTCCGAAATAGAGGCTTCTCTCGGATTTCCAAGGTCGGAAATAAATAATGTTGAAATTGTAAAGAAAACCCTTAAAATAAAAGACGGGGCATACTATGCTATAACCGTTGCTATTGATACGTCTGCCGAGCGCGAGGCAGGGCTTCTTAAAATGAAAAAGCGCGTCAGCGCCTACGAGCGCACGCCGCTTCCTGTCGTTTCATATAAAGGTGCTTCTCGTCCCGTCATCGTTGGCGCAGGCCCCGCTGGACTTTTCGCGGCACTTTACCTCTCGCTCTCTGGTGCTTGTCCCATAGTGCTTGAGCGAGGGCAGAGGGTAGAGGACAGAGCCTCGTCGGTTAATCGCTTTTTTGCAGATGGCGTGCTTGATACGCAAAGCAATATTCAGTTTGGCGAGGGTGGCGCAGGCGCATTCTCTGACGGTAAGCTAAAGGTCGGCTCGCCCGACGCATATAAACGCTTCGTGCTCGAGGGCTTCGTTGCCGCAGGCGCTAACGAGGATATACTCTATACCGTGGGCGCGCATCTCGGTACAGATAAGCTGCCCACACTCGTTAAGAATATAAGAAACAGAATTATTGATAACGGTGGCGAATTTATATACGGCGCTCGTTTTTGCGGCTTTTCTCAAAAGGATGGTGTAGTTACCTCGGTTGACTATGAAAAGGATGGCAAAGAATTCACAACCGAAACCGATACCCTACTTCTCGCTACGGGGCATAGCGCAAGAGATACCTATGCTATGCTTTATGAGCGCGGTGTGCCGATGCAACCTCACGGCTTCGGCATCGGTGTGCGTATAGAGCACCCAAGAGAATATATAAATAAGCTTATATACGGTGATGCCTCGCTTGCTACGAGCGTTGGCACAGCAAGCTATCACCTCGTTTCCCACCTGAGTGGTGGAAGAAGCCTTTATACCTTCTGTATGTGCCCCGGCGGTACTGTCGTTGCCGCGGCAAGCGAGCAGGGAACCGTTGTAACCAACGGTATGAGCGAGTATGCAAGGCTTGCTGATAATTCAAACTCGGCACTTCTCGTGTCGGTAACGCCCGACGATTTTGGTAGCGACCATCCTCTCGCAGGCATCGAATACCAAAGACGCATCGAGGCGCAGGCGTTTTCCGTCGGCGGCGGTGATTTCAAAGCCCCCGTCACTACGCTTACCGATTTTATGGCTCGCACCGTACCAAGTGCTTCGAGCACCGATACCGTGCACCCAAGCTACGCCCGCGGTGTCACCCCCACAGCGCCTGAAAAATATCTTCCCGACTACGTGTGCGATACGATGCGCGAGGGGATTTTGGATTTTGATGCCTATCTGCCTCGCTTTGCGTACGGTGATGCACTTCTCACAGGTGCCGAAACACGCACCACCGCCCCCGTGCGAATACTTCGCTCGGACACCACTCGCCAAAGCCTCGCTGTCCGTGGTCTTTACCCCGTAGGCGAGGGCGCAGGCTACGCAGGCGGCATAGTGTCAAGCGCCACCGACGCAGTAAGAAGCGCCGAGGCTATATGCGTAAAAAATATGTCATAGAGCGCAAATTACTCGATTTAAATAATTTATGCAAGAACAAGAGCCAACCTCTCGTTCTTGCATTTTTTCAATCTGCTTGTGCCTTTTAAATCAAACCCGATGTCTTGACAAATGTTTACATTTGTGGTAAAATAACCCTGCGACACAATTTAATATTTTGACGTTATGGGTGTACTATGCCATTTTTTAGTACTTCCACTTTTTCTATACATATCGTCAGAATGTTGAAAAAATTGTGTCGCAGCAATGTGGAGTGCTTTAATATGGGTGCGCTCGCATTGCGGGCGCATTTTTTTATTTTGCGCCTTGATAGTAAAAGTATTTGAGAGGTATTGAAATGACAAAGCTTATGAGAGTGATTTTGGTTTTATTGCTTGTGTTATCGTTGCTGGTGTGTTTTGTCGCTTGTAGCGGTGATAAGGATAACTCTGGTGACCCTTCCGACAACCCTACGGATGCACCAACAGTCCCACCCTCGTCTGACGACGCATCCAATAACGGTCAAAAGCCTACGACCCCCGTTTCACCGAGTAATCCAACGCCTGATAATGGTGGCTCAACACAAACGCAAACGGCTACTGCTTCACAGCTTGTCAGCACTTATAAAATCGAAGCGTTGAATTTTGTAATGGCAGAATTTGTTGGAAAGGGTACGACGTCAATCGTAAGATATGATTTTGCTTTTGAAGTAAACGACAAAGGACAAATCACAGCAGTTTTGGCAAATAGTATGGACTTTGGCGACAACAACAAACGTACAATATTAAAAGAAAAAATCGCATTTGCCTCACCTGTTCAAGTTGATGACATCGTAAGCGGAAAATACAACACTCAAAGAGTTGGCGGAAAATATACACAAGACAAGGCAATCACATTTGACGCAAGAGAAAACTATTTCAAACAAAACCTTTGCGCGTCACTTATGGAAAAATGTAATGTGACTGGCGGACAAAACTTCTTCGCTGAAGTTGAAAAAACAGACGACTATACAAAATATCAACTTTCAAATACAAACATCTTGACAAACAAAACTAAAGTGTTTGAGGTGACCGTTAAAAACAACGAGCAACATGGCGTTGTCCCAACATCTTTAGGCTCTCAAGAAGACATTAAACTTGTTTCAGTGCTTGAGTTTGGCGACTATCAAGTTGACTATCTCGACTATCACACAGAAGCGTTTGCACCAGAGACGGTGGAAGAACTTCTCACCTACTACCCAGCCGAAGTGCAAACCGCCCTTCAAAACAATTTCTACGCAAAAATCACAAAGAAGATGTTTGGTAGGTCATTTGACGAAAGCAAACTTGTTGACCCAGAATGGCGTATCGTCCACGAGGACAACAAAATCACTGGCTTCCAGTTTATAACGAAGTATGCATTCATGCAAGGAGAACTCCAATATAGATTAGGAAATGTTAACTTAGCCGAACCTATTGCCATTAAAGACTTGTCATCATTGAACATTAACGAAATTATCTCGGCTTGTGTAGAAAACGCGACTTGCACGTCTGAAATGACTTTTGGATATTTGACAGCCGAACAAGGCAAACACGACGACCTTGTCAATGCAATCTTTGAAGCTAAAGGAATGGGCTACGACGCTCCAGCCGGTGCAACAAGATATTTTGTAAAACAGGGTGCAAGACTTGATGGTGATTTAGGCGAAGCCACACAAATAAGTGTTTTACAAATAGAGAATGGCAAAGCAACAATTATTACTCTTTATATCAAAGAATCAAACGGCACAAATCTAGAGATGATAGAATCTCTTAAAAACTCTAAATTTAAAATCATTACCGAACAATCTTGCGAAATCTCTGAAACGTTACTTGATCCTCAAGTTGCTGAGGAATAACTTTAACAAGCAAGACAATAATTATTTTGTCTTTTTTTGTTAAATATTGGTTTTAAACAAAAAAGTTATAATAAAAATATGAAAACAAAAAGGAACGTATTTGTATAAATCTTAAGTATACGGATAACCAAAGCTTTAATTGTTTAATTTTTTCAAATACGTAAGCAAAACAAGTGCCAAGCGGCAAAAGCCGCTTGGCACTTTCACTTTAAATGAAATATCAAATTATTATCAAACAAAATCCAAGCATTATCAGCAAAAATGCGAAATTGAATGCTGAGAAAACGCCGATATATTTCATAGCCTTGCCTGGGTTGTGTGCGGTGTATTCACGGAATGTGATAAGGCTTGCGAGCGACGAAATAAGCGTGCCGCATCCGCCTATATTTACACCGAGCAGAAGCTCGCGGTAGTTGTCTGTAAACTGCGAGAGCAGTATTGCCGAGGGCACGTTGCTTATAATCTGACACGAAAGGGTAGAGAAGAGCAACGTAGATTTTCCCATAAGGAATGCCATCACCTCGCGCACAGGCTCAATTCTTGCCGCGTTACCTGCGAAGATGAAGAAGAATACGAACGTCAATAGCAGACCGAAGTCAACCTTTAAAAAAGCCCGCCAGTCCATAACGAGTATTACGGGCGGTATTATTATCAGCGCCCACCAGTAGGGAATGATGCTAAATACGCAAAATATTGCAAATGCAAAAAGCAGAAGATAAATGCTTACTCTGCCTCGCGGAAGCACGCGCTCTATACCCGAAAAGGTCAGTGGCTCTGGCTTTATAAACACGATACAGCAGAGCGTTATCAGCGAAATCGAAAGCAAAAACGCAGGAAGCATTATCAGCATAAACTCGCCCGTAGGAATACCGAAGCGCGAGTAGATGTACAGGTTTTGCGGATTTCCGAAAGGGGTGAGCATACCGCCAAGATTTGCCGCAATATTTTGCAGAATAAAGGTCACGCACATATACTTTTCCATCCTTGCCGATATGAGAAGAAAGTATCCGAGCGGCAGGAATGTGAGAAGCGCCATATCGTTTGCAAGAAGCATCGAGCCGATAAAGGTTATGTAAACGAGCGCCGTTACCGAGAGCCTCGCGTTCTTAAAGCGCTTGATTATTTTTTCTGCAAGAGTGTAGAAAAAGCGCACGTTTTTTAGCGCGCACACGACGAGAAGCACCGTGAAAAGACACGAAAGCGTCTTGAAGTCAAAATATCCTAAGTATTTGTCATCGGGCGGCACGATAAATGCCGTCACCGCCGCAAGAGTGAGCGCGATGAGCATCACCGCGTTTGCCCTCGCAAGAAGCAAAGCTCGCTTCATTTATATCTTATCCCCCGTCTTTTATCCTTCGTCATTGATAAGCGAGCTTATCGCGGCAAATAGCAGCTCTGCCGTACCCTCTATGCCGAGGGTTGAGGAATTGAGCGCAATATCGTAGTTGTCGTACTTGCCCCATTTTTTGCCCGTGTAGAAGTTGTAGTATGAGCTTCTTCTTTTGTCGGTTTTTGCTATAACGTCAAGCACCGACGAGGGCTTGATTTCAGGATGCCTTGCAAGCACGCGTTGCCGTCTGTGCTCGGTGTCACCGTAAATGAACACTCTGAAAACGTCCTTCTCATCCCGAAGCACGTAGTCCGCGCATCTTCCGATGATAATACAGCTACCCTCGCTCGCGTATTCCTTTATTACCTCTGATTGAAGCAAGAAGAGCTTGTCATTAAGCGGCATGTGATAGCCAAATCGCATAAGAGAGTTTGCCGCGTTTGAGCCGATAGCGAGAGTATAAAGCAGGCTTCCCGCGCAGGTTTCGTCGGTGTGCATAATCGCATCCTCGTCAAGGTTGCCCTTGTTTGCCGCCGCGGTTATAAGCTCTTTGTCGTAAAGCGGTATGTTAAGAAGCGCGGCGAGCCTCTCACCTATCTCGCGTCCGCCACTTCCGTACTGCCTTGCTATCGTTATAACTATCTTCTTCATATATAAGCCCCTTTTTTCTTTATTTTATCATAAACTAATACCTGATGTAAAGTATTACTTGAAAAAATCAATACTCTGTGCTAAAATATTTACGTAAAGGGGGCGAGTGTTATGCGTTTGATAGAGCCACTTGCGGTAAAGAGAATAGACTCTTACCTGATAAATGAAAAGAATATTGACGAGCGCGAGCTTATCCGCAGAGCAGGCGCGGCAGTAGCCGATGCTGTGCGAAGATGGGCTGATAAGGGTGCTAAGGTCTGCTTCCTAATCGGGCGTGGCAACAACGGTGCCGACGGATGCGCCGCGGCGCTTGCTCTTGCCGATGAATACGAGATTGCTCTGATAGATTTCTCTATGGGCTCTCGTAGGTCGGCAGGTCTTGAATACTACCTTGATAGGCTAAGCGAGCGCGGTATGGTGCCAACTTCGTTTTCTCTTGACACACTTGACGGCTTTTCCGTCATAGTTGACGCCATTTTCGGTAGTGGCGCACACGCGCCTTATCCCGATTATTTTCCCACCCTTGCCGCCGCTATGACCGCCTCTGGCGCAAAGCTTATTGCAGTTGACGTGCCGATGTCGGTTGACGCACTTTCGGGCGCGGTTATGCCATACACACCTCACTTTGATGAAACCGTGATGCTCACGTTTATGAAGTGCGGCGTGGTGTCCTATCCTGCAAGAGAGTACGCAGGCAGACTTACTCTTGACAAAATTGGCGCAGACGACGTCGAGCCTTGGCAGACGGGTGACCTCGCTCGTTATTATATGACAAAGGCTCTCGCAGGTGAGCTTTTGCCGAAAAGAGCGGAAAACTCGTCAAAGGGTAGCTTCGGCAGGCTTATGACGGTGGTGGGAAGCGAGCGCTACCTCGGTGCAGGCTTGCTCTCGCTTGAAGCGTGCCTCAGATGTGGCGCAGGCTATGTAATCTCGGTTGGCACCGACGACGCAAATCGGGCTATGATGCAAAAATTCCCTGAGGTTATCTATAAGAGCGCACCCAAGACGGACGCGCTTGACGACGGGGATATTTCAGAGCTATGCGATATGAGTGACGGCTGTGCCGTAACCCTCGTCGGATGCGGTAGCGGATGCTCGTCAGGGCTTCTGCGCCTCGTGCGTGCGCTTCTATCCCATAGCGGTGGCGCGCTCGTGCTTGATGCCGATGCTATAAACGCACTTGCAACCCTTGGTGAAGAGGGAAGAGAGCTGTTAAAGCAGGCAAAGCGCCCAGTAATTCTCACCCCACATCCGCTTGAATTTTCGCGCCTTTCGGGCATCCCTCTGTCCGAGGTGCAGTCGGACAGAATGCTATGTGCCGAGCGCTTTGCGAGAGAATACGGTGCCTTGCTCGTGCTTAAAGGCGCAGGCACAGTCACTACCGACGGCAGAGTAACCTATATCAATTCAAGCGGCTCGTCAGCACTTGCAAAGGCAGGCTCAGGTGACGTGCTCGCGGGTGCGCTCTCATCGCTCGTCGCATCGGGCGCTAAGGATGCCCTGACACTCTCGGCACTCGCCGTCTACTTTCACGCATCGGCATCGGATACGCTATCGCTGGAATATTCAACCTACGGTGTAACGCCGAGTGATTTGCCAAAGCAGATAGCAAGAGAAATCGCAAACGTCGAGCGATAAATATCAAAATATGTAAAGTATTATATGAAAATATGGGAGGATGCTTCATTTAGGTATAACCGAAAAAGAGCGGAATTTGCTCAAAAATACGGAAACTTTGCTTTATACTTTATAGTGTTGTACTTCTGTTAAAAAGGGGAAGAATTTTGATATTCTTCCCCTTTTATGCTCTTTTTCTATCGTCGTTTCCTCGCTCATCGTACACTCGTACGATTCACGCTCGTCAGTAAGCGGTTTCTCCTCTAAATCAAGCTATCCTCTCTAAAGAGCTTTGCATTAAAAATTCACAAGACAAGCCTTTTAAAGTCTTGATTTTGCTGAATTTTTAACGACTCAGCCCCTTTGCTGTTATTTTGTGACGGAAAGGCAAAGCCTGTAAAGATATTCGCAAGCATCCTCTCGCGTAACAGTATCTCGCACAGCCCCCTCGTCGGCATCAATTATACCGAGTGAGCACATAGCCCCGTACTGTCCTCTTGCATAGACGGGTACTGACGAAATATCGTTAAGATTAACTGCCGCGGCGGTGTCGTTTACCTCGATAAGATTTGCCATAACTATTGCCGCCTCGTATTTGGTGATAGCCTCGTTAGGTCTGAAATAAAGTCCCGTTTTCTCAAACGAGCCGTTTATTATACCTGCCTTCTGTGCCGTTGCTACATAGCTGACGAGCGATTTGGGAATATCCGCGTTATCGTCGAAGAAGGTCTGCGTCAGGCTCTTGTCAGCGCGAGTGCCGATAGCCTTCATAGCCATCGCAACGAACTCTGCACGGCTGACACTCTCATCCTTCATAAAGTACATATCGTCACCGATGCGCTTGCCCGACATAATGCCCATAGCCGTCATCGCGGTTGCGGCATTGTAGCTCTTGCTGTCTATCATATCGACGTACACAACCTCGCTCATTCGCTCGGTCACCTTGAGGTTTACCGTTGCCGCCTTTGAATAATTGCCGTACTCATCTCTTGCGACATACACAAAGCTGTCGCGTCCCGAATATCCGTCATCGGGGGTGTACCTGAAGCCCTCGCCGTCATCAGACATTGTGAGCGAGCCGTTAGTGGGATAGGAAACGATAATGAACTCGATTTCATCACCTTCCTTGTCCTCGCAAGAGAGCTTGCCAAAGACGGATATGTCGCGCTGTGTTGTAAAGGAAAGCGCTTGTTCGCTTATACCCGAAACCGTCGGTGCATAATTTATTCTGTCGATAAGCTTTACCTTGCAAAGTATAGCCTCGCCACCTGCAAGGTCATCAACGGTAAACTCAAATTCCGCCCCCGTTACCTCTGCCGAAGCAGGCACGAATACGAGGCTACCGATATTTCTGCGCCTTACACTCTGTCCCTCTGCGAGCCGTCTTGCGCCAAGCATAAGCGTGCCGTCAGCGGCATCGGGCAGACGGGTAACGGTGACCTCGCTGAAATCGCGCACACCGAGTGCGGTTTTGAAATCGGTGTCGGTAAAGGGAAGCTTTTGACCGATAAGCCCCGTCTTTATCATTTTGACATCGCTTGCCATAACCTCAACGCCTACGCCGAAATCCGCAAAGGCAAAAAGCGAGAGTGAGCATAATAAAAGTGCAACCATTATCAGAGCAGTTAAGATTTTCTTCATTTTTCGTCCCTTCCTTTTCTTGGATGCTCGTATTTTTGCCTGACGTAGAGCGTTTTATGCAGGGCTTTTTCACATCTATACAAAATTTGCTATTTTTCCTTAACTTTCACCCAAATCATTGACATTCTGCTACTCGTCGTGTATAATATATTTTGAATAATTATTTTTACGCGTATGCACAGGGAAAGATTTTATGAACCTTAAGAAAAACGCAAGGCTTTGGTACTGCATCCTCGCAGTCTTGCTTGTAGCCTTAACCGTAGCTATCCCCGTCGTTCTTTCGACATGCGTCAGGGATGATGAACTAACGCCCCTCGTTCATGGCGACTATCAGTACAGAATTCTCGACGACGGCACTATTGAGATAACCGAATATCTTGGCTCTGACCGAGCCCCCACCGTGCCTGCCGCAATCGCAGGCAGAAGCGTCAGCACCATCGGTGCGAGTGCCTTTTCGGGCAGTAATATCGTGTCGGTGTCGCTCGGTGTCTTTACCAAGCATATCGGGGATTACGCATTTTATAACTGCACTTCACTTCACACGCTGAAGCTTCCCGACTCGCTTCTTACGGTAGGGTATGCGGCATTTTCCGACTGCACGTCTCTTGGCGAGGTGACGCTTCCTGCGTCGGTTACCTCTATTGGTGATTACGCCTTCTACGCCTGCTCGCGAATTAGTGAAATGGTACTTCCCGCATCACTTGCGGGCATCGGCTCAAACGCCTTCGGTCAATGCGCGCAGCTCTCGAAGGTTGTTTTTCCCGAGGGTGGTGCCGTATCGGTAGGGGAAAAGGCATTCTATCTTTGCGAGAGCCTCGTCAGCTTTTCTGACAACGGCGCGGTAACCTCGCTCGGTGCTCGCGCCTTCGAGGCGTGCTCGGCTCTCAAATCGGTGTCGCTCGGTGTTAAGCTTTCCTCGGTGGATGATAGTGCCTTTTACGATTGCGATGCGCTTGAAGCTCTCACCGTCAGCCCCGAGAATACATTGTATTCTACTGCGAGCGGCGCGCTCGTATCAATTAAGGACGGCACGCTTATCAAGCTTGCGCCAAAGGCGGTAATTTCCGAATACACCGTACCCGATTTCGTTCACACTATCGCATCCTATGCGTTTGTAAATTCAGAAACGCTTGGCCGCGTCATTCTTCCTGATGGCTTGAAGAGCGTAGGCGAGTTTGCCTTCTATCTCTGCTCGTCGCTTGCCGACATTAATTTCCCATCGGGGATGCAGAGCATAGGCGCGCAAGCGCTTTACGGCACGAAATACATTTCCTCGTTTGAGGGCGAGTTCCTCATCCTCGGTGACGGCATATTAGTGCGCTATAAGCCTGCCGTTGACAAAACGGGAAGCTATGTTGAAACCGAAAATGCAAAACTCATCAAAAGAGATATGGAAATCGGCGGCGCGCTCGTTTCGCGTATTCTCGGTGTGAGCGTAACTCTGCCTTCGGGAATTAAGGTTATTTCCTCTGCGTTTTCCTCGCAGAGCGATACCGTCGAGGTTATAATTCCCTCGGGTGTTACAAGAATTGACGATTACGCCTTTTTCAGCGCAAGCAGGCTTGAAGCAATTACAATACCCGACACCGTAACTGCACTCGGCTCTCACACCTTTGAGGGCTGTGACGTGCTGAAGGGCATCTCGCTTCACGACGGTATAACCGAAATGGGCACCTACTGCTTCACGGGCTGTGATGCGCTTGAAAGCTTCACCGTGCCGAAGGGTATGACCGAAATACCTAAATCCACCTTTGAAAACTGCAAAAATCTCAAAGAGATTATATTCCATAACCGCGTCAGTAAAATCGGTGAAGCCGCATTCACCTACTGCAACGGGCTTGAAAATATCAAGCTTCCGTCATCTATGCGCGAAATCGGTGACTACGCCTTTTGCGAAACAAGGCTTACCGAGCTTTCACTTCCAAGGGGCGTAAAGACGGTGGGTGAGGGACTTCTCGCGGGTGTCACCTCGCTAAAAAAGCTTAAAATCGGTAGCGGAATTGAAGCGCTTCCACAGCTCTTCTGCCTCGGATGCACCTCGCTTGAAGAGGTCAGCCTTGCGCGAAGCGTCAAGACCGTCGGTGCCGAGGCCTTCCGTGGATGCACCTCGCTTGTAAGCTTCTCTGCATCGGGCATCGTTGAGATAGGCGATACCGCCTTCCGCGGATGCTCTGCGCTCAAAGGCTTTTCTACACCGAGGTCGTTGAAAGCTGTGCGCGATAACGCCTTTTACAACTGCTCGTCGCTTGAAAATATCAATCTTTCGCGCATAATGAGCCTTGGCTCATACGCCTTTTACGGATGTAAGGCGCTTGAGGGCATCAGCCTCGCCTCACTCACAGGCTCGGTTATGCCATATACCTTTGCGAACTGCACCTCGCTTGCCTCGGTAAAGCTCGGCGGTGATATTACCTATATCCTTGACGGTGCGTTCTCATCCTGTACCTCGCTTGATAATCTTACCGTTCCACCTTCGGTAAAGGGAATTTATTCCGATGCCTTTGCCGCCTGCAAGTCCTTGATGCGTCTTAAGCTTAAAGAGGGACTTGAATTTGTATCCTTCCAGAGCTTTATGAGCTGTGAGTCGCTTGAGGAATTGAAAATTCCCTCAACTGTAAAATCGGTTGCTTCCTACGCGTTTTACGAGTGCAAGTCACTCAAAAGACTGACGCTCTCTGACGGTATTGAAGTCATCGGTGAATGTGCCTTCGGAAACGCAAAGCAGTTAAGCTCGGTAGAATTTTCAAGAACGGTTAACAAAATCGAAAGGGGTGCCTTCCTCGGCTGTGAGGCTCTGACGCGCCTTGAGCTTCCGAAATCGCTTATGATTATAGGCGAAGAGGCATTTGCAGGAAACACCTCGCTTATTGCGGTTTGCATTCCCTCGTCACTTGCTATTATTGAAAACAACGCGTTTCTTAACTGTCCTTCGATTGAGCGCCTTGAGCTTGAGGGCACAGCCGAGAGCTTCAGTAAGGTACTGATAGGGCTTTCAAACGGTGACCTGACGGGCGCGCAAATCAGGGAGAATAGCTATGATTAATATTGAAATAGCTAAAATTCCCGTTGCTATCGACAATCGCTTTTCTCACATTGAGAAAATTTCAAGGGACTATCTTACTGCGAGCGAGCCACACTTTACCGTCAGCACAGACGACGGAGACCTTGCGCGCGAGGCGGCATCGCTTGACGGGAGCTTTTGCGATGCGGTGCTTGAATCCACCGCGGTATTCAGAAAAATTGCAGAGAAATTACCCGAGCACGAAGCGGTGGTGTTTCACGGTGCGGTTATCGCCTACGGCGGTAGGGCGTACGCGGTCACCGCGAGAAGCGGTGTGGGCAAGACCACGCATATGAGGCTCTGGCTTGACGAATTTTCCGACAAGGTGCATATACTCAACGGTGATAAGCCGATACTTCGTTTTATAGACGGCACGCTGTACGCGTGTGGCACCCCTTGGCGCGGAAAAGAGGGATATGGCACAAACGAGATGCTTCCGCTTGGCGGTATCGCGCTTCTTCGACGCGACAGCGAAAACAGCGCAAGGCGCATCAGCCCGACCGAAGGATGCGGTGAGCTTATGAGCCGGATATATCTGCCAAAGGATGCAGGCAGCGCACGAAAGACGCTTGCTATACTGTCAAGGATAGTCGCAAGCACGCCTCTTTTTGAGCTGTTTGTTAATATGAACCCCGATGCGGCGCGTGTCGCACTTGATGCGTTTTTAAATAAATAATATATATTGGAGTTGTTGCTATGGAAAACACGAAAGAAAAGGAAATCACTCTCAAAACACTCTTTGAGGTGCTGAAAAAGAGCTATATCGTTATGATTATAGCGGCAATAGTGCTCGCATCCGCCGCGGCGGCGTTTGTTGCACTATTAGTAAAGCCCTCGTACGTTGCCGAGATATCCTTCTGGGTATATACCTCGTCAACCGAGCACGGCTATACCTCGCAGGCGCAAACCTCTGCCGCAACCGCAATCGCGTCAAGCTGCGTTGAGCTTGTAAACGAGGATTTACCCGTACGCACAGCCGTACAGTATGCAGAGCTTGATAAGAAATTCGGGTTTGAAACCGAAAACGACTGCGTAAAGTATGTACGCAAGATGATAAGCGCTGAAAAGGATTCTCAGGGCTCGTTCATATTCCGTATTACCGTAAGAGGTGATAACGGCGACCACGTTCTTGAGGTAACCAAGGCGCTCAATACCGTTATGCCCGATGTAATGAAGGAGCTTATCGTGCTTGCAGAGAATGAGGACACCTCGCCTATTCTTAAGCAGATAAGCGCGCCAAACGAGGTAAAGACCGTCAAGACCTCTGCCGTCAAGACCTTCGTGCTCGTAGCTGCCGTCGTAGCGATGCTCGTTTATCTCGTATATTTCATTATCAGCATCTTTGATACCGTCGTATATAGCGCAGAAACGGTAAGAGAGAACTTTGATAAGCCTCTTCTCGGTACTATTCCCACCTGGGCAAACGGTAACGAGAGCAAAAAGAGGATTCGCTCGAAAAAATCGCACGGCGCTATAAGCTCACGCGATTATGAGAAGCGTCTGCTTACTGCTGATGCGCCCTTCGGTGTTACCGAGGCGTTTAACCAGTTAAGAACGAATATAATCTACTCGTCTGCGTCAAAGGGCTGCTCGGTAATCGCTGTTACCAGCGCACAGTCGGGCGACGGAAAGAGCCTTCTCTGTGCAAACCTTTCGGCATCGTTAAGCGCACTTGGCAAGCGCGTGCTTCTCGTCGAGGCTGATATGCGTTGCCCCGTGCTTTGCAAGGTCTTTTCCACTAATGCAGGCTCGGGACTTTCAGAGCTTCTTGCAGGCATCGTCGATGGCACTGCAAGCGTGACGAATCGCGCACCTATAGGTGACTTTGACGTCATTTATAGCGGTAAGATACCGCCTAACCCATCAGAGCTTCTTTCCTCGCAGACTATGCGTGACGTTGTGGCTGCATGGCGCGAGAGCTACGATTTCGTTATCATTGATATGCCCCCCATCGGTGAGGTTATCGACGCAGGTGTAGTTGCCGACATAATCGACGGCTATGCCGTTACCGTAAGATGCGAGATTTCCGACATCAACGAGGTAAGACGCGCAGTTGAGTCGATTGAATCTGTAAACGGTAAGGTATTTGGCTTCGTGCTTAACGACTACAACCCCAAGGCAACTACTAAATATAAGAAGCACTACTACGGCCCCGAAGCAAAATACGCAAGAGCCGAGCTCGATAACTAATGCACCCATTGTCGCAGGATGCGCGCTTTGCTGAGGCAAGGCTTCTTGCTATCGGCAACCCCGATGAGCGCGACTCGATAGGAAGACTTGCCGAGAGGTCGCTTCACCGCACGGTAAAATACTATATCGAGCCTGATAAAGCCTATCACGAGATAAAGCACGGCGGCTTCGTATGCGACATCAAGCGCGGTGACCGTATCACCGAGGTGCAAACCCGCGCCTTCTCTAAGCTGCGCCCGAAGCTTGACGGCTTTCTTGCCGACTGTCAGGTAAGGATTATATATCCGCTTCACCGAAATAAGCTCATAAGATTTATTAATGCCGAAAGCGGTGAGATGACAAGCCCAAGGCGAAGCCCGAAGCATCAGCGTGTATATGACGCGGCATATGAGCTTTACAATATACGCGAGTATCTGAAAAATCCGCGCCTTGCCGTAACTCTTATGTTTTTTGAGAGCGAGGAATACAAAATCCGAGGTGTAAAGCGCAAGATAGGCAGGCACTACCGAAAAACCGAGAGGGTAGAGTGCATACCGATAAGGCTTCTTGATGAAATAGAGATAAGCGCTGTCGAGGACCTTCTTGTGTTTCTTCCCGAGGGACTGCCGCAACAGTTTTCAGCCCCCGATATAAACCGCGCCATAGGCGGTGGCTTTAAGCACGGATACAGTATCGCAAGACTGCTTGAAGCGGTGGGACTTATTGAAGCCCGTCGTGAGGGTAGGCGCGTCATATACAGCTTAAAAAGATAGAAAACAGACTATCTCAATTTTTGATATAATCCCCTTAAAGTATTCTCGAAAACTTTTTTTGTTTTTTCGAGTGTATACTCTAAGGGGATTATATCATTTCGTGAGATAGTCTGTTTTTTTATACAACCCAAAGGTCAGGGCTATAAGTGTGCTATTTCTTGTGATTTTCTATCCACTCGCAGAGCATCTGCCGCGTGAGGTCACCTCTTGCGGTAGCAAAGCCAGCATCGGCAATATCCTCGCTGCTGACAGAAAACTCATATCCGTTAATCTTTAAAAAGGTAAGCATAAGAAGCATTCCTATGCGCTTGTTTCCGTCAACGAATGCGTGATTTGCAATAAGTGAGTGACCGAGCACAGCCGCCTTTTCAAGGACCGTGGGGTAAAGCTCAACACCGCCAAAGGTCTGCTCGCATTGTTTGATAGCCGAAATAAGCAGTCCCTCGTCGCGAAGTCCACTGTCACCGCCCGTCTGTGCAGTAAGACGCTTGTGGATTTCCTTTGCCTCAAAAACGGTAATGTATCTCATTTTGCCATCACCAAAAACGCATCAAGGTGCGTGGATAGAATTTCCATAGCGACATCAACTACATCGCACTCATTTTCGCACGCGCTACTGCCCATATCCTTGTCGGGGGTGCTTTTAATCTCGTTTTCCGTCATACGCCACCTCTTAAAATGCCCACTCGCCATCCTTGAAAATCTGATGAGCCTTGCCATCCTTGTCTATGCCGACGATAGAGAGGTCGGCTGTGCCTATCATAAAGTCAACGTGGCTGACCGAGTCATTGATGCCCTTCTCGTGCGCCTCATCCTCAGTGTAGCGCTCGTAGTCGCGAAGAAGATTTGTAAAGCCTGCGCCAAGCGCAAGGTGACAAACCGCGTTTTCATCGTAAAGAGTATTATAGAAGAGAATACCCGACTGCTTTATGGGGGATGAGTAGGGAACGAGTGCACACTCGCCAAGATATGACGCACCCTCGTCGAGCGCAATCATTTCACGAAGCATAGCCTCGCCCGTCTGTGCATTAGCCTCGACAACCTTACCGCCCTCAAAGCGAAGCGAGAAATTGTCGATAAGCTGTCCGCCGTAGGAAAGCGGCATTGAGGAATAAACGATACCCTCTGCCTTGCCTCTCATAGGCGAGGTAAAGATTTCCTCAGTAGGAATGTTGGGGTTGAAATATATTCCCGAGCCGAGCGCACTCTCACCGCCGCCTGCAAACAAGCCGTCAGGAATAAGACCTACCTTAAGGTCTGTTCCGTTTGATGCAGTGTAGTGAAGCTCTCTTAAGCCAAGCGAGTTAAGATAGTCGCACCTTGCGATAAACTGCTCGTTGTGTCTGTCCCACTCTGCAATAGGATCGTCAGTAACTCTTGATGCTAAAAGTATTGCATCCCAAAGCATCTCAATAGCCTTTGAGGTGCGCTCACCGGGAAATACCTTCTTTGCCCAAGCCGCGCCCGGCACGCCTGCGATACACCATTGATAACGGTTTTCCATTCTCGCTCTTATAGGCTTTACGGTAAGGGCGCGCTTCGCTCTTGCCTTTGCGTATTTTCTCTGGTCAATGCCTGCAAGACCGTCAGGGTCCTCAGAGGTGAGATATATCTTTACGGGAAGAACCTGAGCCTGTCTTTCCCATCTTGCAATCTGCCAATCGTCAAGCGTGCCAAGCACCTCGTCCTTGCAGTATTTCACATCGTATCTTTCAAGCGGCTGATGCGACCACTCAACGCGAACTCGCTTTGCCCCAAGCTTATAGCATTCCTTGACGAGCATCTCAACAAACTCGGGCTGGTCAAGCTCTGCATATATAACGACCTCTTGTCCGCGCTTAATATTTGCGCCCGATTTTGCGATAAGCGTCGCATACTTTTTAAGTCTCGTTTTGTTCATTTTTTCTACCTCTATCAAAGTATAGTTTACAATCTTTCGAGTAATTTAATTATAAAGTCATACACTCTCACAGTCGAGGATATAGAAAGTCTTTCCTCTGTCGTGTGAATATCGTGCATCTGCGGTCCTATTGAAATACAGTCAAGTCCGTCTATCTTTTCCGAAAATGCGCCACATTCAAGTCCTGCGTGTATCGTCAAAACCACGGGGTCCTTTCCGTAAAGCTCGCGGTAAAGCGCAACCGACGCGTCACGAAGAGGGGAATTTTTTCTGTATTCCCAAGAGGGATACTCGCCACGGAACTGTGCGCCAAAGCCATATGCTCTGGCGGTCTTACAAAAGCTATCCTTTAGCGACGACAGCTCGTTTGCCTTTGATGAGCGAAGCGACGAGGTAACATAGGATGAGTCGGCACTCGCATCAATTCTCACAACACCGATATTCGCGCTCGTCTGCACAAGCCCCTCAATGTCCTCACTCATCTTAATTGCGCCTGATGGAAGGCTTGTCATAAGCGCGACTATATCAGCGCTCGCATCCTCGTCAAACACCGTGGCGTCCCCGATGCTCTCGGTAACCTCAACTGTAATATCAGGGTCGTATGCCGCAAACTCGCTCTTGATTTTTTGAGTGACGGACAAGAGCGCGGATTTTACCTCGTCAAGAGAAGCATCCTTGACAAAGCGCGTTTCGCACGAGCGCATTATTGCGTTGTCCATATTTCCGCCGACGCTTGATGCGATGCAGATATTGCCGAGCGCACGAAGCAAAAGACCCGTGAGCCTTGCCGCGTTTGCGCGCCCCTTGTCTATCTCAACACCGCTGTGACCGCCGAGCAGTCCCGATACGGTAAGAGTAAAGAGCCTGCCAAAGTATTTCTTGCTCGCCCTCTTGCTTTGCGTCATATCAACTCTCACACCGCCGGCGCATCCGACGGTGAATACACCCTCTTCCTCTGAATCAATGTTGATAAGCGTCTTGCCCGAGAGTGCCGAGGCATCAAGCTTGCCTGCGCCGATAAGACCGATTTCCTCGTCAGAGGTGAAAAGCGCCTCAATGGGTGGGTGTTTAAGAGTATTGTCTGCGAGTATTGCGAGCATATACGCAACCGCCGCGCCATCGTCTCCGCCAAGGGTAGTGCCACGCGCCCTGATGTAGTCACCGTCAACAAATGCTTCAATACCCTCGCAGGTCATATCAATTTCACACTCGTCCGTCTTTTCGGCAACCATATCCGTGTGCCCCTGAAGTATCACCGCAGGGTGCGACTCATAGCCGTCAGACGCGCCCTTTTTGATTATTACGTTGTCCCACTCGTCGCGGATTACATCAAGAGAGTGCTCGGTCGCAAATTTCACGAGATAGTCCGCGATAGGTCCGCAGTTCCCCGAGCCGCGCGGTATTTTTGTTATTTTCTCAAAATATTCAAACGCTGCCTTGGCAAAGGCAGGGACGGTTATATCAAGCATAGCGTTACCTCATATAAAATATAGTACTATTATTTTACATCAATATACGCACGATTTCAACACCCTATTGACATAAACTTAAAATTATTGTAAAATTTAAATAAAATAATGGCTTTAGCGAGGCATATATGAATTCGGAAATCATTTCACTTTTTAACTTTATAAAGGAAGCCAAAACCCCATACCATACCGTGGATTTAATCAGAAGCAAGCTTGTGGCTCACGGCTTTACCGAGCTTTGCGAGCGCGATGAGTGGTTGCTTACCGACGGCGGTAAATATTTCACCGTACGCGCACACTCGTCAATAATCGCCTTGGTTTACCGCAAGGATAGCACGGGCTTCAATATCGTGGCAACTCACAGCGACCAGCCCTCTTTAAAGGTAAAGGGCGCAAGCGAGGGGGATTATTTGAGGCTATGCACCGAAAGATACGGCGGTATGCTTAACTACACGTGGCTTGACCGCGCGCTTAACGTTTCGGGCAGGGTAGTGGTAAGAGAGGGGGACGCCCTCGTTAGCCGACTTGTCACTCTGTCAAAAACGGCTCTTATACCAAGCGTTGCAATTCACCTTAACCGCAAGGCAAACGAGGGGCTTACGCTTGACCCCAAAAAGGACCTTCTCGCACTCTTCTCGCTCTCTGGCTCTTTTGATGAAATTTTGGCAGACGAGCTTTGTGTCGCCAAGGATGATATCATATCGCACGACCTCTATCTCGTAAGCGCAGACGAGCCGCGCCTTTCGGGTGCTCGCGATGAGCTTATCCTCTCACCGAGGCTCGACGACCTTGAATGTGTGTGTGCGAGCGTCGCGGCATTTCTTGACGGTGATAACGGCAACTGTGAGCGCACAAACGTCCTTGCCGTATTCAATAACGAAGAGGTCGGCTCTGAAACAAGACAGGGCGCAGCATCAACCTTCCTTTACGACGTGCTCTATCGCACCTGCGCTGACCGCAACGAGTATATCAGGCTCGTGGCAAACAGCTTTATGTTAAGCGCGGATAACGCGCACGCTCTTCACCCCAACTCACCCGAGCTTTCGGATGCTATGAATGCACCAAGGCTTTCCTCGGGCGTGGTTATCAAGCACAATTCAAATCAGCGCTATACCACCGATGCCGAGTCCTGCGCCGCCCTGTGCGAGCTACTGTCTAAAAACGCAGTTAAGTATTCTCACTACTACAACAGAGCAGATATCGCAGGTGGCTCAACCCTCGGCTCAATATCAAATACGAGAGTGTCTGTCCTCACCGTTGATATTGGCGCGCCCCAGCTTGCTATGCACAGTATCGTCGAAACTGCAAACACGGATGACTATATAGAGATGCTTCGCGCGATGAGCGTGTTCTACGGCTCAAAAATTAATATCTGCAAAGATATGATAATATTCGATTGATGTTTTCATATTGAAAAAGAACGAAACGGATTTTCCGTTTCGTTCTTTCTTTATTTAGTTCGATTTTGTAATATCCGTCACAGTCAACACCGCATTTTCAACCTTAAAGGATATTTCATAATCGGCAAAGGTGAAGGTGTATATTCTCTCACCGTCTGCCTTGTATGACGGACGGGGGTCCTGCGATAAAATTATTTTAAGAGCCTCGCGCTTTTCCGTCGCTACCCTTGACAAAAGATAATCCGGAAAGTCAACCGTCAGCGAGTAGTCAAGCACGTCCTTGGCATAGCCAAAGAGCGCGTCAGGGTGACTGTCGGTGTAGGGAAGATAGGGCTTGATGTCGTATATCGGTGTGCCGTCAAGCAGGTCAGCACCGCCAACCATAAGCACCATACCCTCGTCGGTGTTTACAAGGCCCAAATTCTTAACCGAGGAAAGTCCTATTGGATTAGGTCTGAACGGTGAGCGCGTTGCAAATACACCCACTCGCTTGTTACCGCCGAGCCTTGGCGGTCTTACCGTCGGTGACCAGCCGTCGCGTACCGACTCGGAAAACTCAAATATCAGCCACAGATACGAAAAGTCCTCAATGCCGCGAAGCGCCTCGGGTATTCTGTACTCTGGCTCAAAAACGATATAGCTGACTATTGCCTCTGCAATTCCGCTCTGACGCGGAATACCGAACTTTTCCTTAAAGTCGTTTCTTATCCTTGCAATCTGCTTCATCAGAGATTAATACCGTTCCAGCCCCAGATGCTATGCTCGCTGTATTTGATATACACTCTGTCGCGAGGAATGTCAACTATCTCGCATACGGTATCCGTAATCGCCTCGGTGAGTCTGTCATATATCTCACGCGTTGCCTTTCCGTAAGCGCTGACCTCAACGATAGCCGTTCCGGCGAGGTCATCACCGCCGAGCGCCATTCTCATATTATCCTCATAGCAGAGCATAAGCCATCTCTCGCTCTTGCCTGGAATAATACATATATCCTGACCGAGCTTTTCGGTAAGCGCGCTTTCATTCTGCTTCGTAATAGTCTTGCTTGTAGTTATCTTGATGTAAGGCATCGTTTACATATCCCCCAGTTTAAATAAATTAAGTGCATTTTTTATTGCCGCATAGGTGTAAAGAGAGCCGAGGCAGACTACCGCAGTATTCTTTTCTCTCGCGCGCTCTATTGCCGCCGCAAGCGCCGACGCAGGTGTGGGGCAGGGATGTGCGTCAATTCCTGCGCTTTTCAGTACCTGCGCGTATTTTTCTGCTTCGAGCGCCCTCGGTGAGTCGGGCGTTATCGTGTACGCCTCGTCAATAACCGAGCGAAGCATGTTTGCCTCGCTGACAAAATCCTTGTCGGCAAGAAGTCCCGTTACGCTGACTAACTTTTTACCCTTGAAATAATGGCTGATGCTCTTGACTGCGCTCTCAATGCCTTCGGGGTTGTGCGCCCCGTCAAAGATGATAAGCGGTTCTTTTGCAAGAATTTCAAATCTCGCAGGCCACCTTGCCGCCTTGAGTCCCTCGCGCAGAGCCTTGTCGTTTATCTCATAGCCTGCCGCGCGAAGAAGGTCGATGCAAAGAAGCACGCTCGCGCAGTTTCTCGGCTGATAAAGACCGAGAAGAGATATCTCAATATTTCTGTAAGAAAGATAGTCAAGCATCGTGCCGTCAGTAGTTGCGCTTTTGATTTTTATATCGGATACGCGCGTTCTGTATATAGCCGAGCCGCGCTTTAAGGCAGTATTAAGAATTACCTCAAATCCCTCGTCATCACCACCGTAAAGCACGGGGGACTTGTCCTTGATAATTCCTGCCTTTTCTGCCGCTATCTTGTCGTGTGTGTCACCGAGAATTGCCGTGTGGTCGAGTGATATTCCCGTAATTACGGATACGAGCGGCTTTCTTATTATGTTAGTCGAGTCAAGCCGTCCGCCAAGCCCTGCTTCAAGAATAACGATATCACAGCCCTTGCGCTTGAAGTATTCAAAGCCTATGGCGCAGATAAGCTCAAACTCGGTGGGCTTGTCGGTCATTTTGTCGGTTATGGGCTTGATATAGTCACAGATTTCGGCAAGCTCATCTCTGCCTATCATATCCCCGTCAACTCTTATTCTTTCGCAAAACTCTACGATGTAGGGTGAAGTGAAAAGACCGACCTTGTGTCCTGCCGCCCTTAAAACCGAGTCGAGCATAGCGCAGAACGAGCCCTTGCCGTTAGTTCCTGCCACGTGCACGAATTTTAGCGAATTTTGCGGATTTCCGAGCGCCTCACAGAGAGTAGATATTCTCTCAAGCCCGGGCTTGCAAAACGTCCAGCTTACGCCGTGAATATAGGAAATTGCCTCATCGTAAGTCATCCTCGTCCACCTCACTGCTCTTGCTTTTTTCTTCATCCCCCGCGCGCCCCTGCTTAAAGGACGTTAGCGACGAGATAAGATATTTGTTCTTAAAGAGCAGATATAAAATCATACCCTCAAGCGTGCCGATAATAGTATAGTTAAGCAGTCGCCATAGCATAAGCGTGATAAGGGGCATCGAGTAAAACGCGCTGAGTCCTATCGTCTTTACTATAACCGACCCGATAAGGTGCGCCGAAAGCACACCGAGTGAAATTGTTGCCAAAAGCGGCAGCTTTAATTTTTTCAGTATGTGAAAAACGACACCGCCAACACCGCCGATAACCACCGCGCCGAGAGTGACAATCGGATTTATAGCATACCCGACCATAAAGCATCCGACAAGGTCTGCAATAAGTGCTACGAGCATCGCGGCAATGGGCGAGAATGCGTATGCCGCGAACAAAATCGGCAGGTTTTCAAAGCTGAACCTTATCACCTCGCCGAGGTTGAACGCAAGTACCTTTCCAAGCACGATGGAAAGTGCGCTCAGCATTGCCGCGAATATAAAAAGCTTAAGATTGTTTTTGTGTGCACTTCTCATAAAAAACACCTCATAGTACAGATTTACATCTTCAGTACCATGGGGTGTGAAATTCCGCAAGGTAACAGTGGGATGCGGATGACACACCGTAAGCAAAAAAATGCTTTTCGTCCGTCGGCAACTCCCCGTCCGTACGGCACTAAACGCGTGTAATCCTACTCTGTTAATGTATTATGTTTAGATTATAACACATTGATTTTAAAAATACAATAGAGCAAAACAAAAAAGTAGTATTTTGAACAAATAACAGTAGATTGTTTATTGGAAAATGACGAAAAAAGTAGGGATTTTTTGCCTGATTTCGGGTTTTGGTTGAAATGCTTGTGAAAATCGTATATAATTTTGTGAGAATAAAGCTTGTCGCTAAAAGCGATAAAATGAGGTGATATTATGCTACCAAAGCATCTTGTGCCAAAAACAGAGCCTATGGCAAATCCTGAAAATGTATATATCCTCGGTGATATTCGCGTCACAGTTCTTCTTGACCGTCTTTTCAGAATTGAAAAGAATACCGCAGGCGACTTTCTTGACGATGCAACGCAGTGTATCTGGTACAGAAACACGAAAACAGTAGAGGTTAAGGTTAAAAAGACCGATTCGTATGTTGAGCTGTCAACCGACAGAGCAACCCTTCACATAGGGCAGAGCCTTGACGAAAGCTTCGTTATCCTCGGTGACAAATGCGTTCCCATCTCAAACGAGGGAAATCTTCTCGGCACGACGAGAACGCTCGATTGCTATAACGGCCGTGCTCATATCAGGAACCTCACGACGCTATCACTTGAAAACGGTGTTTGCTCACGAAGCGGTGTTGCGGTAATTGACGATACCAAATCGCTTCGCTTCCTGAAGGACGGAAGCCTTGCCGCCCCCACGACCGACGAGTATGACCTCTATGTATTTGCCTTTGGCAACGATTACAGAGCGGCGGTCAGAGCGCTTTATCAGGTGACGGGGAGCACGCCTATGCTTCCGAGGTACGCCTTCGGCAACTGGTGGTCAAGATACCACGCATATTCCGATGAGGAATATCTTGCTCTAATGGACGCATTCTCGGATTACGGAATTCCCCTGACTGTGGCAACCGTCGATATGGACTGGCACTACTCTAACGAGGTTGAAAGACAAAAGGGAATTTCTGATAAGGATAAGTGCGAAGAGCTTGGAACACTCGGCAGAATAGGCTGGACCGGCTACTCGTGGAACGACGAGCTGTTTGCCGATTATAAAGAATTCCTTCGTCAGCTTAAGTCGAGAAACCTTGCCGTAACCTTAAATCTGCATCCCGCAGACGGTGTCAGATACTTTGAGGATATGTACCGAGAGATGGCAACCGCCGTGGGCATCGACCCCGAAACGAGATGTGTCGTGCCCTTCGATATAGCAAACGAAAAATTTGTTGAGAATTATTTTAAGCTTCTTCACCACCCCTACGAGAGTGACGGTGTTGATTTCTGGTGGATTGATTGGCAGCAGGGAACAAATTCCTCTATGGCAGGGCTTGACCCTCTGTGGGCGCTCAACCACTACCACTACTATGACAACGGCCGCGACGGCAAGCATCCGCTTATAATGTCAAGATATTGTGGCGTCGGCTCGCACCGTTATCCCATCGGCTTCTCAGGTGATACCGTAATTTCGTGGGAAACCCTTGAGCTTATGCCGTATTTTACGGCAACCTCGTCTAATATCGGCTACACGTGGTGGGGACACGATATAGGCGGTCACTACCTCGGGGTTAAGGATGACGAGCTTTATTTAAGATTTTTGCAGTTTGGTGTGTTCAATCCCATCAACCGACTTCATTGCTGTGACGCGCTCTCTCTTACAAAAGAGCCGTGGGCATATAAGAACGGTATCGGTGAGCTCTCGCGTGAGGCTATGGTGCTCAGGCACAGAATGATACCTATGCTTCATACCGCAAACTACCGTACGGCAACCGAGGGTGAGCCTATGATTTTGCCGATGTATTACGACTACCCCGACGAAGAGGCTTCCTACGAGGCTTCAGGACAGTATATCTTTGCCCGTGATATGATTGTCGCGCCTATCGTAAAGCACTCTGACAACGCGCGACTTTGCGAGGTGAAGGTGTGGATACCCGAGGGAAAATGGACTGATATGTTTACAAATGATACCTATATTGCCCCTGCTGGCGGCAAATGGGTGACACTTGTTCGTAGCCTTGACAGTATTCCCGTTCTTGTAAAAGCGGGCGCTATGCTTCCGTTTGGCAATAACACCGGCAACAGCACCGATAACCCTGAGCATCTTGATATCTTCGTATATTCGGGTAACGGTGAATATACGCTCTATGAGGATAATTCGCTTGGTGTCCACGCGCTTACGAAATTTGAGAACAGAGCCGCGAGTGGCACGCAGACGGTAAGCTTCAGAATTTGTGGCGATACCTCTGTTCTGCCCACCTCACGCACAATGACATTTAACTTCAGAAATATCTGTGTAAACACTGCCGTTGATTACAGCAGGGCTATCGGTAATAAGGATAAGCGCTTTGCTAATATTACTGTGCTTAAGGACGGAAAAGAAATTTCTGCCAAGGTGTCGAAATACGGTATCGTTAAGGTAACTCTTGAAAATATTGACTACTCATCTGAGTATGAAATTAAGGTTGAATACGGCTCGCTTCCCGCTATTGCCGAGATAAGACGCGCAGTTCTTCTTAAGCTCGTCGAAACCGAGGGTGCGTATTCTATCAGAAACGCTCTTCAAAAGGCAGTTGAGACGGCGGATACCCCCGAGGCTATTGTGAACGCAATTTTCAATAGCGACCTCGGTGCATCGCAGAAAAATCGCCTTGTCGAAACTATCGTTTAATGCTTCTTTTGAGCGAGAAGCCGATTTAACTCGGAAAGACGGCAGGCAATACCTATAGGGGAAAATTCATCATACCCGATTTTGCAACGCTTCGTAAGCTTGCCGAGATATACGGTACATATACCCAAAGCAGATAACTGCGTGGCGTGAAGTGATTTATATCATATCGCACCGAGCGAAACGAGGCTATATCGCATTCGCACCGCAATATATCGCCGAACGGAAAAAGAGAGAACATTTCGGATATAACCGATTTGTTCTCTCTTCTGTCTTTATAAGGTTTTGCCTTAGTCCATTTTGTTGCCTAAAGGCAATACCGAAAATACCTTTGCTTAGTCTTTAAGCGCTGCCTGAGCGGCTGCAAGTCTTGCGATCGGTACTCTGAAGGGTGAGCAGGATACGTAAGTAAGGCCGATCTTATGGCAGAACTCTACGCTCGAGGGATCACCGCCGTGCTCGCCGCAGATACCGACGTGAAGCTCGGGGCGAACCTTCTTACCAAGGGTTACAGCCATATCCATGAGCTTACCTACACCGGTCTGGTCAAGCTTTGCAAAGGGATCGTTCTCAAAGATCTTCTTGTCGTAGTATGCGTCAAGGAACTTGCCTGCATCGTCACGAGAGAAGCCGTAGGTCATCTGAGTAAGGTCGTTAGTACCGAAGCAGAAGAATTCAGCCTCATTAGCAATGTCGTCAGCGGTGAGACATGCTCTGGGAATTTCAATCATAGTACCAACCTCGTACTTAAGGTCAGCGCCTGCTGCTGCGATTTCAGCATCAGCGGTAGCAACTACAACGTCCTTAACGAACTTAAGCTCTTTGATCTCGCCTACGAGAGGAATCATGATCTCGGGAACTACGTTCCAGTCGGGGTTGTTCTTCTGTACGTTGAGAGCCGCGCGGATAACAGCCTTAGTCTGCATCTTAGCGATCTCGGGGTAGGTAACTGCAAGACGGCATCCACGGTGACCCATCATGGGGTTGGACTCGTGAAGCGAGCTGATGATGTCCTTAATCTGTGCTACAGTCTTGTTCATAGCCTTTGCGAGCTTCTCAATGTCAGCATCGTCAGTAGGAACGAACTCGTGAAGAGGGGGATCAAGGAATCTGATAGTAACGGGGTTGCCCTCAAGAGCTACGTAAAGCTTCTCGAAGTCGCTCTGCTGCATAGGAAGAATCTTATCAAGTGCAGCCTCTCTTGCCTCAACGGTGTCAGCGCAGATCATCTCACGGAACGCATCAATTCTGCCTTCCTCGAAGAACATGTGCTCAGTACGGCAAAGACCGATACCCTCTGCACCAAGCTCGCGAGCCTTAGCTGCATCCTTGGGGGTATCAGCGTTGGTGCGAACACCAAGCTTTCTGTACTTGTCAGCCCAAGCCATAATTCTGCCGAAGTTGCCGGAAATGCTTGCGTCAACAGTAGGAATAGCACCGTCGTAGATGTTACCGGTAGAACCGTCAAGCGAGATTACATCGCCCTCGTGGTAGGTCTTGCCGGAAAGAACGAAGGTCTTGTTATCCTCGTCAAAGCTGGTGATTGCAGAGCATCCGGAAACACAGCAGGTACCCATTCCACGTGCAACAACTGCTGCGTGAGAGGTCATACCGCCACGTGCGGTGAGGATACCCTGAGCAGCCTTCATTCCCTCGATATCCTCAGGTGAGGTCTCAAGGCGAACAAGAACTACCTTCTCGCCTCTGTCGTTCCATTCCTTAGCCTCTTCTGCGGTGAATACGATCTTACCGCAAGCAGCACCGGGGGATGCGCCGAGAGCCTTTGCAACT
>JAZKYE010000068.1:0-75416 GCA_045611965.1 Eubacteriales bacterium
TCACTAAAATCTTTAGAGTTTTTTCTCTTGACTTTCTTTACTTTGTTTGAGTTTCAAAGTTATTGTCGAGATTTCCATTCGCACTTTTCAGTGCTCGTTCAGAAATTTCTTTTGTTGTTCAATTTTCAAGGAGCAAGTGCGCTTCCCCGAAGGTCAGCCCTACAATTATACAATACCGTCATTTATTTGTCAATAGGTTTTTTAAATTTTTTATGTTTTTTATTTTTTTGTCAAAGCAGGGGGCATTAAATACGCGGAAGATGGGCAAATTGACAACAAAAAGGGGAAATCTATGGCATCAACCTTTTTCCGTACGATAATAATATACTTTTTCCTCACCGCCTGTATGCGTATTATGGGCAAGCGCGAGCTTGGCGAGCTTGAGGTCGGTGAGCTCGTTACCTCACTGCTGATATCAGAGGTCTGCTCTATTCCGATAGACAACCCTGACATTCCGCTTCTTAACGCGATAATAACCGTAGGCTTTATCGTATGCATTGAGATAATTCTGTCGGTCGCAAAGAACAAATCCTCAAAGCTGCGCGACCTTATTGACGGAAAGCCATCGTATATAATATATAAAGGTAGGCTTAATCCCGAGGCGTTACGACAAAACCGAATTTCAATAGACGAGTTTTTATGTCAGATGCGACAAAACGGCATTGGCTCGGTTGATGAGGTTAACTACTGCATCATTGAGTCAAACGGAAAGGTTTCTATGCTGAAGCGCGGCGACGGCGGCGGTCTTGGTCATCTTTTAATCGCAGACGGGGTTGTGCTATGGCAAAACCTGAAGCCGCTCGGCTACGACGAGGTATGGCTCGGTCGGGCGGTAGAGGGCGTTGCGTTTTCGGATATTTTTATTTTTTCCGTAAACGACGAGGGGGTATCTTATCTTGTGAAAAAGGATAGAAGCAAATGAAGGTATTTTATGTGTCGCTTGCAGTATCGCTTCTCATCATAACAGCCGTGGTGTTAAACTGTGTTTTGTTAGGTGTATTTTTCACAGAGCTTATTGAGGGATGCGAGGCGCTTGGGGATATTCAGAACCCCGAGCCCTACCATAGGCTATACGAGAAATTTGAAGCGCGAAGAAGGTTTATGTCGCTCTCTATCACACACGATGTAATACTGCAAATTGAGGGGGATTTTTCCCAAATGCTTGGTGCCATTTCGGCTGGGGATGAAGAATCGTGCGAGATAACAAAGAGCCACCTCTTGACCGTGCTGGTGCACGCGAGGCGGCTCTCGGGAATTAATTTCGACAGTGTTTTCTAATTTTTGTTGTCATCTGAAGGCTGTCATATCCTCAAAATATGCCTGAGTACGCATTACGGTATAGCCTTCCTCGGCAATATTTTCTTCCTTCAAAATTTCAAGCCTCTGGCGAAGTGCCTTTATCATAAGCTCGGGGCTGAGGAATGCTGACGGGGATGAGGAAAGGACACAGCTTAACTTAATTTTACCGTCGTCAAGCTTGCACACCGCGTCCTTTATCATCGGGCTGACATCAACCTCTCTTATTCCGCTTTTACCCTTTTTCATAATCGGAAGCGGTGACTTCAGGGTACGCTCGATTTCCAAGGCGAGCTCGTCAGATGCGCTCATCAAATCCATTTCGATTTCGTAGGAAAGGTATGCAAGGTCGGTGAACTTGGTATCGGGATAGTACGCCTCAATGGCAAAAAGCTCGTCGGTCAGGTTGCGGTTAAGGCGCGCGACAACCTCATCCTCGGGCACTCTTTCATTAAGTCTGATATCCATAAACTCGCACACGCTCTGCACGCCCGTAGATAGAGGCGCGGCAAAGGAAAGCCTCGGTTTCGGATTAAAGCCCTCGCTGAATCGAAGAGGAAGTCTTGCTCTGACTATAACCTTCATCATCGTGCGGACAAGGTCAAGGTGGGACACAAACTGAAGCCTGCCCACCTTTTTAAATTTCACACGGACAGTACAAGGGGTTATCTGCACCATTTGTTCCTACCTCCGAGCTTATTTGCGCCACAGCCCGAGCAAAGCTCTTTGCACGAGGGTGTAGTTTTTCCTGCGTATGCACGCTCGCGCTCACGCATAAGGTATGCCTTGGTAACGCCGATATCTATCATATCCCACGGAAGTATCTCGTCAAGCGAGAATCCGCGCGTCGTATAGAAGGACACGTCAATGCCACACGCATCAAACGCCGCCATCCAACGGTCGTAATCGAAGAACTCATCCCAAGCGTCGAGCATCGCACCCATTTCAACCGCCTTGGCAATCGCGGGTGCAAGTCTTCTGTCACCTCTTGCGAGAACAGCCTCTATTACCGAAACTTTTGCATCGTGGTAGGTATATCTTACGCGCTTATCCGTGATAGCATCCTTGAGGTGCTTCTGCTTTTCGGTGAGCGATTCAAGAGAATCCTGCGCCTCCCATTGGAAGGGGGTGAAGGGCTTTGGAATAAAGCAGGAAACGCTGACGGTAACGCTGATTCCACCTGCGGGGCGCTGGGGCTTTGGCAGGGCGAAATAGCAATCGACAACGGTTTTTGCAGTAGCGGCAATTCCCTCGATATCCTCAAGGGTTTCGGTGGGCAAGCCGTTCATAAAGTAAAGCTTTACGCTATTTTTTCCGCCGCGGAAGGCAATATCCACCGCGCGACGAAGGTCGTCCTCGGTAACGTTTTTGTTAATAACGTCGCGAAGCCTTTGCGTGCCTGCCTCGGGCGCAAAGGTAAGTCCACCCTGCCTTACGCTCGACACACGCTTCATAAGCTCTTCGGAAAAGCTGTCAAGCCTGAGCGACGGAAGCGAGAGGCTCACCCTCTCGTCATCGGTCCACTCAAGCAGTCCGTCGGTGAGTGAGGGAAGGTCGGAATAATCGCTTATCGAAAGCGATATTAACGATATTTCGTCGTAGCCCGTATTTTCATAAAGGCACTTTGCGAGCTCGCAAAGCCGCTCGGATGACTTTTCTCTGATAGGACGGTATACCATACCTGCCTGACAGAAGCGGCATCCGCGTATGCATCCGCGGTAAACCTCAAGCACTATTCTGTCGTGCACGGTCTGGATATAGGGCATAAGAAGCTTTTCGGGATAGGGCGCTTTATCAAGGTCGGCTACGATGCGCTTTTTGATTTTAGTCGGCACGCCCTGTTGCGTTGGGGTAAAGCTTGCGATAGTACCGTCGCCGTTATACTTAACCTCATAGAGCGAGGGAATATATACGCCCTCTATTTCAGCGGCGCGGCGAAGAAACGCGAACCTTGTATAGCTACCGTCGCGCTTCATTTCTATATAGAGACGTGAAATTTCAACAAGCACCTCTTCACCCTCACCGATATTGATAAGGTCAAAGAAGTCTGCTACGGGCTCGGGGTTGTAAACGCAAGGACCGCCCGCAATAATTATAGGCATATCCTCACCGCGCTCACGCGAGTAAATGGGGATGCCAGCAAGCTTCAGCATAGCAACGGTGGCAGTATAGCACATCTCGTACTGAAGAGAAAAGCCCACGAGGTCAAAATCACGAACGGGGTCGCCCGATTCGAGCGCATAGAGCGGAATTTCGTACTGCTCCATCTTTTCCTTCATATCAACCCACGGCATATACGCGCGCTCACACCAGATATCCTCGTCGCGGTTAAGCACGTCGTAAAGAATTCGCACGCCGAGGTTTGACATTCCTATTTCGTATGTATCGGGAAAGCAAAATGCGAAGCGGCAGGCAATATCGGACTTATTCTTTACAATACTGCCAAACTCACCGCCGATATATCTGCCGGGCTTTTCTACCGATTTCAGCACACTTTCAATATGCTTGATATTCTGCATTTTAATCGTCCTTTTTAGTTTTTTTGGTCTTGACGGGGGCTTTACGGAAGCTGCCACCGCTGACGGTAAAGAGTGCAACGCACCACAGAAGCTGCCAAGCACCTACGATAAGCGTCGGAAGTCCCGTAGCAAGCCCCGAAACAGACAGCACCGACGCAAGAAGCGAGCCAACGGCACACGCGGAAAGCTCGGTTACGGAAAGATGTCCCTGAAGCGCGCTGTATCGCTTTGCGAGGAATACCGCTTCAAGCATATCCCCCTTGCCGCCGCGCGATACCGCAGGTGACGAAAGGCGCTTGTACACCGTTTCGCCATCGGGTCTTTGTGTCGTGCGCTTCATAACCCTTACAACATCAGCGCCACCGGTCAGGAAGCGGATAAGCTCGTTATCAATATTGGGATCTCTTGAATAAACGATAGGGGTAACACCGTGCACCTTCATAAACGAAAGGGCGCGGGCGAAGTCCTCGGAAAAATTATACTGCACCTTGATTTTTGCAAACAGCTCGCCATCCTTTGCCGCATACATAATACGCGTGCCGCCAAGGAAGCTCTCGCGCTCGTCGGGGATGGATATTCCCTGCCTTTCCATATAGGCGCGTGTGCCTGCAATAACGGTGGACACACCCACCCTGCCGCGCGAGCCGTCAGGCTCTATCCTGATATCCTGCGCGGGGGCAAAGCGTCTGCCGAGCGAGCGGTAAAACAGCTCGTCAAGAGGACCGCCGATAGATGCGAAGAGGGATGAAAGAATGCTCATAGCCGAGCCGAAGTCACCCTCAATATCGTTAAGGCTGATGCTACGGAAGCTTACGTCGTCGCCGGAGAATACCTCGCTGTCAGTAAAGGTAAAGCAGTCAACCGACGAAAGGCTTGCGGTAGCTTCCTCACCAATGATAGCAAAATCAGAGCAGGTTGCCTCTTTTTGCATATGAAGATATGCGAGCTTTCTTGAAAGAAGCGAGAAGGCGGGCGCACCGAGCGAGAGCACGAGGGCGAAGGTCGTAACGAAGGAAACGACACCGTCCTTTATAAAATACATAACACCGCCCGACACGATAGCAATACCGAGTGTCAGAAGCAAAACGATAAGATTGTTTGAATACCCCTCGCGGCATCTGCCTGTATTCTTTTCAAAATCGGTAGCAAAAGCGCATCTGAAGGGTCTGCCTATTTTCGACTTAAACTCGTCAACCTTACCGTCGAGGGTGATGTTTTCCATCTCAAGCTCTCTGGTAAGACGAATATCTATAATACTCTTATTGCCGCGTGCAGAAACTATTTTAAATGCGGCAAAGTCACCGTTATGTAAACAAAGAGTAGCATATATAGCACTAATTGCGACTATACCGAAGGCAAAAGCAAGGCTTGGGTAGTCAACAGGCTGCTTTGAAGAAATAACGGCATTGTACCCGACGAGTGTCGCGCCGAGTATAGCGAGCATAAGCTCAGGCACTACCTTACCGAAGGCAAGCGAGCGAAGCGCACGCAGGCATTCCGGAAGAGCTATGAGAAGCATCGCGCAAACGAGCGCCGCATCAATAAGCGCAAACGCGCCCTGATACGAGCCGAGTCCTATAAGCTCGACGGGATTTACGCCAAAGAGCATAACACCCTCGAAAATAAGAGCAATAAACGCGACAAGCGCGCAAATTGAAAGACGAATTTTAATCGAAATTCCCGTATCAAGAAATCTGTCCTTGACCGCCTCTCTTTGTGAGTGGTCAACGTATTCTCCCCTGCCCTTTACCTCAATATGCGAGGGGTCGGCATTCCAGCCGCGCGGACGCTCGCTCGGGGGAAGCTCGTCACCGTCATCCACCTTACATTCAAGGTTGAACGAGGGCTCGGGCTCTCTTTGAGTATCCACTCTGCCTCGCCTGCTGAAGGGAACGGTATAGTCCTCTTCATTTACTTGCGGTACGGCTTGCTCGACGGGGGTATCCTTTGTCTCGGGCTCGTCTGTGAAGATATGTCCTGTAAGCTCGGTAACCTCGCGGCGCGCTTGCTCTTCCTCACTGATAATAACCTGCGGTGGACGTTTGTCAGCGCCGAATTTATAGAGGTTAAGTCGGTCAGCGCCCGTAAGCACACCCTCTTGACCATCTACGTTAACGACTACTGCGCGAGCGCTCTCGCTATCCTCACTGATGGCAGGGTCCTTTTCGTCAGAGGGGCTTACGCGATCAACCCTGACCGACGGCTCGCCAACAACCGTACCCGATATAGGCGTGCTGACACCCGACTCATCGCGCATTCTGATCGGGCGCTCGGTAACCTCAGTAAATCTCGGCACGTAGGTGCGCCATACCGTAGGTATCATATCGTTAAAGTCGGTGTGCGAGTATTCGTCACTCACCACAAAGAGGTCGGGAATATTAAATTCCTCTTCATCGGGCGCGCGAAGCCTTGGTTCAGGCTCGTCCTCGGGCGCATCGGCAAGGATGGGTTCATCATCCTCGTCATAGGGTATCGGGGCTTTAGCCGAAACGACTGCCTCATCAGGCTCTTCACCGTCAAGAAAGACGAGCGAGGTCTTGGGAAGCCCTGACGAAAAGCTGTACTCAACGCCACCTGATTCGGTGGTGCGCTTTTTATCGTGCGGCTCGTTTTCGCGAGCACGCGCGGCCATTTCTTCTATTTTACTAATATCATATCCGTTTTCCAAGAATATGACCTACCTTTCATCAAAAATTAGAAAAGCATCACAGTCTGCGCTGTCTTGATATCTCTGCTAACATTACTGCCGCCGCGCAGGACACGTTCATAGAGTTTACCTTTCCGAAAAGAGGAATAGAGATGCAGAAATCGCATCTTTCCTTGGTAAGCCTTGATATGCCGTCACCCTCGCTGCCGAGGACAATAGCACACGCGCCCTTCATATCGGTGGCATATACCGACTCGCCGTCCATATCTGCGGCATATATCCAAAGCCCCTTGTCCTTGAGCTCTTCAAGAACGGTGGGGATATTCGTAACCTTTGCAATTTTCACGTGACTGACAGCACCTGCCGATGCGCGTGCAACGGTGGGGGTAACACCTACCGCGCGGCGCTTGGGGATGATAATTCCGTGAGCACCGAGGCACTCTGCGTTTCTTATGATAGCACCGAGATTGTGCGGATCCTCAACGCCGTCAAGGACAACGACGAGTGGGGCTTCGCCCTTTTGCTCTGCATCCGATAAAATATCGTCAACCGAGCAGTATTGCGCGGCACTTGCCACGGCAATTATGCCCTGATGGCGAAGTCCGGGTACCATTCTGTCAAGCTTCTGGCGCTCAACCTCAACTACGGGAATTCTGCGCTCGGTAGCCATACCCACGAGCATACCGATAGAGCCCTCGGTGTCACCCTTGGCAACATATATTTTTTCAACGTCACAGTCAGTGCCAAGCAGCTCTTTTACCGCGTTGCGTCCGACGGTAAGTCCCTCGGCGAGCGAAGCGTCCTCATTCGTCGCCAGGTCTTTCGTGCGACGCTCGTCACTTCTTTTTCTGTCAAAGCTTCTTTTCCCCTTCGGCATCCTATCTACCTCAAAATTCCTAAATTTTGTCAAGCACCGTATGCACGGCAACATTCATAACTTACATTATAGCATATTTAGTTGTCTTTGTCGAGTTATATTAAATATTTTTATTAAATAAATAAAAAGCAAAGGAGCGCCGCCGAATAAACTCAGCCATGCGCTCCTTTGCTTGCCTTCAGAAATCAGTTAGATTCTCTTTTTGCCGCGAAGCATGCACTGCAATAAACAGGCTTGCCCTCGGTGGGCTTGAAGGGAACCTGGCACTCGCTACCGCACTCAACGCAAACAGCGGGGAACATTTCTCTTGTACCCTTCTGAGCGTTCTTTCTTGCGGTACGGCAGTCCTTGCATCTGGTAGGCTCATTCTCAAAGCCCTTCGATGCGTAGAACTCCTGCTCGCCTGCGGTGAACACGAAATCAGCGCCACAGTCCTTGCACTTCAACGTCTTGTCCTCGAACATTTCCTCTACCTCTCTTATAATTCGGTTTTTATTTGCCCCAAGATAGATTCCAACCGATGCCTTTGAAAACAACGCTTTTCCTTAGTCTGTACGGGCTAATAAACAAAATTAAATAATTCCGACAAGCGCCTCGCATATCTCTTTGTTCATTTTAAGAGTACGCGTAAGCCTCGCCTTTGCATTGTCAACCGACTTTGCACCCTTTGACAGCCGCTCGGCTATCTCTCTGGTTTTCAACCCATCAAGCGAAAGGGTAAAAACCTTGTATTCATAATCCGAAAGCACATCCTTGGCAATTGCCATTATCCTCAGGCAAAGCTCGCGTCCCGCTAACCTTTTTTCAAGGTCGCTGACAACGAAAAGTCTATCACCGTCAAGGCTCTCGCACTGCTCACTCCTGCGATTTTTCTCGCGGATAAGCGATTTTAAGCGATTAGCGATACACACACTCGCATAAAGGCCGAATGTAACCTCGTCCTCACGCGCGACGTCGTAGCTGACGGCGGCACTGTGAAGTGCGATGTGCGCTTCCTGCGTTGCCTCGGCAATATCCGTATCGTTTGAGAAGAATGAGGAAACGCGCTTCGTTATAAGCGGCGCATAGCGACGCGCAAGCTCGGCAAACGCCTCATCCTGCCTCGCGCCACCCCTAATCATACCTATGAGCGAACTAACAGATATATCGTGCACGGCAAATGCTTTCTTTCATTAGAATAGATAAAATCATTATATATACTATTTTTACAGATGTCAATAGAATTTTTTGAAAAAATTTAAATTTTCAACAACATTTGTACAATATTCAGTAAAATTCGTTGTAATTTTTCAACAAAAATACCTAAAAATGTCACCCATGCAGCTTATGCTCAATTAAGATACTCTATTCTTCCTGTGAGGGAAAACAGAAATCCGCGGTAAACGCCGCTGGGGTTGCCCTCAAAATTGCGGCACATGCGCTCTGCCTCGGATGCGCTCGGAACGCATATCGTAAGGTTGATAAACTCGCCCCTCTCGTCCTTGGCGGAAAGCCTTACCTCGTGCTGTCCGTCGGGGCGCACGCTCACGGCGGTATTAAGGGTGACATTGTCGTTGGTAATTCTCACGTATCTCGAAACGCTGTCAACCGTATCGTCACGAAGCATCTTGGGCAGGGTGTCATAAAGCTCTCTTGATACGGCTCTGCCCGTATCGCTTATCATATAATATTCCTCACCGTCAATTTTATCGTAAAGAAGGTGTCCTCGGTCAACGAGGTCTGCAAGTGCCTCGGAATAGGCAAAGGTCACATCGACTACATTTTCACCGATAATGTTGTAAAGCGCGGTAGAGTCGATAGGTCCGCGAACCTGATCGAACAAGAAGAGCAGAAAGACCTTAATTTCTGTAATAGTATCCGGGTAATAGCGGTTTGCCATAATGCTCCTTTATAAAGCGCGAGGCACTGCCAAAATCAGTGCAGTGCCCCGAAGGCTTTTTAAAAATTAATCGTTAAGATATTTCTCGTAATTTCTCTGCTTAACCGAGGTAAGAACTGCGTTGCCGAAGCCGTCGAACTTAACACCGGAAAGCTCGGATGATACGAATGCCATATTCTGGTTGAAGATAACGGGTACGATCGCAGCCTCGTCAAGCATAAGCGCCTCTGCGTCCTTAAGCTTATCCTCACGGTCATTGCCCGAAGCGGCATAAGCCTCTGCGATAAGCGCGTCGTACGCGTCGGATGACCAGCCACCGATGCTACCGAAGAAGCCAGAGGTGCCGAAGATAGTGCCGTTGCCGCTGAAATTCTTTGAAAGCGAGCTAAGGGGAACGAGCGCGTCGGTGGAATAAAGCATCCAGTCGATTCCAAGGACATCAAAATCGCGCTTGCCTTCAGCGGCATCATTAGCGAGAAGCTGAATTTCAGAATCGTAGATAGTAACCTTCTCACCGTTCTTGAAGTCAACGATGCTGGTGGTTTTAGCACCAAGTGCCTCAACAGTTACTGTGAAGCCGAGCTTTGCCCAAGCCGCCTTTGCAAGATTTGCAATAGCAATTGATTCCTCGCTGCTGTCAACGGTAAGAGTGAAGCTCTTGTCGGCAATGCTTACACCTGCGAGAAGCGCCTGCGCCTCAGCAAGCTTTGCATCGGTCGAGATAATAGCGTTATTCTTTCTGATAGAGTACGCGTCGGTGAGGAAGCCGGTAGCCGCCTTACCAAAGGTAATAGCCTCTGCGATAGCGCCGCGGTCAAGAGCCATAGAGAGCGCCTGTCTTACTTCCTTAATAGCGAAGAGGGGCTTTTCGGTATTGAATACGTAGGTGTAGGTAGAGAGCGCGTCTGCGGTCTTAACATCATCCTTGTTTTCCGCTCTGTCAGCGAGTGACATATCGCTCATATAGAACACAACGTTCTTCTCAACGTCCTCTGCGGTAAAGAGAGCGGTATCGCCCTTGATATTAAAGGATGCGTGAAGCTCTGCGGGGGTAACCTTCTTGGTGTAGTCCTTAACGGAAGTAGCCTGATGATAGCCTACGTTTCTTGCAAGGTTGAAGCTTCCCTGCGCGTAGTCAACAGTACCGATTTTGAAAGGACCGTTGGTAGCCGCGTAATTTACAATCTTCGTCCAATAGCCGCCCGTGGTTTCGTAAACGTCCTGACGGATGGGGGCGGTGGCAACGGATGCAAGGTTTTTAAGAAGTCTGTTAACGTCAGCGCCTGCGCGATAGGTAATGGTAATCTCATCAACCTCGGTAGCATACGCCTTAAGCTCGTAAATCGACTTTTCACCGCGCTTGATTTCTACGGCATTCTCAATATCATAAAGAAGTGCTGCCGCCGCGTTTGCCTTAGTAGGCTCAAGAAGAATGTTTCTCCACGCATAGATAAAGTCCTCTGCGTCAACGGGCTGCTCGTCCGACCAATAGGTCTCGCGAAGCTCGATGGTGATAGTGCGAAGCTCTTTATCAACGCGGTAGCCCTTGGCAACGCCCGTCTTTTCAAGGTCGCCGTCATCAGAAAGTCTGAAAAGCGGCTCAAAGAGAAGGCTCATAAGCGCTTCCTGATTAGCATTAACGTAGTAATCGCTGGGGTCGAAATCATAGATTTCCTCACCGAGATATACGCTGATCTCCGCGCCGGCATTCTTGGGTGCGCCGCACGACGAAAGCACCGTCATACAACCGAGAAGCGCGGCAAGGGTAAGGATAAGGCTGATAATCTTTTTCATACTGTCCCTCCGACATATATATTCTTACTGAAATATTCTAACACAAACGCGCGCCATTTTCAAGTTGTTTATGCTCTGCGCTGCGCTTTTTCGTGTAGTTGCACAAAGAGTGGAATTTTTCTTTGTGTCCTTTTAACAAAAATAAGTATATTTTTCGCTCGCGCACACAAGATTTTTGAGAAAGGGGCGTGTTTTTTATGTGTGGCTTCGATGGGGATAGCGGCTATATGTCCGACCTTGCGTGCGAGAGAGGGCGAATTGACACCTCGTGCGATGGGGTGGAATTTTCGCGTGTATCCGACGGTTTTGCCGTAATCGAGAGAATAGAAATTAAGGACGAAAGAGGTGAGGCTGCCCTGCTTCGGCCGAGGGGACATTACGTCACGCTTCACACGGGGGCGCTTGAGTGTCTTTCGCTCTCTGACATAAGGCTTTGCGAGCAGGCGGTCTTTGGCGAGCTATGCAGAATTTTTAATGCAGACAAAATTAAGACCGACCGTATTCTAACAGTAGGGCTTGGCGCGGCAAGCCTGACGCCCGACTCGGTAGGGCCAAAGACGGCAAGGCTGATAAGCGTAGGCTCTGACGAGGGTGACACGGGACACCGCCCACGAAGAGTTATGTCTTTTGAGGCAGGCGTTTTTTCCGACACGGGTATATACTCACACGAAATTGCAGCCGCGCTTTGCGACAGATTGAAGCCCGATGCGGTTATTGCCGTTGACGCGCTTGCATCGACCTCTGAAGAGCGGCTGTCAAGCTGTATTCAGCTAAACGATACGGGCATATTTCCAGGCTCGGGGCTTGGTAGGCGTATGTATCCGATAAGCAGGGCTACTGTCGGTGTGCCCGTGATCGCGATAGGCGTGCCAACCGTCTTGCGTACTGCATCAAGGGGGGATACGGATATTCCCCTTGCGGTCTGCAAAAGAGAGATTGACCTTGTGACAAATATTGCGGCTCAAATTATCGCAGGCGGCATTAACATGCTGTCGGACGGGTAAAAAAGGGGCTGTCACATTTGGTAAGGGCGAAAAAGACCAAAAGTAAACAAAAAACGCCTCAATTATAACAAAAAAGTGTAAATAAGATGATAAAGCGAAGAAATCCTGTGAATTTCTTCACCGGTCTAATTCTTTTGCCGTTTCCTTCCTCTCGAAGTACGTATATACGAAAACATAAAGACAAATACGCACGGCGTATTTGCTTCGGGGCGGATAACGACGCTTCTTCCCTAAATCTGCCTATCCCCCATAGAAATTTAGGGGCTGTCTCAAATTCGCATTTGAGACAGCCCCTAAACAATAATCTTAAATTAATCAATCACGATATCGCAAAGGTCGCGCTTGGGCACGAAATTGCAATCGCCCTTGCGGTAATATTTCACATCACCGTCGTTCATTCTGATAATTTCAACACGCTCGTCATCCTTACCGAGCGCAATAACGAGGTGCGGGGTAAGACCGTCCTTTTTTATATATGACGAAATACCCTCACGCTTAAAGCTTCTTATCATACAAGAGCCGTAGCCTGCCTCACGCGCGGCAAGCACGATGCTCTGCGCGCAGATACCGATATCAATAGCCAGATTAGTATCGGGCATCTCTTCCTCCGCAAGCAAAACGATATAGGCAGACGGACGCATATCCGCGCTCGGACGGTCCGTCTCGGGAAGGTAGCCACCGAGGGAAATATGCGAAAATACACCGTCTGCATCCCTTTCGCAAATCAGCTTAAACGAGAGTCTCTGACGGTTAGCGGCACTTGGCGAGAGCCTTGCCGCGTCAACGAAGGAAAGAAGCTCATCACGGGTGGGTGCTTGGGTGCGCTTATACCTTCTCACAGTTCTGCAAGCGCGAACGAGAGCCTGGAAGCCTTCAAAAGTCATTTTATCCATATTATCACCTTTATCTAACAATTATTTACATTTTCCGATGTTTTCAGAAAATACATCAGAAAACAAAATCAAATTCAAGACCAAAAATGCTAACGGTATCACCCTCATTGATACCTGCTTCCTTAAGCCTTGCGATAACACCGTTCTTGATAAGCGAGCGTTGGAAATACGACAAGGATTCGCGGTCAGAGAAGTTAATCTGCCCCATAAAGTTATACAGCCAATCACCCTCGACGTAGTACACGCCGTCGCGCACTGTAACGGTAACCTCGGTGCCCTGATTCAGGAAGAGGCTATCGTCGTCGCTCATCTCGGATTCCCATACAGTGAGCGGCGGCAGGTCGCGAAGCGCCCTCTCGGTCATTTTAACAAGCTCGTCAAGTCCCTCGCCGGTTACGGCACTGACGAAAACAAGCTCGCGTCCAAGGTCGGCGGCATACTCACGGAAGGCTCTTATCTCTTCGGAATCCATATCAACCGCGTCGCACTTATTTGCTACTATTATCTGCGGTCTTTCCGAAAGGTTTTGCGAATAATTTATAAGCTCTCTGTCAATAGCCTCAACGTCCTCTATCGGATTTCTCAAATCCTGCGAGGAAATATCCACCACGTGAAGAAGAAGCCTGCATCTGTCAACGTGGCGCAAAAACGCGTGTCCAAGCCCAAGTCCCTCTGCCGCGCCCACGATAAGACCCGGGATGTCCGCGCAGAGGAAGCCTCTGCCCTCTGCCACCGAAACCATTCCGAGGTTCGGTGAAAGGGTGGTGAAATGGTAGTTTGCAATCTTTGGCTTTGCCGCGGATATGCGTGAAAGTATTGAAGATTTTCCGACGTTGGGGAAGCCGACAAGTCCTACCTCTGCAAGCATTTTAAGCTCGAGCAGCACCTCTCTCTCTTCGCCCCTCGTTCCGTTCTTGGCAAACCTCGGTATCTGCCTCGTCGGGGTAGCAAAGTGACGGTTGCCGAAGCCGCCGCGTCCGCCCTTACATACGACGAACTCATCGGCAGAAGCCATATCGAAAATAATTCTTCCGTCAGAGGGGTCCTTGATAAGCGTTCCGCGTGGCACTAAAATTACGGTATCCTTGCCGTTTTTGCCGTGCTTCTTGCCGCCCTTTCCGCCCTCACCGCATTCAGCGACGAACTTTCTCTTGTATCTGAATGCGAGAAGCGTATTCGCACCCTCGTCAACCTTGAATATTATATTGCCGCCGCGACCGCCGTCACCGCCGTCGGGTCCACCCTCGGAAACGTATTTCTCGCGGTGGAAGGTAATGGCGCCGTTACCGCCATCGCCTGCCTTCAGGTAAATTTTAATGTTATCAATAAACACAAAGCATCACTCCTCTCGTGTTTTCTCTTGGCTCATTTAAAAGCCTAATCCTCTTTATCGCCCTTTTGTCTGATGATTATCCTGATGGGCGTGCCCGCAAATCCGAAGGTGTCGCGCAGGCAATTCTCTATATATCTTCTGTACGAGAAGTGGAATAGCTCTTCGGAATTGCAGAAGATAACGAATGTAGGCGGACGCACGGATATTTGCGTCATATAGTAAATTTTAAGGCGTTTGCCCTTGTCCGACGGGGGCTGTACGCGGTTCATTGCGTCGTTAAGAACGTCGTTGAGCATACCCGTGCTGACTCTGTGACAGGACTCGTTGTAAACGTCGTTAATCATCCGGTAGAGGTTCATAACCCTCTGCCCCGTCAGTGCCGATACGAAAATTATAGGCGCGTAGGGCATATATGCAAGGGCGGTTCTTATCTGCCTTGTGTACTCGTTTACAGTAGAGTTATCCTTATCAACCGCATCCCACTTGTTTACTACGATGATAGACGCCTTTCCTGCCTCGTGGGCAATTCCTGCAATCTTCTCATCCTGCTCGCAGATGCCGTCCTTGCCGTCGATGAGTATAAGGCACACGTCTGCACGCTCAACCGCCATATTAGCGCGAAGAACGCTGTATTTTTCTATTCTGTCCTCAACCTTCGATTTTCTGCGTATTCCTGCAGTATCAATAAAGTTGTATCTGCCGTAGTCGTTCTCAACGAGCGTATCGACAGCGTCGCGCGTAGTGCCTGCTATGTCCGAAACTATCATTCGCTCTTCAGAGCACATACGGTTGATGATAGAGGACTTTCCTGCGTTGGGCTTACCGATAACCGCAACCGATATAACGTCGCTATCGTCACTCTCTTGCTCGTCAAAGCTGCATTTTGAAAGCACCGCGTCAAGCAGGTCGCCAGAGCCCGTGCCGTGAAGCGAGGATATCGCAATAGGCTCGTCATCAAAGCCAAGCTCGTAAAACTCGTAAAATTCAAGCGGCATATCGCCTACTCTGTCAACCTTGTTTACGCAAAGCACGATAGGCTTGCCCGAGCGTTTGAGCATAACCGCAATATCGCGGTCATCGGCAAGAAGGCCTGCTCTGACGTCGCACATAAACACGATAACATCGGCAGTGAGAATAGCAAGCTCTGCCTGCGTACGCATCTGCTTTAAAATGGTATCGTCGCTCTTGGGCTCAATGCCGCCCGTATCAATAACGGTGAATTTTCTGCCGCACCATTCAGCATCGGCATATATTCTGTCGCGGGTAACACCAGGGGTATCCTCAACGATAGAGCGTCTTTCACCTATAAGCTTATTAAATAGCGTAGATTTGCCGACGTTAGGTCTGCCGACAATAGCTATAACCGGTTTTGCCATTATATATCTCCCTTCTGACCGTCAATATTTTTCTATACCGAAAGCACTGTGCGAAGCAGCTCGTAGCCGTCAGCACCCGATGCCACGACCTTAACGCGAAGCTTCCTTGAAAGCTCGCGGCGCGTCATGCCGCAAAGGAAGTCGTCATCGCCCTCGCGCAGAGCATTTTCCGGCACGATAAGCGCGCTGCCAAGCTCTTTATCCTTCAGCTGGTCGTATATGTCAGCACCCGTGAGAAGTCCTGACACAGTAATACTCTCGCCAAAGAAATTATTTTTGATTTTGTAAACTCTTATTTTCATATTGGGGCAAAGCTGCATAATTTCATCACAAAGCGACGAAATCGTATCGTATGCGAGCGCGCCCGTAACAACCGATATGCTTTTGCGTTTCAAAAGAGCCCTGCCCATATCGGCGGCATCACTTCTGGCAAGCGAAAATTCCTCTATAAACGAGCGAAGCATACCAACGCCGTTTTCTATCTGCATATAGCCCTCGTAAAAGTCCTCGTCGGGTATCGGAAGCTCTGCCTTAAGATACAGCTCGTCTGCGGGGAAGAACATTCTCGTGCCCCACTTTTCTATCATACCGTCACCGAAGGCCTCGACCGCGCGGATAATCTCTCTCGCCTCGTCCTTGGTGTATTCACAAAGAGGATAGAGCCCATCTCTGTGAGAGGTAAGTCCTGCCGGAACTATGGACACAGAAGCAAGCTCCGGCGCATAGCCCGACAGGTCGCGCATAGTGCGAAGAAGCTCTTCACCGTCGTTTACGCCACGGCAAAGCACGACCTGCCCTGCCATAGTGAGCCCTGCGCGCTTGAAGTCATCGAGGTATTTCAGCACCTCGCCGGAACGCTTGTTCTTCATCATCTTAACGCGAAGATCGGGGTTGGTCGTATGCACCGAAATATTTATAGGGCTCATACGCATCTTGATGATGCGGGCGACATCGGAATCGCTCATATTGGTAAGAGTAACGTAATTACCGTGTATAAACGACAGCCTTGAATCGTCGTCCTTAAAATAAATCGGCTCGCGCATTCCCTTGGGGTTTTGGTCTATGAAGCAGAATATACATCCGTTTTTGCAGGAATGCTTTTTGTCCATAAGCGGGGTTTCAAAGGTAAGCCCGATATCGTCATACTCATCCTTCTCAATGCTTACCGAATACGGCTTGTCCGCGCGCAGAAGCCCGAGTGTAATATCCCTCTCTGCGAGGTAATAGCGGTAGTCGAGCACGTCGGAAATTTCGTTTCCGTTTATTGATACAAGCATATCGTTTGGCTTTATTTTTGCTTTAGCGGCAAGCGAGCGTCTTGCAACCGAAACTATCTTTACCACGGTCAAATCCCCCTTTCAGACATAATATGCCGCATATATCATAGCACAAAGCCTCGCAAAAATCAATAATTTATTAAAATATACTTATAATAATTATTATTGACAAAAGATGCGCCTTGGGATATAATTATTTTAGGATATTATGCCACGCAGATGCCGAGGCAGGAAATGGGGGTGACACAATGGAAGCGAAGGCGAAATCATATCTTATAATTCTCGTCAGTGCCTGTCTTTCGGGGCTCGCCACGATACTGCCTAATCAGCTTGGGCTTATCGCGTGGGTGTCGGTCAGCGGATTTTTCGCGGTGCTTTTCACTAATCTTTGCAGCGCTCGCGCAAGGCTTCGCCACTTCTATCTTATGGGACTTACCTACTTCGCCGTCTTTTATGCGTGTGCGTTCCATTTCTTTTTCTATATGCATCCGCTCGACTTTACGGGCATATACGGATTAGCGTCAATTCTCGTGGTATTCTTCTGCTGGATAGGTCTGTCGGCGCTTCAGGCGGCAATCAGCGCGCTTTTCATTATGCTCATCGGTGCTATCGCACGGGGCGGACTTTTCAGGCGATTCAGATGGGCGCTCATTCCCGTATGCGCCTGCACGCTCGTGCTTCTCGAATGGTTTCAGACCGTCGGCTGGTGGGGCGTGCCGTTTGCAAGGCTTTCGTTAAGCCAGACCGTCGGTGAGATTTTCTTCGGCTCGGCGGCATACTTCGGCTCTTATTTCATCACCCTTTGCATCGCCCTCTTTAACGCGGCGTTCGCCTATCTGTATCTCGTGCTTTGCGGCAAATTTGAGGTAAGCAAAAGGGCTGTCTGCGCGCGCACCTTATCGCTCATAGCGCTTTGTGTTTTCGTCCTTAACCTCACACTCGGCATCGTCAATACGGTCACAACCGATAAAGCCACGGCGCGCGAGGAAAAGATAACCGTCGCGGTGGTTCAGGGAAACTTCTCGTCAAAGACTGCCTATAGCGCTGACCCCTACGACATCATTGAGGAATATGCGTATCTTACCGCCGAGGTGTGCAGACGGGACGTTGACCTCGTTATATGGCCCGAAACCGCGATTCCCTACCCTGTTAGCGAGGGCGGTGCGCTTGAAAAGAAAATCGCGGCTATCGCAAGGAAGAATAAAGTACCCATTCTCTACGGTGCGCTTCGCTATACCGATACCTATTACAACTGCACGTTTCTTGCCCATCCTGATGGTGTGATTGACACAACTGTTTACAAAAAGAGGCATTTAGTTCCCTTCGGCGAGTATATGCCTATGCGCGATATACTCGCGTTATTCCTTCCGTTCCTTGAGGATATTTCTATGCTTTCAAGCGATATGACACCGGGCGAGGGCACGGAAATATTCGAGGTTGATGGCATCGGTAAAATCGGTAGCATCATCTGCTTTGACTCGATATACGAAACGCTTACGCGCGACACGGTCAGGGATGGCGCAGAGCTTATCGCTCTTGGCACAAACGACTCGTGGTTCTGCGACTCGGTTGCCATTTATCTTCACAACAACCACGCAAGAATGAGGGCGGTGGAATCCGCGCGCTATATTGCAAGAGCCGCTGTTACCGGTGTCAGCACCGTCATATCACCCACGGGTAAAATACTTGCACAAACCGAGCTTTTATGCGAGGACTACGCCATAGGGCGCGTGTCATTAAGAAGCACACGAACGCTATACTCATATATAGGTGATATTGCCGTTGCTCTGTGCTTCGCTACCATTCTTTGCGCGGCAGGCTACGCGATATATCTTAAAAAAGCGAGCAACATCACCAATGACGAAATCGCCACACAATCAGGGGGTGAAGAAAATGAAAGCACCTAATCAAAGCAAGGCACTTAATTTCAAGCTTCTCGACATTCTGACAAAATCACCAAGGACGAGGCGCGAGCTTATCGACGAGTATATACTTTCGCTTCCTCTTACGAAGGAAGAGCGGCTTGACCGCTCGACGGGCGGAAAGGCAAATCTCTACCGCTCGTACGCAGGCGCGGCGCTTAACGATATGATAAGGCGCGGTATAGTTATCCGCGGTGAGGGCGGTATTTACTCGGCAACCGAGCAAAAGCCCGTCGTTATACGAAATGAAAAATGCGAGCGTCACATCCTGAAGCTTCTTGCGTCGGGACCTATGACTAAAAACGAGCTTCGCACAAATCTCGCTCAATTTTTCGGAACGGATAAAACCCTGACCGAGCGCGACGATAACAAGCTGTATTCCGTCATCGGTGAGATTTTACGCAAGCTTCAGTCGTTGGGCATCATAAGGCTTCAGGACAGACTTTACTCGCTTCCTGAGCGCGTTGAGGCGAGGATTGACGATATTGAGGGAATGCTGACTCTCAAAGAGAGCTTTCTCGGTGCAATTCACAAGCGCGGCGGCGAATTTTTCGAATACTATTTTATGTCGCTTCTTGAAAGGTACCTGATAAAGCACTCGAAGGTCGTGCTCTCAAACGAAATCACGGGTGGCGCATCCGACGGGGGCATCGACGGCATTATAACGACCTGTGACTGTCTTGGCTTCCGCGAAACCATAATGGTGCAGACAAAAAACCGCACCGACTCGACGAGCGAAACCGATGTCAGAAGCTTCTGGGGCGCGGTATGTGCAAAGCAGGGCTCGCGCGGTATTTTCGCGACGACGGCAGACTTCCACTACTCAGCAGGACAATTTCTTAAGAGTATTGACAACTGCGTTGGCGTTGACGGTGACAAGCTGTTTAAGATGGCGCTTGAGGCTCTTTACGGTATTAAGAAATCGGGCGCTGCCTACTCGGTTGACGAAAGGATTATATGACAATGCAAGCACAAGAAATATATGATGGCATACGCGAGGTACTTGAAAAAATTATTCTCGATATGCCCAAAAGAAATGACGAGCCGATATTTGAATGTCGCGCGAGGGTGTACTATTCTGACGATTGCCTGAATGAGTCCGACGAGTATCTTGGCAAGGACACATCTACTGTCTGGGGCGAGCTTTCGTTTGAGGCGCGTGGGGGAAAAATCACCGACGAATCGCTTTGCTTCTCTCTTGCGATAGACCTCGACAAGTCGGGAAGGCTTCTTGAAAAATTCACGCGCTACGACGAGGAAATCGCACGCTTTGAAAACGATATAAGAAGCACGCTTTACGCCCCTGCCGAGGCGGCAGAAAGCGCTGATGAGCTTATGGCAATTCTTAAAGCACGCGCAGAGGAAGAAAAGCAGAAAATAATTGAAGAATACGAGAAAACGACAAGAACTATTTACAGAACGGCATTACTTTATGCTCTTGCCGGACTTACATCAATTATAGCGCTTATTATAATACTAACGAGAATATGGGGTTAAAATGAACGAAGGATGCACGAAACTGACCGAGCGCAGGGCGGCTCTTATTGAATATATTAACGGTGTCTGCTCGCAGGCGGCATCGGCACTTCCCCACTCTGCCGACGGCAAGGATGCTGATATAATATTCAGGTATAGCTTCGCTTATCCTGACGAGGATATACAGGACGGTGATGGCGAGTATGACGGCACCTGCACGCTGTACTACGAAACCGTAATTTCATCCGATGGCGGTGACGAGCACAGCTTCGTCATCACGCTGAAGCTTGACGGTGACGAATATTCGCAAGACGAGCTGATGGCGCAAACCGAGAGCTTTAAGCAAACGCTTTGCCACTTCTTCTCACAGCTTGAAGGAAAGAGCCACACCGACTGTCTTAATGAGCTCTCGTGCGAGAGATTTCTTCACCTTTCGGGTGAGGAAGAGCGCGCGCCGTTTGACTACAAGTGCTTTTTCATTGGCGCATCGGTGGTGTGCGTCACGCTCATTCTGATGCTTATTATCGTAAACGAAATACTGCCAAGACTTTTATAAAATGCCGCAATATGGCAAGGGGGATTTTATTATGAATGCAAAGCAAGCACGCGAGGCGCTTCTGCCGACGCTTGAGGATATTGCGAGGGTGCTTACCGACGTGGGACTTTGCGCCAAGGCGCGCGTTTCCTTTTCGGATGTGGATATGCTCGACCACGAGGATATGATGCAAAATTCCGCGCTTCTTTACGGTGAGATACTTTTCAGTGCTAACGAAAACGAGTCAGTAGCGCTTGAATGCGCTGTGAGCGTAAAGGACGGCGAGGTTGCCGACGAGGAATTTCTCTCGGAAATATCAGCGCTTCGCACCGAGGCAAAGCGAATTGCAGAGATAGCAAAAACGGTTGGCGCGGACGCTCTTTTTGATGAGCTTGAGCGTCAGAGCGAGGATGACGAGCCTCGCGCTGAGGTGCGTGAGGTCAACATAGACGACTACATAGCCGACCGCGCGGCAGACGAGCTTGAGCGCGACGGTGATATAGCAAAAGAGCTTAAACGCCAGGGTATGATAGGACATCTTCCCATTCTTATAGGCATAGGCGCTGTTATTGCCGTAGTCATCCTGCTTATTGCGCTTCTGTAAGGGGATATTCTATGGACTTTTCTAAATACGGAATAAAGCAAGCCGCCTGCTGCGAAAGCTGTGAGTATTACGACTTTGACGAATACACGGACACCTATGGGTGCGCGCTCTCACTCGACGAGGACGAGATGGGCGACTTCCTCGGATTTAACACGGGTGGGTGTCATTACTACAAGTATTACGACGAGTACAAGAGCGTGCATAAGCAGATATAGCAATAAGAAAAGAGAGAGCAATGTGATGTCCTTAACGAGAAATTCCACTTTGAATAAGGTGCAAGCATCGCATTTGAGCGTTCATATGCAAATATGGGTTAGGCATTACCCTTATAAAAACAGAAGAGAGGACAAATCGGAAATTGTCCTCTCTTTTTCTATTGGTGAAGCTGCGCTACGTGGTTATGCTTATTTAAAGGGCATTATAGGAAGCGCGTTCTCGTCGTTTGACTCCTCGCCACCGTGGATAGTGCCGTCGGAGGTTGCACCGCTGTCAGGGGTTGTGCTATCGTCAGGGGTGGTACTATCGTCAGGCGGTGTGCTATCGTCAGGCGGTGTGCTATCGTCGGGGTTTTCAGGATCCTCAGGATCTTCGTTACAAGAAAAAAGCGCGAATGCAAAGGTGAAGCAAAGCGCTATGCAAAGCACGAGGCAAAGTAGCTTTTTCATAAACACGGATTCTCCTTAATATTTTTTATATTTTAACATTTTTACAAAACTATGTCAAGCACGCAGTTGTATTTTGAGCGAATTATTTTAACAAGAGCCCCAAAATTATCAATTTGCATAATTTGAAGGGGCGCTTTTTGTTTATTATGAGTGCCCATTTTTGTTGATTTTTCATATGGATTTTGATATAATAGATATTACCCCAAAGAGAGGACTGTGAAAATTGATTAAAATAAACATAAAAGATTTTACCCTCATAAGAGATGGAAAGCCTGAGCTTTACGCAACCGTGCCCTGCTCGCTATATGACCTGCTTCAGAAATCAGGCGAAATCCCGAATATATATCTCAGGGACAATATTAAGCACACCTCGGTGGATTTATCCTCGATTAAATTCGTATCGAAAATAAATCTTGAGGACGCGACCGTGAGAATGAAGCACGTGTATCTTACCTTCTCACGAATTTTTGCCGATGCCGAGATTTATCTTAACGGAAAGCGTCAGCGCCGCGTGCATAACTATAACAGAATGTACACAGTAGATGTTTCGGGCGCGGTTGCTTCGGGTGAAAATCTGCTTGAAATCCGTATAACCAAGCCTCTTGATGAGCGCAGAATTATAGGCACAGGCGGTGTATCACCGCTCGAATACGAGCTTACACCGTATCTTCCCGACGTCGGAATTATCGGCGAGTGCTCACTTATCGCGACGAGCTATGCTATGATAGACAAAATCGGAATACGCCAGACACATTCCGACGGAAGAGTCGACCTCTCGGTTTCGCTTGATACTATCGGTGAGTGCGATGATATGCGCGCGGTTGCAACCCTCACCTCACCTGCCGGCAAAATGTACTTCGGCTCGGTAAACGACGGTGTCGCAAGCATTACAGTTACCTCGCCTGAGCTTTGGTGGCCGCGCGGACTCGGCACGCCCTCGCTTTATAAGCTTACCGTATCTCTGTGGTGCAACGGCGAGCTTGAGGACACGCGCGATATTATGATAGGCCTTCGCAAGGTCGAGCTTGTCGACGCCGATGACGGCACGTATATGACCGTAAACGGTGCAAGATTTTTCCCCATGGGCGCGACCTACGTCAGAGAGGATGCTGTAATTCCCTTTATCACAGAGGACCGTCTTATACGCATGATAGAATCCTGCGCGGATGCAAATATGAACACTCTGCGCCTTGTGGGTGCAGGTCTTTACCCTGACAACAAGTTCTACTCGCTTTGCGACAAGCTTGGCATTATGGTATGGCAGGATATTTCGGTAGGCTACACAAAGCCGCCCGTGCTTGACAGCTTTGCCTCGGGTGTATACAACGAGCTATGCGATACTATGGCGCGCGTTTCGCACCATCCGTGTGTGGTGCTTATGTATCTTATGGTAACGGCGCGCGCTTCGGATGATGAGCAGGCAAGCAATGCTATGCTTCACGAATTTCTTGACACCTGCTATCATATTGCACAGCCTATTGCTAAAAGGTTTGCAGAGGGTATTCCCTTTATAATGACAAGAGAGCTTCTTGATGAAGCAGATGAGCGTGCGCTTTTCGATGAAATCAAGCTCATAAGAAATGCCTGCTTTGCCTCGTTACCCCCAAAAGAAAGTATACTTTGCTTTGCATCTGAAGAGGATCTTAACCCTCTTTCGCCCGTAATGGAAGCGCACACGTCAGGAAAAGATGCGATTGCAAAAATGCTCGTCAATATGACGGCTACGGTAAAATATCCGTATGATTTCGACACCCTTATCTACGCATCGCAGATTGCATCGGGATATAGCGTGTATCGCTCGGTCAGCCGTGCAAGGCTGAAAAGAAGCGGCTCGATGGCGGCAGTAGGCAGACAGCTCAACGATTCGTGGCCGTCGGTTTCCGCTTCAAGCGTGGATTTCTATGGCAGACGAAAGGCACTTCACTATTATTCAAAGCGCGCATTCAGCCTGCTTTTCGTCGGTGCTCATACCGATGGGGCACGAGTTACTATCGGTGTATCAAACGAAACGGGCAAGACCTTTGAGGGTACGCTCTCATACGCCCTTTACAGCATTTCGGGCAAATGCCATCTTGAAAGCAAGGTTGACCTTACCGTCGGCACGCACGACACGAGCGAGCCTATCGAAGAGGATTTTTCCAAAATTATTGCAGGTGAGAGTGAAAAATATTACCTTGTCTGCGAGCTTCGCGGTGACGGTCGCAGGCTGTTCCGCTCGATAGTTCTCTTCGTTCCCCCAAAGCACGCGGCACTTGATAAGCCCACGGTGCTTACCGATATTACCGGCGATGGCACTCACTATGAGATGCTTATCCGCTCGGACACGTTAGCACTTGCGTGCGAGATTTCCTTTGACGGGCTTGATGCTGATATGTCGGATAACTTCATCAATATCAGCGGGGATTTCTACGAAAAAATTACTGTAACAACAAGCCGTCCCACAACGGCAGACGAGCTTCGGCAGAGGCTTATCGTCCACACGATATACGACGTGGGCAGATGACGGCAAAAAAATTAGACCATTAAAGCGAAGAAATCCACAGGATTTCTTCGCTTTAACATTTCACTTGCGCTTTTTGTATATACAAGGCACTTTATTATCTTTCGGTCTTTTTCGGTCTTACCAAATATGGCAGGCCAAGCACTACATTTCGGACAAAAATGGAAATTCTATCATTTCGTCGATATGCCTCACCCTGTTCGGCTCGATATATTCTCGCTATGCTCAAATTCGATATAACCGCTCACGCAGTTTCGATATGATATTCGCCCATTTTCTCGTGCTAAGCACATATCGAATTGCTGATGGAGCAAAGTTGCCATCAGCAATATATCGAGCTCGAAGTGCATATCAATCGCCGTCAGGCCAATATCGACGCTTTGTGGCAACACAAAGCTAATATGGCAGCCCCAAGAAAAAAAGAGGATACGGCAGCAGGTTGCCGTACCCTCTTTTCTATAAAGGTAGAAATTACTTAACTTCAACCTCAGCGCCAGCTTCCTTAAGCTGAGCTGCGATCTTGTCTGCATCTTCCTTGGAAACGCCTTCCTTAACAGCCTTGGGAGCGCCCTCAACGAGGTCCTTAGCTTCCTTAAGTCCAAGTCCGGTGATCTCACGAACAACCTTGATAACGGGAAGCTTCTTGCCGCCGTCGTTAACAAGTACAACATCGAACTCGGTCTTCTCCTCAGCGGGAGCTGCTGCAGCTGCGCCGGGAGCTGCTGCTACTGCTACGGGAGCAGCGGATACGCCAAACTCCTCCTCAAGAGCCTTAACGAGGTCAGCGAGCTCAAGAATGGTAAGTCCTTTTACGATTTCAAGAATCTGAGTAGTCTTTTCGTTCATTTTGGTTTCCTCCAAATAATCAATTAATTTAATTTAGTTCTGCAAAAAATTTACGCCTCTGCAGGAGCGTCGGCACCTTCGCCGTTTTCCTTGTCGATCTTGCCCTGAAGTACGCGAGCAAAGCCATAAAGAGAGGACATAAGGCTGCCCATCATCTTTGCAATGAGTACTTCCTTGCTGGGTGTTGCTGCGAGAGCCTCAACGCCTGCAAGATCAAGAACACCACCGTCAACAAAGCCTGCCTTAATCTCAAAGCAGTCAATCTTGTCAGCGTATTCCTTCATAATTTTAGCAGGAGCGATTGCATCGTCCTGGCTAAATGCGATAGCCGTCATTCCGCTAAGGTACTGCTTCATGTCGCCGTAGCCTGCGATATCACATGCTCTACCCGTAAGAGTATTCTTCATTACGGTGTACTCAACGCCTGCCTTACGCAGAGCGTTACGAAGCTCTGTGTCCTCGGACACCTTAATGCCTTCATACTTTACAAGTACGCCAGCCTTTGCGGTGCTGAGCTTCTGAGCAAGTGCTTCAACGACTCTTTTCTTTTCTTCAAGAATCTTGTTGCTTGGCATTATTCTACCTCCATAAAAGAATTAAAACAAAAAAATCCTATCTCGGTAAAAGAGCATAAGTCAGCCGAGAAAGGACAAAAGTAAAAAACATATTTTTTATTTTCGTTCACCTCGGCAGGAAAGCATAAACGCTTTTACCGTAACCTGCTGTCTTAGGATACCTGAAGTATTATATCACTCGTCGTTGTGTTTGTCAAGAGTTTTTTTAAAAATGTTGAAAAATTTTATTTCGCTTTTAAAAGCTTAATACGGTAAGAAATGCGGCCGTCTTTCTGACAGCCGCATACGCTTATTTCTTTTTCTTCTCTGTATAGAGATTAGGATTTTTAATCATCTTATAATATATATCCCTATTATCCGGTAGGTTCATATCAACATATGAAGCCATATAACCACTTGACCTTGTTTCTCCAAACTGTTTCCACAAGTAAAATCCTGCAACGCATATGCCAACGGCTACCGCCTGCCACCAATTTTCTATCATCGCTATCTTGAATGTTTCCATTCCAAACAAGAAGTCATTTTCGAGCACAATCCGCACATTGTGGCAAACAAATATAAGACCAAATATGTATGCCGCAGCCTTAAGCGCATATTTTATAATGCAATTTACCACCTCGAACACAAAAGCAGAATGATTTGATCTAAGATTTGTAGCATAGAGACACTGTCTTATTGCATCCGCTTTGCGATCAATAGACACAGTTGACATCCTGTCATAATCAAGTGATAAATCCTTACTTAGTATAGCCCTAACATTAATATTGTTGTGTCTCATCCAATTAGATAACATTATTGGCTTGATAAAATCATCAAGTTCCTCAGCTATCATAACTATTAATTTAACAACAACACCCCAAATCAACAGAGAAACTACACGAGACACCTCGCTATTAAAGGTGAGCAGAATATCAATAGGATTTGCTTCTATGACAGACATCGTAAATACTGCCGCCAGAAGCCAAATGCCCCACGGGACAAAATACATAATAAAGAAAAAAATATGAGCTATTGTCCACCAATTCAAACTCTTGTCATTGTTTTGCCATGCTCTTATGACTTTAATAGAATCATATACGGTACTTTCATCTTCCTCCGCTTTAGCAACAGTTTTAGAAACTTCTTCGGTATGCAAGGTTTCAAAACCGCAATTAGGGCATGCTTTTATTTCATTAGAACTCACACCCCCACATTCTTGACAATAAAACAAATTACATCCACAGTGAATGCAAGTATTTGTTTTATCCGACACATCTTTACCACATTCAGGACAAGTTATTATCGCCATAATACAACTCCTCACAATTTACTTTTATCAATATCAATACTTTGGTATTTTTGCCTTTGACGCTCTCCTTTAAGGCTGGGAACGTATTGTATATCGTACTTGCTTTTCAACCACTGTCCGAAGCTTTTTAAGTAAACATAATATCGCGTACTTCTTCTATATAATCGCTTACGTATCAAAAAAATGCCCTCTATTATTAGTGAAAGCAAAACCTGAAGCAATCCAAGAAATATCGCACTTACAAAATACACATTAGCTACACCAGGGGTTTTTAGCATAAATCCTGCATAAAAAACAACTAAGCCACTTAGAAGAAGCCATCGGCCTGTTTTTAATACCTTGTTTATTTCAATCCCCTTACGCCTAAAAGCCATTGCACGTTTATTCTCACATAAAAACTTTAGTTCATAATCGACTCGGGTACGTGCATTGAGCATAAAAAACGTTAAGTCGTTTGAACCTAGTTTCACATCAAGAGGCACTCCACAGTGTATACACTCTTCCCTAAGATTGCTCACAGGCTTTTTACAATTAGGACATTCGATCAGTGCCATTGATTATCACCCCATTTCTATTTCATTTCCTATATCAATGATTTTGAAAAAAGATACCCTATGACCAACAATGCAATACCAACTAATATAGAAACCAAGATCATCAATTTGTACAATTTCAAGCCAATACTCTCCGGGAAATCAAGTTCCTTGTTCATTTAGAAATCCTCCGCAAGCCTAAATTTAATTCCAAAATAGAATTTTATTACATTATAATTCTATTTTGGAATTTTGTCAAGTATTTTTAATGATATACTCTAAAAAAATATATGTGGAAGGTAATATGAAAACTCGTTCAAAACAGTATGGCAATGCCAACGTCGTTGGCAGATGTATCGAAAAAATACGTTTATCAAGAGGCATACGGCAGAATGACTTTATAGCAAGACTTCAGGCAAACGGTCTTGACATTAATCCGACGAGTTATTCAAAGCTTGAGGGGCAATTGCGTCAGGCAAGCGATATTGAAATATACCACATCGCAAAGGTTTTGGGCGTAACTATCGAAGAGCTTTTCTTCGAGTACGAGGATAATTAAATAGAGAAAACACCGTCGAGGGATAACCCTCGACGGTGTTTTCTATTCGTTGCAGTACAACTAATTATAGCTATTTTTCTTTTCCTTTAATATCTTATATAACGCGCGATAGGAATCAAGGCGCGAGGGGGCGATTTCGCCACTTTCTGCCGCGCCTGCTACCGCGCAGTCGCACGCGCTCTCGCCCGAGTGAGTGCAGTCGGAATAACGGCACCTGCCCTTGTATCTCATAATATCAGGAAAGGTTGATTCGAGGTCCTCGAGCGAGAAGAAGTCGAAGCGAGAAAAATCAATAAGCGAAAAGCCAGGGGTATCTGCAATATAGCCGCCCTCGCCTACCGAAAACAGCTCGACGTGGCGAGTCGTGTGCTTGCCGCGCTCGATTTTATGCGATATACCGCCCGTCGCAAGCGTGAGCTGTGGGAAGAGTGCGTTCATAAGCGTTGACTTTCCAACACCCGACGCCCCTGCAAATGCGGCAGTGGCGCCATCGCGAATGCTCTCGTCAACGAAGGAAAGCAGAGGCTCAATTCCTGAAAGCGACTCTGCCGAGGTTACGAAAACGCGTATATCAAGCGAGCGGTAAAGCTCGGCATATTCCTGCGCTGTATCAGAGGATAAATCCTGCTTTGTGATTACGATGACGGGGGTGATGCCGTTATGTATGCAAATTGAGATAAGCTTGTCCACCACATCAAGCGCCGGAGCAGGCTTTTTTGCCGCAATAGTTATAAAAAGATAACTTATGTTTGCAACAGGCGGTCTTATTAGCGAATTTTTGCGCGTGAGTATTTCGCTTACTACTACGCTATCGGGCGTATCGGTATCGTATTTTACCTTGACGAAATCACCGACTAAAAGCTTGTTTTCATCCTTGTGAAGCACACCTGCCGCGCGGCAGGTGACGGTGTCGCCACAGCCGTCGAGCTTTATGGAAAACAGTCCGCCAAGTCCCTTTATTACCCGTCCTAATCTTTCTTCTATCAAATCAAATCCCCACTAATTATCTTTCTTTGTGCGCGTACGTCTGAGCTGACCGCACGCGCCGTTTATATCAGCGCCGAGCCTGCGCCTTACGGTTGCAACGACGCCCTTGTCGGTAAGCACCTTGCAAAAGCGCTCAATGCTCTCTTTTGTACCGCGTCTGAATGAGGTTTCCTCGACCTCGTTTACGCGGATGAGGTTTACGTGAAGCGGTGCGCCCGTGCCTGCGAATGCGCGTCTTAAAAGGTCTGCAAGAGCCGAAGCATCCTCGGGCGTATCGTTCTTGCCCTCGATAAGAGTGTATTCAAACGAAATTCTGCGACCGCACGCAATATAATAGTTACGGCAGGCGGTCAGCAGCGCGTCAATTCCCCACTTGTTGTTAATCGGCATTATCGCAGAGCGCTTTTCATCCGTCACCGCGTGAAGCGAAATTGAGAGGGTGATAGGAAAGCTTTCACGAGCAAGTCGCTCGATGCCCGAAACCACACCGCAGGTCGAAAGGGATATATGACGGTAGCCGATATTAAGACCGCGCTCGTCACCGACTAACTTCAGAAATTTAATTACGTTATCGTAGTTATCAAGCGGCTCGCCTATTCCCATCATAACGATATTGGAAACTCTCTCGCCCGTATCGCGCTGTGCGGCAATTATCTGTCCTAACAGCTCTGACGGAAGAAGGTCGCGTTCCTTACCGCCTATAGTTGAGGCGCAGAATTTGCATCCCATACGGCAACCGACCTGACTTGATATGCAAAGCGTATTGCCGTGCTTATAGCGCATAAATACGCTCTCGATGCACAATCCGTCGTGAAGCTTAAAAAGATATTTTACCGTGCCGTCTATTGACGACACGAGCTTTTCCTCGACACGGGGCATAGTATCGAGCATAACATCGGCAAGAGTTTGCCGAAGGCTCTTTGGAATATTCGTCATTCCGTCTATTCCCTCGCCGCGCATAAGCCACGAGAATACCTGATTTGCGCGGAATTTCTGCTGTCCTATTTTTACGAAGAAATCCGCAAGCTCGTCCTGATTTAAGGACAAAAGGTCAATTTTTTCACTCATCTTACTTTCCTTATAAGTGATATATAGAAGCCGTCGGTGTTGTCTATATGCGGATAGAGCGTGAGCTTACCGCTCTTATGCTCTATTTTACCGAGGCTGATTTTTTCATACTCAAAATCCGTATGCTCTCTTACGAAGCGGTCTGTGACGTCCTCGTTCTCACGCGGATTCAGCGTGCAGGTCGAATACACTAATCTGCCGCCCACCTTAAGATACGCAGAGCTTTTAGTCAGTATTTCGTACTGAAGCTCGGGAAGCTCGCTTATCGCCGCGAGGTCCTTATAGCGCAGGTCGGGCTTCTTATGTATTACGCCAAGTCCTGAGCAGGGCACGTCACAGATAAGCGCGTCGGCTGTGCCAAGAAGCTGCCCGCAGGGCTGTGTTGCATCTCTTTTCGCAACTGTGATATTATCGAGCGAAAGTCGCTCAGCGCCCTCGCTGATAAGCGACAGCTTGCTTTCGTGAAGCTCAAAGGAAAAGACCTCGCCCGAGGTAAGAATTGCCGCAAGGAAGCTCTTACCGCCAGGGGCTGCACACACGTCAATTACCCTCTCGTCACCTTTAAGCGCAAGTGCCTCGACCGCGAGTCTGCTTGACTCGTCCTGCACGAAGAAGTCACCCTCGGCAAAGCCTGCGAGTGCCTTAGGCACTACGGGCGCGTCGATAAGCACGCCACGGGGCGAAAGCTCGGTGGGATACGCGCCATACTCTTTAAGTGACGCAAGCACGCTCGCTCTATCGGTGCGCCTTGTGTTGACGGTGAGGGACAGGGGTGCTTTTTTCGTAAGAGAAATCAAAAGCGCCTCTGTATTCTCACCCACGAGAGATGCGTAATGCTTTACGAGCGCTATGGGTACTGAATATTTTACAGAGAGGTAGCGATGGGGATTTTTATCCCTCTCGGGAAGCGGTGGCTCACCCCGTCTTATAGCCTCGCGCAGGAGTGCATTTACGAAGGACCTCGCGCTCTTTTGCCTGACGAGCGCTACGGTTTCATTCACCGCCGCGTGGTCGGGTATATTCTTCATATCGTATATCTGGCAAAGCCCTATACGAAGCACGTTTTTGACGTCCGCGGATATTTTATCAATTCCTCTGCCCGATAGCGCGCAGATTGCGTAGTCGTATGCAAGCCGTCTTTCGGTTGCGGTATATAAAAGAGCGGTGAGGAAGGCGCGCTTTTCCGACGGAAGCGCCTTTACCTCTGCCGTATTCAGAAGAAGATTTACGTATCTTCCCTCAAGCTCTGCGCTAAGCATCAGGCGCAGGGCAATTTCACGAACATTACACCTTGAATTATCCATACTCATCTTCTGTTTCTTCTGTTACCAAAGAGGATTACAAGCAGGCGAAGAAGCTGTACTATTGAGGTAAGCGTTGCCGCCACGTAGGTGAGCGCCGCCGCGGAAAGCACGCGCTTTGCCGATTTAAGCTCATCCTCTGAATACCAGCCGCTGTCGCGAAGGGCGCGTATAGCGCGGCTCGATGCGTTGAACTCGCACGGAAGGGTTACGAGCTGAAAGAGCGTGGTACAGGAAAACAAAAGGATACCGATAAGAAGCACAATCTCACCGAGCGCACTCTGCGCGGCAATAACGAGAGCACCGATAAGGATAAATACCCACGACATACGCGAGGCTATATTCGTAATCGGCACAAGAGCACCGCGAAGCTTTATCGGAAAATACCCTACGTTGTGCTGAATTGCGTGACCTGCCTCGTGAGCGGCAACACCGATAGCCGCGCAGCTGGGTGAGGAAATAACGCTCTCTGACAGAGCAAGCACGTTAGTCCTCGGATTAAAGTGGTCGGTAAGATGTCCGCCAACCGACGCTATGCTCACGCTGTATATTCCGTTTCGCTCAAGTATCATACGCGCAACGTCGTAGGCGCTTCTGCCTGCACGCGTGAATCTGCCCGACTCACGTCGGAAGGTCCCGGACACCTTCATCTGTGCATAGAGTGAAAGCAATACAGTCAGTATGAAGAGCACGTAAAGATACGGCTCAAGCATCAGCAAAAAATTCATACAAAGCTATCTCCAAGCTCAATTTTTCTTCCGCGGATATAGTCACCCGCGCTCATTTTTCCCTTGCCCTCGGGTATTACGCCGCGTATAGCAAGCGCACCCTCGGCACAGGCAACGGTGATACAGCCCTCGCCCTTGGAATCAAGCGCGATAACCTCACCTACCTTACCGCTACCCTCGGTAGCAGTAACCTTAAATATTTTAAGCATTTTGCCCTTGTGATATACAAAAGCGCCGGGGATAGGAATTACACCGCGCGCTCTTGCGCTTACCGTCCTTGCGTCAAGGCTGAAATCAACAAGGCAGTCGCTCTTCTCAATTTTTTGTGCATAGGTAGCAAGGGCGTCATCCTGCGGTGTGCGTGCGGTCTTGCCCTCTGCCATAGCAAATATAGTGCGGGAAAGAAGCGCCGCACCTATTTCGGCACTTCTGTCGTGAATTGCCTCAAAATCGTCACTGTCGGAAATCGCAAACTCTTCGGTTGCGATAATATCACCCGTGTCAAGTCCCTCGTTCATATACATAACGGTAACGCCCGTCTTGCTTTCGCCTGCCATAATAGCTCTCTGCATCGGGGCGGCGCCGCGATACTTGGGAAGCAAGGACACGTGAAGGTTTATACATCCCATAGGCGGTGCGTTAAGCACCCTCGGCTTAAGTATCTTGCCAAAGGCAACCACGACGATAAGGTCGGGGGCAAGGCGGTCAAGCTCATTAAGAAAGTCCTCGTCACTAAGCTTATTCGGTGTAAGCACGGGAAGCCCCAGCTCAAGCGCGGTACGCTTTACGGGGGTGGGAAGCAACGCACCGCCTCTGCGCCTCGGCTTATCCTCGCCCGTTACCGCGCAAATGACCTCGTGGCCGTCAGAAACAAGAGCGTTAAGCACACTCGCCGCGATGTCGGGCGTGCCCATAAACATAATTCTCATAAAATCACCTCGCGCAAATGATCAGTCCTTGGGAACGTAGGGGCGAGTCTGAAAATCGGTATATATTTTTCCGTCAAGATGATCACACTCGTGGCAGATAGCGCGGCAGAGCAGTCCGTCTGCCTCAACCTCGTAGGGCTTACCATCTCTGTCAAGAGCGCGCATAGTTACCTTGGCAGGGCGCTTTACGTAGCCCCATTTGCCGGGGTTGGAAAGGCAGCCCTCAACGTCCTCAACCTCACCCTCGCGCTTTATTATCTCGGGGTTTATGAGAACGTGAACTACACCCTCTTCCGCCTCGATAACCGCGATGCGACGAAGAATTCCGACCTGGGGCGCGGCAAGTCCGCAGCCGTCTGCCTTACGCATAGTTTCTATCATATCGTCGATAAGCGTGCGTATTTTGGGTGTGATCTCATCTACGGGGCGGCACTTCTTGCGAAGAAGCTCGTCACCGAATTTAAGAATATTAAGAATAGCCATAATTCACCTCTGTTATACCGTCATTGGATTTAAGTCAACCGAGAGCACTACGTCTGTGCCAAGTGATGAAAATTCACGAAGAAGCGACGATAGCATCGCGCGCACCTCGGCACAAAGCTTGCACTTTATAACGGTTTTCATTCTGTATTTTTCATTTACCCTATACACGCTCGCCTCAAACGGGCCGAAAACGACGAAGGGCAATCTTCCTATATCCCCCGACAAAATCTCAACGAGTCTGTCAGAGAGCCGCTTTGCCATATCCTTAAGTGCCTGCTCGTCCTCAGAGGTCTGCGTCAGGGTTACCATATCGCAAAACGGCGGAAGCGTGAGCTCTCGTCTTAAGGCAAGCTCGCCCTCGGCAAAGGTATCATAATCCTGCGCGCACGCAAGCCTTATGGTTTCATTTTTGGGCGAGTAGGTCTGTATTACCGCAAGTCCGCCCGACCTTGCGCGTCCGGCTCTGCCTATAACCTGCGTCAACAGCGAGAAGGTTCGCTCGCCTGCGCGGAAGTCACCCGTGTGAAGCGACGCGTCTGCAAGCGCAACGCCTACGAGCGTCACCCTCGGAAAATCGTGTCCCTTGGCAACCATCTGCGTGCCGAGAAGCACGTCTGCCTCGCCTGCTCTGAAGCCCTCAAGAAGTCTGTCGTAGGCAAGCTTGCCCTGCGTGGTATCTGCATCCATACGCATCAGGCTAAGCTCCGGCAGATATTTTGACATTTCAGCTTCAAGCTTCTGCGTGCCGAAGCCGAGAAAGGACAGCTTATCCGACTCGCACGAGGGGCATTTTCTGATCATAGGGCTCGTATATCCGCAGGTGTGGCACATAAGCTTTCCGCCGCCGTCTGCGTGGTAGGTCAGAGATACCGAGCATCGCTTGCACATCAGCGCTTCACCGCACCCCTTGCATATAACCTGACTGTTATAGCCGCGTCTGTTAAGGAAGAGTATTGCCTGCTCTTCTCTGTCCGACACGCCCTGAAGCGATTCGAGCAGACGCTGGCTTATCGGCGTGGTGTTGCCGAGGCGAAGCTCTTCTCTCATATCAACGATGACAGCATCGGGAAGCGTTACACCGCCGTATCGCTCTTTTATAGGAATGTAGGTATATCTTCCCTCTCTCGCCTTGTGGTAGCTCTCAACCGAGGGTGTTGCAGAGGCAAGAAGCAGAAGCGCCTTATCCCTTTTACACAAATACGCCGCAACGTCGCGCGCGTGGTATTTCGGATCACTTTCCGACTTGTAGGTATGCTCGTGCTCTTCGTCTATAACGACAAGTCCTAAATTCTCAATAGGACAAAGCACCGCTGATCGCGTGCCAATGACGAGATCAACCTCACCGCGCCTTATTCTTCTGTACGCGTCCTGACGCTCGCCGGCAGAGAGCGACGAGTGTATCACGGCAACGCGTGAGCCGTAGCGACGGCAGAAAAGTCCGACCGTCTGCGGTGTCAGGGATATTTCGGGCACCATCATAACGACGCGCCTGCCGTCTGCGTGAGCCTTATCAATAGCGCGCATAATGACCTTAGTCTTTCCGCTTCCCGTAACACCGTGAAGCAACGCGCATCTGGCGCAATCTTCGCCGTAAAGCTCGGTTATTTTTGAAAATGCGCTCATCTGCGCTGTCGAAAGGGCAATTTCCTCCCTCTCGCCACTACCTATACCTGCATAGGGGTTTCTTATATTTTCGATTTCGCACGAGGTTACTATACCCTTTTCGATAAGAGCGGATATATTAGCACCCGTCACGCGCGGAAGCCGGCGCACTATCTCTCTGTCACACTCGCCCTTGCCTATAAGGAACTCAATAACGGCGCGCTGTCCCTCGCTTCTGATGCCCGACCGACCTGTACGCGAAAGAAGCTCGCCTGCCTCGGTGTCGGATATTTTCAGCGACAAAAGCCGCCTTGTGCTGACGTTCTCACCGTGAAGCGCGCCGGGGGGAAGTATAGCCTTTACCGCCTCGCCGACGGTGCAAAGGGTGTATTCCTTTAAAAACAAGGCTAGCCCGCGCATATTCTCGGTGAGGGCAAAATCCCGAAGAACCACCGAATGCACGGGCTTGATAAGCCTTATATCGGTGTCGGTCGTTTCCTTGGTACGCATAACGACACCGAGTCTGTTTTTGTTTGCCCTGCCAAACGGAACTAAAACGAGCGAGCCCGTCTTAACGTCCTCTACCGAGCTGTAATCAAAGGCGCGATCCAGATGATATGGCAGATCAAAAAGATAAACCTCACAAAACATCCGTCACCCTCACAAAAATCGCAGTTTAGGTCGGGATAAGGAAAACTTATTCCTCGCCCTCGTAGCGCGAAAGCTCAAATCTGCCCGAAACGAGCTTACCGATAGCGATCTTAACCGCCTTCTGATCCTTGTACTCGGGATCGATAAGCGCGGAAATGGGCTTCTCGGTTTCCTTGTTGTCGATCATTCTCTGTGCCTTCTGACGCATAGCAACATACTCGTCAGTAACAATTCTTGCACACTTTGCAACACCGAGAACTAACTCGTAACGGTTGATGCCGTTTCTCTTGGTAAGCTGATCAATGGTTGGATAAATCATCGTATATCTCCCTAAAAAATTATTCTTAAAATAAAAAGTTGTTATTATTCCTCGTCATCAAGCTCGTCAAGCTCGTCGTCGCTGGCAAGTCTGCCCGCAACGGTTTCTGCCTGAATAGCCGAGAGGATAACGTGGTCCGAGTCTGTAACGATTACCGAGCGCGTTCTTCTGCCGCAGGACACGTCAATAACGCGTCCGTCCTCCTTTGCGTCCTGAACAAGGCGCTTGATCGGTGCTGAATCGGGGCTGGCGATAGTGATTATTCTGCCTGCCGCAACCATATTTCCAAATCCGATGTTGATAAATCTCATATCCGCCACCTACTCAACGTTCTGAATCTGCTCGCGTATCTTCTCAATAACGCCCTTCATATCGACCACTATTCTGCCGATAGCGGCATTATTGCATTTAGAGCCTATCGTGTTGGTTTCTCTGTTCATTTCCTGAACGATGAAGTCAAGCTTTCTGCCCGACGGCTCGTCAAGGTCGGAAATCTCAAGAAACGCGTCAAAGTGCGCGCGGAGCCTTACGAGCTCTTCGTCAATGGCAATCTTGTCCTGAAATATCGCGCACTCGGCAAGAAGCCTGCTCTCGTCAACCTCGATGCCATTCTCACCAAGAAGCTTTTTGAGTCTGGCTTCAAGCTTATCTCGGTAGCCTACGGTATCGGTCGCGGAAATCTTCTCTATTCTGTCCGTCATCTCACGAAGCGAGATAAGCTTTGAGGACACGTCCTCACGAATTCTGTCGCCCTCTGCCTCGCGCATAGCGAGATGTCCGTCAGCCGCCTCGCACAGCGCCTCGCGTATTACCGCAAAGTCTGCCTCGACGTCGCACTCATCACGCTTTGATTTAATAACGTCCTGCGCGCGAACAACGCTCATAACACCGACGTCGTCCTTAAGAGAAAGCTCGACGGCAAGAGTACGAAGCGCCTCAACGTAGCTGCGCGCAAGCTCAATATCGGGGATGAACTCGCATTTCGTATCGCGTCCGTCGTCAACGGTGACGAAGATATCAACCTTTCCGCGCGAGATGTATCCGTCCATGATGCAGGACTTGATTTTTTCCTCAAGCTCGATATAGGTACGCGGTATCTTCACCGACGCGTCAAAGAAGCGCGAGTTTACGCTCTTTATCTCGACCGTAACCGAAAGTCCGTCACGGCTTGCCTTGGCTCTGCCAAAGGCGGTCATACTTTTAATCATATCAAAGCCACGGGCAGGGTTACCCGTCAATCCTTTTTCTTTTTCGTGGTTTTCTTGCCAAGTCGCTTTATCTCAGACATAAACGAGTCAACGTCAGAGAACTCGCGGTACACGCTCGCAAAGCGTATGTAGGACACGATATCGACCTCGCGAAGTCTGTCAAGGACCATCTCACCGATATTCCTTGAAAATATCTCTGATGCGATAGAATCGCGAAGCTCTGCCTCAACCGAGTCGGCTATCTTATCTGCGTCAACGGGACGCTTCTGGCACGCGCGCTCGATACCGAGCTTAAGCTTGTGCTTGTCGAAGAACTCACGCTTGCCGCTTCTCTTGATAACGGTGATGGGCACGGTGTCAACGACCTCGTAGGTGGTAAAGCGTTTGCCGCACGCAGGACACTCGCGTCTGCGTTTGATGCTTGCGCCGTCCTCCTGCGGTCTTGAATCAAGCACTCTTGAATCCTGACAGCTGCAAATGGGACATTTCATATAATTTTGCACCTCTAAATTTAACTTATAATATTTTATCACAAATATTTATAAAAGTAAAGAGAAATTTTAAATTTTTACCCACGTTCCCTGCGCCCTATCACGAGAAGGGGTGGTGCAGGTGCATTTTGGTAAGATTTTGGGTAGCACCAATGTGACAAATTAAGCGCGAGAGCCACGATATGTTTTCGTAGCTCTCGCGCTGTTTTCTATAGCAAATGCAAATTATAGTTTACTGTTCGGCAGTATTTTCTACCTTGACTGCCTCGGCTTCATTTTCGCTCTTTACGAATTTGCTCTTGACAAAATCGGTGAATTTATCAAGGAAGCCTATCTTGATTTTCGAGAACAGCTCAAAGGTAAGGGGCCAGACGCCGCCTGCGAAAATTACAATGAGGAAGTATCTTACAATTCTCTCGTTCTCACCGAGAATACCGTAAAGGGGTGCTTTGAGAAGCGACTTGATAAGAAGCACGATACCGAGCCCTAATGCAAGCTTGATAATCTGCGCGTACCATTTTGCGTCGGTGCGGAACCTGATAACGAAGCGGTCAAGCGCGTAAATCGGCGCGAGCGCTAACGTGCAACCCATAAAGGTGCGCGCGTTCTTTGCGGCACTGACGTAGTTCTCGTCGGTATTGTTTCCGTTAAAGACCACAGCGTAAATATAGAAGCCGATAGCAAGAGCCATAACCGCGGCGATAATGAAGGGCATCGCCCTCTTGAAAAGGCGCTCATCCGAAAAAATAGGGTCAAAAACGATAAGCAGTATAACCGCCACGGCAATTGCCGCAAGCACGTCCCAAGGCGTATGCACGCCAAGATACATTCTCGACAGGGGCACGAGAATTGCAATAGCGAGCGCGGTGTATTTCACCCACGAATATTTAGCCTTCATAAACACAGCGCCAAAGGTTGCTACCGCCGACTGTGTGTGCCCCGACGGGAAGGAATATCCCGTTGCCGCCTCACGCGCCGACTCGACTATGGTGAAGCCACGGTCTATAACCCACGGGCGCGGCACCTTGAACAGAAGCTTCATAAACTGATTTATCAGCGTGCCGAAGAAGCCGGTCAGAAGCACGAAATAGCCCTGACGCTTGTTGACGCACCAGAAAATTGCTATTGCAACAACCAAAAACGCCGTTTCCTCACCGAAGGTAGTGACAAAGCTGAAGAATGCGTCAAGTATAGGATTTCTGATTTTTTCGAAAAGATATAAAAGCTGCATATAATTCCCCCTTACAAGTAAATATAAAGGTATATTCCAATCCACTGTACAATCGCGCCGAAAAGCACGAAGAAATGCCATATAAAATGAGCAGGGCCGCGTTTTATAAGAAACGGTATTATGCCGAATGAATAAATGACGCCGCCGCCCACTATAAAGCCAACGAATCCCACCCCGAGAGCGAGCATCTGGGGTATAAGCATAAGTCCCGACCAGCCAAGGACAAGGTATAGCGGAATATGAAGCCACCTGAGCCTTGTCGGGCCGAAAACACCGACCAAGGTAATACCCGTGACGATTATCACCCATTGGATAATGAAGAATACAAGTCCGAGAGTGCCACCAAGGTTAAGCAATATCGGGGCAAAGGTAGCACCGATAAGCAGGTAGATTGACGAATAATCAAACCTGCGGAAGATGCGCTTAACACAGCTTCCGTGAGCAAACGCGTGGTAGAGTGTGCTCATCGTGAACATCACGAATGCACCGACGAAGTACATCCACGCACCGAGGCGCTCAGAGGTCCCAGTCGAGCTCAGGTACATCAGCACAAAGGCAACGATGGAAAAGATGCTTCCGACACCGTGCGTCACAGAGTTGCCTATCTCTTCAAGCAACGGGCGCTTGGGCGGATTTTGCGGCGCCGGTCTTTCGTTGCTTTTATAGAAGTCATCGAGCTCGCTTCTATACGTCGCATATGCTATGCGCCTTTGCTCATTTGCATCTCGCGAGATACGGGAAAGCTCGCTTTTGTATCGTTTTTTTATTTCTTTAACATTCATTTTAACTTAAAGGGTGGTTATCAGCATAACCAGCGGCATGCTTAAAACCGAAAGCACGGTTGAGGTTGCGACTATCTTGCTGACGTATTCTGCGTCACAGTCGTACTTTACCGCGAACATCGTAGCCGAGGTTGCGGCAGGTGTTGACGCGAGAATCGCGGTAACCCAGATAACCTCGTCCGAAATAGGAAACAGAAGCGCCATAAGACGCATTATACCCGAGAGGATAAGCGGAAGGATAAAATGTCTTAAGGCAAGGAAGCCGTAAAGATATTTATCGGTGAAGAAGCCACGGAAATTAATGCCCGACATACGCACACCGATTACCGTCATTGACAGGGGCGCGACGAGATTTGAGAGCATTTTTAACGCGTCAAATACGATATTGCCCTCGCAGATAACGTTGCTTACGGGGGTGATGAAGATAACGAGACCTATTACCGCGGCAATAAACACGGGGTGTATTATTGCGTTAAGTATTGACGCAGGCTTTTTCTTAACAGCCACCTCGGGCGCGTCAAGCTCTGCCTGCTCATCCTTGCCGTCGGCGCAGATGTTGACACCGACCGTCCAGAGAAAGAGGTTAAAGGTGATGTTATAAATAGAGGCGTAAAGCGCCCACGCAGGATTCATCTTCGCAACGAGCGGAATTCCCATAAACGCGGCATTTGAGAATATCGTCGCAAAGCGAAGCATTCTGCGTTTAGCATCCTCGGCATTATTATACGTAAGCATCGACACGCCGTAAAATAGCGCGTGCGCCACGAGTGAGAACAAAAATACCCAAAGCGAGTTTATAAGTATCGCCACGTCAAAATCTCTTACATACGACACAACGACAAGAGCAGGCTGAGCGATATAAAGCACAAGGTTTGATACGCCCTTGTTAAAGGTCTGGTCAACAAGTCTGAATCTGCCAAGCAGGTAGCCCGGAACCATCATCAGAAACAAAAGCACGACCTGATATATCAGTGTAGGAATACTAAAATCCATTTTTTCTCTCCAAATCAAGACAGGGCGAGCGGAGGCGTAAATCTGCGCTCCGCTCATCCGTTAAATTACTTAAGAAGTCCGAGGACACATTCCTTAATTCTCTCGTCCTTGCAGTTCTCAAGGAAGAACTTTTTGAAGTTCTTGCCCGAGATAGCACCGAGCACGAGCTCGCGGTCAAGATTTTCAAGGATATATACGATATCGTTGTGAGTAACCTTCTTTACCTCGTCGAGTATCTTCTTGTTTCTCTGCTCGGGAACTGCTCTCTCTCTGGGATAGCCAAGACCCCACTCGGATACGAAGAGCTTCTCGAATACGTACTGAAGGTTGAGCTCACAGCCCCAGCCCCAGCCCTTTGCAAAGGGCATAGCGATAGCGTTGCCGTTGTTAACCTGAGTGAACTGATATGCGTCGGTGGGATCTACCACGTGACCGCAAAGAACGCCGGGGAAAGAGTTGCACGCAAGCATTGCGCCCTCGCCCGTGCCGCATCCCGTGATTACGAGGTCGCACGCGCCGGAGTTAAGAAGGATTGCAGAGAGAATACCAATCTGAACGTAGGTGAGCTGGTTCTCATCCTCTGCAGAGTACATACCGTAGTTGAACACCTCGTGTCCGAGAGGCTCTACTACCGATTTAAGAGTGTTGCAGATAAGCTCGTTTTTAGCCGCCTGCGAGTTTTCGTTGATAAGTGCGATTTTCATTTTAGTGTTTCCTTTCTTTATGTGTGGTTAAAATTAATCAGCTGAAGCATAGGCCTTGCAGGCCCTCGCGCAATATCCGCAAAAACGGATAGCCCTAACCGAAAAATTACGGGGTGAGTCGGTTAGGTCCGCGGAAGAGGAACTCGGCTTCCTTTATGGATATACCGAGGAAGAGCATCGTAAGACGGTCGATGCCAAGACCGAAGCCACCGTGAGGGGGACATCCGTACTTGAAGAACTGAAGATAGAACTGAACGTCATCGGCAAGCCCCTTTTCCTCTGCCTGCGCCTTAAGCACGTCGTATCTGTGCTCGCGCTGTGCGCCCGTGGTAATTTCAACACCGCGCCAGATGAGGTCGTAGCCCTGAGGCACGCCGTTTTCATCTCTCATATGATAGAAGGCGCGTTCCTTTGCCGCGTAGTCGGTGATAAAGAGGAATTCGTGACCGAACATATCCTGAGAGAGCTGCTTGACAAGACGCTCTGCGTCGGTAGTGAGGTCACCCTTCATTTCGTCAGCGACGGTGTAGCCGTATCTTGCTTCAAGCTCGGCATATACGTCAGCGAGCTTCATTCTCGGGAAAGGAAGCGTAGGTACGGTAACGGGAAGCCCGAAGAGCTCTTCAATCTTATCGCCGTAAAGCTCTTTGACGCGCGCAAACGCGAACGCAAGAAGCTCTTCTTCCATCTTCATTACATCCTCGAAGGAATTGATGTAAGAGAACTCAAGGTCAAAGCCAGAGAACTCAGTGGCGTGCTTGTTGGTGTAGGATTTTTCAGCGCGGAATACGGGGCCCGTTTCAAAAATGCGCTCAAGTCCTGACGCCATAGCCATCTGCTTATAGAACTGTGGCGACTGAGCGAGATATGCGTTGGTGTCGAAGTACTTTACCTCAAACACGTCAGAGCCGGACTCGCTTGCCGCGGCAATAAGCTTGGGGGTGTGAATTTCGATGAAGTTACGCGAAACGAGAAACTCGCGCATAGCCGCAGTAAGAGCGGTCTGCATTTTAAGCATAAGAAGATTGCGCTCACGGCGAAGGTCTATCCAGCGGAAGTCCATACGCACGTCGATGTCCGAGTCATCCTTAATCGGAATAGCGTCGGCAACCGACTCGATTTTCATCGTGTCAGGAAGCATCTCGATGCCGCCAAGCTTAACGTACTCGTTAGCTACGACCTCACCCTCAAAGGTAACCACCGACTGAAGCGTGAGCGAGTCAAGAAGCTCGCAAAGCTCGGGGTGCTCTTCCTTTACGATAGTGACCTGAAGCTTGCCCGTGAAATCACGCACGACGATAAACGCCATAGTGCGCTTGTTTCTGAAATTCTCAACAAAGCCCGAAATGCGTGCTCTGCCGGGGGCAATATCCTTTATATAAACTCTTTCCATATGTTTTACCTCACTTAATTTTCATCGGTGCATTTTGCTTAATAATTATAAATTATTTTATAAATTTTGTCAACACTTAAAATCAATAGTTTTTAAGCGTGTGCATCCACTCGTCGGCAGCACTTACCCACGAGGGTGCCAGAGGCTGTATATCCCCCTCTCGCGTTGCGGTTTCCGCGGTGCCGAGCGATATGCCGTGCGGTCCGTACGGGTAAAGGTTAAGCATAAAGGGAAGCCCCCTCTTGCAAAGCTCGTAGCCGAGGCGAAGCGATGCCTCAGGCGGAACTGCCTTGTCCTCTGCCGTGTGCCAGATAAACAGCGGCGCGATATGCTCACCGAGATTGCACTCAACCGAAAAGCGTTCCTTTTCCTCATCGGTAAATACACCGTCGGGACGACCTAACAGATTTTTAAAGGAATTAAGGTGCGTGTTTTCCTTTAGCGAGGTTACGGGATACGAGAGTATTGCGCCCGTCGGACGGATTGCGTCGGCTTTATCACCGAATACCTCTACTATCTCTTTAAATCTGTACATCGTGCTGATGGACGCGCAAAGATGTCCGCCTGCTGAAAATCCAACTGCAAAAACGCGCTCGGGATTGATATTAAGCTCTGCCGCGTGCTCTCTGATATAAAGCATCGCGTGACCTGCGTCTATCATCTGCTTTGGAAAAACGTCACCCTCGCGCCCTACGCGGTAGTTGAGAACGAAGGCGTTGTAGCCGCGCGCCACGAAGGCAAGCGCAACGGGTGAGCCCTCGCGCCCGGTACATACCTCGCGGTAAGCGCCGCCGGGAATTACGAGAATGGCATCGCGGGCCTTGGGAATAGCCGCGACGTAGGTGTCGATATATACTCGCTCGTCGGATTTGTCAAGATAAATTCTCTCGGTTTTCATATTTCCCCTTTACTGCATTTCTGAAAATGCGTCTTTTGTTTGAACAAATATATTATACACGCTCGCGCGTGACTTTGCAAGAGGATTTTCGGCTTCATTCGATAAACTTTTATAAAATAACGATACTCTCTTGAATTTTGAAAAGAGCTGTGATATAATAAGACAGTTGTATATATATTTTGCTTTTGAAGCAATGAGAACAAGGAGATATAAGATGACAGCAGGAAATGAAAGAAGAAAAAAGATACTTGACAGACTTTCATCATCAAGTGAGCCTATTAACGCAACCGATCTTGGAAAAATGCTCTCGGTTACAAGACAGATAATAGTCGGTGACATCGCGCTTCTTCGCGCATCGGGTGTCAGAATACGCGCGCTTCACAGAGGCTACGTGCTTGACAAGGATGCAAATTCGGGCGTGCGCCGCTCTCTTATGGTAAAGCACACCAAGGAACAGACGCGCGACGAGTTCTACGCAATCGTCGATAACGGTGCTGTGGTGCTTGACGTCAGCATTGAGCATCCCGTGTACGGATGTATTTCAGCCGAGCTTAATATTGCATCGCGCTACGAGGCAGACCTCTTTATTGAAAAGACCTCTGACGACAGCATCCTTCACCTCTCTTCCCTGACCGACGGCTACCATATCCACACCGTCCTCGCAAAGGATGAGGCTACTCTCGACAGAGTGACCGACGCGCTAAAGAACCTCGGCATACTCGTTGACAACACCTGATCGGCGGGAGCAAGCCCCCGCCCTACGGTATACCATAACGATGCGTAGCATCTCATAACTCAAAAACCGCCCCATATGACACTCTTTGTTGTCATATGGGGTGGTTTTTGTTATTTATCGTTCTTTCTCATCTCTGTCCACGCGCGGTTGGGAACGGGTGGGTTGAATGCAGGGGGTGCAATGTCGGGGCGGTTTATTCCGTCGGTCTTGCTCTTTTCGGACGCCTCGCCCTTGCCACGGCTGTTTTCGTTCTGATTATTAACTTTGTTTTCGTTCTTCATAATTAAACTCCCATCAAGCAGATTTGCTTAATGGGAGTTTGCCCGACCTGCGCGGTTCTATACGCTAAGGTCTTATTTTCCTACGATATGAAGAAAGATTTTCTTAATATCCTTATCGGCAAGAAAAGGGTAAAGCGCGTCGACGTCGAGCCCGTCAAGCTCGCCTGCGAGATAGGAATCAACCACCCCGGAGAGCACCTGCTCGTCAACGTACTGCGCTATCATACCGAGGTCTGCGCCACCGGCAACCTCAATTGCGCGAAGGAAGATTGCACCGCAATCATCTTTAGATAAAAAGGGCAGCACGCAGGACATATCGACCTCGCGTATAAGCTCGTCGTCCTCGAGTATCATCCTTGCAACCTCGTGCGTTTCATCCTTTCCCATATAGGGAAGCAGGCGAATGAGGCGCGATTCCTTTGAATCGGGGTCGCTCGTTCTGTCCTTTGCGAAAAGGCGTTCTGCCCCTTCCTTGATTTTTCTGCCGGCGTCCTTAACGTCACGTGCGACCTTCTCACCAAAGCTCTTTGCGCCCGCGCCGATTTTCTGACCTATATCCCGCGCGCCCTCGCCTACTCTGGCGAAGAATTCCTGCGCGTCGCGCTTGAATTTCTCTCCGCCCGAAAGGGGCTCGGATTCCTTAACCTCTGAATCAACCACCTCAACCTCGTGGGGCTGATTATCAGCACTCTCATCTATAAGCTCAAGATATTCCTTAACGTCTATTATAACCTTTTTATATTTCATATAATCTCTCCTTTTTGCCCTGTGGGCTGTGATAGAGGTATGACGCGCACCATAAGCTATGTACGTAGAAATGCACTCTCCGACGGGGTGAGCCTCGGTAAAAGCTCATCCATATCGACATTTAGCACGCCATCCTTTATTTTACGAAGCAGAAGCATTCGCTCTGCGGGGGACATCTGATAGAAAACGTCGGGAAGCCTTACCTGAATTTTTCCCGAGATGATGCCCGAAATAACGTATCCGCGGTCGTGACCGCGAAAAATATCATCAGGGTCAACGTCATTCGGTATATCATCAAAGAGCCCGAGAATTTCCGTGGGTGTGACACCGAAAACACGCGACAGCTCGCAAAGCAAGTCTATCGACGGTACCGATGCGCCCTTTTCCCACTTGGACACAGCCTGACGAGTCACGTAAAGCTTCGCCGCAAGCTCTTCCTGACTAAGGTCAAGTCGGCGTCTGTGATCCGCTATTCTCATACCGACTCTTTTGAAATCTATCATACATCCACCCCCTTTCGTGCTTCTATTGTAGCACATAGATTTTTCACGGTCAAGCAACGCGTAGTTGCGCGAACAACGTGCAAGGTTTAATACGCTGAGGACTATCGCATTGTCGCGGTATTTAACCTAATATAAAATCATAGCACGGCGGGAACAAACACACGGCAGTTTGCTTTATTCAAGGTCGTGCATTCGTTTTGCCGTGCAGTAATTTCCGCGAAACGAATACGCGACCGTTTCGTCGCACAGCGATGCCGAAAATTACGCGAGCGTGAGGTAGGGGTAAAAGCTTACGCCCTACCGTCGCTATTCGGCGCGACGGCATGCCGAGCAATACCATTATATGCTATTTGCCAAAAAAATGCAACCTTTTTCGGTAATAGTAACCAATGGATTTATATAATTAAAATCTTTTTTTCATTATACTCTTGACAGATGCGCGCGCAGGCTGTAAAATATACGCGTATATTTCTTTGAGGTGAAACACATGAAAAAGGTTAAGGTTGGTGTAATAGGTCTTGGAAGCCGCGGAATGGCGCTTCTCAATACTATGCTTGCGTGTGACGAGTGCGAAATCGTTGCCGTCTGTGACGTCTATGAGGATCGCATTGAGCACGCACTTAAAAAGATAAAGGACAAAAGAGGTGACGCGGCGGTAGGCTTTACCGATTATGAAAAGCTTATCGACGACGAGCGCGTTGAGGCCGTCGTTATTATTTCGTCGTGGGATATGCACACGCGTATGGCAGTACGCTCTATGCGAGCAGGCAAATATACTGCCGTTGAGGTTGCAGGCGCATACGACCTTGAGGATTGCTGGCAGCTCGTCCGAACCTATGAGGACACCAAGACACCCATAATGATGCTTGAAAACTGCTGCTTTGACCGTTTCGAGCTTCTCACCACCTCGCTTGTAAGAGCAGGCAAGCTCGGACGCGTGCTTTACTGCCACGGCGCATACTCGCACGAGCTTCGCGAAGAGGTGCTTGGCGGCAACGTTCACCGTCATTACAGGCTTCAGAACTACATAAAGCGCAACTGCGAGAACTATCCCACGCACGAGCTCGGCCCTATTGCGAAGATACTCAACATCACAAGAGGAAACAAGCTTCTCTCGCTTACCTCGGTTGCAACCAAGGGCGGTGTCGGCCTCGGTCTTTATTCAAACGACGAGCGTTCCCCTGACCCGAGCCTCGCAGGAAGCGAATTCAATCAGGGTGATATAGTAGTTACGACCATAACCTGCTCGGGCGGTGAGGTTATAACGCTGATGCTCGACACCACGCTTCCCCACACCTACTCGCGCGATTTCCGCGTACGCGGCACAAAGGGCTTCTGTGAGCAGGATGCTAATATGATTATGCTCGAGGACAAGAACGTTATGCACGAGTTCTTCGATGCGAGAAAGACTGTCGGAAAGTATCTCGACTCTGCCGACAGCTATAAGGATTATCTTCCCGACGCGTGGCGCAATATGACCGAGGAAGAGAAAAAGCTCGGTCACGGCGGTATGGACTATCTTGAGTTCAAGGCGTTCTTCAAGGCGGTGCTTAATAACGAGCCTATGCCCATTGACGTTTACGATATGGCAACGTGGATGGCGATAACGCCCCTTACCGAGCAGTCTATCGCGCACGGCGGTATGCCGATGCCCATTCCCGACTTCACAAGAGGTCAGTGGCTCTACCGCAAGCCCTTCGACGTAATGGAGCTTCCCTGCCCCGACGACGAGGATGGCGAAACCAAGAATTTCTTTGGCAAATCAAGAGGCGAAAGAGTATAATATAAAGGTCTGGCTCAATTCATTTGAGCCAGACCTTTTAGTTTTCAAAGTGGATAGTCAGCATAGAGCACACAAAATATGACAAAAAGTGTTCTCAAAAACTTTTTTCACCCCTCTTGAAAAACGAAGCGAGGTATGCTATACTATATGAAGTTAAATAAGCCTGCATAGTTAAATGGATATAATAACCCCCTCCTAAGGGGTAGTTACAGGTTCGATTCCTGTTGCGGGTGCCAAAAAACAAGGTCTGCCTACACGGTAGACCTTGTTTTTTGTCATCCTCACAGTCGACCTGCTCTGCAAGCAAAGCGAAGCAGAGTCAGGTTCGTATCCGGCCGCACGGTCTCGCCACGCGAGACATTACACACACCTTGAAGCTCAAAGTCCTCTGCGGCTGATTCCTGCCTGCGACTTTTGCGGCAGGAGCAAGCCCCTTCCCTACTCGGAATTAAACGTTGTACACCTTTTGTACGCCCGAACGAGATTTTTACCGTATACCCTTGAAATAAGGCTTATTTTATGGTATAATATAAGAGTATTATAGGAATTGATAAAAGGAGCGTATATGGCACTTGAAAACAAATTCGGAATCACGGATTCCGCAGAGCTTGCCCGTGAGGAAGAACGTATAAGCAAAACACGTGCAATCGAGCTTTTTGAAACGAACTTTCTTTCTACACTCAAGCCAGGAACATTTGATGCTCTTTCTAAAATACACGCATTTCTTTTCTCGGATATATACAATTTTGCAGGCGAAGTACGGACAGTTAATATTGCAAAAGGTAATTTCAGATTTGCACCGCTTATGTATCTTAGCGCCGCAATCAGCAATATAGAAAAAATGCCGCAAGGCACTTTTGATGAGATAGTTGAAAAATACGTTGAGATGAACGTGGCGCACCCTTTTCGCGAGGGTAACGGACGCGCAACACGAATTTGGCTTGACCACATACTGAAGTGCGAGCTCGGGATGGTTGTTGACTGGCGCCTTGTAGATAAAGAGGATTATCTTCTTGCGATGGAAAGAAGTCCTATCAAGGATATTGAGATAAAGTACCTTTTAAAAAATGCCCTGACGGACAAGATAAATGACCGTCAGGTGTTTATGAAGGGCATCGACCACAGTTACTACTACGAGGGTTACACTATCTTTAAAACAGAAGATTTGAAATAACAAACAGGCAGTCGTTTTCGGCTGCCTGTTAACTTTTTCGCGAGGGTTATTCCGATTGGCGAAGCAATCGGTGAGGGGTTAATTTGTCGAAATTGCGCCCTCGTTTAGATAATTGTCCCCTTTTGTATTACAATACAAATCACTACAAAAATCACCAAGCAAGCACACAACGAGCCCAAGCGTAAAAACACCCTTTTGCAGATAGACTCAAACACTTCTGAAAACTCCTAATGAGTAGTTACAGGTTCGTATCCAGCCTTGCCGTTCCCTGTGAGAAGAATTGTCCTTGATTATTCCTACTCAGACGGCTCTGAGTCGGCTTCGTTCTCTTGTGCATCCTCCGCATGAATAATTCGTGCAAGAGGCTTTTCTATAATACGCACAATCAACTCGGATAGCGCATCAATTCTGATGAGCTTAAAAAGCATACGGCGCGAAAAATCGACAAGCATTAGCAAAAGATAAAATGCAACGGCGATACATATAATCAAGGCGATTATTACAGGCGCACTATGATTTGCAAGAAATGAGAATTTGCCCGAGAGCACCGAGCGCATCAGCGTTGTTTCGTGAGCTGCATACACACCGAAGGTAAGAGGTGACAGTCCCATCATAAGACGCGCCCATATGCCTTTGATATCAAGCTTTACAAAAAGCAAAATCAAGCACGCCGCGCATATAAGAATGAAAATCGAAAGATAATTAATAAAAACGTTTTCGTGTGATGAATAGCCGAATAGCGCACGTTCAACAGCACCGATTACAATTCTTGAAATCCATACCGCAAGCGACGATATGAGGTAGGCTATAATCAGCGTGCGGGACCTGAACTTTTCGTGCGTACCGTATTTTCTGAAATAAGCACCAACGGTGTATAAAACCGCAAGCCACAAAAGGCTGTACCCGTCGTTAAGCCCAAATGGCACAACCCATTTTACCGCGTTGAGTATGCAAAAAAGCGCACATACGGCAACGAGGGCGGAAATCAACATGCGTCGCGGCGCATTATTTACTATATAGTTAAGAAGCGGCATAAAGAAAAACAGAGCAAAATATGCGCTGAAGTACCATAAGTTGGCACTCGTCACAGGCAGTAAAGCCATAATAAGCTTTCCCCACGGAAGGGCTCCACCCGAGCTTACCGCAAGATAAGCTTCAACACACGCAGAAATAAGCGAGTAAAAAGCGACGGTAAACCAAAGATATACGATGCGCGAATATTTATGCCTTGAATAAAGTCCGACATATCCCGAAATCAAGCCGTAGCAGTTTACAGCGCAAAACAGCAGTATCTCAAACAGCCATATTACCTCGCCCTTGAGTGTTGTAGGGGTGAGCGCCTCAAGCACACCGCCGCCCCCGAGAAGATGAAGCAAAATTATCATCTGCATAAGGACAACGCGAAGCATATCAAGGCTATATTTTCTTTCCCGTTCTATCATAAGCAAGCTCCGTAAGATTAATTCAGGTATATTGTATCACACATCAAAATAAAAGTAAAGAGCCACCTGAAACCAAGCGGGTAAATATAGCACCGTAATTTCCCCTTCCTTATTATCTACTTAAATCGTTATTGCGTCAAAAGGTGAAAACAAGGCAAGGCAGAGTGCCGTTCTTGACATTCTAATGATAACATAGTACAATATAAAGGAAAATTGCATTAGCCTTAGGCAAGGTTAACTGTCTTATGTTTGGGGGATTTTGATATGGCACGCAAGAAATATACAAACGGATATTACGAGGGCGAGCTTGACGAGTATGGCGAGCCGCACGGGCACGGCACGTTTCATTCAAATGACGGCAACTCGGAATCGGGCAGGTGGCATCACGGAGAGCTTCACGGGTGGGGTAAATGCGTATGGTGCGACGGTGCGAGCTATGAGGGCGAATTCAAAATGGGAATGAAGCACGGGTGCGGCACGTATATCTTTCCAAACGGCAACCGCTACGAGGGAAGCTGGCGAGGCGGCGAACAGCACGGCAAGGGCACGTTTTACTGGAAAAGCGGCACTCGTTACGAGGGCGGCTGGAAGAAGAATGTGTTCTCAGGGCGCGGTGCGCTTTATTACACAGACGGCGAGAGCTATGTCGGCAGCTTCAAAAATGGAAAGAAGCACGGACGCGGCATATATACCTATTCAGACGGCAGCTGCTATAATGGAAGCTGGCGCGAGGGCAAAAGGCACGGGCACGGCAGGATGAAGCACACCGAGGGTGAATATATCGGCAAGTGGAAGAATGACGTACGAGAAGGTCGCGGAACGTTAATCGCAAGCGACGGCTGGACGTACAAGGGCGAGTGGAAGAATGACAGCCAGAACGGCATTGGCAGGTTCCGACTTGCAAACGGATCGGTTTACAAGGGCAGCTTTAGTGACGCTGTTTTCTGCGGCAAGGGCGTGATGCGATATAACGACGGTGGCAGCTACGTAGGGGAGTGGTTTGATGACTGCCAGCATGGCGTTGGTACTTACAAATATGCCGACGGCTCGACATACGACGGTGCGTGGCGGCGCGGCGAATGGTACGGTAACGGCAGGCTGACAAAGCCTGACGGCACAGTTCTCGACGGCAACTGGTACAACGCAAGCTTCGCAACGGACGTCGTTGAAACAGCACCCGACGGCACACAGCGCAAGGGCTATATTGCAGGCGGACAATTCACCGAGGAATAACAAAGCATTTAAAAAGTGCAGATTTATCATATGAATATATCAAAGGGGTATGAGCAGGCTTGCTCATACCCCTTTTCACGCGAGGTGTTGTACTGTATTTTTAAGTATTGATGCTTGAAATTTCCGCAAAGTCGGCCTTTTGCTTTTTGCTTAATTTACAAGCGAGATTTAAGCCTGAATCTATTGCTACGTACTCGCATATGACAAATATTATTTGCAAAACAAGCCAAAGAGGTGTTGATTGCGCGCCCGCTCTGCCAAAGGCGAGGCTTGCAAGAGATGCAGACACGGTGGCGCTGACTATTGGGAACACAAGCGCTGATTTTAAATCTATGGTGAATTTGATTTTCTGGCGCAGGCGAAGGAACGACAGAACGAAATTATATAGCTCCATAACTACGATACACACGGCATAGCCGAGGATGCCGAGCCTTGGGATAAGAAGCCAGACGAGGAAAATCGACAGCAGGCTATCGGTAATATTTATCCACATAGAAAAGACCTGCTCGCCAATTCCTTTAAGAATAGAGTCGGTAACGTGGTCAAGATACATAATAGGAACGACGGTGGCAAGGGCGGCGATATACGCGCCTGCATCGCGCGAGCGCCACACCACATAGCCAAGCTCTTCGGAAAAGAAGAGAAGCACAGCGCTCACTGCTATCGCATAGCGAAGCGTAGTGCTGAGGGCACGGCTGGCGAGGCGCTTCATTCCCGCTTCGTTTTTAGCCGCGCCGCGCTCGGCAAACTCGGGCACTAAAAGCCCTGCAAACGACGAAAGCGTTGCCATAGGATAGATTACTGTCGGAAGCGCCATACCGTGTAGCATTCCGTAGGATTCAAGCGACTCCGACTGCCCCTGACCGAAGAGGCGAAGCCCACGCGGTATCAGGATATGCTCAACGGTGAGAAGCGCCTGCCTGATATAGGTGGACGCCGCAAGCGGTGCTGCGCCCGTTATCACCTCAGTAAGCTCGGGGGGCGCGAGTCTTTTTCTTCGTCTGTCGATAAGGAACTCGGCAAATATCACGGCAAAGCAGGCAAGCTCGGTAAGCGTTATGCCGAGCGAAAGCGTAACGGCGGCGCTACGGGCGCTGATTTCGCTTATGCGCCCGAGAAGATAAACGGTAAGTACAATTTTGAAAAACTGACCTGCTATCTGCACCGCGGCATTGCAGGCTACGCGACGGATGCCAACGAAGTAGCCCGAGAATACCGAAATCAGAGCTATCGGCACAAGGCTTGGCGCGAGAATTTTAAGGCAGTCGGCGCATCTTGCATCCGAGAGCACGAAGCCCCCGAAGAAATCCGCGCCAAAGAAAAGCGTCAGTGACGATACTATACTGAAAATGAGCGCCCATATTATCGCGCCCGAAAGAATACCGCCGCACTCTCTGCCCTCGCCCCTCGCCTGCGCGACAAGTCTTGTCACCGTAAGGCTGATGCCAGAGGTGGCGAAGGTGACGGCAAAGCTGTAAACCGTCATCACCACGGTAAAGAGCCCGACGCCCTCTGCACCGACTGTGCGTGTGATATACGCGTTAAACAGCAGAGCTACCGTTCTGATGCCGAGGGCAACGGCAGTAAGCATTATTCCGTTTTTAAAAAATCGTTCAGCGCTTTTTGTATATCTCATAAAAAAATCCTCTCGATACTAATAGGTATGACGGGGGATATTCGTTTATGACGCGCGAGGTGGTCGATTTTTATCTGCCGTATTGATTTTTATTCCGTACTGTGGTACAATACCGATTGAGGTGCTTTTATGGAAAGAAACTTTTATTTTGAGAATATCCGAAAAATATTTGAGCGCAACTTTGAGGTAACACGCCTGTATGCGACCTATCTTGAGCGCTTCCCCGAGGCTATAACCCCCTCTCTTATTAACGATATCCTATCCGAAAATGAAATGAGTGCAGAGGATGCCATCAGGGCGGTGCTATGCGAGCTTTTCGCCCTCGACCTTGATAGCCCCGCCGATATGCGTATTTTCCGCGAGTATCTTCTTCCGTCGGTCAGGGTAATGAAGCCCGAGCGCTACACGACCAACCCTTATTACGTTGGCGTGCCGCTTGAAAACAAGAAAATCGGAAACTGGGAAATAAAGCTTGAAAGCTACCCTGCCTACCGCGGCGTTATCGCAGGCGATATGGATATAAGGGATGATTTTACCGAAATACCGCCGCTCGGATTTTTTACCGAGGAATTTAAGTTTCCTGCGGTGCTCGAGGGGGGCAACGAATGGATGACCTTAACCCCCGTCGACCTTGACACCTGCGACGATGCTATCGCCAAGGCGCACGGTGATGTCATAACCTTCGGTCTCGGTCTTGGCTACTACGCGTATATGGTGGCAAGGCTGCCCGAGGTGAAGAGCATTACGGTAATAGAAAAGAGCCCGGATGTAATCAGGCTCTTTAACGAGTGTATTCTTCCCCATTTTATAAACCCTGAAAAGCTCACCGTAATTCAGGCGGATGCGTTTGAATATGCCGAGCGCGAGATGCCTAAAAGACATTTTGACCTTGCCTTTGTTGACACCTGGCGCGACGCGTCAGACGGCAGCGAAATGTACCGAAGAATGAAGCCGCTTGAAAAACTTAATCCCGACACAAAATTCCTTTACTGGATAGAGAATTTTCTTATCTCGCGCCTTCGCGCGCTTCGCTTTGCCGAGCTTTGCGATAGGTACGACAACGGAAGTCTTGATATGTCAAAGGAAGAAATTATAAAAGAGCTTACCGATATTGATAGGCTTATAAGATAGCATTTTGCAAACATATATTAACAAAAAAGAGAAAATCCAATGCGGCGTACTCTTAAGGACAGTTTAAAAAATAGCCAATACTGAAAAAGCGAGCTGATCAAAATCAGCTCGCTGATTTTTTACCCTCCGTTATTTCGGCCTACGGAAGGCGTATGTAATTAAAGACCAAGCAACTGCTTTTTCTTTGCATCAAACTCTTCTTGGGTTATGATGCCTGCATCGAGAAGTTCTTTAAACTTTTTTAGTTCGTCTGCAGAAGATAAAGGGTGATTCGACGGCGCATTTTTTTGAGCCTTATAAAAAGCTATTCGTTCTTTGATGTATTCATACGCTTTTTCGAATTCTGCTATAATTTCCTTTTTTCTATCAAACCAAAACGTTTCTTCAATGTTGTCAGATCCAGGAAAATCAAAACTCAAAAAACCATTTATTGTTGAAGGCGCCTTATATTTAACGGCTGTCATATCACTGTAGTAATACTCTTTAGTTCCTGTATATGCCCTACCCATTAATGCTGCTTTGAAGGTTGTTTTGCCAATGCAAACAACATGGTCTTCGTATACTTCTAAATCAGCAACATTTCCTTTTAACTTAAAAATCGGATTCATTTACTACCCCTTTCTTTTTCTTCTTGATGTTTTTGTTCGTCTTCAGCACATTGAGGGTGTGCAGGACTACCGTTGTCAAGAATTTTTGCATTAGCATCATCTAATGGCTTACCGCAAATTGGACAAGTGTTTTGAGACATAAAAACTCCTTTCAAAAACAAAAAGTGCGGCAACCAGAGTTACCGCACCGAAAAACGCCAACTCCAATTGTCGCCAAACAATCTCTTCATAGCATAGGTTTTCTATACAATCAAGCAGGAGCAGCGTTTTTACCAAAACGAGTTTGCTTAATTGTATAGCGAAAAAAGTTATAGTTATCCCATAACGAGAAAAAGACCTATAACTATGAATATTAAGATTGTTTTGCATAATTATTATATCACAATTTTTGCGGTTTGTAAATAGATTTTATAAATTTATCCAATTACCTTCCGGGAGGTAAAAAATAGCCTCCCTTGTGTAAAGGGAGGTGGGTCGCGCAAGCGAGACGGAGGGATTGTAAAAAGCAACAATTTCGTGGTAACAATCCCTCAGCCGCCTTCGGCGTCAGCTCCCTTTACACAAGGGAGCCTTTTTTATGTTCATCTATGACTTGTCAAATTTCCTGACAAGCACTGCATTTGTGTCCACAAACACAAAATACGGCATACCTCTTTCGAGATATACCGTATTTTTGAAAACTGTCCTTTAGGGTACGACCCTAAGGATTTTCTCTTTTTTGCTTTCTGTTAGCTTTCTGTTAGCTTTCAGTTTTATGTATTTTGCTTATTCGTCCCAGTCGTATTCGTCGTCATCGCGCTCGACGTAGGCGCGGCAGGCGGGATACCGGTCGACGCAATATCCCGATTCGACGCGTTCAAGCGCGCACCATTGTACCTCGGGTCCGTCACAGTCACCGTCGGTTCTGAAATGAACACAGCTTCCACATCTTGGCATAAGGCATTACTCCTTTGATTGTTTGATTTTTGAGATAGTGTCAGGATAAGCATACGCATTCCTTTATCAAATGAGGAATGGCGATACCTTGCACTTTGGATTATGAATTTTCCTCTGCGATATATCTTCCCATAAGAACACCCATTACGGATGCCATCATAAGACCTCTCGTCCAGCCGCTCGAGTCACCAAGGCAATGAAGTCCCTTGATATTGGTGTTGAAGCGCTCGTCCATCTTTACGCGGTTAGAGTAGAATTTGAGCTCGGGCGAGTAAAGAAGCGTTTCGGTGGATGCAAAGCCGGGAACTACGACGTCCATAGCCTGAATAAAGTTGATGATGTTCGTCATAGCGCGATAAGGCATAGCGGCAGTTATATCGCCTGCAACCGCATCGGGAAGCGTGGGCTTAAGGTTTGACTGTGCAAGCTCCTTGGGCCAGGTGCGCTTTCCGTCAAGAATATCACCGAAGCGCTGAACGAGGATGTGTCCTGCGCCAAGCATATTCGTAAGCTCGCCTACCTTCTGTGCATACTGAATAGGCTGATTAAAGGGCTCTGAAAAGTTGTGCGAGCAAAGGATTGCGAGGTTAGTATTATCGCTTTTAAGCTCCTTGTACGAGTGTCCGTTTACTACCGCAAGACCGTCGTCGTAGTTTTCCTGACTTACAAATCCACCGGGGTTCTGGCAGAAGGTTCTTACCTTATTCTTAAAGGGCTTGGGATAGCCGATAAGCTTTGACTCGTAAAGCACGCGGTTTACCTTTTCAAGAACCTCGTTACGCACCTCAACGCGCACACCGATATCAACCGTGCCGGGCTGATGCGCGATGTTATGCTCGGCACATATTTCTTCAAGCCAGTCAGCGCCGCGTCTGCCCGTAGCAACGACGGTGGTATCAGCCATAATTTCCCACTCACCGCTCTTGTCACGAAGCATAGCGCCAAGGCAGACACCGTCCTTAAGCACGAGGTCCTTGCACTCTACGCCGAAATAAATCTCAACGCCGTGCTCTATAAGATACTGCTCGATAGAGTAGTAGATTTCCTGCGCCTTTTCCGTACCGAGATGGCGGATAGGACAGTCAACGAGCTTAAGTCCTGCCTGAATTGCGCGCTTTCTAATCTGCTTTACCTCGTCGGAATTGCCTACGCCCTCGACGTGAGTGTCAGCACCAAATTCAAGATAAATTCGGTCGGTGTAGTTTATGGTTTCCTGCGCGAGAGTGTCACCGATGAGATTAGGCAAGTCACCGCCTACCTCGCTTGAAAGCGAGAGCTTTCCGTCAGAGAAAGCGCCTGCGCCCGAGAAGCCCGTGGTAATGTGACAGTAGGGCTTGCAGTCAACGCACTTTTTGGTCTTTGATTTAGGACAACGGCGCTTTTCGATAGCGACGCCCTTCTCTACCATAACTATCTTTTTATCGTATCCCTTGCGTAGAAGCTCAAGCGCGGTAAAAATTCCCGCAGGGCCAGCACCTACTATAAGAATGTTAGCTTTCGTTGGCATATTAGTGTTATTCATCAGGTTCATTTTCCTTTGCTATTTTTGCATATTCAGAAATTCTTGATGCTACGGCATCGTTTATTTCAAGAAGATAAAGGTTCTTTTCATACCTTGTGGCGGTATGCACGGCAAACACCTCGTCAGGCTTCATTGAGGGGCAGAAATTATATCTGCGCGCCGTCTTGTCAGACGCACCTGGCGAGGGGGCCACCCGCTCAACGAGAGTTATATCGGCAAGGCGTATCATAGCGAGGGTAGTCATATTCTTGCCGACGGTCTTGGTGACGAGAAGTAAATTCTCACCCTGATTTGTGGTCATCACCGCATAGGCGTACTGTGCCGAAAGGTATCTTGTGAAAACGTAGATTACGTAAACGAGAGCGGCTACTGCAAATAAGCTTATCACGCCCTTATACTTCGGTGAGATTACCGAGGCTATCACGAGAAGTGCCGCAACTATCAGCGCACCGAAGAGCACCACACGCGCCTGCTGCGTCTTAGTTTTCGGGCGGTAGGTGAAGTCGAGTATCTCGGCTGTGCTTTCCTGATTATTCTGCATCGGGACTCTCCCCTCTCGAGAGCACGTATTCCTCAAAGACAGAATAGTCCTCGTTATTCTCATAAATCGGCACCATAAACACCTTATCGGTAGTAGCGCCCTTGGCAACTATTTCAAGGCGTATCCATTCGGGATATACACCGTCAGCATCGGGCGTTACGTCGACACCGTCAAAGACGAGCCTTGCGTATCTGTACATAACCTGTTTTTCAAACGCGCCGACCTCGCAGGCGGTATATACCCTGCCGTAGTTATCGTAAAGGCGGTATTCAAAGGCGTTAGCATCGTCGGGCGCGATAGACTCAACACCAGACTGCTCGGCAATACGCTCAAGTGACGCGGTGTTATATCTTACGCTTATCTGTATCTGGTCTACGCCCTCTATCACGACGAGGTAATCGCAGAAGAAGTTTCCGAGGTCCTCGTCATCGTAGGGAAAGCGAAGCGATTGAGTTTTAGCCCCGATTTCTCCCCCCGTGCTCTCGTAATAGGCGGTGAGGGTGTCGTTGAAGTAAAGCTCTCTTGCCCCCTCGGGGTATCTGTTGAAAAGCACCATACGAAAGGCAAGAATTCCCACGACCGATATACACACGAGGGCAACAATCGCCTTCAGAATGATAATGACGGGGTTTCTGCTTTTTCCCGGTGCTTCGTCTATTTCATTATAGTCGCCGTAGCGCTCGTAATCACTCATAAAAAATCTCCCTTAAAATCCGCACGCAAGCGCGTGCTTACCCTTCAATTATACACCCGCGGGAACGGTTTGTCAACAAGGCGGCAAGGCAAATAACCGCCCGTCTGCTCTGCCGTATCGCAATTGACTAAATTAAGCCTGCCAATTTTGAGCAAATTGCGAATATATTTTTAAATATTTTTTTGTTATACTTTTATTTAGAATAAAAGTTTTGAGGTGATATTTATGAACACGTCAATTCATCACTCACGCAAGATGAGAGGGCTTTGCATATTTATCTGCGTAGCACTCGCGCTTTTGCTGATAATTCCTCTAATTACACTTCCCTCTCGCGCGCTCACAGCGACAGCATCGACTGGCGAGGCAAAGAAAAATCACCTGCACCGATAGGTCTTATAATCGGTATCGTTGCAGGTGCCGTAGTCTTTATCGGCGGCGCAGTTGCGACACTTATCATAATAAAGAAAAAGCACGGTTAATCACAGGACATAGCACATAAGCCAAGGCCTGCTACGGCAGGCTTTGGCTAAATATCAAAAAAATAAGGGGCTATCTCAAATGCAGTTGCATCGGGATAGCCCTTTGTGCTTTTAAAATTATTGACTGAATCTATAAGCCGGGTTCTGTGCGCCTTGCGGCGCGGCAATCATCTATCTTCACGGGGCGTTACCGCCCGCGTTCAAGCCTTTCGGCTCTGCCACCACAAGCAAATCAGGCGGAGCGCCTGCCCCGAGGGGTGCTTTAAGGTGTTGCTCCGAATAGAGTTTACAGCAAATCTGCGTTACCGCAGAAGTGGGTGAGCTCTTACCTCGCCTTTCCATCCTTACCACGCAAAAGCGTGGCGGTATATTTCTGTTGCCCTTTTCCGAGGGTCGCCCCTGGCGGACGTTATCCGTTATTCTGCTCCGAGGAGCCCGGACTTTCCTCACGGTAAAACCTTTCGGCATGTTACCGCGCGATTGCCCGATTCAGTCATTTGTATTATACAGCCATATTTTTTGTTTGTCAAGAATATTTTTTGCCACATCTCTTCATTATAATAGTAAATTCTATATAGGGAAGGTCAAACAATGAGGACGGATGAAATATCACGCATAACAAGACTGCTATACAAAACCAAGTCGGGCGAGCGCGAAGAGCTTATCGGTATGGCGCGCTCGATGCTCGGCACGGGTGGGGCTATCTATACCGTAAACCCGATGATAATGACGGGTGCGCTTGATGACGGGGCGCTCTACTCTGCCCTGCTTCGCGGGGTGCTGATACCCGACGGTGTCGGTGTACGCATCGCCCTCTCGCGCCTCGGCATAAAAAGCGATACCGTCGCAGGCGTAGAGCTTGGCGAGGCACTGCTTGACGGCGGCGTGCGCTTTGCCATCATAGGCGGAAGGGCGGGGCGCGCAGAGCTTGGCGCAAAAAATCTTGAAGCAAGACACGCGCCGTCAAAATGCGTGCTGTCGTGTGACGGCTATTTTACCGATGACGATGCGGTTATAGCTCAGGTGCTGTCCTGTGGGGCGCAGGTAGTTTTCGTCTGCCTTGGCTCACCGAAGCAAGAGATATTTATAGACAAGCTTATTCGTGCCGGGGGCGATGCGCTTTATATAGGGCTTGGCGGCTCGGTAGATATTTATTCGGGCAAAATCAGGCGCGCGCCTGCGTGGGTGCGCTCGCGCGGTATCGAATGGGCATACCGTATGCTGCGCCAGCCAAAAAGACTTTCAGGCATCCCGAGACTCATCAAATTTATGAAAATAAGCGCGACGAGTCGCAAAATTCTTATGAAATCCGAGAAAAAACTATCGAAAATAGCAAAGTCCTATGCAAATATTTAATTTTTTCCTATAAAATTTGATAAAAATTAAACAAAGGTATTGTATAATGAATTTTATTATGATATAATACATTCGGAAAAAATAAAATAATTTTTGGAGGATTTCAAAAATGGCAAACGTAAAGGTTGCAATTAACGGCTTTGGCCGTATCGGACGTCTCGCATTCAGACAGATGTTTGGAGCAAAGGGTTATCAGATCGTAGCTATCAACGACCTCACCAGCCCCAAGATGCTCGCTCATCTTCTTAAGTACGACACTGCACAGGGTAGCTACCTTGCACAGGGTCACACCGTAGATTACAGAGATGCTGTTGTTAACGAGAATGGCAAGGTTGTTACCCCCGGCGCTATCATCGTTGACGGCAAGGAAATCAAGATCTACGCAGAGAAGGATGCTGTAAAGTGCCCTTGGAAGAAGAACAGAGTTGACGTTGTTCTTGAGTGCACCGGCTTCTACTGCTCTAAGGAAAAGTCCATGGCTCACATCAAGGCAGGCGCTAAGAAGGTTGTTATCTCTGCTCCCGCAGGCAACGATCTCAAGACCGTTGTATTCGGCGTAAACGAGAACACCCTCACCGCTGACGATCAGATCATTTCCGCAGCTTCCTGCACCACCAACTGCCTTGCACCTATGGCAAAGGCTCTTAACGATGCGTTCCCCGTTGTTTCTGGTATCATGACCACCGTTCACGCATACACCGGCGACCAGATGATCCTTGACGGTCCTCACAGAAAGGGTGACCTTCGCCGTGCAAGAGCAGGTGCTCAGAACATCGTTCCCAACTCTACCGGCGCTGCAAAGGCTATCGGCCTTGTTATCCCCGAGCTCAACGGCAAGCTTATCGGCTCTGCTCAGAGAGTTCCCACCTGCACCGGTTCTACCACTATCCTCGTTGCAGTTGTTAAGGGCAAGGACGTTACCAAGGACGCTATCAACGCTGCTATGAAGGCTCAGGCTTCTGCTTCCTTCGGCTACAACACCGACGAGATCGTTTCCTCTGACGTTATCGGTATGAGATACGGTTCTCTCTTCGATGCTACCCAGACCATGGTTACCAAGGTTGACGATGATACCTATCAGGTACAGGTTGTTTCGTGGTACGACAACGAGAACTCTTACACCAGCCAGATGGTAAGAACCATCAAGTACTTCGCAGAGCTTGCATAATCTCTGACTTAAGTATTTTGGTATAACCGAAAAAGAGCGAGGTTTCCCAAAAACAATTGGGTGCCTCGTTCTTTATTTTGCTATTATAATTCTAACAAGGTTGCAACACTGCCAAGCGTTGCAACCTTGTGTGCTCTTTTTCTATTTCCGTTCTCTTCCTCTCGCCGTACACTCGTACGGCTTCGGGGCGTGAACGAATATTTCTCCTCAAAATCCTGTCGTCAGTCCCCCACTCTTTTCTTTTAATCTCTGACTTAGAACTTTTGGTAAAATCGTAAATGAAAAAGGATGAGGTGCTACGTGTTAGTGCTTCATCCTTTCTTTGTTCTTCATATTTTTTTATTAAGGTTGAAAACCTGCGGTTTTCTCTTTTCTTTTTGTTTTTCATTTACTATCCTCGTTTCCTCGCTCAGCGTACTATTGTACGCTTCTCGCTCGTCAGCCAAGGATTTTTCCTCAAAATTTCGTCGTCAGTCCCCCACTCTTGCCTTTTAATCTCTGACTTAGAACTTTTGGTAAAATCGTAAATGAAAAAGGGGTATTGTGTTTTTTGCACAGTACCTCTTTTGTTCTTATTACGTTTTGATTAACGGCTTCGCAAAATGTTCTTTGTTGTTTTTATTATTTCGGCAAGGGCGCGAATTTCACCGTCATCACAATCGGAAATCAAGGAATTTATTTCATTTACGGATATATGCGCACACCTATTAAGGTTATCGTATACTATTTCGTCAAGCGTTGCACCGAGTGCGTTTGCAATACTAACGAGAGTCGGCAGACTCAACTTGGTTGCGGCTCTTTCAATATGAGATATATTCGAGGGCTCAATACCCGATAACTCTGCAAGATATGCCTGCGTATATCCCCTTTTTGTTCGCAAGACCCTTATTCTTTCGCCAATTATTTTATAGTCTATCATTTTTTCACCTCAATTTTTTGTAATATTATTGTATATCCTATTCGGATATGATAAAATAATGCGTGTGTCCTATTCGGATATGCAATAATATTTTTATTAAAAAAAGAGAGAAATATTATGACTGTAACATTTTTTGGTCACAAGGATGCGCCACATAATATCAAGGATAAGATAAAAAGCATACTAATAGAACTTATTGAAAAAGAAAATGCCGATACTTTTTATATCGGCAATAACGGCAATTTTGATTATATGGCAAAGGACTGTCTAAAAGAAATAAAAAAAGACTTCCCCTACATAAAGTCCTTCACCGTGCTTGCATATATGCCTACTAATAGCCACGAAGAGAACACTATCTTCCCAGCAGAGTGTGGGGCTTCGCATCCAAAATTTGCAATCGCCAGAAGAAACGAATGGATGATAGCAAATTCAGATATTGCCCTGACGTATGTAAAACACAACTGGGGCGGCGCATGGCAATATAAAACGCGCGCGCTGTCAAAAGGTCTTACCGTAATTGAAATATCAAACTGAAAAAGCACTGTGTTTTCGCACAGTGCTTTTATTGTATTTTTATTTAAATAATCCCTAATCAACCCTTGCGTATTGAGTTTTTGTGCTTTTCGCGGTACTTCGTGGGGGTGAAGTTCATTGACTTGAAAAAGGCGCGGTGGAAGCTTCGCTCGCAGTTGAAGCCACTTTCGATGCTTATCGTAACAATGCTCATATTGGTTGTTAAAATCAATTTTTTCGCATATTCAATTCTGAACATATTAAGGCACTCTCTGAAGCTTGCCTCGAGGATTGAGGAAAAGCTGTGCGAAACGTGGCTTTCGCTATATCCGATAGCGGCGGCGGCGCTGGAAAGTGAAATATTTTCACGAAAATGCTCAGACATAAAATTAAGCGCTTTAAGAACCGCATCGGTGCCGGTGCCGCAGCTTTCCTTCACCACCTTGGCGCAGGAAAGGTATTCGTCGATTATGGGGTACAAAAACGCTCTGATTCTTCTCGCCTCGACCTCGTCGGGATAAACCAATTCCTCTTTGGTATCGAATATGCGGGATTCAAGAAGCCGCCTTACCTCTTCTGACGGTGTAAACACGGCGCGGTCATACTTTATTACCATTTCACCCTCGTGCATTATATTAGATAAAATCGAATAAGAGAACATAAAAAGCCAAAGGTCAACGGGATTGTCATCCTTCGAATAATATCTGTGAAAGGTATAGGGAGAAACGAACACTATATCCCCCTTTCTCGCGACCTCGACGTGTCCGTTTACGGTAACGGTAATTTCACCGTCAAGTATGTAGCCGATTTCAGCAAACTGATGGATATGAGAGGGTCTTCTGTATCTCTTTATGTAGTAGCGCGACACGACTGCATCATTGAGTGCAAAGCCTCGTTTTTGTATCTGTATCATACGTTTCTCCGTAAAACTGCATATTATGTCTATAATTATACTATTTTTGTCATCGCGTGTCAATGCTAAAATGGTAAAATTATAGTTAGATAATAACAACAGAAACCAAAGAGGTAAATATGAAGAGTAATTATTTAAAGAAATCGTTTGTTCTCTTGATTATTGCACTTGCAATAACCCTTGTGCTTACCGTAACGGCGCTTGCTGCCGACGAGGTTGGCGCGACCGAGGGACTTACAAAAAGCGACGGCATGGATTTTCTTAACAATAACCGAGATCTGCACGTATCAAAGGATATCGAAGAATTTCCCCGCACCTACGAGGCAGTGATTTATCTCCCCACGGACACAAGCGGCGAGGGTGCTATTTTTGGAAATTATCTCAACCTTCAGCTTTCGCATATCAATTTCTCGATAAATAGCGCGGGGCAGCCTAAAATTTACGTTCACGATACTAACGTAAAAAATGAAAGGCAGACCACAATAAGCTTCAACAAGGACGTCAGAGGCGCCTGGGCGCACGTGGTAATCACTCATGAAACTGCTACGGACGGTGACGTATTTAAATGCTACGTAAACGGTGAGTACGTCGATGAGAAAACCTCAAGCGTTTCCTATTCCGATGTTGATATGAATAAGCTGCAGAGCGCAACGAGCTTTCATATAGGACGTGATTTCCGCCCCTCGGGCAAGGGTTATTTCTTCAAGGGCAGAATTAACGATTTTGCACTTTATAATAGAGCCCTCAGCGCAGAGGAAATTTTAGACAACTACAATTCGGGAATTAAAAAAACCGAAGAAAGTCTTATTCTTTATTACGATTTCGAAACAACCGACGGAAAGAGCAACGTTTCGGATGCGTCGGGTAACGGTCATGATGCCAAGAGCGTTTTCTTTGAAAGAGAGAATGAACCAAGCGACTACGCGTATTCGTTTGCCATACTCGGTGATACGCAGTTTCTCGTTAACTACGATACTGTCAATTCAACCTCGTACGCCAAGGATATTTTTGACTGGATCCTTGCAAATAAGGATAAGTATTCCATAAAGAGAGTGCTGGGTGTCGGAGATATTACCGAAACACCCAAAATCGACACCAACGGTGACGGCGTTAAGGATACGATAGACGAGGCACAGGAGCTCAAAGAGTGGATATACGCCGAGAAGCTTTACGATATGCTTACCGATGCCGGGCTTCCCTACTCTGTGACATGGGGTCTCGGTCACGATAGACCCGCGAAATTTGACGAGCACTTCATGGGCAAAAGCAACTTCACAAATTCCGAGATAGGCTATTATTCAGGCACGAGCCTGCGTAATTACTATCAGCGCTTCACAGTAGGACAAACGAATTATATGATAATGTCGCTTGAATTTACCCCCGATGCTCCCGTGCTTGAATGGGCAAACGGCATAATAAATGCAAATCCTTCCGACAAAGTTATAATTCTTACTCACTACTACCTTGAGATTGACGGCGCTCTATCCTCAGATACCCAGCCTATATTTAACACTCTTGTAGATAACAACCCCAACGTATTTATGACTCTTTCGGGTCACGTAAATTATCCCAGCAATATAGTACGCAGAAGGACCGTATGCAACGCCGGGCACACCGTAACCGAGCTTCTTATCAACCCTCAGTATATGGACAAGGAATACGGATATAACAAAACGGGAATGGTTGCTATGCTATACTTTTCCGAGGACGGTGAAGACGTAAAGGTAGAATATATCTCCACGTCACAGACAAAAAATTCAACCACCGACGTTCTTTACGGCGGAACAAATCAGTTCTCGTTTAGCAGCATTGAGAGCACTAAGACGAATATTACCAAATACGGAACTATTCCGGGCGAGTATTCTAACGCAAGTAAATACCCATTCGTAATTTTTGACAGCAACAAGAAATTCGTTGGCGCGTCGGGCTATCTTTACGAATCGACCTCATCAAAGACCGGCGCAATATACCTTGCAAAGGAACATATTAAAACCAATTTCTTTAACGGTAAGAGCTACACAGGCGACGTTTTGTCGGTAGTTATTCTTATGCGCCGAGACGTCGAGATGTCAAGTGGCGAGTCATTTAATAACCTTTCCCAGATAAAGGGTACTCTTACACTTGACCTTGGCGGATATACCTTATCCGCGCAAAACGCCAATGATAAATATCTCTTTCCGTCCGAAATGAAGGCCTGGACGGGCTCCGGTGCCGGGGATGAGCCAATTTTCCCCACCGAAATTCAGGTGAACAACGGCAAAATAAACACTTACTACAAGCCTCTTATACAGTTTAAGCCAAATGCGAACGCCCCCGGGAAGGTATTCAATTACGTTTTCTCCGACGTAAAATTTTTCGTACGTGGAAGCACTACCGAGTTTGCCATCACTCACGCGTCAAAGGACACAGTAGCGCTTTATCCCTGCGTTACCTTCAACGACTGTGATATAGATATTACGGGTGCGACCGCTACGGACATAACGTTATTCAATCTTGGAAACTCTAACACCAACGCAAGCGTTTATATGAACGGCGGTAGTATTATCGCAGGCAATAAGAGCTTCAGTATGACGAGCAAAGCATCCGGCGACGGAAAGCTGACCTTTGGCAAAAGCGAGGGTGCTTACACGACGCTCAAAATTGATTCCACTGCAAATGCGCCTGAGGACGAATACGGTGAACTCGTTTTCGTCAAGGCTTCTTTGGATTCAGAAAACGGCAATTACATACTTATGCCGAAGACGATAGCAGACTTCACCCCCAAGACGAGCATTACGCTTGACGCGTCCCTGACACTCAACGTTTACGTGCCGAAGCTTGATAAGCTCACCTCGTTCACGCTTGATGGCAAGGAATACAACAACTTTACCACGCTCACCGTAAAGGACGGCGACTATATCGTATCCGTAGCACTCAACGCGTCGGAATCTGCACGCGATATAAGCTTTGTTGCAACCTTTGGTGACGAGGGAAGCAAGTCCTATACCTTCTCTAGCCCTGAATATGCAGAGAAGCTTCTTGCGGATAACTCGGTAGGCGATACAGAAAAGGCGCTTGTTAAGGACGCCCTTGCATACATAAGAAGCGCGTATAACTACTTCGGCACAGCAGATGCAGATGCGCTTGCTAAAATCAATACGCTTCTCGCAGGCTACAACAACGAGTTCAGCGGTGTCAGTGGCACTACCACAAGCTTTACTGTTCCTGATGGCGCAACTCTTGTGCTGAGATCAACGCCTGCTATCCGCTTCTACTTCACAAATGAAGCAGACCGCGACGCGTACAGCTACAAGGTCGGTGGCTCACCGGTAACATTCACCAAGGGTAGCGAGGTTATCTCGGATAGTACCTTCTACTATGCAGACATATCCCTCTATGCTTACCGTATGATAGATACAGTTGATGTCTATAACGGAAGCACCAAGGTCGGCTCGTTCAACGTGGGCGCATATTATGAATATGTAAGCGGTAATAGCTACACTGGCGCAGATAAGACCAAGCTTGTAGATCTTGTTGAGAAGTTCTACACCTACTGCAAGAGCGCTGATGAGTATCGCAACGAGGTCGTTGCAAAGTAATAACTCAAGCCACATAATAAGCCTTGCCCGACTGGGGCAAGGCTTATGAATGGATAAAAAATGAAAAAGTATGAAAATCCACAGATTCTTATCGAAATGTTAAGAGCTGTTGACATTATCACCGCATCTGACCCAAGTGCAGGAACTGAAACGACACCCAAGGATGAGGGTGATGGTGACTTTAACCTTAACATAGGTTAAGATATAAAAATAGTGCGGCACGGGATATAATCCGTGCCGCACTTATATATTTTATGGCTTTGCAGTTACATTCTCATAAGAAGCGGCAGACCGTGAATGTTGCCTATCTCGACGTAGTCAGGATAGGTGTCGTTCACCTTCGGCTCTTCGTGCATTTCCGCCCATACGTCAGCGCCTTCTATATTCGCGACGGTGCTCGCGAGGACTATGGCGCGAAGATGCTCGTTCTCGCCGTCGAGCGAGTCGCGAGCGTTCAGGGCGCAGAGCGCGATATTCTCAACACCCTCGGGCACTTCAAATATTTCCTGCTCTTTTCCCTGCGCGTACTTGATCAGAGTCTTGCCGTCTTTTGTGTAAAGATCGCCGTCAATCGTACAAAAGGCGGGATTGTCCTCGTCAACCTCAAAGCGCGACAGCGACTCGGTATAGTCAAAGCACCTCTTTCCTATTTCCGTGAGGTTCTTGGGTATCCTTAGCTCTTTTATTGTCTTACAGTATTCAAAGCAACCGTTACCAAGTGAACGCACCGACTCGGGAATCTCTATCTTTTCAAGTTTTTCACACCAGGCGAAGGTATACGCCCCCATAGTGGTGATATTTTCCGAGAGTCTGACGCGCTTTAAGTCGTAGCAGTACTGAAAGGTAAATCCTGTGAGAAGTTCTACCGAGTCGGGAAGGATAATTTCCTCGATCTTGGTAAATTCCTGATAGAAGTTGGATATCTCTTTCACCGTGTCGGGTATAGTTATGGAAACAACCTCGTCAGCCCCTCCCGGATCTTCGCCGTTATAGTCATAAGACGTAAGCGCGGTTATTATCTTCCCACCGTACTCGCAAGGTATTACGACGTGCTTTATAACGAAGTCGGGATAGCTTCCCTCGTGATTTTTCATATAGGCGTTCACAAGCTCAAGCTCATAAGTGCCGTCATCACGCTCGTGAAGTAAAAACTGCCCGAGCCCCTCAAGCTCAAGTAAATCTTCCTCGTTGTAATCATCCCACATAAGTTCACCTCAAAATGATACGGGGCCGCATTAAAGCCGCCCCGTACCGATATAAACAAGATATTTTTTTAATTAGTGGCAGATGCACTTCTCGGTATCTCTATCGAAGATGTGGATACGGGAAGCATCAATAGCAACGGTGATGTCGTCGCCCGATCTTGCCTGGCTGCGAGAGGATACTCTTGCGATAATGTTCTTACCGTTAGTAGCATCTTCCATACCCTCAAAGCCGAGGTAGAGATAAATCTCAGCACCCATAAGCTCGGTTACGTCAACGTTAACGTTCATAAGCGAGTCGGGCATAGCGTTGAGGTACATAGGCTCGTCGTGAATTGCCTCAGGACGGATACCGAAGATAACCTCCTGACCGATGTACTCAGCAAGGTCGGGATTTTCAGCCTTCTCTGCGGGAAGCTTAATCTCGGTGTTGCCGAAGTTAGCATAGAGGTTCTGACCCTTCTTAACAAGCTTACCGTTGATGAAGTTCATCTGAGGTGTGCCTATGAAGCCTGCAACGAAGAGGTTGCAGGGTGAGTCGTAAAGGTTCTGGGGGGTATCAACCTGCTGGATAAGACCGTCACGCATAACAACGATACGCGTAGCCATGGTCATAGCCTCGACCTGGTCGTGCGTTACGTAGATGAATGTGGTTTCAACCTTCTTGTGAAGCTTGGTAAGCTCAGTTCTCATCGATGCACGAAGCTTTGCGTCAAGGTTGGAAAGCGGCTCGTCAAGAAGGAATACCTTGGGGTTACGTACGATTGCACGTCCGAGCGCAACTCTCTGCTTCTGACCACCCGAAAGAGCCTTGGGACGACGGTCAAGAAGGTGGCTGATGTCAAGGATTCTTGCAGCCTCTTCAACGCGCTTCTTAATCTGCTCCTTGGGAACCTTACGAAGCTTAAGACCGAATGCCATGTTATCAAATACGGTCATGTGAGGATAAAGAGCGTAGTTCTGGAACACCATCGCGATGTCTCTGTCCTTGGGGGCAACGTCGTTAACGTACTTGTCACCGATGTAAAGCTCACCCTCGGAAATTTCCTCAAGTCCTGCGATCATACGAAGGGTAGTCGACTTACCACATCCCGCAGCACCAACGAAAATAAGGAATTCCTTATCCTTGATCTCGAGGTTGAAGTCGGATACGGCGGTAACGCCGCCGGGATACTTCTTGTAAATGTGTCTTAAAGAAAGACCTGCCATAGCTGTTTCTCCTTAAAATAAAATTTCAGTATCTATATTGTATCATCCGTGTGGGCTTTTTTCAAGTGGCACATTTCCCTATTTACGCGCTGTATTTTGTGCAAGGTGCTACAAATACCGCGCTGTTTTTTGTCTATCGGTTACAATGAAGGTGTAAAATTCTAATTTATTAGAAAACTATGCATAAAATGAGGTGCAAAATTAGTACTTTACTTTTTTGCGCGCGTGTGATAGAATAGTGTAGGAAAAAACGGGGCTTCCCTTGTCCCCCATTTTACGAAAGGAAAAATTTTATGTCTATTTTCTTTGACAAAAGCACAAACACCTTCTTCCTTGAAGGAAAGAGCACGACCTATGCCTTTTTTATAAACTCGGCAGGCTACGCAGAGCATCTTTACTTCGGTGACAAAATAGGACGCGACTATCTGCTTTACACGCGTAGCGCGCTTCGCGGCTCGCAAGAGGCTCGCACACCGAAAAAGCTTGCCAAGGGTACGGTTGATTCATATAACAAAATGCCCTCAGAGCTTGCATTCTTCGGCACGGGTGACTACCGCGAGTGCTGTGTGCAGACCGAGCGCGAGTGCGGTGACAGACTTACAGAGCTTCTTTACGCAGGCTACGATATTGTAGATGAGAAGCCGAGAATTGACGGTATGCCCTCGCTTCGTGGCGCAAAGACGCTTATTCTGCATTTGTTTGACGAGATAATGGGCTTTGGCGCAGACCTTTACTACACCGTTTACGATGACTGCGACGTTATCGCAAGACGCATCGAGTACGTAAACGCATCGGGCGAGATGATAAAGCTTCACCGCGCATTCTCTTTCACAATGTCACTTCCCTATGCGAAATACGATGCCCTCTCGCTCATAGGCGGATGGGGCAACGAGCGTCTTGAGCAGCGCACGCCCATAGGACGCGGTGTGTATTCGATAGATTCCAAGCGCGCAGCATCAAGCGCATACCTCAACCCCTTTATGGCACTTCTTAAGGATGGCGCTGACGAGGACAGAGGTGAGGCGTATGGCTTTATGCTCGTTTATTCCTCGTCCTTCGCGCTAAAGGCAGAGGGCACGCCTGCCGGCGATATTCTCGTAACAGGCGGTATCAATGATTTTGACTTTACATGGATGCTCTCTGACGGTGAGCGTTTTGCTACACCAGAGGTGCTTATCGGCTATTCAAAATACGGTATGGGCGGCATGTCGCGCGAGTTTCACGATGCGCTTCGTCAGCACCTTATTCCCACAAGGTTTATGTATGAGCCCCGTCCGATAGTTATAAACAACTGGGAAGCGACCTACTTCAACTTCAACACCGAGAAGCTCTGTCAGATAGCAGATGCCTCGGCAGGACTTGGCATTGACACCTTCGTGCTTGACGACGGCTGGTTTGGCAACAGATGCAACGATGCCGCAGGTCTTGGTGACTGGTATGTAAATGAGAAAAAGCTGACAGGCGGTCTTAAGCCCGTTATCGACCACGTAAAATCGCTCGGGATGAAATTTGGTCTTTGGTTTGAGCCAGAGATGGTAAACCCCGACTCAGACCTTTTCAGAGCGCATCCCGACTATGCTATCGGTGCGACAGACCGCACGAGAGCTACGGCAAGAAACCAGTATGTGCTTGACCTGACGAGAGAGGACGTACGCGACTATATCGTTAATTCTGTAAATAATATTTTACAATCTCATGACATTTCCTATGTTAAATGGGATTTCAACCGTACCCCCACCGAGTTTATATCGCAGGGGCTTCCCGCAGAGCGTCAGCGTGAATTCCATCACCGCTACGCGCTCGGACTCTACGACATATTTGAGCGCATAGTAGGCGCAAACCCGAGTGTTTTCTTTGAGGGCTGTGCAAGCGGTGGCGCAAGATACGACGCAGGCGTGCTTGCCTTCTTCCCACAGATATGGGTATCCGACAACACCGATGCTGATATGCGTGTTTCTATTCAGCACGGCACTACAATTCCCTATCCTCAAAGCAGTATGTCCTGCCACGTTTCGGCAGTTCCCAACCACCAGACGGGCAGAGTATCCTCGCTTCTTACAAGGCAGAGAATTGCCTCATTCGGCGCGACGGGATACGAGCTTGATATGACGAAAATCACCGACGAGAGCGAGCGCGAGCTTATCCGTGAGCATACCAAGGAATACCGCGCCTGCGAGGACCTTATACTTCGCGGTGACGTTTACAGAAGCGACAACCCTCAGCGCAACAACATCTATACTGCAACCTACGTATCTAAGGATAAGTCGTCGGCGATTATGATTGCCTACCGCAGGCTCAACCTGCTCAACCAGACGCTTGACAGAATAAGCCCCAAGGGTCTTGACGCAAATAAAAAGTATTTCTGTCGCGAGCTTGGTCTTATCCTTTCGGGCTCAACGCTTCTTAACGTAGGTATAGTTCCTGCGTTTAACAACGGTGATTTTGAGACGCTCGTCTATCACTTTGAGGAAAAATAGTTTTCTACCCATTTCTCTGCGCCCCCCAAAAATATTTCTATCTATTAACTATTATTAAGATTTTTTGTCAACACTTGATAACACGCGCACAAGGTGCTAAAATTGTAAGAGATTATTTTTGGGGGACGTTCTATGAACGCATTTGAGAAGGTTCTGCACTTTCTTATGGCAGAATGCGAAACTCCACCTTCATTTGGCTGGTTTCATATAGTATCGTTTATAATATTTATTGCCTTCACCGTAGTTGTCTGCATAAAGCTCTCACGCGCATCCGATAAGGCGTATCGCACCTTTGCGCTCGTGTGCTGGGTGATACTTGCCGTAGGTGAGATTTACCGAGAGCTTTGCTTCTCATTTTCCGTTACCGACGGTGTTGGCTCGTGGGATTACGCGTGGTATCAGTTCCCGTTCCAGATATGCTCGGGACCTTTGTATTTGCTCCTGCCTATCGCCTTTTTAAAGGACGGCAAGGTACGCAACGCGCTTATGGCATACACGGCAACCTTCTCTTTGTTTGGCGGACTTGCGGTAATGATATACCCTAACGACGTGTTTTGCTATTTTATCGGCATCAATATTCAGTCGCTCGTTCACCACGGGCTTCAGGCAACGGTGGGCATTCTGACGCTTATACGCCTTAAGGACAAGCTTAACTACAAGACGCTTCTTGCGTCAATGTCGGTATTTGTATGCGCCCTTGCCATAGCAATGACACTCAACCTTTCCGTACACCCGATATTAGTCGGGCTCGGACGCAACGATACCTTTAATATGTTCTTCATAAGTCCGTATCACGGATGTCACATTCCGATACTTTCCCTGATACGCGAAGCCACCCCCTATGGCGTGTTCCTTCCCTGCTATATCATAGGCTTCGGTGCTGTGGCGGCTATTATGCTCTACGGCGGCAAGGGAATTATAATGCTTACCGAGCGCATTATTAATAGGTATAGAAAAAATCAGCCCGCATCAGGAGCTGATGATAAAAACCCGGCGAAATAAAGCACAAGAGCGAGAGGAACAAGCCTCTCGCCCTTGTGCTTTTCGTGATTAGTTTGCCGCCTTGATGATGGTGATAAACTTGTCGGTTTTGAGTGATGCGCCGCGGATAAGTCCGCCGTCAACGTTGGGCTTGGAAAGAAGCTCTGCCGCGTTTGCGTCGTTCATAGAGCCGCCGTACTGGATAGTGATATCCTCTGCTGCCGCGTCACCGTAAAGCTCTCTTACAGCCTCTCTGATAACACCGCAGGTTTCGTCAGCCTGCTCGGGCGTTGCGGTAAGTCCCGTTCCGATTGCCCATACGGGCTCATATGCGATAATAACATTTTTAAGCTCGTCAGCGCTAACGCCTGCAAGGTCGAGCTTGGTCTGCATTCTTACTACCTCGTCGGTAATACCTGCAAGGCGTTCATCCTTAACCTCACCGAGGCAGAGGATAACCTTAAGACCTGCGGCAAGAGCCGCCTTGGTGCGTGCGTTTACGGTAGCGTCGGTTTCACCGAAATACTGACGGCGCTCGGAATGTCCGATAACGACGTACTCTGTACCGATTTCGCAGAGCATCTCTGCGCTGATCTCGCCCGTATATGCACCGCTCGGTGCGAAGTGCACGTTCTGTGCACCGATATGAATATTCGAGCCAGCCGCCGCGCTTACTGCAGGGGCTATGTCAACGAAAGGCACGCAAAGCACGATATCGCACTTATCAAGTCCTGCCGTCATAGCTTTAAGCTCGTCTATAAAAGCAACTGCCGCCTTGGGCGTCATATTCATCTTCCAGTTGCCTGCAATAACAGTTCTTCTCATTTTGTTTTTCCTTTTCTAATTGTTGTGGCGGGAGCAAGCCCCCGCCGTTTAAATGAAATTGTTTGCAAAATTTATCTCGCTTCGCTCGATAAGAGAATTTTGAGGTTAGATCGTGAGTCTTTTCGCCGAAGCCGTAGAAATCTACGGCGAGCTTGCGGAAAAATCGCAATATAAACCAAAATATTTATCTCGCTTCGCTCGATAAGAGAATTTTGAGGTTAGATCGTGAGTCTTTTTGCCGAAGCCGTAGAAGCCTACGGCGAGCCTGCGAAAAAATCGCGATATAAACCAAAATTATTTATCGAGAAGGCAGGATACGCCGGGAAGGTCCTTACCCTCAAGGAATTCAAGCGATGCGCCGCCACCGGTAGAGATGTGAGTAATCTTGGATGCGTAGCCAAGCTGCTCGCAAGCTGCTGCGGAATCGCCGCCACCAACGATGGTGATAGCGTCGCTTGCTGCAAGAGCCTCTGCTACTGCAATAGTACCCTTTGCAAGAGTGGGGTTCTCAAATACGCCCATAGGTCCGTTCCATACAACGGTCTTAGCTGCCTTAACAGCCTCTGCATAAAGAGCCATGGTCTTAGTACCGATGTCAAGTCCCTCCTTGTCAGCGGGGATCTTGTCGGAATCAACTACCTCTACTGCGATCTCAGCATCGAT
>JAZKYE010000069.1:0-20981 GCA_045611965.1 Eubacteriales bacterium
TTCGTGAAATATGTTCACGAAAGAGGAATTCGATATGTTCTCGCTTCACTCGAACTCGATATATTGTCGCTTCGCGCAAGTTCGATATGAGATAAATCCCTCTCGCTTTTGACATATCTCGCCTTTGGCGAGGTATGCAAAAGCATATCGAGTGCGCCGGCACATATCGAGTTTGCATATCTCGCCTTTGGCGAGGTATGCAAACCATATCGAAAATCCCGCAAGGGATTTATCTCGATGCGTGTTTTCCGTTAAGGATAACACGCGGGCGCATTCGGTGCGCTTTTATATATAAAGGGGTATAACCCGATACTTCCCCCTGCGAGGGTCAAGTTTTCGTATATCGCGCCGAGAAATAAAAAATTCTTTTCATATAACCACCTAAACAATAAACCGAATCTACAATAACACAACCGACAACCAACAACCGATAAGCAATAAACCGCTGTATTAACCATAAATGCGCGAAGCATAAGGGGTGGCGAGATATAACGGGAAAAATTCAGATTTAAAGAGCTTAAATCTCTACTGTACTGAGAAGATTTGCTCTGTCAATCGCAACCTGAAGCGAGCTGATGCGCGCCTTGAGTGCCTTTGCCTCGTTGCCGACAGCCTCGGTGTCGAAAAGGCATTCGGTGTACTCAATAACGCCAACGGGGGTGATGCGACGGGTGAGCTGCTGATATCTTGCCATGTAGCAAAGACGCGAATATTCCGCGTTAAGCTGTGCCAAAAGCACGAGCCCCTCACCGATGGTGATGTCGAAGCCCTCAAGCATTACCGTGCAGTTTGCGTATGCGAGAGTGGACTTTATCTTGCGGATTCTCGCATCAAGCTCTCTTATGCGCCCTCTTATCTTTTCGTAGCAGTAGCCCGTATCGACCTTCTGCTCGTTTTCCTTATAGGATACGGTGCACCTGTCGTCCTCTTGCTCAAGGAGATGGCTCTTTTCTTCCTCAAGAGCCTTTATTTCCTTCATTGCTTCCATGTGACATACCTTCATATTAATACTCCTTCTTGCCACCCTACGCGGCATATTGATTTCTTGTGAGATTATTATATAACAATAATGTATGATGTGTCAACCGTTAAACTCGCGTTGTATCAAAAAATGATATACCGCCGAGGCTTTGATTTTAAAAATCAAATAATAAAAACCAAATCCGTTGACATTCGCCCTGATGTGTGATAGCATAAAAAGGTACATTAAAAATATGCGGATAGGGTAGATACCCGAGTAGGATTTAAAATGCAGAATATCAAAAGAAGCTTTACAGAAGGACCTATGTTTCTTCGTATGATACTGTTCGCGCTTCCCATTATGCTGACGGGTGTGCTTCAGATAGCCTATACTATGGCGGATAATATCGTCGTAGGTCAGTTCTCGGGTGACGACTACGCTCTGGCGGCGGTCGGCACAACTGCGTCACTGACCAATCTTGTGCTGAACCTTCTCGTCGGTGTGTCGGCGGGCACGGGCGTTGTGGTGGCGCAAAGGTTTGGCGCAAAGGACTACGATGCTGTCAGTAAGACCGTACATACCTCTATTACCTTTTCTGCTATTGCAGGCGTTGGTGTGATGCTTCTCGGACTTGCAATATCCGAGCCCGTGCTGACGCTTATGGGAACTAAAAGCGATATTCTGCCTAACGCGGTTTTGTATTTCAGAATAATTTGTATAGGTATTCCCGCAAGCGCCGTCTATAATTTCGGTGCGTCAATACTGCGCTCGGTGGGTGACTCTAAAACACCCCTTGCCATTCTCGGACTTTCGGGTCTTGCCAACGTGGGAATGAACCTGCTTTTCGTAATCGTATTTAAAATGTCGGTGTCCGGCGTTGCGTGTGCAACTATAATTTCACAGTACGCATCTGCTGTCGCGGTAATTCTCGTCCTTTGCGTAAGACGCGCTGAATGCTACGGACTTCGTATGAGCGCCCTTCGCATCAGCAAGGCACACCTGCTTGCGGTTTTGCGCTTTGGAATACCTGCCGGTATTCAGAGCTGTATGTTCTCGGTTTCCAATGTCCTCATCACCTCGGCGATGAACAGCTTTCCGACTGCCGATGCGATGCTGGCTTATACGATAGCTACCAATATTGACGCGATAAGCCTTACGGTTATGATGGCATTCTCTCAGTCAGCCCTTACCTTTACCGGTCAGAATTTCGGCGCAGAAAAATACGATAGAGTAAGGCGTGTTCTGATAATGTCGCTCTGTCAGGTTGCGGTTATAGGCTTTGTCATTACACAGCTTGAGCTGCTGTTTGGCGAACAGCTCGTTATGCTATATATAAATAAGGACGCGCAAAACAAGGAAGCCGTTATGGCTATCGCGATGGAAATGATGACGCTTCTTCTCAACACCTATTTCCTTTGCGGACTTCTTGACGTTATGGCAGGCTCGCTTCGCGGTATAGGATATTCGATAACACCGATGATAATAAATATCGTCGGCATATGCGGTGTTCGTATCGTGTGGATATTCGTTTTCTTCCCTATGGAAGGACTCAACACACCGACAGGTCTTATGCTTAACTACCCGATATCCTGGACTATATCCATCATAGCTATGGCAACGGCAAGAATTATAGCCGAAATTAGGCTTCGCAAAAAAGAGAAGAAACGTTGCGGTCTTGCAGTAAAAAATTAACCATAAGGGTAAAGAAAGGAAAAGCCCCGATGAGCATAAAAATAGCAAATAGCGAAATAAGAGTCGCGCTTGCGCCCATGGCGGGCTTTACCGACAGCGCGATGCGTAGGCTCGCCCACCGCTTTGGCGCGGATATAACCTTTACCGAGATGATAAGCGCAAAGGCGGTTGTGTTCGGTGACAAAAAGACTAACGCTCTTGCTAAAATCGAGAGGGACGAAGGACCTTGTATTCTTCAGCTTTTCGGTAGCGAGCCCGAAACTCTCGCAGCTGCCGCAGATAAAATGTCGGCGGCGCAGGATGGCGGTGATAAGCCTGTCGGAATAGATATAAATATGGGCTGCCCCGTGCACAAGATTTTTTCAAACTGCGAGGGCTCTGCGCTTATGAAAAATCCCGACATTATATATAGGATAGTAAAGGCTGTGAGGGAAAGAATAGAGCTGCCGTTGTCCGTAAAGCTTCGTCTTGGTACGGACATAGAGCATATAAACGTAGTTGAATGTGCCCTTGCCGCAGAGGGTGGCGGCGCTGATTTTATCACCGTACACGGCAGAACACGCGCGCAGATGTATAGCGGTGTTTGCGACCTTGAAAGCATAGCAAAGGTAAAGCAGGCTTTGCATATACCCCTGATTGCTAACGGTGATGTAACAGACGGGGCGAGTGCGCTTAACACTTTTTCCACCACCTCTGCCGATGCAATTATGGTAGGCAGAGCCGCTATCGGCAACCCATTTTTATTTGCCGAAATCAAGGCGGCGCTTGACGGCAGAATGCCGCCCGAGGTAACGCTTGATACCAAGCGCCAAGTAGCACTTGAACAGCTGACCTCTGCCGCCGCACTCAAGGGCGAGCACACAGCAGTGCTTGAATCAAGAAAGCAGCTTGCGCTCTATTTCCGCGGCATCAAGGGCGCATCCGCCCTGCGCGGCGCGCTTAACCAAGCAACCACGGTAGCCGAGGTTGAGGCTCTTCTTTCTGATTTGTCAGAATAAAAATGCACGGTGATTTCCTATAAAGGGAAAATGCACCGTGCATTTTTATTTATACCTTCTTTATCCTTCTTGCGCGTGATTTAGGCTTTTCGCGCGAGGTTACGTAGAGGTGTATTATCTCGCAGAGGGTTTCTCTTAACGCGTCCTTTTCCTCTCTCGTCAGCGCAGATGCGCTGCGGTAACGGTCAAGCAGTAGGATTTCGTCATCGGATAGCTCTGACGAGTCGCCTGTGACGGGCATATCAAGAAGTCCGCCAACGCTGACACCGAAGCAATCGGCAAGGGCAGGAAGCATACGCATATACGAGCTTGACCGACCTCTGCGCCAGTTGTTGACCGTCTTGGGATTAAGCCCAAGCTCGCGCTCAAACGCCGCGTCGCTGTCGTACTCGTCGTCGATAAGCGTAATTATTTTATCAAGAACCGATTTTTCGGAGGAGTTCATTTCGAGCTTCTCCTTTTCTTCTTTTTTGCGGTTGAGAAGCCGAATTTTCCTATCCTTTTGCCGAGCGCGTAATACTCGCCGTGTGAGTAGGCTATAAGTCCAGCCTTGTCGAGTCTTAATCTGTCGTTTTCATCAAAATACTTTTCGTCTGCGCTGACTGCGAGAATATCCGCCATAAATATATCGTGCGTACCGCTGGATATTACCTCAAACACGCGACATTCAAGCGAAAGCGGGCTCTCTGCTATCGTAGGTGGCGCTACCGCTTCGCTCTGCGCCTTCGTAAGGCCGAGCTTCTCAAACTTATCTACCTTAGCACCCGTGTATATGCCTGCAAAGTCGGTTGCCTTAGCAAGCGCCTCCGTCGTGAGGTTGAGAACGAACTCACCGCGCTCGGAAAGAAGCTTGTGCGAGTGACGGCTCGGACGCACCGAAATGTATGCACGGGGTGGGTCTGACGATAAAATTCCGCACCACGCAACGGTAATGATGTTGGAATTTTCCATATCACCGACAGTTGCCATAATTGCGGGCAGGGGCGACAGAAGCGTGCCTGCTTTAAGGTTTCTTCTTCCCATTACTCGTCACCCTTCTTTTCTTCGTTCTTTTTCAGCATACCGAGCCACATTTTCGTAAGAATTGCGTCGGGAAGAAGCTTAAAGAGCAGGTGCTGCATTTTCGTGTACCAATTCGTAACGCACATAGTCTTACCGCGCTTCGATGCCTTGATACAGCGGCGCACGACGTCGCCGACCGAGAGAAGCGGCTTCATCTGCTTCGGCACGTAAGCGCCGGGTGCGTCGAGCGACTTCGGCAAAAATTCGGTGTCAACCCATCCCGGGCAGAAGCAGGTTGCGCGTATGCCGTAGGGGCGAAGCTCGTAGTTCAAGGACTTGGTGTAGTGAAGAATAAACACCTTTGAGGATGAGTAGATGTTGAAGTGGGGCAGGGGCGTGAAGCAAGAGCCCGAGCCGAGCTCAATAATTCTGCCGCCGCGCTTAACGTAGGGCACGGTCATATGCGTGATAAGCACGCTTGCCTTGACATTAAGGTCAATCATATCGCTGACGGTCTTTTCAGAGAGTATATCAAACGCACCGAAAACGCCAAATCCGGCGCAGTTTATAAGAAGGTCAACCTCGGGCGCATCGGCAATAAGTGCCTCTCTGTATTTGTCAATGCCCTCGGCCGTAGTGAGGTCTGCCGATATTATTTTGCAGGGTACACCAAGCTCTTCTGCAAGCGCTTCCATCTTGTCGGTAGAACGCGCTATGAACCAGAAGCTGTCGTAGCCCTGCTCGTTTTTAAGCTGACGCGCAAACTCGCGGCCGATACCGCTTGATGCGCCCGTAATTATTGCAAGTGCCATAATCCATCTCCTAATTTTATTTTCCTAAATTTTAGCACAAATTACGAAGAATGTAAATAGGTTTCTTAAAATTTACCCAAAGCAAGACGCGCTCGCTCGGAATAAATCGCGTGCATTTTGTGCTTATATTATTCTTATATTTTGCAAACAATAATCAAAAAAGCACGAAAAGACAGCACTCACACAAAAAAGTGATATGAAAACGAATAATGTGACGCAGTCACGGTGAAGGATATTTTAAAGTGCTATAATGATGTCACAAGGTGCGAGGCACACCTCGCGGAAATTAAATTTAAAAGGGGATTGTAAAATGGCAAAGCTTCATCTTAATCAGAATAATTTTGATACAACCGTAGCAAAGGGGGTAACGCTCGTTGATTTCTATGCCAATTGGTGCGGTCCGTGCCGTGCCCTTATGCCTATTATTGAGGAAATAGCAGAGCAGAGGGATGATATAAAGGTAGGCGCTGTCAACGTTGACGATGAGAGCGAGCTTGCCCAAAGGTTCGGAATAACCTCAATTCCGACGCTTCTTCTCGTCAAGGACGGCGAGGTTGTGAAGCGAGTTCAGGGCGCAAGACCTAAAGCGGCGCTGCTCGACCTGATTGACAGCGCAAGGTGAGTATTGCGGTGTAGTACAATATGAAGAACACAGTATATGACACGGTAATAGTTGGCGGCGGTCCTGCGGGATATACCGCGGCGCTTTACGCGGCAAGAGCAGGGCTTGTGACTCTGGTGCTTGAGCCTATGACGGTTGGCGGTCAGATGACGCTGACGGGCACGGTTGATAATTACAGCGGCTTTGATAACGGAATCGAGGGCTTTGAGCTTGGTTCGAGAATGCAAAACGGCGCGCACAGATTTGGCGCGCTCACGAAATACGAGGCTGTCACCGAGCTTGCCCTTGACGGTGAGGTCAAGCGTATTGTTACCGATAGCGGTGAGTACCTTGCTCGCACCGTGATAATAGCAACGGGTGCTGTGGCAAGGCGTCTTGATATCCCTGGGGAAGGCGAGCTTTACGGAAACGGCGTGCACTACTGCGCGCATTGTGACGGTGGCTTTTACCGAGGCCGCCAGGCTGTGGTTATCGGTGGTGGAAATAGCGCGGTTGCAGAGGCGCTGTACCTTAGCCGCATATGCGAAAGGGTAACGCTCGTGCACAGACGGGACAAGCTTCGGGCAAGCGGCCACGAGGTCGATAGGCTTCTGTCCGACGGCAAGGTTGAGGTCATCTACGAGGCTTCACCGAAATCTCTCGCTATATCAGACGGTAGCCTTCGCGCGATAGTGCTGTCGGGGAAAAACGGTGATATTGAGCTTCCCACGGATGCCGTATTCGTCAGCATCGGCAGAATACCCACGACAGAGCTTGTGCGAGGAAAGCTTGCGCTTGACGGGAATGGATATATTATTGCGGGCGAGGACACGCGCACCTCGGTGTCGGGAGTGTTTGCCGCAGGCGACGTGAGGACTAAACCGCTTCGCCAGATAGTTACCGCGACGGCAGACGGCGCGGTCAGCGCATACGAGGCAGAAAAATATATTAATTCCTTGTGATTAAGTCACGGAAGCGACCGTCATCCGTATGATATAATAAGGTCACAGAGCAAGAGAAGCTCTGAAATGCTACAATGAACCGAAAGGATAAAATATTATGAACAACAAGTTTTATTTATGTCAGAGATGCGGAAATATCGCCGAGCTTATTCATTCGTCCGGGGTTAATCCCGTATGCTGCGGTGAAAGAATGAGCCCCCTCACACCGGGCACGGCTTCGGCAAGTCATGAGAAGCATACACCCGTAGTTAGCATCAGCGGAAATCGCGTAACCGTTTCGGTAGGCTCGGTTGAGCATCCTATGACAGACGAGCACAGCATCCTCTGGATACAGCTTCAGACCGACAGAGGCGAGTGCAGAAGAATACTGAAGCCCTCAGAGCCGCCCGTTGCGGTATTTGATTTGGTAGAGGGTGAGAATCCCACGGTAGCATACGCGTACTGCAACCTTCACGGTCTGTGGGCAAAAGAGATATAAGTTAAAACAAAAAAAGTAAAAGGGGATATAAAAATGTTAGATAAGAGAGTACACGAGCTTATGAATGAGCAGATAGCAAAGGAGCTTTATTCTGCGTATATTTACCTTGATTTTGCAAATTACTTTGAAGAGAAGGGGCTTGACGGATTTGCCAATTGGTATATGATACAGGCGCAAGAGGAAAGAGATCACGCACTTCTTTTCTACAAGTACCTTCACAACAATTCAGCGTCGGTAAAGCTTCTTCCCATCGACAAGCCCGACAAGTCGCTTACCTCGGATATAGCGGTGCTTCGTCAGGGACTTGAGCACGAGGTGATCGTTACGGGGCTTATCAACGAGATATATCACGCGGCAAGTGAGGTCAGGGACTACCGCTCAATGCAGTTTCTTGACTGGTTTATAGAAGAGCAGGGCGAGGAAGAGAAGAACGCGAGCGACCTTATCACCAAGTACGAGCTTTACGCATCCGATTCAAAGGGGCTTTATATGCTGAATTCAGAGCTTCTCAGCAGAGTCTATACCGCCCCCTCGCTCGTTCTCTGATGAAATCTTACAAAACGACATAGCGTTAAAATATTGACAAAAACGCAAGAAAGGAATAAAATAACAATGGCAAAGCATGTATGTGACGTATGCGGATGGGAATACGACGAGAGCGTAGGATACCCCGAGGGCGGGATTGCCCCGGGCACGAAGTTCGAGGATCTTCCTGAGGATTTTGAGTGCCCTCTTTGTGGGGTAGGCAAGGATATGTTCTCTGAGTCGCAGGACTAAAAAAGTATTCTGATAAAAAACATTGTGCGGACATAACTTTGTTGTTATGTCCGCAATTTGCAAATAAATATGTGCATATAGCTGATTTTTCACAAACAAAACATAATAAGAGGTAATTGCTTTGGAAATGGTATTGCTTACCGCACTTGGCGTAGGTGGCGCAACGGTTATAGGTGCGCTGATAGGCTTCGCTATGGGACGGGTGTCGCATAAATTTTCTGATATTATACTTTCGTTTGCCGCAGGCGTTATGCTTGCCGCGGCGGTCCTTGGGCTTATACTTCCGTCGCTTGACTACGGTGGCGAGTGGGGTATAATTATAACGGTTGTAGGAATTTTCGTCGGTGCGGCCACGCTGAATTTGATAGATAAGCTCGTGCCTCATCTTCATAGGCTTGCAGGCGCTGATAATGAGGGGCACGCAGATTCAAAGCTCGGTAGGGTTTTGCTGTTTGTTACCGCTATCGCTATACATAATCTGCCCGAGGGTATAGCGGCGGGCGTTGGCTTCGGCTCGGGTAACGTCACCGACGCGCTTCTTATAGCGGGCGGTATTGCGCTTCAGAATATACCCGAGGGTATGGTTATTATCGCGCCTATGCTTTCTGCCGGAATAAGCAAGCGACGCACCCTGCTTATTGCCTCGCTGACGGGCGCGATTGAGGTGGTCGGAACTCTTATCGGATATTTTGCGGTGAGCATAGCCTCGGCTATTCTGCCGTTTGCTTTAAGCTTTGCGGGCGGTACGATGCTCTATGTTATAAGCGACGAGATGATACCCGAAACTCACTCTCACGGAAGCGAGCGCGGTGCAACCTACGCGCTTCTCGTCGGCTTTGCTCTTATGCTGGTGTTTGACTTTCTTCTTTAATCAACGCTCACTACTGAAAGGAATTTAAAATATGAGAATACTTGATACTCTGTCGTATGAAACCGATAGGATAAATTCAGCACTTATAAGGACTACTGATTCAGCGCTACTGAAAGGACTTATAGAGTCGCAGAATTACAGCCTTATCGCGGGCGGCAAGCGAATAAGACCTTTATTATGTATTCTCGTAGGCAGACTTTTCGGTGCTGATTTTGACGCGTCACTGCCGTTTGCGCTTGCAACCGAGCTTACGCACACCGCCTCTCTTATTCACGACGATATGCCCGAAATAGACAACGACGAGCTTCGTCGCGGACGGCCTACAAATCACACGGTTTTCGGTCAGGCCTGCGCGCTTCTTGCGGGTGACGGACTTTTCATTGATGCGTTTTCGCTTATTGCCGATAACGAAAGAGTGTGCGAGTCACAAAGGCTTCACGCGCTTCGCGCTCTTGCCCGTGCGGCAGGAAGCGAGGGGCTTGTTGGCGGCGAGTATATTGACGTTATGTGTGAGGGAAAGGATATAGACCTCGATACGCTTCGGCAGATGCACGCAAGAAAGACGGGCGCGCTGATACGCGCTGCCGCAGAGCTCGGTGCGTTAAGCGCAGGACTTACACCGACCGACGAGGGCTATCTTGATGCGTGCGCCTTTGCAGAGGGGATAGGTCTTGCGTTTCAGATAGTTGACGATGCGCTTGACAAAATCTCGGACAGCCGAACGCTTGGCAAGAAAACGGGTGCTGACGAGAAGCTTAAAAAGTCCACCTATCTTTCCTTCTATACGCCGACAGAGGCACTCTCTCTTGCCGAGCAGATTACCGAGCGCGCAATATCTCATATTTCAAAATACGAGGGAAGCGAAACGCTCGCAGCACTTGCGCGAGAGCTTGCCGTAAGAAAGAAATAAGCAGAAATTCATAAAAAGAAAACGAGGCTTGACACTTTGCGGTTAAGCCTCGTTTTTCTCTTTATATAGCAAATAATGTAAACAATAGTTGTAAAATAGATGGATAATACTTACGATGCGAGTTTTCTCATCTTTGCCTTGTCGAGGATTTTTATGCCCTCGTTTCGCTTGCTTTCTACAAGCCCCTCGCCTGCAAAGTATTTCAGCATTCTTGATACGACCTCTCTTGCCGAGCCCATATATTTTGCTATCTGCTCGTGCGTCAGACGAATGGTGTCGCTTTTTGTTTTTGCCGCCTCGTCGAGCAGGAAGATTGCAAGCCTGCGGTCCATACTCATAAACAGTATCTGCTGCATAACCCACATTATATCAGAGAATGAGCTTAAGGCAGATTCAAGCACGAAAACCTTTGCCTCGTGTACTCTTGAAGTAATATTCTCAATGGCACAGCCGCCGATTACGAGGCATTCGCTCTTTACCTCTGCATCCACATACAAATCGAAGCTTATCATATTCAGCGCGCAGGATGCCGAGAAAATACACACCTCACCGCCATAAAGACGGAATAGGGTTATTTCCTTTCCCTCGTCTGAAAGTATGTATACTCTGAGCATACCGCTCTTCACAAGTATGACGCCCGTACATTCGTTTCCGTCGTGAACCGCGTCACCTGCCTCGAAGGTCACGCTCTGCGAGCTTCGCATAAGAAGTTCCTTGTCCGATTCCGAAAGCCCCTCGAAAAAGGGCAGGGCATGAGCGAGCGCTTCATAAACCCCGTTTCTGTTTGCTTCTGACATTTCCTAACCTTTCGTTTACCGTGCACTGCACGCGCCTTTTTTAGTTATTATATTCCTTTTTGCCGAAGAAATCAAGGGGTGATTTTTCACCGCGTGTCAAAACCTGATGCCGCTTGGAAGGCGGCGGACTTGTTAAAACTTCACAAAAAGAGCAGAGCATTTTTGTCAGTCGAAGAATTTTTTTCTGTTTTTTGACCTTTGCTTTGCACGCGCCCGTTGACACGCGCTATATAAAATGTTATTATTTAATATATTTAATTTTCGGAGGAGTGCTATGCCTTTCTGGATATTGCTTTTTACAATGACTACGGCGGCATTTTTTGCCCTTTGCGTGCTCGTGCTTCCGCGACTCATTCTTAAAAACGGTTATAAGGAGTCGGTAATTTGTGACCGCGGACTTAAAAAATTCAGGCTTGACGGCGGCGGTGTCGCTATAACCTATGAGCCCGGAAATGAAATAAGACGCTACATAGACCAGTACGCTCTGTCCGTTAAGGACGGTGTCAAGAGCATCACCTACAGAGTCGCTGTGGGCATAAAGCTTATCGACATTGATATTCTGCTTTACGATAGTGACGGCGTGGCGTTTCTTACGCTGAATTCAAAGAATATCCTCGACGGAAACGGCCATATACAGACCGTCGAGCTGCCTATGCGTGCGGCATATGCGTCCGTAAGCGTAAATCAGGTTGACGCGCAGGTCATCAGGCAGGACAGAGCTCTTACGGTCAGCCCTATCCGCCTCGGTATATACTTCGCGATAGCGCTCGCTCTTTGTGTCGGATACGCCTTCGTTACGAGGCTTTGCTTCGGCAACATCCTCGGCGGTGCGTTCAGAGAGGATTATCTCGCAAGCCCGGAGCAGGGTGCGGCAGTGTTCGTCGCGGCTCTGATATTCGGTGTGATTTCCTGCGGCGCATCGCTCGCGGTAATTCTTTTACGCGGCAGAAAGCGCTGATTCTTAGGGTGAATGCCCACATTCCTAAAACAATGACTATTTTCGCGCCGCTCGTTGCGGCAGAATGGAGTTTTTTATGTCTTATGGGACTATATTGACGAAGGGTGAAATTTCCGTAGGCGCTACCGATTTTCCCGTCGTACCAAAGCAGTTTATATTAATGTCGGGCGAGGGCTCTGCCAAGCGACTTCTCGTGCGCTTTGAGAACAGGCGCAAGGAAAGGCTTGACTCGCTTTCCCTGACGGTAAGACAGTACGATATCAGGGGCTCTCTTTTGAGAAAGGATACCTACGAGATTGAAACGGACGCAAGACAGGGTGAGTTTGCACCTGAGCGTGATTTTCCCGTTCTTGCGGCGTGCGAGGATTTCAAAATCGAGGTGTCATCCTGCACCTACGGTAACTACAAATATTTTCCGCGAGATTCGAGAACGCAGATTGTTTATGAGAATAAAAGTGTCCGTGAGCTCGCTGACAGAACGCCTGCGTTTGCTTCAATGCACGAGCGCCGTCACCGCGCTGCCGCGAGGACGCTTCGCTCGCCTTGGTTCTTTATACCGCTGGCACTTCTCACCGTGCTTGCCCTTTCGCTTTTTGTTGCCATAAGGGTTACGCTTTTCGTAAATCAGCACGAAACCTTTACCCTTGGCGGTATGAAATATATGCTCACGAGTGACGCCGAGGACTGTAATACCGTGTCCTTTATCGGCAGTAGCCTTGAGTGTGATGAGATAGTCATTCCTGATTACATAGAGGGCTACAGGGTCGTATCGGTTGCAAAGCACGCCCTTAAGGGTAGCCCCGTCAAGACGGTTAAGATTATGGGTGACACCGTAATCGAGCCCTATGCGTTTGAGAAAAGCTCGCTCGTCAGCGTGTGCGCCCCTGCGGTTAAGGATATCGGTGAGGGCGCATTCTCGGGACTTTCCTCGCTTTCGGAAATAACGCTTTCGGATACGCTTGCCAAAATAGGCGATAAGGCATTCTTTGGATGCTCGTCACTTTCCTCGGTCAGCCTTGCTGACACCCTTCAGTCTATCGGAAGCGAGGCCTTCTCGGGATGCTCGTCGCTTACCGAGCTTACAATTCCCGACAGCGTAGAGCGCATGGGCGCGTCAATTCTTGACGGTGCTGATTCGCTTGAGGCTCTGACGCTTCCCTTTATCGGAAAAAGCGCATCCGAGCCTACTACCTTATCTGCGCTCATAGGCAAGGCAAGCGAGCGCGCGGCGCTCAAAGCTCTTACCGTGACTCTCGCTACCGAGATATCGGGCGGCAGCCTTGCGGGTGAGAGTGCTCTTGAGGTAATTAAGTTTAACAAGGATATAACCGCAGTAGGCGAGAGTGCCCTCTCGGGTTGCTCGGCTCTTAAAGAGTTCGTGCTTCCTGCCACCTGCACGAGCATTGGCAAAAATGCCTTCTCGGGCTGCTCGTCACTCGCTTCGCTTGACTTTAAGGCAGGCGTTACCGCTATCCCCGAGCGTATGCTCTACGGTTGCTCGTCGCTCGTCAGCCTTGATATACCGGCGACCGTAGCGTCAGTCGGCGGCGAGGCATTCTCGGGATGCTCGTCACTTGCCGCGCTTTCTCTTGGCGAGGCGGTTAAGTCTATTGGTGTCGGTGCTGTGCACGGATGCTCGTCACTTGCCGAGCTTTCGGTTTACGAGCTTCCCTCGGGTGTGACACCGCTTACTATGTTCGCAAATAATCCGATGCCTTCGCTTAAGCTTGTCAGAATATCTCACGGCAAGAAAATTGAGAAGGATGCGTTCCTCGGCTTTGAGGGACTTGAGTTCGTATATCTTCCCGCAGAGCTCGACGAGATAGGCGAGAGCGCCTTCTCGGGCTGTAAGGCTCTTAAGGTAATGTCAATACCGCTTGGCACAAGCAAAATCGGCAAGTCGGCATTCTCGGGCTGCTCGTCGCTTCCCTCGGTGGTTATTCCCTCGGCGGTATCCGAAATCCCCGAGGCCGCCTTCCTCGGCTGTACCGCGCTCGGCACGGCAGAGCTTCCCGGCGGTCTTAACGCTATAGGAAAATCGGCATTTGAGAATTGCCGTACCCTCGTCGGCGTGAAGCTTGGCGACTCGATGGTATCGCTCGGCGAGAGCGCATTCTCGGGTTGTAGCGCGCTTTCGTACGCAACGCTCGGCTCATCGCTTGAATATGTTAGCAAAAACGCATTCTCTGGCTGCTCGTCGCTTGGCTCGATATCACTTCCGTCGAATATAAAGATACTTAACGACGGTGCATTCGCAGGCTGCTCGTCGGTCACCGTGCTCGCTATTCCCTCTACGGTTGTCAAAATAGGCGAGGGCGTATTTTCGGGATGCAGCTCGCTTCGTGAGCTTTCGCTTTCCTTCGTAGGCGCGAGCGCAGAGGACGACGAGGATGACAAGGTATCCTACCTTTTTGCAGGAAAAGCGCCTGCTTCTCTTAAAAAGCTTATGCTTGACGGACTGTCTGAAATACCCGCAGGTATCTTTGACGGACTTGAATATATAGAGGAAATAATCCTCACGACCTGCAAGGTCGCGGAAATTGAGCCGTTCTGCTTCAAAAATTTAAATACGCTTCAGCGCGTGCGTCTGCCTATCGGTGTTATCGAGCTTGGTGAGGGCGCGTTTATGGGATGCCGGGGACTTGTCAGCGTAAATCTTCCCGATTCACTTCGTATAATCGGTGACAGAGCATTCTATCTTTGCACCTCTCTTCCGTCGGTATCCTTTAACTCTGAGCTTTATTCTATCGGCAACGGCGCGTTTATGGAATGTCGCTCGCTTCTTTCGGCTGCCGTTCCTACGGGCGTAGTCAGCGTAGGACACGCGGCATTTGCGGGCTGCTCGTCGCTTCTGACCTACAGCGCACCCTTTACGGGTGTTGATAAGGACACCCACAAGCTTTCTAATGTATTCGGCGGTGTATCGGAATCCTTAAAGCAGATTGTTATAACACGCGGCACCGTCATCGGTAACGAGGCGTTTTACGGATTTGCAAGCGTAACGGATATTACCGTGCCCGACTCGGTCAAGAGCTTCGGTGCTGACGCATTCGCAGGCTGTGCTTCGCTGACGAGAATAAATATGCCTACGGCGCTTCGCACGGTAGGCGAGCGCGCATTCTCCGGCTGTGCGTCGATTAAATCAATTGAATTTCCAAACGGACTTGACGCTATCGGTGCGTTTGCTCTTGACGGATGCTCGTCGCTTGAGTCGATAAGCGTACCCTTCGTAGGACTTACAAGACAGACACCTGCGAGATTTCATCATATATTTAACGACGATGTGTTCAAGGTTCCGAGAACGCTTAAAAGCATTACCGTAAGCGGCAGCGTAAGCCTTGCGCCCGATGCGTTTGCAAGCCTTGTGGACGTTGAGCAGATTAACCTTGTGGGCGGTGTTACGGATATAGGTATAAGAGCCTTCTTCAACTGCCTGTCGCTGCGAAGCGTTACCCTCTCGGGAAATCTCGAATCAATCGGTGCTAACGCCTTCCTTGATGCCGAAAGATTAAGAACCGTTATAAACAAAACGGGCAAGGATATTTCCTCTATGCTGTCGTCGTCAGGTGCTATGGAATACGTTCTTTGCGTAACCGACGATGAAATGAATATTTCTACTGTGGATATAGACGGCTTCACTATGCTTCTCGGTGATGACGGCTCGTGGTACTGCGTTGACTTTGATGAGCAGCTCACGGGTGAAATACTCGTCCTTCCCGATGAATTTGAATTTGACGGTGACGTTGTTGACGAGTACAAGGTCGCAAGAAGGCTTATGTACGTCGATTATAAATACCCATCGGCTGTAACGAGCGTTCATATTTCCTCGGCAGTTACCGAAATATGTGACAGAGCCTTCTATAACTCAAATATTAGGACGCTTACCGCGGCATCCGATACCGTGATTACAAGGATTGGCAGGGAAGCCTTCTTTGATAGCGATAGCCTTACCGTTGCGACAATTCCTGCGACGGTTACCGAAATAGGCGATGACGCGTTCCTTGACTGCGAGAGCCTCGTTCTCGTGTATAATCTTTCCGACCTTCCCATAGTGGCAGGCGACGACGGCTTTGGCTTCGTTGCAAAATATGCCGAGTCGGTTATCAAGGACACACCTCTTCCTATGACTACCGTCACCGTTGGCGATTTTGTTCTTGAGGGTGTTTACAACCTCTACTTCCTCAAAAAGTTCATAGGCAATTCGACTGTTGCGGATATAAGAAACATAACTGCTTCGGGTGTTGACGTAACGAGCATTATTATTCTTGACGGCGCGTTTGACGGAAGCTCGGTACGCAGAGTAATCCTCGGTGAGTGCGTGTGCAGAATTCACGACGGCGCGTTTGATGGCGCTGATTCGATATACGAGGTTGTTGATTTAAGCGACAGAGTTTCGCCCGACACGATGCTGCCCGAGGAATGCGGCGGTGTTGTAAGGAATGCCATCTATGTGTTCGATAGCGACGATGAGCAGTTTACCTACTACGAGCAGCAGAACAAATCGGGACGCTTCTTATTCGCTACCTACGGAAGCGAGGCGTATCTGCTTGAAGCGGATGCTATCGAGGACACTCTCGTCATCCCCGACAAAATAGGCACGAATGCGATAAGCTTCTCTATCTTCAGGACGGCTTTTGACAGAGATGAGCTTGACGGTCTTAAGCTCGTTATGCCCATTACCGCAGAGCACGTTCATTCGGATATTACGGGTGCCGCGGATAATACCGTTCTTATGTATATGGGAACGGCGCAGGAGCTTTCGGTAATTCTCGACACGACCGCCTTCCTTAAGGTTGTGTATTTCGCATATTGCGTGCACGATGACTTTACCTTCACTCTTGATGCTGACGGAATGCCCGTTACGGATTATACGGAAACGGATATAAGCGTAACCGACGAGCCCACCTGCACCGAGGACGGTGAGATGACCGAAAGCTGTGATATCTGCCACTCGGAATGGACTACGGTTATTCCCTCCGGCGGACACAGCCTGGTTGGCGGACTTTGCGGTGTCTGCGGATACCGTGAGGACGTTACCGTCAGCGGTGATGAAATAAACATATACGACTTCCTTTCGGTCAGCGGAAGCTCGCTCTTTACGCTCTCTGACGGCGTGCTATCGGCAAGCGTTACGAGGACGGGAGCTACGGCGGCTCTTACGATTTCGGCACGCGATACCTGCACGGTAAGCTTTGATTACAGCGCGACGGGTAATGCAGGCGCGTTCAGCCTCTCGATAAGAAAGGGAATGCAGGAGCTTGTCAAGCACACCTCTGCGACCTCTACAGGATTTTCAATTAATCTGACGCTCGGTGACGCGCTGATAATCATTCTGACAGCAAGCGATGCGTCGGGTGCAACGGCAACGGTAAGCTCGCTTTCGATAGTATATCCTTAAAATACCGAAAGGATTTGCGGAGAAAATTATGTTAAAATATGCTAATATCATAGATAAGATGACCTTCAAGCAAAAGGCGGCGCTCATCACGGATATAAGCCTGACAGAGGATGCCAAGTACACGAGGCTCGGCATCCCCTCGGTCAGAATCCGCGAGCTTGAGCCCGAGCTTGCGGTCGGTCAGGATTCAATAAGCATTGAAGAGCTTGCGAGAAGCTTTGATGAGAGCGGGATAGAGGAGCTTGTCTTTACGATTCTGTCACTCTCGGGTGATGCGACGTCGACGGTCTATACGCTTCCCGCGCCAAAGCCCTGTATGCTCGGCTCGTTTCCGTCCTCTGTGTCAGAGGATGCGTGCCTCAGCGCGCAGGTGCTGAGGGCTGTCGCAAGGGGCGTCAGACGCGCAGGCGGCACGGTAATGCTCGACGGCTTCTGGCTTACACAGCTTGAGGCGGATTCGCTCGACTTAAATCCTGATACGCGAGTTATAAAGGAATGTATCGTAGCACCCTTTGCGTGGACGCTTGACGGCGGTGAGATTGATGCGCTTGCGCTTTCGTCGGCAAGGCTTAAGGGTGAATACGAAAATATAAACAGACGCCTTCTTACCGAGGAATCGGGAAGAATTGCATCGGGGGGCGTGACGAGGCTTGCCTATGCGAGAACGGTTGACGAAACTCTTCTTGCCCTGACGAGCGGTGTGCTTCTTATCAAGGGCGTTGTAAGCGCGGTTGAGAATGCACATATAAAGTACGAGAGAATGAAGGCCGCGGTTGATAGCGGACAGTATACTGCCTACGCGCTTGAAGAGGCGGTGTCTGGCGGTGAGGCTCTCAGCGACGAGCTTGTTGACGGTCTGCTTGATACGCTTCTTTCGCTCATCTTCGATTGTGCGGGCAGACAGGCAGAGGTCATAGATGACCATGATGCGGCGCGCGTGAGAATGCGTACGATGCTTGCAAGGTCGGCGGTGCTTCTTAAAAACGAGAGAGGACGCCTTCCCCTTAAAAGGGGTGGCAAAATTGCCGTGATAGGTGACGGCGCTAACCTTGACGATGGTATTTTCCTTGCGGCACTCAGGCGCGGTCTTGACTCGGCAGAGGTAACCTTTGCCAGAGGCTACGATATAAATGAGCAGCGCGGAAGCACCTATTACGATGAGGCGTGCCGTGCGGCAGACGAGGCAGACTCGGTTCTCTTGTTCCTTACTGACAAGGGACTTGGCAAGGGCTTCGGACGAACCCTTGCGGCAAATCAGATAGCGTTGCTTGAACGCCTTTGCGAGCATAAGGATAAAATCACCGTCGTGCTCTCAACCAAAGAGGGCGTTGATATGAGCTTTGATGCCTTCGCTGACGCTATAATCCTTCATACCGTATCGGGTCCGGAGAGCGCAGAGGCGCTTTGCGAGCTTCTGCTCGGTAAGAGAAGCCCCTCGGGCAGACTTTCTAAAACACTCTATTACCGCCACGATGAGTACAAGACGGATATAAAGAAGCACAAAGAGCGCGGCTACACCCGTGTCGGTGTGTTTATGGACTATAAGCTTTACGGTGACGATGCGTCGGTGGGATATGTGTTCGGATACGGACTCTCTTACGGTGACGTAAGCATGTCAGACCTTACCACCGAAAAGGGAAGCTGTACGCTTACGGTTACCAACGAGTCGGAATCCGAGCTTGATTTTGCGGTACAGATTTATTTCGGCAAAGAGGACTCGGCAATCGCAAGACCTGTAAGAGAGCTTAAGGGTGTCAGGCTCGTGCATCTCGGTGCAGGACAGAGCGAGCGTGTTACCGTTGAGCACGCACCGCTTGACGTTTATGACTCGGCTACTAATAATATGTTTGTGGAAAACGGCGAGCACACCGTCTATGCGTGCGCGTCGGTGCAGGATGTAAGGCTCACCGCAAAGCAGTATTACAATGGCTGGCGGCTCTCGCACAGCAATGCGGCAATAAGCGATTTTCTGCAGAACAAGAGCAATATAACCGACAAGAATTTCTATCTTGATGCAAGGAGTGCGAGTATGAGGATATACAAGCAGACACAAATTCTGGCAATAGCGGCGTTTGCCTCGGCAGCCGCGCTTGCCATTGGAGCAATCTTAATGGCTTCGCTCGGAATCGGCTTTACGGTTCTTATGGCGATTCTCGCCCTGTCAGCGGCCGGCGGCGGCGCTTATATGCAGCTTCGCGCGCTGAAGCAGAAGCGCTTCTATATTTCGGAAAAGAGTGATGCTACGCCTCTTCTGTTCGACGATTCCAAGGTGGCTCGCGTAATAAGCGTAAGTGAGCTTTTCGACGGTGAATTTGAGGCAAGGGAAGAGGGCGCTGCCGAGCTTGATACGGATGTTGAGCATGCAATACGCATACTTCGCGACCTCTCTCTTGACGAGCTTTGCGTGTTCAGAGATTATGCAAAGGAACGCGGTGTTGAGCTTGATTCCGAGGATGCCTCAAGCTTCGTATCGGCATTTCTTACCTCTCGCCTTCTTATATCGAGAGGGCTTGCTACGGAAAAGCTCACAGCGCTCGTCGGCGTTGCCGCAGAGTTCCTTGACGCAACCGTTTCATCCGATACCGTTGATGAAAATTATTCGTTAGAGAGAAGGCTTATCGCCCCCATAGGCGAGGGCGAGGACGAACGCCTTGGCGTTGTGGCAGAGGCGGTTGAAAAGGCTCTTGCCGAGCCCGACCGCGCACACTTCGTGCTTCTTTGCGGTCTTGACGCAAAGAGAATGGCGGCGGTGCTGACACCCTTCGTGCGTTACTTCACTGCACCGGGTAGCCAGCTTACCGTAAGCACCGAGGATAAGCAGTACAGCGTGACTCTTCCCGAGAACCTCTGGTTCGTATGCGAGATGAGCAACGAGGAATCGCCCGACGCTGTGCCTCACTATCTTAACGAGTCGGCGACGCTTCTCACCGCAGAGGACCTTATTATTAAGGAAAGAGCGCCCGAATTTCTTATCGAGTCGGATATCGTTTACGGAACTCTTGAGCCTCTTGCGAAAAGGCTTGCGGCTTCACTTCCCGAGAACGAGGAGCTGTTCAAGAAGATTGACAGACTTGAGGAATACGTTTCACAGAGAACGCCTTACTCTATCGGCAACCGCTTCTGGCTTCGCATAGAGTCCTATCTTTCAACTCTTATAGCAATGGGCATAGAGCTTCGCCGCGCGATAGACCTTACCCTTGCAACCGTTATTCTTCCGACTCTTGCCTCGGTGGTGCGCGGAAAGCTTCTTGATGACGAGCGTACCCTCGTCGAAGAGACAGAGCGCGTATTTGGCGAGGATGGCACAGAGGCAGTAAGAAAGCTTCTTGCCTGACGGTGTGGGAGTGCTTCCCCAAATGTAAAAAATTCGCGAGGGTGGTATCACCTGAGCCTCTTTAAAGGGAGAGTCAGATATGTATTTTGACCTTTTAAAATTCTTTGGCACGGCTAAAGCCCTGTCGGGTGCGGTAAGCACCCCCCTGATTATAGCTACCGTCGCGAGCGTGCTTGCGCTCGCAGCAGGGGCGGTAGTATTGCTTGTGCTTTTTGACAAAAGGCGTACGGCAGGGGTATCGGGAGAGGAAAAGAGCAAGACCGTGGCAGATGAAATAAGCGACGACGGTGCATCGGCATACCGCTTCTGTATGCTCTCGCGTATAGACGGTGCAAGAGAGAGCCTTGAATCGCGCCCCCACGATACGGGCGTGACCCTTCGGCGCTTCTGCGATGACTTCCGCACCTATGCGGCAAGCGAGCTTAAGCTT
>JAZKYE010000070.1:0-19383 GCA_045611965.1 Eubacteriales bacterium
AGCGGGGGGAGGAAGGCCCCACGCGACGGGGTAAGGTGATGCTTTTCGTACAAGTCGTGAAGTTTTTGCTGTTGCCAAAGTGAAGTTATGCAAAGCGCCCTATGCTTTTCATAGTGAAGTTGTTCGCTACTCTCACAGTGAAGTTTGGATTTCATCCAAGTGAAGTTAAAGAACTCCCCGAGCGGTGTGACCGCTCGGGGAGTTCTTTATTGTTTGTGACTACTCATCCGTCAGGCTTTGCCTGACACCTTCCCTCACAAGGGAAGGCTTATTAGCCCTTGATCATCTTTGCGATCTCAGCGCCGTAGTCCTCTTCTCTCTTCTCGATGCCTTCGCCCTTGTCGTAGCGAACAAAGCCGGTTACTGCGATTGAGCCGCCAAGCTGCTTTGCAACGGATGCAACGTACTTGGAAACGGACATATCGTCGTCCTTAACGTAAGCCTGCTCAAGAAGGCAGTTGGTCTCGTAGAACTTACCAAGTCTACCCTCAACGATCTTTGCAAGAACCTGCTCGGGCTTGTTAGCCATCTTGGGATCCTGCTTCATCTGGTTGATAAGGATGGACTTCTCTTCCTCAAGAACGGATGCGGGAACGCTATCCTTGTCGAGGTACTGTACAGGCATAGCTGCAACCTGAAGTGCAACGTTGTTAGCGCACTCCTTGAAGTCAGCGTTATCTGCAAGGTCGGTTACGAATGAAACTACAACACCGGTAGCGCCTGCGCCATGGATGTAGGTAGCAACGGTGCCCTCGATAACAACGAAACGGCGGATAGAAAGCTTCTCACCGATAGTACCGGTCTTTTCTGCAAGAGCATCTGCAACGGTACCTGCGCCCTCGCCTGCGAATGCACAGGTCATAAGTGCGTCAACGTTCTGAGGCTTGTTTGCGATTACGGTCTTAAGAAGGTCCTTAACGAACTCACGGAAGATTGCGTTCTTTGCAACGAAGTCGGTCTCAGAGTTAACCTCGATCATAGCAGTAACGTTGTCGATGGTCATTACGTCAACGATACCCTCTGCTGCAATTCTGTCAGCCTTCTTTGCAACTGCAGCCTGTCCCTTCTCACGAAGGATCTTAATAGCTGCATCAAAATCACCGTTTGCCTCGGTAAGTGCGTTCTTACAATCCATCATTCCGCAGCCGGTCTGCTTTCTGAGCTCGGCTACGTCTTTTGCTGTAAATGCCATTTTATTATTCTCCTTTAAATTTTTGTAGGGGTAAGTGCCAAATGGCAAATTACTCCTCGCCCTCGGTGGTCTCTTCAGCTACCTCTGCGTTCTCCTCAGGAAGAGTATCCTGAACGCCGCCACGAGCCTCGATAACAGCATCTGCAAGAGCAGCGCTGATAAGCTTGATTGCGCGGATAGCGTCATCGTTACCGGGGATGATGTAGTCTGCGTCGTCGGGATCGCAGTTAGTATCAACGATTGCGATTACGGGAATGCCAAGCTTCTTAGCCTCTTTAACAGCATTAGCCTCCTTGCGAGTATCAACTACGAATACTGCAGAGGGAAGGGTCTCCATATCCTTGATACCGCCGTAAGACTTCTCAAGATCCTCCATCTCCTTAACGAGCTTTGCAGCTTCCTTCTTGGTGAAGAGGTTGAAGGTACCGTCAGCTTGAATCTTCTCAAGCTCCTTAAGGCGTCTGATAGACTTGCGGATGGTCTGGAAGTTGGTAAGCATACCGCCGGGCCAACGTGCGTTTACATAGTAAAGGCCGCATCTCTGAGCCTCTTCCTTGATGGTGTCGGCTGCCTGCTTCTTCGTTCCGATGAAGAGGATAGTGCCGCCCTCCTGTGCGAGAGAGGATACGTAGTTGTAAGCCTCCTCAAACTTCTTAACGGTCTTCTGAAGATCTACGATGTGAATACCGTTTCTCTGAGTGAAGATATACTCACTCATCTTGGGATTCCACTTCTTGGTCGGGTGACCGAAGTGTACGCCTGCTTCAAGCAGCTGCTTGATTGTGATTTCGAACATTCTAATGTTCCTCCTTGGTTTTTTCCTCCGCGGCGATTATGCCTTAAGCAGGTAGCCCCTGCACCATCGGCAAACGTTCTCGTCGCGTGTGTAATTATTAGCTACGCTCTCGCGCAGTCCAAAATATAATATCATACTATAATAAATATTTCAATAGTAAAATTATATTATTTTTAGAATTTACAAAAAATTCACACTTTTTCCGTATTGAAATAGCTCGCACTTTGTGCTAAAATAATAAGGTAATTCAAAAAAGGACTGTTTTTATGAAGATTAACGACACGAAGCTGTGCCGAAATGCTACGCTGATTTTAACAGCCGCGTATTTCGTAACCTTTCTTATATATTATCTTCCCTCTTTCGTTTTTGAGTCAGAGGTGCTTTCTTACATATCCTCTTTTCTCAGGAAGGGCTTATATCTTCTGATACCGACCTGCGCCGCATTCGTTGCCTTTATCGTATCGACGGCAAACGGTGTCAGGTGGGCGGTGACGCGTCTTATCCCTATGACGCTGTCGAGGATAATTTATCTTCTGCCGATTTTTTATCTGATGCTACTCTCTGAGGGCTATGACAGTATTGAGGGCGTTACTATCGGACTTGCCATTTCTATCGGTGAGGCGGCTATTGCTTACGGTGTGACGGTGCTTGTATTTTTCCTAATGAGATTTATACAGGGCTACAAGAGAGAGGGTGCGAGAGAGAGTGACCTTACCTCAGACGATGCGTTTGACCTTTCAAACAAAACGAGCCTTGGCGCATTCATAGTATCCGCAGTGGCGTTTCTTTACTTTTTTATCGCGGAAATCGTTGACACGGTTAAATACATAGTAGAGTACAGCGGAAGCTATCGCACGGGGGAAATAGTTTATATCGTTACATCATTTATATTTGATATTGCGCTTTTGTTCGTTTACTACTTTGCATTTATTTTTATCAAGAGGATAATTCTCAAAAGAGCAGAAAAATAATCTAAATAGGATGTCCCATTTAACAAAGGGGCTGGTTCAAATTCACATTTGAGCCAGCCCCTATTATTTATGCGAAGGGTTTTCATTATTTTTTATCAAACAGCGCTCGGCGCTCGGTTGAGTGGCGCATCATAGCGCGCATACCGTCTACATCCTCGCTCTCAAGCATAGAACGAAGAGATGCAAATTTATCCATAAACATATCCATCTGACGAAGAAGCACATCCTTGTTAGAGAGGAAAAGCTCACTCCACATAAGGTCGTTTATCCTTGCTATTCGGGTGAGGTCACGGAATGAGTCGCCCGTAAACCTTTCCATATTTTCTTTATCGTTGCAGGTCATCAGGGTGACGGCAATGCAATGAGTAAGCTGAGAGAGGAAGCCTATCATCTCATCGTGCTCCTCAGGTGATAGAGCGGTCACCTGCGAAAAGCCGAGAAGTCTGCCAAGCTCCATACACATGCTTACTGCTTCGGGGGTATTTCTTTCGGTTGGTGTTACGATATAGTTTGCGCCTATGAACATTTTATCGGTGCTGTTTTCGACACCAGAGCTTTCGCGACCTGCCATAGGGTGCGCTGCGACAAATTCGACGTCAGGGCGAAGAATATCCTGAATTTTGTAAACTATACTTCGCTTAACACCGGTTACATCCGTAATTAGCGCGCCACTTTTTAAAAGACCCTGGTTGCGCTCTATCCACTCTACGAAAACATGAGGATAGAGGGCAAATATAACGAGGTCGGCATCCCCTATCATCCTTGCGTCAAGCTCGGTCGAGCCCTCGTCAACAATTCCCTCACCTATGGCATAGTCAACCGAGCTTTGCTCCTTCGTTATTGCGCTTATATGGAAGCCGAAGCGTTTAAGCCCCCTTGCGTAGCTACCGCCAAGAAGTCCTAATCCCACTATCAGTATTTTTTTGCTTGTATCAACTATCATAAGTATTTACCTCTGCGCCAAGGGACTTTATATCCTCAAAGAAGCGAGGATAGCTTTTTCGTACTGCCTCGGCACCTGCGATTTTGCCGCCTATGCGCGAAAGAATTAAGGACATCGCCATAACAATTCTATGGTCGTTGTGTCCGCAAAGTGTTTCGCCGCTAAAGCGAAGCTTCTGCTTTGGAACGGTGATTTCGTTGTTACCGAAAACGAGTCCGCCACCGAGCCTTGAAAGCTCTTGGTGCATAGCCGCGCCTCGGTCGCTTTCCTTTATTTTAAGGCGGTCTGTGCCCGTGAGATGCACTCCGTTTTTCATAGCGGCGAGCGCGATAAGAACGGGGCCAAGATCGGGGCAGTCGGATATATCGAGAGTGGGTGTGCCGCACTCGATTTTGTCAAAATAGTCTTTATAGATTTTATCCCCCTGAAGGCTATGTCGGTTAAGATTTTCAAGGACAACCGACGAGCCTAAATAATTAAACGCATCAAGTGCGGCTGCGTTTGAATAATCGCCCTCGATTTTCTTAGTGATGCTGTGCATAGCAGATTTGTCGATTTTTACTGTGTACTCGTCGCTAAAACAAACGCAAGCGCCGAAATCGTTTAGCGCGGCCAAGGTAAGCTCGACATAAGGTCTGCTGTCAAACGGGGGTAAAATTTTAAGCGTTGACGGCTCGTTAAGGTAAACGAGGGCGAAAATCAAGCCCGTTATAAACTGACTGCTGATGTCACCGCGTATTTTATAGCTACCGCCCGTCAAATTTCCGCAAACAGTTAAAAGATTTTCCTCTCGGAAAAACTCAAATCCCCTCTCGGCACACAAATCCTCGTACACAGAAAGAGGTCTTGAAAGCAGGCGCTCGCTCCCCTCAAAGCTTACCTGCGTGCCAAGGCATAGCGCGAGAGGTATCAGGAAGCGAAGCGTGCTACCGCTTTCCCTGCAATTAAGCACGGGGTGCTCTACCTTCATAAAGTCTTGCGGCAGTACGGTAAGCGTATCATTGTTTACCGCTACATCTGCGCCAAGCGCCCTGATGCAATCAATGCTCGCGAGGATATCCTCGCTGAAATCAACACCGGTCAGCGTACAGCTCTTGCCCGAGAGTGCGGATGCGATAATGTATCGGTGCGCCATACTCTTTGACGGCGGTGCATCTATACTGCCGTGCAGGGTACACGGCTTAAATTCTGCTATCATTTCAATGCCTCTGCCAAAAAATCTATTGCTTCAAGGTATCCGTCGGTGCCGTGTCCGGTTATGGTTTTTACGCAGGCTAATCGAATATAGCTTATCTGACGGAAGTCCTCGCGCTCTTCTATTTTAGATATATGCACCTCGACGGTGGGTAAGCCTACCGCCTTGATAGCATCAAGGATTGCAATACTGGTATGCGTGTAAGCCGCAGGATTAATAACTATCGCGTCGGCTTTGCCGTAGGCATTCTGTATCATTTCAACTATCTCACCCTCGTGGTTTGACTGACTGACAGACACATCAATGCCCAGTTTCTTACAGTGGCTTTGTATCTTACTGACAAGGTCCTGATAGGTTTGCCGTCCGTAGTGCTCGGGCTCTCTCACACCGAGCATATTGAGGTTAGGTCCGTTAATTACGAAAATGTTCATACAGTAAGCTCCTGTCGTTTAGCTAAAATATATGCTGCCGCCGCCTCGGGTGTGCTCATATCGGGCACTATGACATCGGCGGTTGCCTTGTAGATTTCTATTCTTTCGTTATAAAGTCGCAAAAGCTTATCCGCGGTGTCCGAAAGCGGTCTGTCGGCAGTTGCGCGAAGCCTTGTGGGGTTTGCATCGTAAAAGAAAATTCTGCCGTTTCTTCGAAGCCTTCTTATATTTTCTTCGCGCAAGGGCACGCCGCCACCTGTCGAAATAATGCGTGAGCCGACAGAGGATACCTCGCGTATAACCTCGCTCTCGGTATCGCGGAAGAAGCTCTCTCCCCGATTTTCAATAATCTCTTTTATAGCACAGCAAAGGGTGTGCTCGATTTGCTCGTCGGTGTCAAAACGGTCGTAGCCGTCAAGCCTTATAAGCCTTGCTACCGTGCTTTTTCCGCTACCGGGCATACCCGTAAGAACTATGCTTTCCTTTTCCAGAAGCACCTCGGCAAACACCCTTTCTGCAACACTCTTTTCTATACTTGTATCAAGGAATTTTTCAACCGCGACCACCGCCTGCATCACGAGCATATACAAGCCGCCCTCGGCTTTAATCCCCCTATCCATAGCATCAAGGACAAGATTTGAGCGAAGCGGATTATATATCGCGTCAACAACACCCTGAAGCCTAATGAATTTACTGATATCAATAGGTCGCCCCTCGCAGTCGGGGTACATTCCCGAGGGCGTAGTATTAATGATAATTTCAGCATTGGTGTGGCACGCCTGCGCCTCGGTGTAGTCAATATACTCACAGCTTTTCCTTCGGCTTACGGTGAGAATTTCAGCCGCGCCCAAATCCTCGCAGACTACGCGCGCAGTTTTACCCGTTCCGCCCGTACCGAGCACCAGCACCTTTTTACCCTTGATATCAAGTCCCATACGCGAAATAAGCGCACGCATACCGTAGTAGTCGGTGTTGTAGCCAAGCAGAGCACCCTCGCGGTTGACGATGGTATTTACAGCGCCGATGCGCCTTGCAATATCGCTTACCTCGTCAAGATGCGGAATGACGGTCTGCTTATAGGGTATAGTTACATTTATAGCCGCAAAATCCCTTTTTTCAAGGAAGGGGCGAACTTCCCCCTCTTCAAGCTCGATAAGCTCGTAACTGTAATCTGCAAGCCTTGCGTGTATTTCCCGAGAAAAGCTATGCGTCAGCTTCTTGCCGATACATCCGTATCTTTTCATTAATCTACTCCTGAATTTTAGTTTGAAAGCCAGTCGGTTCCGAAACGCATTGAGAGCGCATCGCACAAGGCAAGCGCAACCGCCGCATCCTGCACCACCCTCGCGCGGTGAACGACAGCAGGGTCGTGTCTGCCCTTGGAAACTAACAGAGCGTCGGTCATAGCGCAGATATCCACGGTGCTTTGCTGCTTGAAAATGGTGGGTGTAGGCTTTATCGCGGTACGCATTATTATCGGCATACCGTTAGTGATGCCACCGTTTATACCGCCATTATTGTTTGTGAGAGTGACAATTCTACCGTTATCCATACGCATTGGGTCGTTTGCCGCACTTCCGCGCATATCCGCTATGGCAAATCCGACACCGAACTCAACGCCCTTGACGGCAGGAATTGAAAAGAGCATATGTGAAAGCGTGCCTTCAAGCGTGTCAAACCAAGGCTCGCCAACACCGCAGGGCATACCGATTACGGCAGTTTCAAGAATGCCGCCCACGCTATCCCCCTCTGATGCCGCGGCAAGAATTGCCTTTCGCATCGCGGCCTCGCAATTTTCATCAAGCACGGCGAGGTGCTTTGTGAAGAGCAGATTGATATCCGCCTTATAGTCGCAAAATTCTCTGTCTGAAATACCCGCACATCTTTTCAGGTGCGTTCCGATATATATTCCCTTTTTTTCAAGGGCGTGCTTGCAAATAGCGCCTATGGCAACGAGCGGCGCAGTTATGCGTCCGCTGAAATGACCGCCGCCGCGCGCATCCTGAAAGCCGTGGTACTTATACTCTGCCGTAAGGTCTGCGTGCGAGGGGCGCGCTACAGTTCTCATTTGATTATAGTCGCCACTGTTCACATTCTCGTTTGGAATAAGCACGGTAATCGGTGTTCCGGTCGTTCTGTCATTCAGGACACCGCTGATTATTTTATACTCGTCGCGCTCAATCCTCGGTGTTGAAATTTTACCCTCGGGGCGGCGAAGAGTGAGCATATTTTTTATGTAAGCGTGGTTTATTTCGACCCCCGGTGCAATACCGTCAAGCGTTGCGCCTATGTATTCACCGTGGCTCTCACCGAAAAGAGTTATTGCCACGCAGCTTCCGAAAGTATTTTTCATTACAGTATATCACCTAAAGCAAGCTTTGCCGAGGCTATAAGTTCATTACAGCTGACCGTCTTTAGCTCGTAGCTTCCTATCTCATTTACAAGGGTTACGGTAAGCTCTCCTGAATCTGCCTTTTTGTCGTGCTGTATAGCACGCGATATTGCTTCCCAGTCGTATTTTATTTTTTTAATAAGGTCATATTTTTTAAGAGTGTCGATTACCCTTTGACGAATTCCCTCGCCAAGAGTCGGTATCATACCGAGCGCTACGCACTCACCGTGGTAAAGCTCACTCATACCGAAAAGGCTTTCAATTCCGTGGCCGACGGTGTGCCCGAAATTAAGTATTTTGCGAAGTCCGCCCTCGCGCTCGTCGCACTCAACCACACTCTTTTTTATCATAAGCGAGCGAATGATAATCTCGTCTATATTTTGGTGGATATCCTCGCCTTCAATAAGCTCAAAAAGCTCGCGGTCAGAGGTCAGCGCCATTTTTATTGCCTCTGCAAGACCGTTTGACAGCTGCCTGTCCGGCAGTGTTTTTAGAAGCTCGGGGTCGATGAGCACGCGCTTTGGCTGATAGAATGCGCCGACGGGATTTTTGACACCGCCAAAATTTATTGCGGTTTTGCCACCGATGGATGAGTCAACCTGCGAAAGAAGGGTTGTCGGGATATTGTAAAAATCAATTCCGCGCATATATATCGCCGCCGCAAAGCCTGCAAGGTCACCGACTACACCGCCACCGACTGCAACGACGGCATCCTTTCTGGAAAAGCCGTTATCAAGCATTACCCCAAGAAGCTCGCCAAGCTTATCTATACTCTTTGACCCCTCGCCTGATGGAACGGTATAGGTTATACCCACTTTGCACTTTTGCGCGACTGTTTTTGCATAAGCTTCAGGCACTCCGTCATCGGTTACAACGAGAACCTTTCTATCTAAATGCAAGTATTTATTTACATTTTCAAGAATTCCACGCTCGACAATAATGTCGTAGATATCCTTGCCAAGTTTCATATTTAAAGTCATAAATTCACCTATATTTCGCTATGGGGACAGAACGAGCCTGCCACCTTAAGCTCATCGCACACCTCTGCAAGCTCTTCAAGCATAGTGACACCGCGCTCGTTATCGGTAGTGCCGTCTATCTCAACATAGAAGTAATACTGCCACGAATGCTTTTTCATCGGTCGGCTACGCAGAGCCGTCATATTATAGCCGTGCTTTCCTATGATACCGATAGCGTTGGCAAGCGAGCCTGCCTCGTGGCTTACCGTAAACATAAGAACTGTGCTCGTAAGCGATGGCGAGTGCGCCTTCACCTTTGATAAAACTGCAAAGCGAGTCGTGTTTTCCGCACTCTTATTTATATTAGCCTCTATGACCTTAAGGCCGTAAAGCTCTGCCGTTTCTGCGCTTGCGATAGCGCCAAGCGAGTTATCCTCGGACTCTGCAACGGTTTTTGCGGCAATAGCGGTATTGCTCGCCTCATCCGTTTCAAGCGCGCGCATTTTTATATATTCGTGGCATTGACCGAGCGCCTGCGGATGGCTTATTACCTTTTTTATATCCTCAACCGTTGCGCCCATTTTTCCGAGCAGATTCTGGTGAATATTAAGCTCGTATATACCGTTAACATAAAGTGAGCCTGAAAATATAAGGTCCATAGTCTGCCCTACCTCACCAGCATAGCTGTTCTCGATAGGAAGCACCGCCACATCGCACTCACCGCGCAAAACCGCATCGTAAGCCGCCTTGAAATCGGTGCAGGCTACGCGACAGCTTTCGGGGAAAATTCTGCCTGCGGCAATATGTGCAAACGCACCCTCCACACCGCTGTAAGCCACCCTAAGACCGTTCTGCATACGGTACTGGTAAGCGCGGGATACCGACATAAGATGCGTAAGATAATCCACATAATAACCGCGAAGCACCTCGTCCTCTACAAGAGCTGAATTCCTTTCAATTACGAAGGCTTCTCTTTTCTCGTCAAGAATGGGAAGGCCGTGGGCGCTTTTGTACTCGTAAACCGTCTCTGCCGCTCTCATACGCCTGACGAAAAGCTCTGCCATCCTTTCATCAACCTCGTTTATAATTTCTCTTGCTTGCTTTAGCTTGTCTGACATCTGTTTTACTCCTAAAATTAAAGCTTATCGGCTATATCAAGTATCAGTCTTTCCGTCTTTTCCCATCCAAGGCAGGGGTCGGTAATAGATTTACCAAACACGCGCTCGCCGGTGCTCTGCGCGCCGTCCTCGAGATAGCTTTCTATCATAAGTCCTTTGACAAGTCTTTTTATGTCGGGGTTCTGATTTCGGCTATGGACTATGTCCTTGGCGATTCGTATCTGTTCAAGGTACTTCTTGCCCGAATTGTTATGGTTAGTATCAACTATTACAGACGGATTAGTGAGCTTTGATTTCTCATAAAGCTCTTCTACGCGAAGCAGGTCCTCGTAGTGATAGTTAGAAACGCTTCTGCCCGTATAATCAACATATCCGCGCAGAATTGCGTGAGCATAGGGGTTACCCTCACTCGTTACTTCCCAGCCGCGATAAAGAAAGGTATGGCTGCCCTGCGCCGCAACTATGGAATTCATCATAACGCCAAGGTCGCCGCCCGTAGGGTTTTTCATACCGACGGGTGCGCCGATGCCGCTTGCGGTAAGTCTGTGCTGTTGATTTTCCACAGAGCGCGCGCCAACTGCGACATAGGAAAGAAGGTCGGAAAGATAGCGGTAGTTTTCAGGATATAGCATTTCATCCGCGCAGGAAAATCCATAGTCGCGCAGTGCCGCAAGATGAAGCTCGCGGATGGCGACGATGCCCTTATACATATCGGGCTTAGCGTCAGGGTCGGGCTGATGAAGCATTCCCTTGTAGCCCTGCCCCGTGGTCCTCGGCTTATTCGTATATATTCTCGGAATAATTATAATCTTATCTGCCACCTGCTCTTCTATTCTTTTAAGGCGCGAGATATATTCAAGCACGGGCTCTCTGTGGTCGGCAGAGCAAGGACCTATAATGAGAATAAACTTATCCGAAGCCGAGTCAAACACCGAGCGGATTTCTGCGTCGCGCTCAGCCTTTACGCTTTCCATTTTTTCAGTAAGCGGATATTCTGCCTTTACATCCTTTGGGATAGGCAGTTTTCTGTGGAAGTTCATTTGCATGGATTTATACCCCTTAAAATTAATTGCGGCTTTGCTTTAAAAACAAAAAGCCCGCACTCCGATATGCTTAAATGCACGACGAATGCGGACTGTCCGTATTTTGTTGTTCCAATGATACCTTATCTTATCTCGGATTTCACAAAAGTCGGGCAGCCCTGTTCAAAAAAGTAATAATAAAAATAGGTATTAAACATGGCTACTTTCCCTTTCGTGAATTTTGTATATACACATTATATTCCTTGATTTCGCATTTGTCAATAGCTATTTTCTGAAAAATTCACATTTTTTTGATTTTTTTATCAGGTCGCGCTCTTATGGTCTTCGCTTTGCTTTTTCTTTTTGTTATTATCCCCAGGATTGCAGTCACAGCCGCAGTCGCACCCCGAGATGTCACAGTCTGCGCCGTCACCAAAAAGCATCATAACACCGAGAATTACTGCAACACCTATAACCGAAAAGGTTGAGAGCGTTATCACTCGCACGAGCGAGGCTCTGTCCTCGCCCTTCATAATTATCGCGTAGAGAAATGCGGTTTCCACTATCATATAGTAGCCGAATGTGGAAACATAGGTGGTCTTGGTCGTGAGCATTACGGCAAGATATGCCGCAAGCGATATTACGCCGTATATAACCGCCGTCATTACTCGGTGGCGACGCAGATACGGAAGCTCTGCCACAAGGCAAAAGGCAACGAGGTGAAGAGCGCACGCGGCGCAAACCAAAAGCATAACATAAAGGTCGTTATCAAAGCCGCGGAAAAGATACCAAGCGCGTATCAGCGCACCGAGCGAGCAGGCGCTTATGATAAAGGACAGTATATTAATAGGAATTATTTCAGCACCGAAATATGCGACAGCAAAGCTTACGGCAAGCAGAGCCGCACCGGCAATAAGATATGTAAGCGCATCGGTTATGTCGGCAAAGCGCAAAAGATACGCGACAAGCGACGACAACAGAAGAAACAAAAACGATGACAGTATTATAAGTGAATTTCTTCGCACGGCGTATTCCTTTCCATATTTATTATATATATATTACCAATATATTTGCTAAAAGTCAAGGCGGCGCTATGCAAAAAACACTTGTTGGGATGCGATTTTGCCATACGGTGGGTTAATAAAAAAGATTTTAAAAATTCTTGAAAAAAGGACTTGCAATTTAAGAAAGTATATGCTATAATATTATCCGTTGACTTATGTTTTTAATAATTCTAACGATAAATACGGTTTATCAAGGCATTACTTAGGAGGTGTCAAAATGGCAAAGTGCAGTGTATGCGGCAAGGGTATCGTATTCGGACACAACGTTTCCCACTCCAACCGCAAGACTAACAGAGCGTGGAAGCCCAATATCCGCAAGGTAAAGGCAGTAGTAGACGGAGCTCATACGACGGTTTCCGTTTGTTCTCGTTGCCTTCGTTCGGGCAAGGTTGAGCGCGCTTAACTAAAATGAACTCCGCTTTTAAAAAAGAGAAGCGGAGTTCATTTTATTATATAACAAAATAGAATGAAAACGGTTATATGTGACGCAAGACTGCCAGGTGAGGCGAGGGGCACACTTGAATCACTTGGATACAGAATTTTAGAGCTACCGCCCGACGGCAGGCTATCAGCGCCGCTTGCCTCGCACACGGATATGCTGATTTTCAGATACAAAGGCTCGGCGGTTGTCGATGCACAGTACGCACGCACACATCCTGATGTGATTGATTTTCTCACGCACGAGCTCGGTCTTGATATAGCATACGATGGCAATCGCACAGAGTATGACTATCCGTACGATGCTATACTGAACGCGCTCGTTATCGGCAGGAAGCTATTTGTTAAGGCTGATACGGTATCAAAGGATATACTATCGCTTGCCGAAAAGTACGGTCTTGAAATTTACAGCACAAGGCAGGGCTATCCTGCCTGCACGGTATTACCCCTTGGGGACGATGCGGCAATTACGGCAGACCGCGGTCTTGCAAAAGCCTTATGCGATGCCGGTATTTCTGTAACGCTAATTGAAAACAGCGATAAAATCCGTCTTTCCCCCTACCCCTACGGATTTATCGGCGGATGCGCCGGTGTATCGGGTGATACTGTATATTTTATAGGCACGCTTGACGCGCATCCTTGCCGAGATAAAATCAAGTCGGCTATAAATGACGCAGGGATGAGGTGGGTTTGCCTGATGCCCTCGTCAGATTTTCTCTTTGACCTCGGCGGTCTTATTTTTTACGACTAATGCACAAAGCGCCGCGGCAAGAAACGGAAAGAGCAAAAGTCCGACAAGTCCAAAAAGTGAATAGCCTGCATAAAGGCTGATAACCGTAACGAGCGGATGCAGTCCAAGATGCTTGCCGAGAATTTTCGGCTCTGCGGTCTGTCTTATTACCTCGTGCACGATGAGCAGTATTATAAGTCCTATGCCAAGGGCACTATTGCCTCTGACAAATGAGATTATACTGTACGGCACGAGAAATGTACCGACGCCAAGCACGGGAAGCGCATCAAGCAGAGCGACAATTGCCGCCAAAAGCAAAGCATACCTTACTTTTAGCAGGGTAAAGCCCACGAGCATCACGGCAAAGGTTATGAGCATTATCAGCGAGTATGAGCGTAGATATTTCAGAGCGAGAGTGAATGAATTTTTCTTTATTCTGAAAACCGTCTTACGCGCGCGCTCGGGCAAGGCGTTTATAACGAAGCGGTTTACCCTATCTATATCAATGCAGAAATATACTGTCGAAATCAGGGTTATAAGAAGGAAGAAAAGAAGTCTTGGCACGCCTGACACTACCTCGGTAAGAAGGTGAGCGAGCGCAGACAAAGCCCCAGAGATAAGCTCGCCGACGGCTGTGTTCAGGTGTCCTGTGATTTCCTCTGAAAACGCGCCCTCGAGCCGCCCCTCAAAGGGATTAAGGATGCGCCTTATAAATTCCTCAAGCTCTCCGTCCTTGACTATTCCTGACAGCAGCTCCCACCCCTGCGACGCGAGCGCAACGGTGAGCGCGCCTATTGCGAAAACGGCGGCAAGCATCAGAAGCACCGCTATGGTGGGCGATATTATTTTTCTTGAAATTCTGGTTTTCCTGCTTATATATTCTGATGGCGAGCGAACGGCAAGCGCTATTGCCCACGCGATAAAAAACGGCAAGAGGGCAGGAAGAAGATATTTTATCAAAAGAAAAAATATAACGAGCGCACCTATACCGATAAATATTAAGAAAAATATACGCTCAAGGCGCTCTTTATTCATAAACGCATCCCCCGAAAGTTGCAAAGTGTAATAGGATTTTATGCAAAAAAATATATTTTAAAACCGAAAGGATATAAAAATGGTAGTTATTGAAATGGAAAACGGCGGCAAGATAAAGCTTGAGCTTTATCCTGAAATTGCGCCCATCACGGTTAAGAATTTTCTCTCGCTCGTTGAGTCAGGCTTCTACGACGGTCTTACCTTTCACAGAGTAATCCCCGGCTTTATGATTCAGGGCGGATGCCCTCTCGGAAACGGAATGGGTGGCTCTGACAAAAAAATCAAGGGTGAGTTTTATCACAACGGTGTAAAAAATGACCTCAAGCACGAGCGCGGTGTAATTTCTATGGCGCGCACGATGGATCCTAACTCTGCGTCCTGCCAGTTCTTTATTATGCATAGTGATGCACCCTACCTTGACGGACAGTATGCCGCATTCGGCAGAGTTACAGAGGGTATGGACACAGTTGACGAGATAGCTACTATCCCTACTGGATTTGCCGACAAGCCCAAGGTCAGAGTTGGTATTAAGCGCGCTTATATCGAGGTGTGATGCTATGATTGAAGCAAAAGCATTAGCCTATGTAAATATGTATGCTCTGCTCGGCACTATCCCTGCGCTCTGCCGTGAGGTTGACGAGGCGCGCGAGCTTATTAAGAATGATAATATCACCCTCGGCTTTAAGGTGAAGGGCGGCCCTTGCACATCTCTCGTTTTCAAGGGCGGCGAGTGCACCGTTAAGGACGGGGTTGAGGGATGCAATATTCTTCTTCCCTTTAGCAGGTGCGACAAATTCAACGGAATGATAGACGGCACCGTAACACCCATTCCCACGAAGGGACTTCTCAGGGTTTCGTTTCTTCTCAAAAAATTTATGCCCCTTACCGATATACTTACCCGTTATCTTCGCGCGAGCGAGGATGACCTTGCCGACAAAAAATTCTTTGAGATAAGCACGAGGCTTATGTTCTCGGTAATCTCAAATTCGCTCGTTGCGCTTGCAAACCACGACTCGGTAAGCCGCTTCAGCGCGTCGAACATGCCTGATGCCACCGTAAGACTTGCCATTGAGGGCGAGTGCGAGGCAAGAATTAATATCCAAAATCATACGCTCTCTCTCATTGACAAAAATGCGCCCTACACCGCGTATATGGTATTCCCCAGCATCAATGTGGCAAGAGCACTATTTGACGGAAAAATAAACGCAGTAGCCGAGGTCGGACTTGGCAACGTGCGTATTGGCGGTATGATAAACGCAGTAGATAATCTCAACAGAGTTCTTGACAGAGTTTCTGTCTATCTGAGTTAAGAGGTGGCTTATGTTCAAAATCAACGACTATACTAAATCGCGCGAGCTTTTCTCACGCGCAGTTAAGGTAATTCCCTCGGGAATTTACGGACATCAGGGCCCTGCTGAAGGCTGCTATGTGCCCGTCGAGGCTTATCCCTTATTTTCAGAGCGCGCAGAGGGTACGTATCTTTTTGACGCAGACGGAAATAAATATATTGACTATATGTGCGCCTACGGACCAAACATTCTCGGCTACAACGACCCCGAGGTTGACGAGGCGGCAAGACGTCAGAGGGCACTCGGTGACTGCACGACGCTTCCCTCATCGAAAATGATTGAGTTCGCAGAGCTTCTTTGCGATACGGTGAACATAGCGGACTGGGCATTCTTTGCGAAAAACGGAAACGACGTTACGACCCTTGCGGTAATGACCGCGCGTGCACACACGAAGAGAAAGAAGATAGTTTTCTTCAAGGGCTACTATCACGGTGTATCCCCTTGGACTCAAAAGATAGATTACGCAGGCATTATCGAAGAGGACGTAATCAACAACATTTACGTTGACTGGAACGATTACGATGCGCTTGAAGAGGTTTTCTTAAAGAACAAGGGACAGATTGCCGCAGTTATCGGTCAGCCCTATATGCACGGAAACTTCTTTGACAATATTCTCCCCCAAGAGGGCTTCTGGCAGAAGGTGCGAAAGCTTTGCGACGACTATGGCACGGTGCTTATCGTTGACGACGTGCGCGCAGGCTTCAGACTCGACCTTGCGGGCAGCGACCACTACTTTGGCTTTGAGGCAGACCTCATATGCTTCTGCAAGGCGCTGGCAAACGGCTACAACGTATCCGCACTTTGCGGCAAGGAATTTCTTAAAAACACCGTATCGGGCATATCCTTTACCGGAAGCTACTGGCTCTCTGCCGTTCCCTTTGCCGCAGGCATTGCGTGCATAGAGAAGATGAAGCGAATGAACCTTCCCTCGCTTCTTATCGACAAGGGCACAAGGCTTAAGGAAGGTCTTATCGCGGCAGGTAAGAAGTACGGCTACGACCTTCACGTCAGCGGTGTTCCCTCTCTTTTCTATTTAAGGCTTGCAGACGACCCGTCGCTTATGCTGCATCAGGAATGGATAGCAGAGTGCGTAAAGCGCGGCGTATTCTTCACGAGCCATCACAATCACTTTATTAACGCGGCTCTTTCGGACGAGGATATCAAGCTCACGGTTGATGTAGCTGACGAGGCATTCTCTGTAATTAAGGACCGCCACTCATAAGGCAGGTAAAATATGCTTTTCAAAAAAATTAACGAAGCCTATCGCTCTGTGGTTGATACACGCAAGGACGCGCTTGGCGACGTATATTACTATTCCTACAAGGATTTTGACGGACTTCGTTTTGAGCCCTACGAGTTTCTTTCAAAAGAGGGCACTATTCTTCGCGGCGGCTTTTATTCCTACGAAGGATATAACGAGGACGAGCTTGTGGTTTTTGACCACGGTCTTGGCGCAGGTCACACCGCCTATATGAAGGAAATTGAGTATATTGCAAGGGCAGGATTTCGCGTATTCTCTTACGACCACACAGGCTGTATGACCTCGGGTGGTGAGGGCACTATGGGCTTTGCCCACTCGCTTTGCGACCTTGACGCGTGTCTTAAGGCGCTCAAGGCAGAGCCGTCGCTTTCCGACGTGACCTACTCTGTCGTAGGACACAGCTGGGGCGGATTTTCCACTATGAACATCCTAAAATATCATCCCGATATAAAAAGCGTGGTTGCAATATCAGGCTTTATCGCAGTTGACGCAATACACAAGGATACTATAAGAGGCTTCCTTACCCCTCTGCGCGGACACTTCAAGAGGTTTGAGAGAAAAATCTCGGGCGAGTATGCCGATGCTGACGCGAGGGATAGCCTTACGAGAGCCCCTGCAAACATCCTTATCATTCACTCAAAGGATGACCCTATCGTATCCTCTAAAAACAACGCAGAGGCGCTTATGCGCGCCCTTGGCGGCAGAGAGAATATCAGGTTTATCATAACCGACAAAAAACAGCACAATCCCAACTATACCGAGGATGCCCTGCTTCACAAATACGAGTTTGATGCCGCGCTTAAAAAGCACAGAAAGGCGCATCACTCGGATGATGAGAATGCCGCCTTTGTCAAGGGCTTTGAGTGGGATAAAATAACCGAGCAGGACAGCGCTATTATGGATGAGGTAGTCAAAACACTCAAGCTTCCGAGATATACCCTGTAATGACAATATGTAAATATTCCTTTACTTTGGTAAATATAAATGCGCCAAGCAGATTAGTTCTGCATGGCGCATTTTTCGTGCTATACAAAGGACTGTCGCAGAGCAAAGCCGCGACAGCCCATCAGTTTATATTACTTAATTACAGCCTCGGGGTGCTTTTCCATAATTACGGAAAGCGCATCCTTATCAGCGAATACCACAACGTCATCGGCAAAGCGAAGTATTGACGCAGGCACCTCGGGCGTTACCTTACCGAAGAGCGAACGCTCAAGGATTTCAGCCTTACCCTTGCCCATAGCGAGAAGAAGAACCTTCCTTGCGCCCATAATCTGTCCTATACCCATAGAGAGCGCCTGTGTGGGAACATCGTCGCGCGACGCGAAGAAGCGCGCGTTTGCATCAATGGTAGAGTCTGTGAGCTCAACAAGGCTGGTGCCGTAGGGGAAGAAGGTGTCGGGCTCGTTAAAGCCTATGTGACCGTTGTTTCCTATACCAAGCACCTGAAGGTCAATGCCGCCGAGCGACTCGATAACTGCATCGTATCTTGCACACTCTGCCGCAGGGTCCTCTGCAAGACCGTTGGGGATATTAGTGTTAGCAAGGTCAATATCAATCTTGTCAAAGAGATTCGTTCTCATAAAGTATGCGTAGCTCTGATCGTGGTCCTTGTCAAGGCCCACATACTCGTCAAGGTTAGCGCTCTTTACCTGCTTAAAGGAAATTTCGCCAGCCGCACACTTGTTGGCGAGTGCATCGTACATACCGATAGGTGACGAGCCCGTAGCAAGACCTAACACACAGTTGGGCTTTTCCTTTACGAGCGAGGCGATAACCTCGGCAGCCTTTACGCCTGCGTCAGCCGCTGTTTCGGAATAATAAATTCTTATCATATATTTTACTCCTTCGGTTTGGATTTATATGTATTTGTTTACAATTTCGTGCATTTTATCCAGAACTGCTTCCATATCGGATACAAGCTTGAACTGGTTTCTCGCACGGTCAAGGTTCTGTCCTGCTCTTGATGTCTTGAAGTAGGTATCACCGTTAAGATAGTCGGTAAGGAAGCGGATTCCGCACTCAAGCGTCATCATAATGGCACTCTCGGGAAGAAGCGCTATCTCGCAGGCGTTCAAGCCGCCGTCAGCGCCCTCAAGGAAGCCCTTTACATAAATCTCAAACAGCTCGATATCAAAGTTAACCTTGGAAAGGTCTGCCTCGTCCTCAAGCGCGGTGGTTGCGCCGAAGCGGATAGAGTCACCGAAATCGTTGATAGCGTAACCGGGCATAATGGTATCAAGGTCGATTACGCATACGGGCTTGCCGGTATTCTTATCGTAAAGAATGTTGTTAAGCTTCGTGTCGTTGTGAGTTACCTTCAGGGGAAGATTTCCCTTTGCGTGCTCACGCTCAAACAGACCGATAAATTCCTCTCTGCTTCTTGCAAATTCAACCTCTGACACAACCTCGCAAAGTCTTGAAAGCTTATCAGCAGCTACTGCCTCGTTAAGCTGACGAAGTCTGTCGGGGGTGTTGTGGAAGTTG
>JAZKYE010000071.1:0-1728 GCA_045611965.1 Eubacteriales bacterium
GAGTTGCTCGGGCCTATTGCCTGTACGTCTACGGTGCACACAAGCACACACCACGCGACAAAGGCTAAAAGCAGGGAGAGCCCTACGTAAAGTGAAGCGTGTCTTTTCATTTTCTTACTACCTTTCTTTTTGGGTTAAATACATTTTAACCTAAGGTATCTAAAAATGAAAGAAACTCTCGTTCACGTCACTGACACTCTCCGTGTCACGGTGGTAGTGAAGTTTGTTTGGTAAAATCAGTCCTTGTGTCTTGTAAGCACCAGCGCTTTGACTGCGAGAAGCGCAAAGGCAAACGCCGCCGCGTAGGGGTGAAGACCGAGTGTAAAGAGCATCACCGCTAAAGCGCCGAGCGAGAGCGACAGAGGAGTTTTAACCTTGAGCCATATACGGCCGCCGCAGCCCTGCAGGGCAAGTGTCGCGATGCCGGTAAGGGATGCTGCAATCACGGCTATAAAGTATAATATTTTCGGAAAAAGTGACACGCCCCCGAGGTAAATAAGGGAAACGGGGGTGACAATCTCCCCCTCTCTTGATGCGAAAAGGGGTAGAAATATCAAAAGGGATATGCAAATATCAAGAAGTCCAAGCACAAGGTCGCGATAATGCTTTGCGGTGCGCCTTTGCTCGTCCTCTGCCACATTAAGCATCTCATCGGTCGAGATAAGCTCGTCAATCGTTACCGCGAAGAACTGCGCGATCGCCTTGAGCGAATCTATGCTCGGATACCCTCTGCCCGATTCCCATTTTGAAACAGCAGTTCTTGACACGTACAGCTTTTCTGCAAGAGCCTCTTGCGTCAAGCTCTTTTGTTTTCTTAATTCCTGAAGCTTTTTGTTAAATTCCATATTCTATATTACCTTACCAAATAAACGGAATGAGTCTGTATTTTACCTTTTTCTTGTATTCTGCGTAGCCGACAAGCTCCGAGTCAAGTAGCTTTTCCTCGCCTATTATTCTTACGGCGATAATTCCGACGTAGGGCGAAAAGCAGAGAAGCGACCACCACGAGCCGAGCACCACGGGTATGGAAAGGAAGAGCCATATCGTAGCTGCGTACATAGGGTGGCGGACTGTTCCGTATAGACCCGTGTCAACAATTTGCTGATTTTCTTCAACCTTTATTGTTCTTGAAAGATACGCGTTTTCACGCATAACCTCGGCGTAAAGGGCATAGGAAACAAGTAAAACGACGGATGCTGAGATTACTGCCCAAAGGGGCACGCGCGACCAACCGAAGCGGTGGTCAAGTCCGGCTACTACAAATCCGGCGATAAAGATTATGCCCGAGAAAGCAACCACGCCCTTTTGCGTATTTTGGGTTTCCTTGGCATCAAGTCTCTTCTTAAGAAGCGCGGGAGATTTTATCAGCATCACCACGCCGACAATAAGCATCGGAATAAACAAAAGTCCCATAAAAAGCCAACCGTTTGCAAATTTTATGTCCCACGCCGGCAAAAATACGAGTGCGCCGACCATTAAAATGCCCATTATAAACTTCGTGAGCGCTCCGATAAAAAGCTTCATAAGCCCACCTCCGTGCGGTTTGTTTACGGGTCAATTATAGCACAGCTTTATTTTCTTTTCAACCTTTTTCATATAATCTATTGTATTTATGCGCCCGTTGTGTTATAGTAAAGCAAAGGAATACTCTGGAGGAGTAGAATTATGGAATTTAAGATCGGCTATAAGATAGAGAACAAGATGCAGGCGATACCCACCTCGGGCATA
>JAZKYE010000072.1:0-16014 GCA_045611965.1 Eubacteriales bacterium
AGACCGCTTGGCCTCCGACTTCTTGGTTCCGATTATATGAAGCTCGGTATTAAGAAGCTCGTTGAGAAATCCACCGTCATCAAGTATTGCCATAATAGAGTAGGTTCTTATGAGAAGATTTGTCCACATAGGCAGCATAAGAAGCATCATAAAAATTCTTCTGTGGCTCGCATCCATCTTCGCCATTATATAAGCAAGAGGATAACCTATCACGAGACAAATAAAGGTAGCAATTACCGAAAGCTCAATTGAAAGCAGGAAAATGTCCGAATAATCGGCAAGAGACACGATGTTTTCGAACGAAAAAGCACCAGAATCGTCGGTAAAAGCATAATACGCAACTATAAGAAGCGGCAGTACGATAAAGAGCACAGCCCAGAATACGTGGGGTGCTGCCGCTATGGAGTGCATAAGAGAGCGCTTTTTTTTCATATTCTTATCCCCATAGGTACGCTATGCGTACTTTACTGTTTTAGAATTCTTCTGCCGTTGAGGCATTTGAAAGCTGATCAATCTCGTCAGAGAAGGTTGAGTAGTCACCGAACATACCCGAGTATTTCGACTTTTTCATAATGTGAATTTCCGTCGGCTCGATGTGAATTCCGATAACCGCCTCGGGCGCAACGTAGTCGGTGGACTGTATCATCCACTTAAAGCCGTCGATGTCAACTATTATCTCATAATGAACGCCCTTGAAGGTGACGCTCGTAACGGTGCCTGTCAGCATACCCTTGTCGGGTGCGACAACGTCAACGTCCTCGGGTCGCACAACCACGTCAACGGGCTCGTCCTTCGCAAAGCCTGCGTCAACGCAATCAAAGACGTGACCTGCCATTTTGACGCGCTTATCCTCAAGCATAATTCCGTCGATAATGTTACTTTCGCCGATAAAGTCTGCAACAAATGCGTTCTTCGGCTCGTTGTATATATCGGTAGGTGTTCCTATCTGCTGGATTTCACCCTCTGCCATAACTACGACGGTGTCGGACATAGAGAGAGCCTCTTCCTGGTCGTGAGTTACGTAGATGAAGGTAATGCCTATAGCCTTCTGGATGGTTTTAAGCTCGTTCTGCATATCCTTCCTGAGCTTAAGGTCGAGCGCGCCGAGCGGCTCGTCGAGCAGAAGCACCTTGGGATGCGAGATAAGTGCCCTTGCTATTGCAACGCGCTGCTGCTGACCGCCCGAGAGCGTGTTTACGCTCTTGTTCTCAAAGCCCGAGAGCGCAACCATCGCAAGCATTTTGGTAACCTTTTCCTTGATTTCCGCCTCAGGTGTTTTTTTCATACGCAGAGGAAAGGCAATATTCTCGTAAACGTTGAGGTGGGGGAAAAGCAGATATTTCTGGAAAACGGTGTTTACCTGTCTTTTGTATGCAGGAAGCTCGCTGATTTCAGCGCCGTCGAAATAAAGCTCGCCCTCGTCGGCATGCTCAAAGCCGCCGATTATACGAAGCATCGTGGTCTTACCGCAGCCCGACGGTCCGAGCAGGGTAATAAATTCACCGTCACGAATATAAAGATTGATGTTTTTAAGCACGGGATCCTGATCGTAAGATTTCGTTATCCCCTTAAGTTCGATGAGCTTTGTCATTTTCTTAAAACCCAAATCCTTTCTTGCGGATACGCCAAACTTCATCTGAAATATACAAAATACGCTATTATATCAGATGAGAGTTATTATAGCAAATCACTTTATATTTTGCAATAGTTTTAATAAAACTTTTTTCAAAAAAATTCGGATTTATTTGCGATTAAACTGATTTATCTGCGATTAGCTTCGAAAACACAACGGAAAATCTCTCGTTTTCTCTTAAAATCTCTTGAAATCTCGCTTTTTCTTTAATTTAGGCTTCGTAAGTCGGTAAGGCTTCTGAGAAGCAGCCAGAAGGATAAAAAATAGCACCAGTAGCCGCCGTCGTGCCGCGACATAAGATAAAGCGATAAGAAGCATATAAGGATGCAAAGCGCACTTGATAGCGTTGCCATAATTCTATGCACAAGGGTGGGCTTCATTTTAAGCAAAAGAAGTGAGCGCAGAGCGGTATAGCCGTCGTTTCCGACAAGAGGTAAAAGGTTGACCGCCGCTGTCAAAATATTAACGGCAGTAGCAATTACAAAGTAAGCACTAAATCGTGTAAAAAGCACTAAAATGATAGCGGCTATGATATTTATCATAGGACCGCCGAGCGCTATTATAACCGTGTCCTTGTAGGACCTCATAGCAGAGTATCGCATACGCGGACCTGCGAGCGTTGCAAAAAACGACGGCTCTGCACAGAATATAAGAGCGCAGCTTGCGTGTCCTATCTCGTGTAAAATCGCAAAAAGCAGAGTCATCGTTGCAAGGTAAGGCTCGTCAAAGCCGTAAATGAGCAGAAGCCACATTATGATTGGAACAGGTGCTGTTATTTTAACAAGAAGCTGTCTTATATAAAAAATCGGTTTGTAACTTTGCATAAAAACATTTGCCCCTTAATGTGCATTATATATAATATTAATTATTTGTTTACATGTTTTTTGGTGTTGACGCTTGCCAACTTTGTTTTTGTATGCTACAATTTACTTGTAAAATTATAAAAATATGCAGGAAAGGATTATAAGCAATGAAGAAAAAAATTTTGCTCATAATTGCAATACTGACAGCGCTTGTGCTTACTATGACGCTTGCGTCATGTACTCTTGAGGGCTTTGAGATTCCGGGTCTTGAGATTCCGGGTATAACTAAACCGTCGGGCCCCAGCACACCCGTCAACCCCGATGCACCCGATGCACCTGATGCACCTGATGCACCTGATGCACCCGATGCACCTGACGCGCCCGATGCACCTGATGAGCCTGATGCGCCTGATGCACCCGACACCCCCGCAGCGCCTGACACGCCCGAGGTTGAAATCACGGTTTATCTCTTCCACGGTGAAGAGTGGCTTCAGCCTGCTATAACGCTTTCTTCGAAAACGGGATTTACCGCTGAAAAGGTTGCGGAAATCAGACAGAGGGTTGATGACTGGCGCGGCTTCGGTATTGAAGGCTTCTATTTTGACGAGTTTTTCAGAGAGAAGTGCGATTTTTCGGCACTTCCTAAAAACAAGAAGTCATTTAACCTTTACTGCAAGGAAACGGATAAGGCCGGTGACAATATCACGTGGACCTTTGATACCGATACTAAGACTATCACCTTCACGGGTACGGGCGATATGTACAACTTCAAGAAGCTTGAGTACGCACCGTGGGACGATGAAAGAAAACTTATTCAGGAGGCTGTTATAGAAGAGGGAATTACCTCTATTGCGGCAAATGCGTTTAACGATTGCTGGAAGCTTAGCAAAGAGGTTGAGCTTCCTTCGACGCTTGTCACCATTGGCAACAATGCCTTCCAGAATACAAAGATTCCGAGAGTTGAGTTTCCCGAGACGCTCAAGTTTATCGGTGAGAGCGCATTTGACGGCTGTGAGGAAATCACGCACATCTCGTTCAACGACGGGCTTGAAAACATCGGTAAGAACGCCTTTAAGGCATGCAAGGGACTTGAAACCATTCTTCTTACCGACTCTGTTACGAAGATAGGCTCGTCCTGCTTCTACGAGTGCGAGAGCCTTACGTCTGTATACTACAAGGGCACGAAGGAGCAGTACGATAAAACCGGTACGGGCTTCAGAAACCTTGAGCTTGTAAGACTTTCTCAAACCTGGTTCATTTCCGAAACCAAGCCTGAAAATCCCGGTCCCTACTGGCACTTCGTTAACGGCGATATCACGCAGTGGTGCTACGCTATCTGGTATATTGATAAGAGCAACCCGAGCGTTGCTATTGACGTGAACGATAAGAAGTCGGATAAGGAAGCATATCCCACTAAGCTTCTCGTTGACTTCGTTGATATTGAAAAGGGCTTTACGCAGGCTAATATCGACTACATGAACAATATAGTTTATCACGGCTATAAGTTCAAGGGCTGGAAGCTTCGCGACGCAGATGGTAACATCGCAGATAATTACTACAAGATTAACATAGGCACAAAGCTTAAGGGCGACATTAAGCTTATCAGCGACAGAGGAACAATTTGCGGTGATAACCTTAAATGGTCCATAGAAACTGGTGTTCTTACCATTTCCAAGATTGACAGTAGCAAGGCAGACGGCACTATGTGGGATTTTGAAACGGTTAACGATGCACCTTGGAGTGGACGTTCAATCCTTTCTGTAAAGATTTCAGACGGTGTTACTCACATTGGAAAATACGCATTCTGTAATATTCTCAGCACTCAGACTAGATTTACCAGCTTCGTAAGCATCGACATTCCTACCTGCGTCACCTCTGTTGACGAGAACGCGTTCAGCGGTAACAACGACCTGCTTTACGTATTCTATATGGGTAATGAGCTTCAGCTTTACGGTGACGCCGGTGACCCTGACGATCCTTCGGATGACATAGCACCTCTCGTTTCGGGACTTGCAAACATTACGCTCGTTGAGGGCGGACGAGTATATGCAAATGCCGCAGGCATTGACCTTACTACTCTTGGTGAGGGCGCGTACTGGAAAAACATTACCACTACCGGCAGCGGCGGTACTAGCAATAAGAACGGTAGAGTTGCTTGGGCATTTGACAACACCACGGGCACTCTTACTATTGGCGGTATGAGCAATTCGGGAAGCGGTGTTCTTGTTAACTACGGCAACAAGTCCGAGCGTCCTTGGAACCACTACGGCGATTCTGGCAACCCGATCACCGCAGAATACGATATTAAGAATGTTGTAATTCTTGATAACATTAATACCGTAGGACACCTTACCGTAGCCGATTTTGCTAACGTAGAAAGCATTACAATGTCCACCATCACTACTCACAACTACAGAATTTCGGATACTGCCTTTAAGGGAACGAAGTACTTTGATGAGATGTATGAAAATCTCGGCTACGTTGTAGTGAGCCAGCATCTTATCTCTGTTAACCCTGCAAAGGTTCAGAACGGACTGTTCATCATTCCTCACAACAAGATTTCGTCGGATATGAAGAATACGCTCTCTATCGCGCTGAACGCGTTTGACGGATGCTCGAACATCACCGACCTCGTTATTCCTTACGATATTGGTGAGGATTTTGCAAGCAACTCGCTCGTAGGTCTTACAAACCTTGAGAACATTTACTTCCTTGGCAACAAGACCGACTGGGCAACCTACATCGACGGTACATCTGATTCGCATACTGTGTTGAAGGATGCCACCGTTAAGTACTACTCGGTATCCTATCCTACTCAGGCTTCAAGCGAGGGACTTAAGGTTTCAGATTACTGGTACCTTAACGAAGGCGTGCCTACCGTTTGGGTAGAAAAAACTAACTAAATAAAAACGAACCGACTTGGCAGTATTGCCAAGTCGGTTTTTTTATATAATTGTCAGAACTTTATTTTTTTAGGAATAAACACGTTTTTCGCGCTGAAAATTTTCTTGACGGCACCGCCCCTTGCCTCAACTAAAAGCGAGCAGTCGCTGCTGTCAACATTAAGAATTTTACAGCGTCTGCGTTTTCCGTGCTCAAGAAACCTCACTCGCTTTCCTGTGAGTATAAAGCGGCTCTTGTATTCATCCATAAATTTTTCGGTGTCTTTAAGCTTCGGATATAGAGAGAAGAACGCGCCGAGAATGTCTTTTGCGATAATCATAGAAACCGATGCGTTCTCGCTTCCAAAAACCTTTTTTATAAGGTCGGATATTCTCGGTGGAAATTCGGTGTCCGTAAGCTTTACTAAAAACGAAACGATAATGTATTCGTATGAGGAAAAGCTGTCAAGCCGTCCCTCAACGCACACACCGCCAATTTTGCGTCCCTCGCAGAATATATCGCTTACCCATCCGATGCCGAGCTTTTTGGTCGTATGCTCGTCAAGCGCTTTTATAAGCGCAACGGTGGACATTGAGGAAAAGAAGCTTGCCTGCGAAGGGAACATTGACGGACGAAGGATGAGCGACATATATACGCCGCCCTCGCTCTGACCGGATTTGAGAGGGCGCTGACAAGCGTCGTATTTCGTCTGCCTTTCCGAAACTACCACATATCTGTCAGGGTAGCCTGATGTAGCATAGGCTTTTGCAAGCTCTGCGACGCTCGGACAGCTCTCGTGATATTCAAGCTTTAAGATACTGCCATCTTCAGCTCGCATATGTATTGTGCTTGCCATGCCGTCACCTCTCTTTGCCTTGAATTTTTATAAAATCAATATGCCTTGCCCCAGTAAACGAGCTTCTTTGCATCTCTGCCGCAGCATACGCACTTGTCACCGACGGGCGATGCGCCGAAGGGAATGCAGCGAGAGGTTACGTCAGCCTCAGCCTTGAGTGTGTCCTCACACTCGCGCTCACCGCACCACATAGCCTTGATGTAACCGTTCTTCCCGCTTGCGGTCTTGATAAGCTCTTCCTTCGTGGTTGCAACGTAGGTTCTTTCCTCGCGGTGCGCGTAAGCCTTATCAAAGAGCGCCTTGATAAGGTTATCAAGTCCCTCGTTAACCGACTGAACAATGCCGTCGATATTAACAAAGGATTTCTCGCGGTTGTCACGGCGTACAATTACACACTTGTTTTCCGCAAGGTCGCGAGGACCGATTTCAATACGAAGCGGAACACCCTTCATCTCATATTCAGAGAACTTCCATCCGGGCGACTGATCCGAATCGTCAAGCACCGCGCGGATGCCTGATGCTTTAAGTGTGTCGAGGATTTCGTTTGCCTTGTCAAGCACGCCTGCCTTCTGCTGCTGAATAGGAATAATTACTACCTGAATGGGGGCAACAGCAGGGGGGAGAACAAGACCTGAATCATCACCGTGCGTCATTATGATACCGCCGATAATACGGGTAGTAACGCCCCACGAGGTCTGATGAGGGTATTTAAGCTTGTTATCGCTGTCAAGATACTGAATACCAAATGCCTCTGCAAATCCAGAGCCAAAGTTGTGCGACGTACCACCCTGAAGTGCCTTGCCGTCGTGCATCAATGCCTCAACCGTGTAGGTTGCCTTTGCACCTGCAAACTTTTCCTTCTCGGTCTTGATACCGCGTACTACGGGCATACCGAGGTCCTTCTCATAGAAGTCCGCATAGATGTTGAGCATCATAACGGTTCTTTCCTCGGCTTCTTTTGCGGTGCGGTGAATGGTGTGACCCTCTTGCCAGAGAAACTCTCTTGAACGAAGGAAGGGGCGAGTATTCTTTTCCCATCTTACGACAGAGCACCATTGGTTGTAGTTCTTGGGCAAGTCTCTGTACGATTTGATAATATTTGCGTAATGCTCACAGAAAAGCGTCTCAGAGGTGGGGCGTACGCACATACGCTCGGCAAGACGCTCGCTGCCGCCGTGGGTAACCCACGCAACCTCAGGGGCAAAGCCCTCGACGTGATCCTTTTCCTTTGTAAGAAGCGTCTCGGGAATGAACATAGGCATATATACATTCTCTACGCCCGTTGCCTTAAATCTTGCATCAAGGATCTTCTGTATGTTTTCCCAAATTGCATATCCGTAAGGACGGATAATCATACAACCCTTAACGCTTGAATAGTCGATGAGGTCTGCTTTTTTAACGATATCTGTGTACCATTTTGCAAAATCCTCGTCCATTGAGGTTATCTGCTCAACGAACTTCTTGTCGTTTGATGCCATAATATATATTAATCCTTTCTGATAAAACTAAATATACAGCATAAATTATATATTACTTTTGCCCCTTTGTCAAGTCATTTGACGCGCAAGAAGAGCAAAAATGAGAAAAATTGAATAATTTTGCAAAAACATCTTGCAAAAACATTCAAAATAGGGTACAATATAGAGGTATTTTAATTAAAAAATGAATAATACGAAATTAAATTATGCAAAAATTTGCAAAAAGGTTGTCTGAAATGAACTATTACGAGAAATTATCAGCAGAGCAAAGACGCGCAGAATACGAGGCTCTTGCTTGTGAGTACGAAAAATATAAGGAAATGGGACTCTCGCTCGATTTATCGCGCGGTAAGCCTAATGCTGAACAGCTCGATTTGTCCGAGGGGCTTCTTTCACTTCCCTTGAATAAGGATATGTGTCGCTCGGCTGGCGTTGACCTTCGCAACTACGGTATTCTTGACGGTATTTCTGAGTGCAAGCGTCTTTTCGCAGACCTTCTTTCTCTTGATGCTGAAAATATATTCGTCGGCGGTAACTCATCTCTTGCCCTTATGTACGATACGCTCTGCCGTTCTATGCTTTTCGGCAATCCCGACAGCGAACGCCCTTGGTGCAAGGAAGAAAAAATTAAATGGATATGCGTAGCCCCGGGATATGACCGTCACTTCAAGATTACAGAGGACCTTGGGTTTGAGCTTCTCACAGTAAAAATGCTTGATGACGGCCCTGATATGGATGAGGTTGAGCGCCTTGTACTTGACCCTGCCGTTAAGGGTATCTGGTGCGTTCCCAAGTATTCAAACCCCACGGGTAACACCTATTCTGATGCGGTTGTAAGGCGTCTTGCTTCTATGAAGTGTGCCGCGCCTGATTTCAGAATTATGTGGGATAACGCGTATGCGGTGCACGATTTTGACGAGAACGGTGATAAGCTTGCTGATGTTTTTGCTTTGGCAAAGGAGTACGGCAACGAGGATAGAGTAATGTACTATTCTTCGACCTCAAAGATAACCTTCCCTGGTAGCGGTGTTGCTATCGTTGCGGCAAGCAAGCGCAATCTTGATTTCCTCAAAAGATATACCGGCACGCAGACGATAGGCTACGATAAGATTAATCAGATGCGCCACGTTCGCTACTTTGAAAACGCGGATAATATGTATCGTCATATGCTTAAGCTTGGCGCGAAAATCAAGGTTAAGTTTGATATTACCCTTGGCGGCCTTGAAGCACTTTCAGGCCTTGATATTGCAAAATGGACCAAGCCTCGAGGCGGATACTTCGTATCGCTCGACGTGCTTTGCGGAAGCGCGAGCAGAGTGTTCGAGCTTATGAATGGCGTTGGTGTAACCTTGACGCAGGTAGGCGCGACCTTCCCCTACGGCCGTGATGAAAACGATAGCAATCTGAGAATTGCACCGACATATCCTACCGATAGTGAGCTTGAGCTTGCAATTAAGCTTCTTACCCTTTGCGTAAAGCTTTCTGCTCTTGAAACGCTTTTAGCAAAATAATAAAATACCCCGAGCGAAAATTTCCATTCGCTCGGGGTATTTTATTGACAACAGGACAAATTAATGGTAAAATTATAAGTAAGAATAAATGACGCACTTAAGTGCGTGTGGGGCTATATGGATAAAAACGAAATCATACAAAGAATAGAATATTTGAGAAAAACTCTTGAATATAATTCAAAACTCTATTATGAAAAGGATGCGCCCGAGATTTCCGACTACGAGTACGATTCGCTCTTTTACGAGTTGGTGAGGCTTGAAGAGGAAAATCCCGAGCTTGATTCACCTACCTCGCCGACAAAGCGCGTGGGCGGCAGAGCGCTTGATAGATTTGAGAAGCATACCCATACGGTAAAAATGGGTAGCCTTACCGACGTTTTTTCAGACGCCGAGCTTGTAGATTTCCTTGACAGAATAGAAAAGAGCGGTTACACCGCGCCGGAGTATTCGGTTGAACCTAAAATTGACGGCTTATCCGTATCGCTTATATACGAAAACGGTATTTTCGTTAAAGGTGCAACACGCGGTGACGGCATCGTTGGTGAGGATGTAACCGAAAATCTTCGAACCGTGCGCTCAATTCCTCTTGAATTGAAAGAGCCTGTTCCGTATCTTTGCGTCAGGGGTGAGGTATATATGCCGAGGCGCGTTTTTGCCGAGCTTAATGAGGCAAGAGAGCGTGACGGACTTGCGCTTTTTGCTAACCCGAGAAATGCCGCCGCAGGCTCTCTTCGTCAGCTTGACCCGAAGGTTGCCGCATCAAGACACCTTGAAATATTCGTCTTTAATTTTCAGGACGGTGTGCTTTATACCGATGGCAGAGCACCAAAAACACATATGGAAACGCTCGATCGACTTGATGAGCTTGGCTTTACAACGCTTCCCTTACGCCGTGTGATTAGTGGCAAGGACGAAATCGTCGCCTATGTGGATGCGCTTGGTAAAATGCGCCCCGAGCTTTCCTTCGATATGGATGGCGCGGTTATTAAAATCAACGATCTTTCGCTTCGCGCAAGAATTGGAGAGGGAAGTGCAACGCCAAAATGGGCAGTTGCCTATAAATATCCGCCAGAGGAAAAGAAAACGAAGCTCGTCTCAATTGATATTCAGGTCGGCAGAACAGGTGTTCTTACACCGATAGCCAATCTTGAGCCTGTAAATCTTGCAGGAAGCGTGGTATCACGCGCAACGCTTCATAACGGTAACTATATAAACGATAAGGATATTCGCTTAGGGGATACCGTCATAGTCCGTAAGGCAGGCGAGATTATTCCTGAAATCGTACGCAGTGTCAAATCCGAGCGTACCGCAGACGCACCCGTTTTCGAAATGCCGAGAGTGTGTCCTTCGTGCGGATGTGAGGTCGTGCGTGATACCGCGGGTGACGGTACTGCGATAAGATGCCCGAATTCATCCTGCCCCGCGCAGAACTCGCGCGGTATTATCCACTTTGCCTCAAAGGGTGCTATGGATATCGAGGGACTTGGCCCTCAGGTCGTTGAGCTTCTTATAGAAAATAAGCTTATTTCATCTATTTCCGACCTATACAAGCTAAAGGCAGAGGACGTAGAGTGCCTTGATAGAATGGGTAAGAAGAGCGCGGAAAATCTCATCTCTGCTATTGAAAAATCTAAGTCACGCGGACTTGAGCGACTTCTGTTCGCACTCGGCATCCGTCAGGTCGGCGAGGTTGCAGCAGAGGAAATTGCCAAGCATTTCAGAACCCTTGACAATATCATTGCTGCGAGCGCAGATGAGCTTGCCGCAATAAACGATATCGGTGATATTACTGCGTGCGCTATCGTTGACTTCTTTAAGGAGGAGCGAATACTCGCGCTTATCGAAGAGCTTCGCGAGGCAGGTCTGCTCTTTGATGCCGTTAAGGAAAAGAAGGCAGATACCTTCGCAGGTATGACCTTCGTGCTTACGGGAACACTGCCAACGCTTAAACGTGATGAAGCCGCAGAGCTTATTAAAGAGCGCGGCGGTAAGGTGTCATCAAGCGTATCTAAAAAAACCTCGGTGGTTCTCGCCGGCGAGGAAGCAGGCTCAAAGCTTACCAAGGCAAAAGAGCTTGGTATCAGAATTATTGATGAAGCAGAGTTTCTTGAAATGATTAAGTAACTCTTGCTTTTTGTAAACTATAATACACAAAAATAGCGGTAATATCTCGTAAGATGAGATATTACCGCTATTTGACTTAACAGATATTACGATGCATTATTTTTCTGCTCTTCAAGCTTTGCCTTGTGCTCATCGCGGCGCGAGAGCTTGCCCTCAGGCTTGATGTCGCCAGCCTTTGTGAGCGCTATCTTTGTAAGCAGAGGTCCTACGATTTCATAAATCAGTACGGCAAAGAGTGTGATATTCTGAATTATCGCACCCACCTCGCCAAATTCTGCGGCAGCCTTTATCGCCATACCGAGCGCAACGCCTGCCTGCGGAAGAAGTGTAATTCCGAGATAGTCAACGATATGCTTGTCGGCTTTAACCGCCTTTGCGCTTATAAACGAGCCAAAGTATTTACCTGCCGAGCGGCTTATGATGTATGCAACACCGATAAGCACGATGAAGCCGTTTAAGAATACCGAAAGGTCAAGCTTCGCACCGCTGAGCACGAAGAAGAGGATAAATAACGGTGCTGTCCATCTGTCAACTCTGTCCATAAGCTCTTCTGAGAAGTCGCATATATTGCAGAACACAGTACCAAGCATCATGCAGGCGAGAAGGGAAGAGAATGAAATATGTACAGGGCCTATGTTAAACTTAATCATAGAGAAGGCTACCGTCATAAATACGAAGGTTACCGAAACTGCAAGGCGCTTTGATCTTGAATGGAAGAACTGCTCAACGAGTGTGAAGAGATATCCCATGATAAGACCGAGCGCGAGCGAGAGAGTAACCTCAAGCAGAGGCTCAACAATTATTGATATAACGTCAACGTGACCTGTGCCAAGTGACTTTGCTACACCGAAGGATACCGCAAAAAGCACAAGACCAACGGCATCGTCAAGAGCAACTACGGGAAGAAGCACGTCTGTAACGGGACCCTTTGCCTTATACTGTCTTACAACCATAAGGGTTGCGGCAGGTGCTGTTGCAGATGCCACCGCACCGAGAACGATTGCCGCAGGAAGTGGCAGCACTTCAGGCATAAGAAAATGAAGCGAGATAAGAACCGCGTCAACCAATATCGTGGTGAATACTGCCTGAAAAATACCGATTACAGTTGCTTGCTTACCTATCTTTTTAAGCTGGGAAAGACGGAATTCGTTTCCGATAGAGAACGCGATAAAGCCTAGCGCGACATCACTAAGTATAGAGTAAGAATTTAACTGCTCAAGTGAGGTGAAGCCGAGTCCCTCAACGCCTAAGGCACCGAGAAGAAACGGACCGATAAGAACACCTGCGACAAGATACGCGGTAACGGCGGGAAGATTGAGAACTTTTGCAAGTCTTGATAAAAGCAGACCTGAAAGTAATGCTAATGATAAATTAAGCAGAATAACTGCATCGGTGGACATGGTATGCGCCTTCTTTCTTATATTTTAATTTAAAGTGACCTTGTAGGATATGTTTTTGGATTTTTTACAGTGTATTTCGTAGCTCTTGTAATGAAGCCGTGCTTTTCCTTGAGAACCTTGATGCCCTCAAATTCGGTTTCCTCACCGCTCTCGTAAACGAGGTTGGTGAATTTATCAAATAGGTCATAGACAAAGCCCTCGGTTGTTTCTCTTATGCTTTTTATCATAACTACTTTCATAATGAAAAAACGGGAGTTGATTTTATTTCTATAAGCTCATTTGTAAAAGGGTGAGTAAAGGACAGATAATATGCGTGCAAATAATAACTTTCGTCAAGGACACGCTCGCCGTAAAGAAAATCTGCATAAAGAGGCGCACCGATATATGCGCTATGCACACGTATCTGATGTGTTCTTCCTGTGTGCAGAGTAAATTCGACGAGCGCTCGAGTACCGCTTGTAGAAACGGTGTGGTATTCCGTAATCGCTTCTTTCCCGTCAGGTCTTACTATGCGTCGAATCCCGCCCTCGCACTCTCTTGCGATGGGCGCGTTTATTATGCCGTCACTCTCGCGCGGAACGGTAGCCGTAATAGCAAGATATTTCTTGACAAAGCCTTGCGACTTCATTTGATGCGACAGCCTGCTTGCCGTATGAGCATCCTTTGCGATGAGAACTATTCCGCTCGTATCACGGTCAAGCCTGTTTACACTACGGAAAATAAATCCCTCGCCAAGATAAGCACATACCCCCTCTGCAAGCGTGGGCAGGGAATTGCCGCGCGACGGATGCGTAGGCATGTTTCGCGGCTTGTTAACGACGAGAATACATTCATCCTCGAACAATATATCAAGAGGAAAGCTTATCGGCTTGATTTCGTTTGTGCCGACCTCTTTTATATGCACCTCAACCGTCTGACCTGCCTTTACGGGTGCTCTCATATTAACAATAGTGCCGTCAATAAAAACACCGCCCCACTTAACCCTTTTAATTATGGTAGCGGAAAGCCCTAATGCGTGACGTAAAAAGGTGTATATTGATTTTCCGTCAAAGCTATCCGTCACTCGTTCGGTTAAAACCTTCATTTTAATGGAAATAAACCCCGAGCTTTAACGATTCAAGCATTATAGTAGCACTGCTTGCATTAGTTGCAAGCGGTATTTTTTGCACGTCGCAAAGACGCAGAAGCGCAGATACATCAGGCTCGTGCGGCTGTGCCGTAAGAGGATCGCGCAGGAATATTATAAGGTCGAGATCACCGTTTGCGAGCATAGCACCGATTTGCTGGTCACCGCCAAGAGGACCGCTTTTCATTCTGTGAATGCAAAGCCCGGTTTCGCCCATTATGAGCGTGCCCGTAGTACCCGTTGCATAAAGCTCGTGACCCGAAAGCACATCCTTGTACTGCTTTGCAAGCTCGATAATTTCATTCTTCTTTTTGTCGTGTGCAATAAGAGCAATCTTCATAAAAATTCCCCCATTATTTATTACCTCATATATTGTATCACTTAAAGATGCGAAAATCAATACGAACAGCAAGATATTTTAAATAAAAATTGTATTTTTAAAACTAATCAAGAATACAAAAAGAAAAATAAACAAAAAAGAATCCCCCTGCCCAAATGTAAGATGACAAGGGGAAAAGAAAATATTTTTTCGTTAAGCTACTAATGTATATCACATTTTCAGAAAAAGTCAACTGATATTTAAATAAAAAGTCACTTTGACATCAAGAGATAAAGGCAGCCACCTTCGTGGCTGCCTTTGAAAATAACTTATTTTATACTGGATTTTTTGACTGTGGCTGTATCAACATAGAGACCACTCTCGTATGACTTTCCGGTGTTCTTGATGGTGTTGTCTTCCCACTGGATATTTTGTGCGTTGCAGATGTAGGCGTTACCCCAGCCCTTAAGTCTATCCTTGGACGGTAACGTATTGGAATTGAGGAATTGGTTGTTTCGTACGATAACATCCTCTGCTGAAAAGAGAGCAAAAGCAGCACCCGTAGATCCGTCAACCTTATTTTTTTCAACGAGGACGTTGCGAATGATGTATGAGTTAACAGGAAGGAAGTCCGACGGCTGCTCATCTCGGCCTGCTACGACGGCAAAGCTTGCGGGATCGCGCTGTGCGGTATTGCAGCGGGTCATAGTATTGTTGCGAATGACAACGTTTTCGATGTTATAGCCGATGTGCCAGCGATCCCAGCGTGTTACGCTGGTCAAAACAAGAGAAGGATAGGCAAAATTATCAAACGTGTTATTCTCAATGGTGCCGTTACCAAGACCGATATAAAGCGCGTGACAAAGTCCACCGAAGAAGCTGTTGTTTCGGATGATATATGAAGCATCAGAAAAGTCAGTGCTGGCAAATTTGCACGTTTTTGCGACAGTGTCGGGTAATGGGTCACGGAATTTTACCGTATATGTACGCATTTCGTATTTTTCTTCAGGCACGGAGAATACCGATTCGATTTGAGAGCTCCATCCGAGAGACTTGAAGTTTTCGTCGTAAAGCTTTAGCGTAGCGCCCTCATAGAAGTAATATTTGAGTGCCCATTCCTGCAGATTTCGCATCTCTATGGTATTCGAGTCAATCTTTACGTTCTCACCGCCCATAAAGTGGTTTGAAAGGTGCATATTATCGTCGCATATTCCGCTGAGCTCACATCCTTCAAGTATGACAGCACCCTTAACCGCGTGAGTTTCAAAGCCTGAATAGGTAGAGAAGCCTCTGCCATCAGCAGGAATGACCTTGCAGTCAATGATGTGATATCCTTCGGATACTGCACTCCAAGCCGCCTCGTAAGGTGCTGAATAAATGGTAAGACCATTCAAGGTTATGTTTTTGTTGTAGAACATGCGGACGCCTGTGGCGTTGAAGTTTGGCTTGAAATAGAATTGGTAGCACTGTCCCGCCTTGGCTTTTTCTGCACTTTTTGTAGTAGAATAGGTTACTTTAAGCGTGTGATCGTCTAACACCTCAGAGCTCGTAACGTTTCCATATTGAATAAATCCAACCGTTTCGGAGCGGTTGTCGATGCTCGGATCCCAGGTTCTTCCACCTGCGATGGTAACCTTATCGGGAAGCTTGTGCGAATCAATGCGGAAGGTTACTGATTTTTGGCTTGCGTTAGAGGAAACAACCTTTCCTATGACGAATAGAGGGTAAATATCCCAATCAAAGTCCATTGAGAAATTGCGAAGCTCAACTGTGTCGCAGTTTTCAATGCCAAAGAATGCGGCGTTGTTAAGAGGAGCGTCGGAATCTTCAAATATAAAATGAGAGCCGTTACCTTCAATCGCCAGGTTCGTTATATTCTTT